>JAURWE010000032.1 GCA_030655075.1 Pararhizobium sp.
GGCGTTGTACCGGTAGTGGGTCTTTCTACCGAGAGGGTCTTGCTCCCAAAGCAGATTGCCCTGGCTGTCATAGCCGAAGCGTTGGGTGCGCCCGGCGCCATCGGTGACGCTCAGGGGTAACGCCCAGTGACGGGTGTAGCGGATCCGTTCGCAGCGGCCCAACGGGTCGCGGGTTTCGATCAGGCGGCCGAGTTCGTCGTAGCCGTATTGCCATTCGCCGCCTTGCGGGTCGATGCTCTTGAGCAGTTGGCCACTGAGAACATCTTCCTGCCAACAGTGGCCCATGGGGTCGATGTGTTTGTAGATCTCGTAGAAGGGGCCCCAGTAATAATGGTCCTGGCGACCGAGGCTGTCGGTGACCCGGGTCTCGCCTTTTTCAAGGTCGTATTCTGATGGATAGTCAATCTTCCTCCCGGATAGTCATATCCGGAAAGTCCGTGGTGTCCCTCTAATCACTGCTCAAGCTGTGCGAGAAACTCTTCGAAAGAGCTAGATAAAAAAACTAGATCTCTTTCATCTGCCAGCCATAGATAGATAAGCCCAAAATCTCTATTTCTGGCGGATAGAACGAAGATGTTGCCGCAATCGTCATAGGCGAATGGGACTAGGTTTATTAACTCGGGCTCTCCTTTGATTAGTTGCTTGTATGTATCTTCAATTGTGGTTTCACCATTTTTTATGGAGAGAAAGCTATTTAGTAAAAACGCATTGCTTTCTGCGGTTGAATCATCAAGTGTTCCGCCATTATTCGTTATATAGAAATTTCTAAAATATTCTGATGGCGCGCGGCCAATAGTTTTAGTGAACTCATCGTATTCAAGAGTGCTAATTGGGGCTTCGCAATTCTGTAGGGTTATGGGCATCTGGTGGGTCCTTTGGTCTTGGTTGGTCTCGCAGGATGAGTATATTTTTTCCGGTTGCTGCTGAGTACTGGCTGATGCCTCCGGCATGTTTTATTCCCAAATGTGCTTTTTGTTTTATAAGTTGCATCGTTCCGGTGTTCACGCTCGGCCAGCGGCGCAGGAATATGGTGAATGCCGGCAATGGGTCGTACTGGTAGATACGCCGCTACCGTCGAGATCCTGCTGGGCCAGCAGGCGGTCCAGCGCATCCCACTCGAAGCGGTAGCATTCGTGGTTTTCATTGCCCAGGTGCAGCAGGCGGCCATAGGCGTCGTAGTCAAACGCGGCGCTGTGGCCGAGGGTCGTAGACGCGTTGAGCCGGTAGCTGACCTAATACGGTAGACGTATGTTGAAGTGTTCAGGTTTGAAGGCGGTTCTTATCACAAACTCAAAGAAATTTAGATTTGTTGGGGTTAGTTCGTTTGTCGAAATATCTAGATGGTAGACTTCATTGCTGTAGTTTGATTCTTCACTTATAAATCCATAATATCCGCCTGTTTCATCATCGCTAAATGCGATGAAGTTACTGGGTGGTGTGGTATTGGGGTATTCGTTTATTTTGCTTGGTAGATACCACTCGCTATCTGGGCTCAGGGAGAAAATATTTAGGAAGCCAAAATAACCTGCCTCATAATTCAACGAAAAAAAGGTGAATTCGTTAGGTAATTTTGCGCTTATTGATTTTTCAATTGCGCCAATATTTTGGGGGGTTGCTATCTGCCCGTCTGTACATAAAAACCATTCTGGCTTGAGTTTTTTTACAAATTCTACATTTTTACTGAAGGCATCTTTGTTCATGTGGTTTTCTTCATTTTAATCATATATTGAGTTTGGGTAGATTCTGTCGGCGCCTTGTTCTCTGGCACGATACCACCAGTGTAATTGTCGATCAGCATTTCGCATTTCGGGTGTTACACCTTGGTTGTATTTATTTGGATGTAGAGCTGTATTTCCTCTGTGATCTCTAGGATGAACTTCATGTATGCCTGATCCTGGCATTTGATGTGCATGGTGCAGGTCGGGAGAACCTAATGATTTTGGTGTCCTTCCGTGCAGACCATTAAATATGTCCTGTTTGTTCCATGGGCCCTCGATTCTTACTGGGTTGTCGTTCACCCCATAGCCTAAGCCTGTTCGCGGGTTTGGGGTTGGATTAGATGGCGGGGGATTGATGTCTGGACATCCAGTTAACCCCAGTGGATCAGCCCACCCTGTTGGGTTCGGCGCATACTGATAAAGGTTCAACCCTCCCGCCAACCCAATCGGATCCGGCTGAGTAAACCGCCCCACATCCGGATCAAAAAATCTGAAGGTGTTGTAGTGCAGCCCCGTTTCGCGGTCAAGGTACTGCCCTTGAAAACGCAGGTTCTGCTCATTTCCAACCTGCTGATCATGCCACTCGTCCCGCGCATTACCCCAGGCCAGGTACTCGCTGTGCCACACGGTGTTGCCATCGCTGTCGGTGAGTTGCTCCGGCAGCCCAGCCAGGTTGGTGTGGAAGTAGAAGATCGCCTCGCTGCCCGGTCTGCCATCAATGCGCGCCAGCGGTTCATAGCTGCCCGGATCGGCATACACGTACAGGCTGGGCCTACCGTCCTGCACCTCTTCCAACAGCCGCAAGCCTTGCCAATGAAACAAGGTACGGTTGTTCGCTTCGCTGGCGTCGCCGTTGTACACCTGCTTGCTGATGCGCCGCCCCAGCGGGTCGTAGTTGAACAGGATGCGCTGGGCCATTGATCCCTGCTGCTGGCGGATACAGATCAGCCTGTGCTCGGCGTCATACTCGAAGCGCTGGATGCGGCTGCTGCCAATGCGCTTTTCGCTCAGCCGTCCAAAGCGGTCATAGCGATAACGCTTGTCCTGATACACGTGCACGCGGTTGTGCTTGATCAGGCCGTTGACCCGGTAGCCGTCGAACAGGTTGCCGGCTGCGTCGTAGTTGAGGCTCTCAATATGCTGGCCCCTGTGCACACTTTGGATCTGCTCGACGGGGTTGTAGCCATAGCGGGCGCTGCCTTGGTAGGACTTGCCGGTTGTTGTCTGATTGTGAAATCGCCCAATCAGGCAGTCGTCATTGGCCGCTGTGCTCGGGCGGTTAGTACCTGGGCGCTGGGTCTGGGTCAGTATCTCGGCCACCAGATTGTCACTGGCATCGTACTGATAGTCCTTCTGCAACAACGGCAGCACCTCGCGGGCAACCTGCTGGTAGTGCAGCGCCTTTTGGCTGAGGCGACCGTTGCGGTCGTAACGGGTGCGGGTAAGCAGGGCGCCCTGAGTGCGCAGCACTTCGTCGTGCAGTGCGTCGCGCTCGAAGTCGCTGATCACCCGGCCATCAAGGTTGATCTGATGCAGATGGCCGCTGCCGTAATAGAGATGGTTGAGCTGGCGCTGATCAGGCAGGATCAGGGTTTCAAGATTGCCTAGCTCGTTGTAGCTGTACTGCAGCAAGCCGGCGCTGTTGGTCTCGCTGAGCAGTTGGCCAAGGGCGTCGTAGCTGTAATTGAGCCGCTGCTCCTCGCCCTGATTGTCGATAAAACTGATCGCCAGCAGGTTGTCGGCCTTGTCATAGGCATATTCGGTGATGCCATCGTCGGTGCGTTTACGGACCAAGCGGCCGACGGCGTCGCGTTCAAAATGATGCTCCAGCGGGGTGTGCGGTTCGGCGCTGTCCTTGCCGTCCAGATCAGGCTCCGCGAGCGGCGCAGGCACATGGCAGATGCCGGTGACGTCGCCCAACGGGTTGTACTGGTAAATGCGCCCGCTGCCATCCAGGTCCTGCTGGGCCAACAGGCGGTCCAGCGCGTCCCACTCGAAGCGGTAGCGTTCGTGGTTTTCATTGCTCAGGTGTTGTAAGCGACCATAGGCGTCGTAGCCAAACTCGACGCTATGGCCGAGGGCGTCAACCCGCTGGATCAGTCGACCACTGCGGTCGTAAC
>JAURWE010000044.1 GCA_030655075.1 Pararhizobium sp.
TTGCCCGCGCTCGCCGCGAGCGCGAAGAAGTCGATGCTCAGCCGGTAGAGCTTGCTGCGCTCGTCCTGCTCGACCATGCCCTCGGCCATGAGCGCCTGCAGCAGGCGGTGCGTGGTGGCCTGCGTGAGGCCCACCGACCGCACGACCTGCGTCACGCGCCCGCCCTCGGCCTGCACCGCGCCGAGCGCGCGGGTTCCCCTCGTGACCCGCAAGCGAGAGGCCAACCCCATTTCGCACGTCGTACACGACGAACTCATGCGGCGCAGCGGCACTCGGTTTGCCGGAGACTCTTCTATCGGGGGCTCCAACGTACTGCTTGTCGTTCGCCAAAGCAGTTTTGTAACTGCCACGCGGCAGCGGCTTTCCTTGAACCTTGGTTGTCTATGCCGAGAAGCCACGGCCTCCACCCCTCGGAACGACTACGCTGACAAGCAGCCTGTCCGCATTCGAACGGGCGCATGCTGCTCAACTGCAACCTGCATTCCGGAAGTCTCAGCGCTCGCGGGTTCGCATGTCCATGACAGCAAGTTGAATCACATCCGTAGTTGCGGCGCCGAATGCAAAATGATTCCCACATGGCGACCACGTTGGCGCAAAGCAGTCTTCTTCGGCTGCAACCTGCACGAAGTTCGGGTTTCAAGTTCCACCGTGTAGGGCACACTACGTGCGATACCCGCGAGAAACATGTCAGTGTAGTAGCTGGCGTAAGCCAAAGGACGCTGAGCGCAAAAGGCCAACCTTGTTGCGTCAGATGAGAAGGAAAAAGCACGAGCCATGCGTTTGGCGGAAGCTGAAGAGTCCAACGACATCCTTTACGGTCAGGCATCGGCCTTCTGTCTGCGAATCGGCCATACGATTGATTCGGTTCAGCCGCAATCAACGGCTTGCTGCCCCGAGCGCATCGCAAGCTTTCAATCGCTTAAAAACTCATTCATTGCGTCCAAACACTCGTTCGGCGCGCTGAGCTGAGGACAATGTCCAACATTTCGTACGACTCGCAGAACGCTGTTGGGCATCTGCCGATGCATGTAACGTCCGACAGTCAGGGGTGCAATAACATCGTCGTCGCACTGCAGGATGAGCGATCGCGTCCTTAACCTATGGAGCTCTGCGCGGTGGTCCGATAAAAACGTTGCTCTCGCAAAGTGTTTCGCTATTTCTGGATCCGTTCTACAGAAACTGTCGGTCAGCTCCTGACCCAACGCGGGTCGATCGGGCGCGCCCATGATCACAGGCGCCATCTTCCGCGACCAGCCAAGATAGTTGGCCTCGAGGCTCTGCAGAAGCTGATCGATATCACTACGCTCAAAACCTCCGACATACTCGAGGTCATTTACGTAGCAGGGTGAAGGACCGATCATCACGTGCCTGATGATTCGATTTGGCTTATCTAGATCTGCCAGCATTCCGATCATAGCGCTGACCGAATGGCCAACGAATATGACGTGGTCTCCGCCCAAATAGTCAAGCAGTTCGTTGACGTCTGCGGCGTACCCCTGCAGCGTCTGGTACTTGGAGAAGTCATAGGCGGACAGGTCAGAGTTTCCGCTGCCGACATGGTCGAAAAGGACGGTTCGGAACCTGGCGCTGAATGTCGGTGCTACGCAGCGCCACATGGTTTGATCACAGCCGAACCCATGCGCAAAGACCATCGTCGTGTCGCCTTCGCCGGAGATCCAGACATTGTTTCTTTTCCACAGATTCATGCGAGCTTTATTGCTTTCTGAGGACCTTAAGGATACGGGCTTTGCTGAGGATGGGGCGGGTGACTGGCTGGGACGCACCTCCGCCGCTGGACCTTCACTACCATCTTGGGTTCCAAGAGATCGGTAGAGTTGAGATTTGGTAGGAAATGCCGACGACGATCGCTCCTCGAGGACGTAGCCCATGCCGCGCACTGTGTGCAGCAACTTCACCTCGAAAGGATTGTCGAGCTTGATGCGGAGTCTCCGAACGGTGACCTCGATGACGTTACTCTCGCTGTAGTGTTCAATGCCCCAGACCTCCCTATGCAGGACGGCATAAGATTGCACCCGACCTTCGCCACGGATCAACGCCAACAGCAGGTCAAACTCTGTCCCTGTAAGTGGCACCTGTCGGCGCCGCCGAAAACATTGCCGACGGCGGGTGTCGACTTCCAGATCGGCCATTCGCCAAACCGTTTCCGCAGGCGGTAAGCGCTTACCTGATATTGCCTGCACATGTCGAACGATCAGCTCGGCACTCACTGGCTTCACAAGAAAGTTGTCTGCGCCTGCTTCAGCGCCCAGCAATCTTGACTCGACCGTGTCACGCGGCGTCAGGACGAGAATGGGAACATTGCTCTTGCGACGAATGAGGTGCAGCAAACTGAGGGATTCACAGTGAGCCATCTTCAAGTCAAGGATGGCACACGCATACTGCCGCGTGTTGACTAAGAGATTCGGGTTTTCCGCTGGAGAAATCGTGTCGACTGCGATGGAATGCGCATTGAAGACTTCGATTAATCTTTCAGCGAGCGGAAAGTCTCGCTCGCCTATGAGCATCACGGTATCCGCCACGTTTTCCCTCCGGATCCGATGACCTATATAAATCCTCATCCCTAGCGCTTCGCTTTTGAACTTCAGGATTTGAGGGACCAAGGAAAGCACCGCGGGCCTACTGAGCTTGTGTTTGCATGAACAGCCACTCTTAGCGGTCCGGTTTTGATTTCCCTGAGACCGGGTTTTCTCTGCGAATGGTACCGTGATCCTTCTGAAATCAGCCATTTTGATGTCCTTCGGGTCTCGCCGCGGGGCAAGCGTCCCGAACTCGCGGTTTGCTGAGCGCTGATCGGAATGCCTGGCGGCCAGACGGGTTCGTAGAGTTCGATCGCCTGCCTATGTAGGCCAGCCAGGCTCGCCGCGCCGGAGCGTCGGCGGCGCAGCTAGTGCGACGCGCGACGATAGCGGCGATGATCTGATCCGGCGCGCTGCTTGTGCCGTGCTTTTCTGAGGCACAAAAGGGTTATCCTCGATACGCCTAGCTGGCACAGCGGCATGGCCCGCGAGATCGAGATGTACCGCTGTCCAATGGCAACTACAAGATCGCCCCGAGTGCTAACCGTTTTACGTTTAGCGAGATAGTCTCCAAGGGACTTGTCCCGTCGACGTCTGCTCCAAGGACTAGTCGAAACGGGTTAGCAAGGCACTTTGCAAGGTGCGGGCCATGCGAGCGCAACGTCGTTGCGCACTCAAGCCGCGAGCGCGGTGAATCCACCGCTACTGCTTTGAGCAAGGGCACCTCAGATCCTGGCCCGGCTCACGTTTCGGCCGAACGCACTCGCAGTACGAAAGAGGAGCCAGCCCTGGAAGTTGCAGCGATCAGGACTTCGCCACCGTGCAGTCGAGCGATCTCGCGAGACAGGTGCAAGCCAAGGCCAGTGCCCGGCACCGTGGAAGCACTTCCCGCGCGGAAATATCGCTCGAAGATACGCTCCGCGTTCTCCGGTGCGACCCCGGCACCCTGGTCTGTCACCATGATGTCGACGCTGTCGCTGGACTTGCGCAGTTGAACACCTACCTGGCATTCGACCGGCGAGTATTTCAACGCGTTGTGTACCAGATTGCGAAGTGCGATGTCCAGCAAGGCGGGGTCGCCGCGAACAAAGGCAGTCGGCACCTGCAGGTCGAGCACAAGCCGCGATGGGCCCGGAAAGTGAAAGCCGTCGCACATCACGCGTGTCAACGCCACCATATCGACCCGTTCCTGAGGCATCGTCCTGCCGTCCGATTGCAGGCGGTCCGCCTGCAAGACGTTCTCGATCAGCATCGTCAAGCGTTGAACGGCGCGCCTGATGCGCTCTGTGCGAACTTTCACGGCAGGTTGCGCGCCGTGCCGCGAGATGTCGAGCGACTGTGCAGCCGCGTCGATGACCGCCAATGGCGTGCGGAACTCGTGGGAGACCATCGATACGAACTCTCGTTGTTGCGCGGTGGCCTTGCGTTCCACTTCGAGCGATCTCACCAGCTTTCGTTCCAGGCGAGCGCGGGCGGCGATCTCTTCGTGCAGGGTAAAGTTGGCTTGCGCCAATTCGCTCGTGCGCTTCACCACAGTGGACTCCAGTTCACGCTCAGCCTCAAGGCGCACGGACAGCACCTTCTCGCGTTCCGCGCGCACATCGCGCTCTGCGCGGCGCGTGCGGTCCGCCACTGCTGCATTCAATAGCACGAGGTGCATCATGCTTCCCACCAGGTACAGGCGCTCCGGCTGGGCACCAGGTACAAGGTCCCCCAACCATAGTTTCAGGAGCCCGTAGATTCCAAGAACTGTGCCGACCACGAACGCAGAAGCCGGCAACAGATATTGAAACTGGCGACGCACAACAAGCAGGTAGCCGACGAACAGGCCACCAAACGATGTCGAAAGTACACTGCCTGCACTGACCCATGCGACAACGTCCGGGTAATGAGGCGTCAATGCCACGGCGAAAGCGAACAGGTTAAACGCGGTCACAGCTCTGAAGAACAAAGCTGCCGGCGCCCAATGGCGCCGAAACCCAAAAATGCGCGCCATGAACGTGGTCGCCACCGCGTTGAAGAGGCAGTTGACGACCACAAGGGTCTGGGCGACCCGTTCAGGTTGTGCATCGAGAAACCACTGAGCCACAAAGCCTTGTCGGTTGAGCGTCAGCGCGGCGATGCCTAGGACGTACAGCGCATAGTGGCCATAGAGCGTGTCCTTCAGCCAGACCATAAAGATCAAATTCATACAAATCGAAAGCACGACCGCCCCCAGCAGCAAACCGACAACCACATAGTCTGTCGTTCGGTCCCTTGCGAAGCTGAGCGGTTGCCAAAGGTCGAGCTCGGCGCGCAGAGCGGGCCCCTCGTTGCGCAGTCGCAGGAAGTAAGCGTCAGGCGAAGTCGACAGCTCTACGGGGAAGACGATGTTGTGGTCTGGAACTTCGCGCTCTGCGAAAGGCTTCCGATCGCCGAGGTCGACCTGCCTAAATCCGCCATGCCCATCCGGCGAGTACAGCGTCGCGTCATTGATGCGGGGCGGACGAACGCGCAGTAACCAGTTTGCCGGCGCATCAGGTGCCCGGGAAAGCACCAGGCGCAACCACACCGCATTGCGGCTGAATCCTTCCTGCACTGGACCGTTGAGAGGCGCGAAGCCCTGACTTCGCGCACCGCCGCTCGCCACGTCGGCAATCTGCCACTGGCCTGTGGGATCACGCTGCATTTCGGTCGCTGCTGAGAGATCGTGCGGTCCGCGCATGCCGTCCGAGGCGGACAGCACAAGCCCTTGTGCGTGCGGCACGAAGCAGCAAATTCCCAGTGCTGCGCATGCACACAAGAATCTGCGAAGAAGAAAAAGCCAACGGACTCGGCGATCGCAAGTAAGAGGAAGGCCCATGGTTGCGCAACATGCATCGAAAAGAATCTGCGTGCCGGCGGCGCGCGAGTACATCTTTATACTTTGCGACGAATGCAAACCGAGAGTGACTCCCCCCCGCTTCGCGTCCATGTGATCGAGGACGACGAAGACATCCTTGATGAAACTGTGTTCGCCTTGACCGAACTGGGCTTCAATGCGTTGGGTTTTGCCGATGCCAACCGGTTCTACAAATCCTTCGCGCTCGCGCCTTGTGACATCGCAGTCATCGACATCGGGCTCCCCGGTGAGAGCGGATTGTCGATTGTGTCCCATCTAAGGGCAGTTCGCGGCGTGGGCCTGGTGCTGTTCACGGCCCGCGGCAGTGTGGAAGAGCGTGTGCTGGGGCTGCGCGAAGGCGCCGACGCCTACTTGGTGAAACCGGTGAACATGATGGAACTGGCGGAAACACTCAGGGCCGTCGGTCGGCGCCTGCATGCCGTACGGTCAGGTGATGCATCGATAGTGGGGCAGCCAATCCATTCACCATCGCGGTGGTTGTTGGGAGAAGGCGGGTGGGTGGTCAGCGACCCGGAGGGACGCCGCATGACACTCACGGCTACAGAGCGATCCTTTCTCGTCTGCCTGTTCGAACGCCGCGGTGCCGCGGTGAGCCGTGACGACCTGATCGTCGCGCTGGGCGGCAACGTGTACGACTTCGATCAGCACCGCATCGATGCAGTGGCAAGCCGTCTGCGCCGCAAGGCTGAAAGACTGGGTATGAAGTTGCCATTGCTTTCGGTTCGCGGCACGGGCTATGTTTTCGCGAGCTAGGACCCGCCTCGCGCATGGCGTGTCGTTCCAACCGACCGCACCGTCAGGAATGGTGAGAAACCGTGAGAAATCTGCCGTGCTTGAGATGGCAAGAGCCGGCACGATAACGGTTGTCAAACCCTCCCGATTCAGTCCGATAAATGTTCACCAGGTTGCTCGAGCGGCCCTTTGCCGGTATGGCCGCTGCATGTCAATCACAGACTCGCGCCGCAACGCATCGCGCATCTTCGTCTATCGATGCCGACCCTTCTGAACTCTCCGGCGTCCCCGGACACATACTGGTCGTCGAACATGATCCGAGAGAGCAACAAAAGATCTTGAAGGCGCTGCGGCTAGCGGGCCATCGGGTCAGCCTGTCGGCCGAGGGCATCGAAGGATTTCGTCGCGCAACCGCGCTCAAGCCTGACCTGATCTTGCTAGAAGTGCGTACCGCCGTGCCGGCCAGTCTCGCGACGGTAAGGCTGTTGAGCGCCAATCCCTCGACCTCGCATATCCCCGTGATCTTCATGACAGCCCGTGCCACTTTGGAAGAGCGACTAAGGTGTCTTGAAGAGGGTGCGGTGGACTGCGTACAGAAGCCGCTGGAGACCGACGAACTGTTGATGCGCGTCGCGGTTCACCTCTGCCTCGCGCGCAGCGCAAGAGACGATGTTCAGAATGTGGACGGGGCGTTGGCCCACGAGGGCGATAGCAGTGTCGGGCACTCGGGATACGAAGCGGAGAAAGTGCTGGTGCATGCCGCACTGCGAGTAATTGAGGCCGACCTGGCAAACGTTCCGTCGCTTCCATTGCTCGCCGCCCAGCTATGTACGCATGAGAAGCGCCTGTCATCGGCGTTCCGCGCGCATACCGGCCAGACGGTGTTCGAATTCGTGCGAGCAGCTAGATTGATGCGAGCATGCAAACTCCTGCGTGAATCGGCCTTCAGCATTGACGAGGTGGCGCACGCCGTGGGCTTTTCCAGTGCCGGCAATTTTTCTACTTCATTTCGTGCGCGTTTTGGCTGCACTCCCTCGACCTACCGGAAACAGGGCGCGGGATTGAGGACCTGCATCGATGGTGAAAGGTAGCTTTCAGGGCACAGGGCAGTCATGAAGAATCTCTCCACATCCGGAGGACGCCTGTTCTCCGTCACCGTAGAAGGCCCGCGAACGACGCTCAGGGACGCCATGGTCGCCGCGCCGCTGTATTTGCGGTCTCTCGAAGAGCAGTTCGGAAACGCGGAAAAGTTACTGCTCTGCCTCAGGGCTTGGCAAGAGGACTCCAGGCAGCAACCCGCAGATGTCTCGGATCAGCGACTGGAGCGCGTGATGCACTGGATGGCCGCCCACGGCCTCGCGCACCAAGCTGCCAAACCCTGGCTGAGCAATCCGGAGGAGCAAACCTTCAGTCTCCGCGTGGTCTCAGACAGCTGAGGGATCATCATCGCTTAGGCCACGGACGACTGGGCAAAGTGTGATCGTTGGGGCAACGCGGCGGATGCAGCGCACCTACTTCATGGATCAGCGAGAGAGGATGGCGGGACCGCACAATGCCGCACGTCAACATGACGCCTTTGATCATCCGCGCAGCGATGAAAGGTCGCCTGATGGACGGATTCCCGGCCATTTCAGCTGCAACACGTCGATTACAGGGATTTATAGTCAATCATCGCTAACTATATTGGACAGGATAAAGCGCTGTAGTCGTCGCCGAGTCAGCGCGCCGGATGTCGGGCGGGGTCGCCCATCCTATGAGCGTGTACCCACTTGGGGGCAATGGTCAAGGCGGTCGGTTTGCGGCGCGGCCTGCTCGCACCCCTAGGCAACCCTCGAAGATCAGGCGACGCCGCATGAGCGAGGGTTGCTCGAGCGCAGTTTGGTGAGTTGAAGACGTTAGCGTACGAACAGGATATTCACGCGATCCGCACTTCTGATGTGCCGCTGCTACCGCACTGTCGACTGAAGTTCAGCGCGAAGCACCCGATCGGGATGGCGTTCCAGGTTGGAAAATACGACATCTGATCGCCCCACGACGGACGCGGACAAGATGGCCGGCGGCGCCAAACAGATGGCGGCGATTTGCGGGGGCGACAACGGTTCGAAGCCAAACCGGGTCTGAGACTTCGGAGCACTACTCGCCGTCCATCAGGTCGCTAGCCTGGCTGTCCATCAGGTCACCTGTGCGGTAGTAGCCCATGAACGTCCCAAGATTGCGATGGCCGGTCATCTTCATGGCGTCCGAAAGCGGGGTCTTCTGACGCCCGGCCTCGGTCACGAAGCCAGAGCGCAGCGAGTGCGCCGAGAAATCCCCTGTCAACCCCGCCAGCAGGCACCGCGCCTGTACGATCTTGCGAACCGACTTCGGCTCCAGTGCGTCGTCGGTCACTTTCCCGCCCTTGAGCACGCGCCGGAAGATAGGGCCCTTGGAGATATTTGCGGCTTTGAGCCAGGCGTCGAGCGCAGCCGCCGCCACCCCCTTGATGGGCTTCTCATCGTCGTGCGCGCCGTCTTGGTTGGTCTTGGACTGGCCAAGACTGTATGTGTAGCCTTTGGGAACCTTGCGCAGGTTCTCCATCACTGCGCCGGCGACTTCCGAACGTCGCCGCCCTCCGCTTGAAAACGCAAACAGCAGTAGCGCGCGATCACGCAGCCCCCGTGGGGACACGTCGCATGTCTCGAGCACCATCAATAAATCGTCCTTGGCCAGCGCCTGCTGCTTGTGCGGCCTGATGTTGCGAGCCGCATAGGCGCGGCGCACCGATTTCAGCAACTCACGCACCTGGGCGTGATTGCAAGGGTTGTCCAGGTCAAGGTTCTGATGCGCTTTCGAAAGCACGGCCACGCGGTGTACCAGCGTGTTCAACGAAAACGCCCCCAACTTTCCCTTGAAGCCCTCCTTCACCAGGTAGGCGTCTAGCTCAGCCGGCAGCCCGATGGCCAACACCGGCTTTGTATGTTTCGCACGCGCGGCGGCTGCGGGTCCGGTCTCCGATGGCGCCGCGTCGAATGACTGAACTTCAACTGGCGCAGCTTGGCGCTCTTCAACTTCGGGCTCTGCCGACGCGCGGGCCACGGCCGCAGCCCTGGACCCCCTTCCCTCTTCTGTCGGCATTTCGCGCGACGAGTGATCGACGATGAACTGGACGACCACGGGCACTTCAACCGGCAGCGAGAGCGCACGCACGTAGCGCACCTGAAACCAGGCGGCCCAATAGCGCATGGCCGCTTGGTACGAGGCAAGCGTGTTGGCGGACGTGCCCTGGCGCACGAGTTCGCGCGCCGCGTCCTCTGTCGCTTGCGACAGCCGGCTCGGATCAAGCATGTCCTGCGCAACCCCGGCCGACGGCGGCGCCCTCTCGATCGACTCAAGCGGCAAGCCACCGGGACTGCGGTTGGTTAGCGGTTTTGGACGAACGATGGACTGGCGACGGCTAGAATGGCTCATATTTCATTGCATATCATATGCCTTTATCTGATACTTAAACGTTTTTAACGATATACAGAGCGTCATAACTTTACTTATCGGTCCTTATTCTGACCATTTGTGGGCCCCTGCGTATGACCATTGCCAGTCAAAGTTCGAGCGTTAAAACGTACGTGCCCGCGCCCGAGCCGCCGCCCGAAAAGGCCCGCAAGCCCGGGCGCGTGGGCGTGCAGTTGCACGAGGTGCTGCAGGCAGCCGACGACCTTGTCGCGCGGGGCCTTAAGCCCACCATCGAGCGCGTGCGCCAGCACCTGCACGGTGGCTCGCCGAACACGATCAGCCCGATGCTCGACGAATGGTTCGCGCGGCTGGCCGTGCGCTTGGCCGCGCCGCCGGACGGTCCCGGGGCGCAAGCCGCAGCCCACGACGCTGCGCACCCCGGTCGGCTGGTGGATCCGGCCGATGACGTGCCGCTGGGTGTGGCCGAAGCAGCCCGCCGCCTCTGGCGAGTTGCGCTCGCCCACGCCACCCAGGTTCACAACGCACAGATCCAGGCCGATCACCGCGTGCTGGCGCTCGAGCGAGAAGCGCTGGCTGCACGCGAGGCCGAGCAACAGCGCCGCGAGGCTGCTTTCGAGGACAAGAAGACGGACCTCGCCAACGCCCTCGCCTCGTCGCATCGCGCACTCGCAGCGATGGAGGCCAAGCATGAAGCCCAGTTGCACGACGCTGCCCGCGGGCTCGCCGAAGCGCAGGCCGACGTCCGAGCCCTGAGAAAAGCACTTGCAACGGCCGAGGCCACCACCGCAGCTGTGCGCGAGACCGCGACCGCCGAACTCGCCAGCGCCAAACGAACGGCAAAGGATGCCGAGGAACGCCACATCGCCCAGGAGCGACGATTGTTGGCTGAGGTCGACCGCGCGCGCGAGGAAGCCAAGCGGGCCAATCACGCGGCAGCTCAGGCCGCGACGCGCGACCAAGCCGCGCTCACCAAGGCGGCCGAACAGCTCGCGGGCGTGCGTGAGCAGTTGACCGAAGAAATACGCTTGGCGCGTGCAGACACTGCTGCAGCCAAGTCGGAGACGTCTGCCGTACGCGCCGCGGCACTCGGTGCACAAGGGCTGGCGGACAAGCACTTGGCCTTCCGGTCCAACGAGCTCACACAGGCGCGCGCCGAGCTTGACCATGCAAGCACTCGGCTGCAGGAAATCCGGGCGCTCCATGAGCGTGAAATGACTGCCCATGAGGCCACGCGCCACCTGCTTCAGAATGCGATGGCCGCACCCACCACAGGCGCTGCGCCAAAGGGCAAATTGGATCCTGCTTCGCCCACACGCTCGACGCGCAAGCGCGACGGCGTATGAGCGCGCCGCGGACAGCAACAGCAAGCGCGGCGATCCCCATCAAGACCCGTGAGTCGAAGCGGGCAAGGCTTCCGCCCCGGAGAGCAGCACCGAATTGCGCAAGCGCCGGCCGCGCTCGATACGCGCAGCCATTTCTCGTCAGGCTGGTCCAGCTTTGGAGTCATTTTTCGACATGCTCAAGCGCTCCGTGCTCAGCCATCGGTGCCGCACGCCTACGCAATGCACGCGGCAATGGCGAGGCACGGCGGGCTCACCAGATCAAACGCCCCATCCGTGACAAAGACCATGGATGCCGTGGCTCCCTGAGGTCATCCCGACGAAGAGATAATGCCTTTGTGCAGCGCGAAGCTCTGCAGCTTTGCGCAATCACGTGGGCTTGGATGCAATCGTGCATGTCGCACCAGCCAAGCATTGATGATCTGCGGAAAAAATCCACTCCCTCCTGCCACCTGGTGCGGACGCAGTTCTCAGTCCCACCCTCGCGGCGATCGTCGCGCACCTTCACTCAGAAAGGCTCTTTCCATGAGCGTCAAACTTTACGTGGGCAACCTCCCCTTTTCCGTGACCGATTCCATCCTGGAAAGCAATTTCGCGGAGTTCGGTCGAGTTTCTTCAGCCAAGGTCATGATGGACCGCGAGAGCGGTCGCTCCAAGGGTTTCGCATTTGTGGAAATGGATACTGCTGAGGTCGCTCAAGCCGCCATCACTGCCTTGAACGGAATGTCGGTCGACGGACGTTCAATTGTGGTTAACTTAGCTCGTCCCCGCGAAGAGAGTCGCGGCTCAGGTGCCTATAGCGCCGATGGGTACACCGCATCCAAACGATCGGACGTTGGCTATGGCAATGGCGGCTTTGGCGGCGGTCGTTACTAACCCTAGCACCTGAAAAATCGGCCCAGGCGACCCCTCTTCGTCCGCCAGGTGCATGGCGGATGAAATTGACCTCGCTCTACTTCGACGCACGTGCGCTTCGCGCGCTCTCCATAGCGCCGAGAAATGTGGATACCTTCACCACATTCACACGCCAAGCTCAAGTGCGATGTCTGCAGCATGTCGGAGCTGACGTCGCCGGCCCCACAACGACCGTAAGCAGCACTTTGTGTGAGCGGCACCTCCTACCGCCCCTACCGTCGCCCCCGCAACCGCAGCGCCGAATAGCGATTTCAGAATAGCGAAGACGTTCCTCGGTCACGCGGATGGCCGCAGGCCTGGAAGCCGGCGAGGCGGCCCTTGCTGTTCGGAGAGACGGGGCACCTTGTCCCGCATGCTTGGGCGATTGAGCGCGAATGCGCGAGCGACGACCGCTATTTCGAGGTGGGCGGACTGCCGTTGTCGCGCAGCAACTTGACTGCCCACTCGGCGGGCAGGTTGCCCGACCCGGCCTCGGGCTTGTGAAGGCCATAGGCGAAGAGAACGCCCGCCACGACAACCGAGATGAAGATGAGCAGCGTTGCCATCACGACCGATGAAGCTCGAAGGTCGTGTCGCGAAGCGCGCGACCAGCCTGGCGTATGGTCGCGAGACCGGGTCAAGATCGAAAGGGTCAGCCCGCGCGGAATTCCAGCGTGGCACAAGCCGATGTCGGCTTGTAACCGTCGATCTGATCCGGTCATTTAGGCCCGCAACTGATCACACAGGTGATGCAGCTTGCCGGGCATACTTTTGATATGGAACATGCTCCGGACCAGCGAATGCCTCGTAGCGATGACGCGGCGCCCCTGTCTGCAGCCAGTCGCGTCCCACCAGCTGACGAAGGCGCGCTCCACGCCGTGCTCGATCGACTGGGGCCATCGGTGTTCGCTGGTCTCCTCGACGCCGATGGCGTTCTGCGCTATGCCAACCATGCGGCGCTGCGGGCAGTCGGCTGCGCGCCT
>JAURWE010000046.1 GCA_030655075.1 Pararhizobium sp.
GAAGGATCCCATGAAAATCTTGGTCCCAGTAAAACGCGTTGTGGACTACAACGTGAAGATCCGCGTGAAGGCGGATGGTTCGGGTGTCGAGCTTGCCAATGTGAAGATGTCGATGAACCCGTTCGACGAGATTTCGGTGGAAGAGGCGCTGCGGCTGAAGGAAGCCGGCAAGGCTGAGGAAGTGATCGTCGTCTCGATCGGCCCGGCCAAGGCCGAAGAGACGCTGCGCACGGCTTTGGCCATGGGCGCCGACCGGGCGATCCTGGTCGAGACCGACGATGCCGTCGAGCCCTTAGCGGTTGCCAAGATCCTGAAAGGCGTGGCCGAGGCCGAACAGCCGGGCCTTGTTATCGTCGGCAAGCAGGCGATCGACGACGACGCCAACCAGACCGGCCAGATGCTCTCGGCCCTGCTCGGCTGGGCCCAGGGCACCTTTGCCTCGAAGATCGAGATCGGTTCGGATAAGGCGACTGTCACCCGTGAAGTCGATGGCGGCCTGCAGACGATCGAGATCAAGCTGCCTGCCGTCGTGACCACCGACCTGCGCCTGAACGAGCCGCGGTATGCCTCGCTTCCCAACATCATGAAGGCCAAGAAGAAGCCGCTCGACAAGAAGTCGCCAGCCGATTTCGGCGTCGATACCGGAGCCCGGCTGAAGGTCTTGAAGACCGAGGAGCCCAGCGGCCGCAAGGCCGGCATCAAGGTCAAGTCCGTGGCCGAGCTGGTCGAAAAGCTGAAAACCGCCGGCGTTCTCTAAAAGAAACCAGAAAGAAAGATAGCATCATGACCATTCTCCTTCTGGCAGATCACGACACCGCAACGCTGTCCGACCAGACCGCCAAGGCCCTGACGGCCGCCTCGCAGATTGCCAAGGGCCTTGGAAGCGACGTCCATATCCTCGTCGCAGGCTCTGGCGCCAAGGCGGCCGCCGATGCCGCCGCCAAGCTTTCGGGCGTCTCGAAGGTGCTGCTCGCCGACAGCGGCGATCTTGCCAATGACCTGGCCGAGCCGCTGGCCGCCCTGATCGTCTCGCTGGCCGGTTCCTACGACACGATCATCGCCGCTGCGACCTCGACCGGCAAGAACGTTCTGCCGCGCGTGGCCGCCCTGCTCGACGTGGCGCAGATCTCCGAGATCACCGATGTCGTTTCCGCCGATACGTTCAAGCGGCCGATCTATGCCGGCAATGCCATCCAGACGGTGCAGTCGACCGATGACAAAAAGGTCATCACCGTGCGCACCGCCTCGTTTGCCGCGGCATCCGAAGGCGGTTCGGCTGCAGTCGAAACCATCGCCGCTGCCGCCAATCCCGGCCTGTCGGCCTTTGTCAAGGACGCGCTGTCCTCGTCCGACCGTCCGGAACTGACGTCTGCCAAGATCATCATCTCGGGCGGACGCGCGCTCGGCTCCTCGGAAAAGTTCCAGGCGGTCATCCTGCCGGTGGCCGACAAGCTCGGCGCTGCCGTCGGCGCCTCTCGCGCGGCGGTTGACGCAGGTTATGCGCCGAACGACTGGCAGGTCGGACAGACCGGCAAGGTCGTCGCCCCGCAGCTCTACATCGCCGTAGGCATCTCCGGCGCCATCCAGCATCTGGCCGGCATGAAGGATTCGAAAGTCATCGTCGCCATCAACAAGGACGAAGAAGCCCCGATCTTCCAGGTCGCCGACTACGGCCTCGTCGGGGATCTGTTCGACATCCTGCCGGAGCTGGAGAAGGCGATTTGATTCTAATTGTGAGTTTCAAAAGTATGATCATTAGCCACTTGCGCTGACCTTAATTCGTTCATCCCGCTATTGCGAAATAAATTCTCTTCATTTCCTGGAAGCTGCGTGGATGGTGGCGAGAATTAAATAGTTTTTATTTTGATGCTAATGTCAATAACTCTAGGAATAGTCTTGAGTTTATTTGAATAAAACTAAGAAAAGCGCAATATGTTTGATCTGAACCGCAGACCGTCTGCGTAGGTGTTTGTTTTCGCGTATTTTTTGTGGCCTTGATAGGGCCGCGAAAACCAGCTTGACAATAGCGACCCGCGGACTTTAACGTTAAAGTCTCGGCGGTCCAGAGTCTGTGCGAACGGCATTGTCGAGGCCGCATGAACTCAGTCCTTTAACCTCGCGCTCGTCTGGCGGCAGACCATCGAGTGCCCGGCCTGCATTTTAGACCATTTGATTAGCCGCCACCAACCAGACATACGCGGATACAGAGATTTCGATTGACAAAATTGCTAAAAAATTGACTTAAACGTTAAAGTAACCCCAATAAATCGGGTAATCAATGAAAAGGGGAATAAAATGAACGGTTTTATTATTGATCGCCGCTCGCTCTTGCTCGGTGCGCTGGGCGCGGGAATGGCGCTTCCTGCTGCCTTTGCGGCGTCTAACGCCCTAGCTCAAAGCGCACCACTGACCGTCGGTTTCACCATATGGGATCTGTCGATTCCGTTTGCTGTGCCGCTGGTCGCGTCCATCAAAGAGGCCGCAGCGGCGAACAACGTCACACTCAAAATTGTCGACGCGAAATGGGACGCCTCAACCCAAGCTCAGCAGATCGCCGAGTTTGTTGTTCAGAAGGTCGATGTGATCTGCGCAACCCCGGTCGATGTGCGCGGGATTCTGCCTGCGGCACGCGCCGCTAAGGAAGCTGGGGTGCCGCTCATCGCCTGTGGAGGTGTCGTGGAAGGCTTTCCCTATATCGGTGCTGACGACATGCAGTTCGGCATCAAGATGGGCCAGTTGATTGAGCAAGCGTTGTCAGCGAGTGGTCAGCCGGGACCATATAATATCGCATTTTTGCGCGGTGCCCCTGGTGGCGCGCCAGACCGCTTGCGCCGCGAAGGTATCATGTCCGTGATTGGCAAACGGGAAGATATCAAGATTGCTGCGGAAGTGGTTACCGAATGGAGCCCAGAAAAGGGTCTGTCCGGAACTCAAGACCTGCTGCAGAAATTCGCAAAAGGAACGCTGCATCTCATCCATGGCTGGGGCGGTATGGTCGAGGTACCTGCGGCGCGCTACGCCCATACAACGGCAGGGCGGGAAGAGATCATTTTCACTGGCGGGGAACTAACCGTCCAGACGAAGGAAGCGATCGACAAGGGCTGGGAGTACGGTGTCATCATTCAGGACCCGTCTACCCTGGGAAGCGTAATCGTCTCCGCTTTGCCAAAAATGGCACCGGACTTCAAGACGGTACCCAATGGTACGGAAGTTCCGCTACCGATCTGCACCAAGGCAAACCTTGCAGAGTTTAAGCCTTTTTGAGGATAACCCGATGACAGCGAATATCATTCCATGGAGGCGGTGGAGTATCTTCATGGTTCTCGCAGCGCCGATTTTCCTGCTTGCGGTTCTCAATCCCGTCTTCAGACAGCCGGGAAACCTCTTCAATCTCTGGCAGCAGTCGTCGATAATTGGGATTCTCGCCGTCGGTCAGACAATGGTGATAATCCTCGGCGGCTTTGACCTTTCCGTAGGTGCTGTCGCGGCGCTAGCGGGTGTCGTCTGCTTTCTCGGTTTTGGGTTAGAGGACGGTTATATAGGCGTTCTCGCAGGACTCATAAGCGCCCTGACGGTCTGTGCTCTCGTCGGTCTGGTGAATGGCGCGCTCATCACCAAGCTGAAAATGACGCCGCTTATCGCGACGCTCGGTGTTCTGAGCTTGGCGCGCGGTGCCGTTTTGGTCGTGAGCGACGGGCAGGCAATCTATGCAGAGGAAGGGGCGGGATACGAATTCGCGAACTTCCTTCAATCCTCTTTCGCCAGGATGCCAGTCTCCGGCCTTTTGTTCTTGGCGGTCGCGGCGATTGGGCTGGTGCTGCTGAGGCTGACGATCTACGGGCAATTCGTCTACGCCGTTGGCGGCAACGAAAAGGCGGCAACCCTTGCAGGAATCCCGGTCTCCAAAATCAAGCTCATCACCTACTGCTTTTGTAGCGTGGCGGCCGGTTTGGGTGGAATAGTCCTGGCGTCGCGAACGGCTTCTGCGCTGCCAAACGCCGGCGTCAATTACGAACTCCAGGCAATTACTGCGGTGGTGATTGGTGGCGCCAAGCTCAGCGGTGGTAAGGGGTCGGTCTTGGGAACCGTGCTGGGCGTTTTCTTGCTGGCGGCGATTGGCAATGCTCTGAATTTGTACAACATTTCGCCTTTCTGGCAAACCGGTGTTACCGGTGCAATCCTGATTCTCGCGGTTAGCATCAGCTTGCTGACCGGCGAAGACGATCGATTACGGAAAGCATGACCATGCTTTCGATGAAGGGAATTTCCAAGGATTATGGGCCTGTGCGTGTTTTGAACAATGTGGATTTCGAACTCCGCAGTGGCGAAATTCATGCACTCCTCGGATCGAACGGCGCGGGAAAATCGACGCTGATCAAGATTCTGGGTGGCGTGGTGAGCGCATCGAACGGTACGATCGAGCTTAACGGAATGAGGCTGGATGTCGGCTCCCCGCGACAGTCCCTAGAGGCAGGGATAGCGATTGTTCATCAGGAAACCGATCTGGTGCCGGAGCTCTCCGTCGCTGAGAACATTTTTCTCGGGCTGGAACGCCGGGTGACGAACGGTGATCGGAAGCTGCTATTTGCTCCAATAGACCGCAGCCGCATTGATGTGGAGGCACGGCAACTTCTTGAGGATTACGGTCTTGATCTCGACTCGACGATGAGGGTTGTTGATCTAGCACCAAGCGGACAACAGCTCGTGCAGATCGCCCGTGTCCTTGCTCTCAACAGCGACGTGGTCGTTTTCGACGAGCCGACGGCTAGGTTGGGGCCGCAGGATAGAGACAGGCTGTTCAAGATTTTCGCGATGTTGCGTCAAAGAGGCAAAAAAATCATCTTCGTCACGCACTACCTGGACGAAGTACTCCTCACTGCCGATCGCGCCACAATCATGCGGGATGGAAAGCTTGTCCGTACCCTTGATGTCTCTTCGACCAATGTCGCGGAGATAAGCCGTCTGATGGTCGGCGATGACGTTATCGTGCCCCAGCGAGACCAGTCCCGCAAAAAGGGCGAAGTGATCCTTAGGGTCGAGGGTGCCAGCGATACGGGTGCCTATGAGCGTGTTTCACTCGACATTGCAGGCGGTGAAATTGTCGGCCTCCTCGGTCATCTTGGATCTGGGCGTCACGAATTCAGTCGGTACATTGCAAGAGATCACAAGCTCGACAAGCATTCGTCAGAGGGGATCAACGGCTTCGTTCCTGAGGACCGGCGATCTGAGGGAATTTTTCCCCAACTTGCGTTGTTTGAAAATATCGGCATCGGACTTTTGACGGGCCGTGGCCTGTTTTCGCTTACGCCTCGAAGGAAGATGTTAGCCAAAACGCAGGAACTAATCCGCCAGCTGCAGATCAAAACGGCCGGAAGCGATCAGATCATCTCGGAGCTAAGCGGCGGCAATCAGCAAAAGGCGGTCTTTGCACGGTCGCTAATCCTCGATCCGGATCTCTACGTCATCGAATGCCCAACGGTTGGCGTCGACGTCAAGGCGGGTGCTGAGTTGCATGCAGCCATCTTCGCCTTGGCTGAACGGGGTGCCGCCGTTCTGCTTTCTACAGATGATCTGGATGAAGCCATCCGCCTTTGCGACCGAATTGTCGTGATGCGCAAGGGTCGCATCAGTCAAGAACTGCTTCCGCATGATTTTTCCCGCCAGGCACTTGTCGTCGCCATGGGCGCTGCTTGATAGAAAGGTTAGAAAATGTCCTACGTATTGACCGTGTTGGGACCGGTTTCGCCGGATAGCCTCGGCCCAACAATCACGCACGAACACCTCTTCATCGATCTGAGCTGCTATCTGCGCCCTCCAAGCACACCTGAACCCGACGATATTTATTATCAAAAGGTCGATATCAAAAATCTCTACGCACTTCGCAGGGATGCCTACAGCAACCGGGACAACTGCATTCTCGATGATGTCGAGCTCGCATGCCGGGAGGTTGAGCTGTTCAAGGCGCAAGGCGGTAGGACAATTGTCGATGTCACGTTGGTTGACATCGGCCGTGACGTAAAGTCGTTGGCGGAAGTCGCGCGGCGGACAGGCATTAACATCGTGGCGGGGTGCGGCCACTATATTTTTTCGGCATTTCCGAAAGGTCTCGCAGAGCGGACCGAGGATGAAATCTATCAGGAGATCATCTCAGAAATTCGGGACGGCATTGATGGAACGGGCATCCGCCCGGGAATCATTGGTGAGATCGGCAGTGGCGATCCAATCCATGAACAGGAGAAAAAAGTCTTGAGAGCGGCGGCCCGCGCCCAAAAGGAAAGCGGACTTGCGATTTCGATCCACGTCCATGCGCCGGGTCGCAGAGGCAACGAGGTTCTGGATATTTTGATTGGAGCTGGCGTGAACCCCGAGAAGATTATCCTCGGGCATATCGATGCCTCCCTTGCGCATCTGGACATCGATTTCAACCAGGCAATGGATTACATCTTGAGCTTGGCGGAACGGGGATGCTTTATCGAGTTCGATCTCTGCGGGAACTCCGGGCATTTCGTAACCAAGGATCATACCTACTGGATGCCGTCCGATCGCGAGCGAGCAAAAGCGCTGGCTCTGATGTGCAAAAAAAATCACGCTCACCAGATTTTGTTGTCGCAGGATGTCGGACATAAGCACTATTTGCAGGAGTACGGTGGCTGGGGATATAGCCACGTGTTCACCGAGTTTCATGCCTGCATGCTTGAGGCTGGTATTGACGAAGAAACGATTTCCCGTTTCTTCACCGTTAACCCGACAAGGGCGCTGACTGTTCAGACCTGAAAATAGCGCCGGATGCGAAGGTTTTCTTGCTTTGCCGATAGCCATCATGTGCGACCTGCTGCTCACAAATCTTGAAGTGCAGACTGGACGCCTTAGGGGAGTTTCTCACGACGGCAACGCTCGGAGCAATACTTGACGTCATCCCAGTTTTTTGCCCATTTTCGCCGCCACGCAAATGGCAGGCTGCAGGTCGCGCATCGCTTCGTCGGCAATTGGCCCTTTTTGACGATCTTCGGCATGGCCTCCCCTTTAGCATCATCAGCAATCAAAGGCTTCTAGACACGGTGGCCGGCATGGAGTTTCGCGAGAAACAATGAAGCACTGTCGCGATAATCCTGCTTTCTGCTTTCATCCATGCGATGCCAGGACGCATAGATCTGAGCGAGCCGGTGATTTTTCGAAAGCGTGTCTGCGTTTCGATCCAGAAAATCCCAATAGAGCGCGTTGAATGGGCAGGCGTTCTGGCCCACCTTTTTCGAAACGTCGTATCGACACCCGTCGCAATAGTCCGACATACGATCGATATAGGCACCGCTGGCCGCATAGGGCTTGGAGGCCATAAGCCCGCCGTCGGCAAACTGGCTCATGCCGATGACATTGGGGAGCTCGACCCATTCGAAAGCGTCTGCGTAGACAGATAGATACCATTCGTGCACCGCATGGGGATCGAGCCCCGCAAGCATTGAAAAGTTTCCGACGACCATGAGCCGATGAATATGGTGCGCGTAGGCATGTGTGATCGTCTGGGTGATCACTGTCGAAACACAAGCCATGTCGGTGTCGCCGTTCCAGAAGAAATCGGGCAGTGGACGGCTCACCTCGAAGACATTGCTGTTCTCGTAGCCAGGCATCTTCAGCCAGTAGATACCCCGGATGTATTCGCGCCATCCAATGATCTGGCGGATGAATCCCTCGACAGCGTTCAGGGGCGCCTGTCTTTCCAAATAGGCCCTCTCGGCAGCGCGGCAGACGGCGAGGGGATCCAGAAGACCAATGTTGATATAAAACGACAGCAGCGCGTGATTGAGAAATGGCTCGTCTCTCAGCATCGCGTCCTGGGTCTCGCCGAAGTTCGGCAAAAAGTCCTCGATAAACCCGTGAGCAGCGCGCTCGGCATCCGTCCTAGTGACGGCAAAACAGAAGTTTTTGGTTGATCCGAGGTTTCTGGCAAAGCGCTGCTCGACGAGTTCCAGAACCTCGACCGTCATTGCGTCCGGCGGGAACGCCGGATGCCGGGGCCGAAACAGGTCTGGTTTTGCCGGTTTGCGATTATCAGCGTCAAAATTCCATTTGCCGCCCTCCGGATTGTCTCCTTGCATCAGAAAACCGGTCTTGCGGCGCATCTCGCGGTAGAAATACTCCATCGTCAGCGAGCGACGGCCGTCGGCCCAATGGCGAAATTCGCTCTTCGAACACAGGAAGCGATCGTCAGCACGGATTTCGACAGGAATGTTCGAAGCTGACTGCCATTTCTCCATCACTTGCAGCACACGCCATTCCGAGCCTTCCGTGCAGACGATACGCGCGGGCGAAACAGCTGTGACGGCGCGCGCGAGCTCGCCTGTAAAGGAGCCGGAATTTTCCGCATCCTCCAAACGCGTGTATTGCACGTCGAAACCAATGGCGCGCAATTCATCGGCGAAGTGCCGCATGGCCGAGAAGATCAGCGAGATTTTCAGCTTGTGATGCGGAACATAGGTTGCTTCCTCTATGACCTCACACATGAGGATGACGTCCCGGACAGGATCGGCATCGGCGAGGCTCGATAAGGACAACGAAAGCTGATCGCCGAGGATAAAGATGAGATGACGGACAGGTTTCATTGCGGCATTCCGTTTGACTAGTTCAAATCAATACGCGGAACGGCACTGCCTGGATTGGCGAGCTGGCAGGACAACGTGAAATGGAGCTTTCGAAAATCCTATCACCATGTTCGCAGCGTTATTTGAGGATCACGTCGGAGGTAAAGCCGTGTAAGCCGCTGGCTTAGCTTCAATCGCTGCGGCTACACCAGTTACATCATTCAGCGGGTTCGGCGTTTCAGATCCTCCCTCGTCACACGGATTTCGCCCTCTACGTCGTTACTGCGGTAAACGTAAGACATCTCATGGCGCGCATATTGCCCTTCCCTGTCGGCACTGAGCCAATTGAAGGATCCAACACAGAGAAGATTGTCATCCACAGCGACAATTTTGCTATGAAGCTTCTCAATACGGTGCAGCGTGACGCCAATCTGTTCCAGCGCGCGGGCAGCCTCGTCGATTTGGCTGGTGCCGCCTAA
Source organism: Pararhizobium sp. (assembly GCA_030655075.1). GTDB lineage: Bacteria > Pseudomonadota > Alphaproteobacteria > Rhizobiales > Rhizobiaceae > JAURWE01. The sequence continues at coordinate 9,056 of JAURWE010000046.1, forward strand.
TGTCAGGTTTGCGTTCAGCAACGGATCGGCGTAAATGTCGATTTTAGCGCCCCGGGCGGCAGCCAGTTCTACAGCCTGCAATATTCCTGTGCGCTCCATCGTGCGAAGTTTGATCCAAGGGCTGACGATCAGGTAGCGCTGCGCAACGGCGGACAAGACATTCAGCAGAAATGAATCGTGTTCTGCAGCGTTTCGCAGCATCTGCATTCGCCCCTTGCTTGCCTGCAAATCGGCGCGTGGTGCCGGCTGGAAGTCGAGCTCCTGACCGGGTTGGTCGAGGAAGCTTGACAACAATGCTCGCGGGGAACCGGGTACCGCATTTACGAGCACGTCCATGTCTCCAAACAGCAGAAAGCTGTCTTTCGCACGCGATACCGTTACGTTCAACATGCTAGGGGAGCCGTCAATAAAGCCACCGTCGGCGTGTTTGGAATAGACTGGAGAGAAAATCACCACGGGGCGTTCGGCACCTTGAAGGGCGTGGACGGTGCCAATTGTCATGCCTGTTCGCCCCGAGGCGGTGATGTTATGTGCAGTGCAGGCTCTCCGCAACTCGCGGACCTGCGCGCCAAAAGGCGTAACAACACCAACGATTTCCTCTACGGGACGGCCATACCGCTCTTCCAATGGCCCGCGATTTTCAGCAATCCAAGCCACGATTGATTGCGCTTCAGTGAGGTTTGATCGGCTGTTGCCCGCGCGGACCGCCTTCCCATCAACATGAAAGTATCCCATCGCCGGCAAAAGCCGATCGCTCGGCGCGGACCCACGACGCGGGCGCAGCTTACCCTTGTAACAAAGGGCGTTGCTGTACGCTATGATCTCATCATGGCAGCGGCGGTGCTCAAACAGCCACAGACCCGGCTCTAGGTCTGGCCAAGGCGAAACCTGACACGCCCGTTGGGCCAGCCGCATCGCACTGCCGGATGTGCTGCAAAGACCCGTGGCATCAAGGGTTTGAATGTCTGCATCCGCCTCCAACACAAACCGGCCTCGCGCAAATTCCCAACATCGACGGCGCGGGGCACGGCCGAGATCGGCTCGATCTGTTGGGTATCGCCGATGACCAGGGCGCGTTTGGCTAAAGCAAATGCAGCGCCGGCAACCTCGGGGAGGGCTTGCCCTGCCTCATCTATGATCAGCAGATCGATGAAGTCGTAAAGATACTCATTGGCCCATTCGCCTCCGTCCCGGCGGCTGTAAGAGAGTTTCGACGGCAGGCTGGCGAAGGTCGAAACGGCACATGGTGTCAGCATCATGCGTCGATGCCAGCGCGGTACCAGCGTCGATCGACCGCGTTTGGTGGCGGAGGCCGTAATCCCTGCCAGATCGGCCTCCATCGCCATCAACCAGCGGCCTTCCCAGTAGTGGGTGGCCAGTTGGAAAAGCTCGAAACGTTGGCATAGGTCGATGCGATCCTCCAACCCATCCTCCAGGCCATCCCCTCCATCAAACGAGATCAATGCTTGTTTCCGGGCAGATCGTGCAGCAGTGATTTCGGCCATCACCTGTCTGACACCGCTCAAAGCCTGCGTTGCCGAGGCGTATTCGGTTTCAGCCTTTAGAAGCGCGCGAGCAAGATATTGATCAATCTCAGAGATGCGCTTCAGTCCAGCGATCCCGGAAAGTTCTCCCAGAGCTACACGCACCCGAAGAACGCGCTTCCGTTCAATGGCGGGGATAAAGCTGAACACCGCGAAGAGGCTTGATTCCTGAACTTGTTGGCGATCGAACACCGTACGGTGCCGTTGCATGCTTTCGACTACGAGGCCTTGCTCGCTTACGAGGGTCTGAGCACTTGCTTCCGCCGCTGCGGGGTCGCCTCCCATTGCGTGGACTTTTCCCATCGCTATGGATTGTTGTTTAAGGCTGCGGTCAGCCTCTACGAGTTTTGAAACGTGATAAGCAATGGCGCCCTGAAGGGCCGAGACATAGTCCGTGACGTCACCCTGAGTGCTCGGAAATGCTGCTCGCGCAGCCGTTAGCCAAGCTTCTTTCCCAGCCAAAAAACCATCGACGGTTTCAATCCGTGTCTGGAAGTCCTCGGTTTGGTACTTTTCTGCAGCTTCCTGCCGTCGAGAATTTGCGGGCAGAAATATGCCAAAACTATCGACACCGGGTAGCCAGCGCCCAGCGAGTGGGCCGTCGCCCTTAGCAAAATCCTTGCCGAAAGCGTCGATAATGTTCGTAACAGCCTGATTGTTTGACGATGTCGCCACAATCACAGGCGGCTCCCCACCATCAAGCGCAGCGCGGACCCAAAGTCCTGCCACGGCAGACAGAAGGAGCGTCGTCTTACCGGTCCCCGGCGGACCATTGACGGCAATGACATCGCCCGGCACCGCAGCATCCAGCCAGGCTAGAACCTGCCGCTGTTGCTCAGCCAACGGAAAATGGGGATTGGAATGGCCGAGACGGCGGGCAAGTGCCGTCTCAACGTTGGTTTCGGGCAGCAATCGCTTAACGGGTGAGACGATTTTGTTGAGAAGCGGCGCCGGCGGACGGTCGGCGAGGACTTTGTCATAGAGATCCAAGATGTTGCGCACTGTCGCCGAGACGTCCTCGGCCGGTTCTAAAAGACCGAAGCCGGCTGGAACGTAATCTTGATCTCCGATGGGCCAGCCTTTCGCCACGGCATCCAGCATTTTGCGGCAATACGCGAGGTAGGTTGCCCAATCCAACCGGTCGTCCGGTTGCCATGGTTCTGCAGTCAGAAAGCTGTCCAAAGCGTCTACCGCGCCGATCGAGAATTCGTCGGAAGGCAACGGCGTCAACACGTCTCGCGCAATGAAATTGCGTTGCGGAGAGATTCTTCCCTCGAGGTCAACCAAGGCTTCTGTCACGACCGGCGCAACCAGCTCGGGAAGGCCGTCACCGCTCGCCGCACCGGGCGACAACCGCCTTGCCACAACCAGGGGCCAAAACCGAACAGCGATCGCCTTTGTCTTTGGCTGGTCTTTGAACAGTTGGCCGAGCGAGTGTTTCGGGAGCAGGCCAGTGCGAAGGGTCTCGGAAGACAAATTTATAAACCGCTTGCGGTCCCGTTGGCTGAACTTGCCCTCTCCCAAAGCTCCATCAGCCAAGGAGGTGCGCCAATAGCGCAAGACGGCATCGAGGTTTCGATTCAAAAATCTGGCCTTTGAAGGTTACGATTGAAATTGAACGACCCAACTCCTGTTCATCTACCCACATACCGTCAAGCTGTCTATGCTCCTAAGGCAACGTGGACGGCTTCCAACATCACGGATTTACGACCTTTCCCCCCTATTTCGCGCCCACTTAGCGCCCTCATCTTGGTGGTTGATACCGCCCCCTCTGGCCTTTGGCAGTCAGACCGCTTCTCGGGGCGCTCGCGTCCGGAAAGCGCCTTCATAACGGACATGAAGCGACCGGCCGAAGCTGCTGCAAAGCGGACATGCCGGGACCTGGTCGGATTGAGATCCTCATCGAGATTATGGTGGCCGGAATGCATGAATGAGTACCGCGTTGAACCCAAGGACGGCGTCAGGACAAATTATTGTCCTCGCATTTCGTGTCAAATCTCTCCGCATATGTAAATTTATGAAAAATTCTCCAGCACCGCGAGAAATGTATGCCGGTCGCCCTGTCCTTCGGTGAGCCGCACACGGCCTTCGATGTCGGCGAGGTGGTGGTCCATGAGGTCTTGAGCTTTGCCCAGATCCTTGGCCTTCAGGGCGGCGACGATCAGGCGGTGGTGGTCGGCGCCGCAGTCGTCCTTGCGCTCTTCTTCATAGAGCGACATGACAAGCGACAGGCGGGCGACGATTTTTGACAGCATCTCGGTCAAGACAGGGTTGCCCGCGAGGTCTGCGAGCACGATGTGGAATTTGCCGGACAGCACTGTTTTAGACTTTTCATCGCCGTGATGGTGGATGTGTTCTTCCTCGTCCGTCAGCCTTTGAAGTGCGTCCAGCTGCTCGGGCGTCGCGCGGGTGATGACGAGTTCCAGAAGAAGGCGTTCCAGCTTACGCCGCGCTTCGAACAGGTTTTTAGCCTGCTCGATGCTTGGCTCGGCCACGAATGTTCCGCGGTTGCGCTTGCGCTCGAGCAGATGGTCGCTTTCGAGCACGCCGAGCGCGCCGCGCACCACGGTGCGGCTGACGCCGAAATGCTCCGCGATCGCCTCCTCGAGGATCTTGGTGCCGGGCTTCAGCGCGCCTTCGCCGATGGCGGCTGCCAGAGTGGCACGGATGCGCTCGGAAACATCGTCATTGTTGGTGTCGGCCGCGTCCGCTGCGCCATGCGCGGCTGTCGTGGTCTTGGCGCTTTGGCGGCGCGTCTTCTTCATGTCCGTCTCCAGGTCAAATGCCTGTGCCAGATCTGGACCCGGCATGTCAGTGTATCTGATAGCGATGTGCTGTAATTATTTCCATAAGAATGTTCGTGCGCAAGTAACCTGAGCGGCGATTTCCAGGTGCTGGCAGCCACGCCGTCAGCACCCTGGGCGCGGTCAGGCCGCCTTGTGCTTCGTGGCCGGGGAGCCGAGCACGATCCCCTTGGCCCGGCAAGCCGTTTCGATGTGGCGGGCAGATGCCTTGATGAAGCCGATCGCCTCATCAAAACCGTAGGACTGGTGTTCGTAGGTAGGATAGCCGTACTGGGTACGTTCATAGGTTTCCCAGCCGGGAATCTCGCCAGAAGCGACCCGGGTCTCGTAGGCATCGATCATGGCCATATAGGCTTCGAGTTCTTCAGACGTCAGGTCCGGATGGCCGGCGCGCCAGATCGGGTCGTCGATCTCGATGCACTGGCGCGGATTGGCTTTGCGGCGCCTGTCCTCGACGGAGGCTGCGACCTCCAGCGACAGGTTGAGCGAGGGATTTGCCTCCGCAAGGATGGGAAGGATGGCCGCGAAATCGACGATGCCGCCGCCGCAGGGCCGTGTCTGGAAATCAAGCCCGCCAGGCGCACGGCCGACATAGGCATCCTTGATATGGGTCTGGCGAATGTAGGGCGCCAGCCGTTTGGCAGCAAAGACCGGATGCTCCGCCCGCTGCAGACCGTTGGCGGTATCGAAGACGACGCCGACGCAATCGGCACCGATCGCCTCGATCAGCCGCAGGATCTCGAAGGATGTGATTTCGTCGTGGGTCTCGATGTTCATATGGGCGCCATGGGCGCGGGCGACGGGGGCGAGCTTGCGCAGCACCTTTTCGATGCCCGTCAGTTGCTCCTCCCAGGTCACGTCGGTGCGAAAACGGTCGTTGGCCAGACGGCCGCGATATTCGGATTTGAAATTGCCAGGCGCCACCCAGAGCTCGAAGCAGCCGATGGCCGCACTCGCCTCGACCATGCGGGTGAAACCGGCGATGATGTCGCCGCCGCCCACTGCCCTGAGCGCCGGTTCCTCGGCGCTGCAATAGGGGTTGACCTTGCCGATGCCGCTTTCGAGGTAGAGGCCGAGATCATCCGCTTTGGCGCGAATGTCCCGGAGTTCGCCGGCATCCAGCGCCGGGCTCATGTCCAGCGCCGTACTGAAAAAGATGCCCGAAAGGCCGAGCGCCTTGACATGATCGAGGCTGGCCAAAGGGCCGCGTTTTTTTCCTTCGGGCAGCTTGATGCTGTCGATACCCAGTTTCATTTTCAAACTCCTTTGCTGTTTCCTGATCGGGCGCGCTTGGTGGCGTCCTTATCGATTATGAGAGCGGTGTTTCTTGATCCCGGCGATCGTCATGTGCGCTGCCGGGCAGGGGCCTTTGCTGCAGCGGTGCGGTTCTTCGGCTGCAGGCGTTTTTCGAGATAATGCTGGCCGATGGAGGCGACCGTGGTGATGGCGAGGTACCAGATCGAGGCGACGAACAAGAGCTCGATGACCAGAAAGTTTCGGGCATAGATCGCTTGCGCCTGTGTCAGCAGATCCTGCATACCGATGACCGAAACGATGGCGCTGGCCTTGAGCATGCCGATCGCCTGGTTTCCGGTCGGCGGAACGATAAGTCGTGTGGCCTGCGGTAGGATGACGGTGAGGAAGGTCTGCGTTTTTTTCAGCCCGAGGGCTGTGGCAGCCTCCCGCTGTCCCTTATCGACCGCAATCAACCCGCCACGAATGATCTCCGACATGTTGGCCGCCTCATGCAGGCCGAGTGCCAGAAAACCTGCCACGGCCGGCGTCACCAGATCGTTGATCGAAATGCTGAAGTCGCCCATGCCGATCTGCGGGATGAATAGGGCAATGTTGAACCAGAAGAAGATCTGGACGATGAGCGGCACGCCGCGAAACCACCAAACGAACGCGGCCGCCAGCGCCTTCAGAACCAGGTTTTCCGAGGTGGCCATCAGCGCCAGCACGCAGCCGAGCAGAATGCCGAACACCATCGCACCGGCCGTCAGTTCAAGCGTCAGGAGAACGCCGCGAAGGATGGACGGATGGATCAGATAGTGTGGTATCTCGGACCACTGAACGCTCTGGCTTTGCGCCACGATCATGCCGAAGATGGCCAGCGCGAGGATCGCGCTGGCGCCGGTCGCCACCTGGCCCCACTTCACCGGTTTGCCGGTGGGGGGTGCCAGGGTGAGGGTGGTTGGGTGAGCCGCAAACAGGGTCATGGGCTCAGTCCACCGGCATGTTGGCAGCGTCGTTGACCTTGACGGTCTTCACGGCCAGTGGTCCGAGGCTCCACTTCTTCATGATCGTCTCGTAGGCGCCGCTGTCGACCATCTGCTGAAGAGCGGCGACGACCGTGTCGCGCAGTTCCGGATTGTCCTTTGATGTCAGCATGCCGAGATAGCCGACAGCAAGCCGGATATCGGGAAGTGCCTGCAGACCCTTGCCGTTGCCGGTCTGGTTCTCGGTTGTGTAGACGCTGGTGGCGTAACCGTTGACGGTGGCATCGGCACGGCCGGTGCGCACCGCCTGCAGCACATCAGGCATCTTCGGGATCGACATGATCTCGATCGGGGTCTCGCATTTCTCCGAGGCCGCCTCGACCATTCTGGCCTGGAAGGTTCCGACCGGTACGGCGACCTTTTTGCCGCAGAGGTCGGCCATCGCCTTGATGCCGAGAGGATTGTCCTTGATCGTCATGATCGTCGTCGCGTCATACATGTAGTCGATGACGTCGACCTGCCTTTCCAGCTCGGGGTCGTCGTTGATGCCGGAAATCGACATGTGGAAGCGCTTGGACAGAATGGATGGCACGATCGCAGCGCCGGCGCCGACATCGGTCATCTGGACGTCGATGCCCAGAATGACGCCAAGTGCGCTGGCGATATCGGCATCGATGCCGACGAGCTTGCCATCGTCAGCATGAAAGCTGATCGGCGGGGTGAGGTCGGTGGCCACCTTCAGCACGCCGCTTTCCTTGATATCCGCTGGTAGCTTGTCGGCCAGTGCCTGGGTGAGCGCGACGCCCGGCAGCGTCGCCACGTCGGTGTCGGGCACCATCTTCACGGCGGCACCTTCGGCCGCATAAAGGGACGTGGTCGCCAGTGTCACCAGTGCGCCGGTCAGTCCTGCCTTCAAAAGTCTCTGAACGTTTTTCATGCGATCCCCTTTTCGTTTTGCTTGTGTGAAGTCTCTGGGATCGGCTATGCAATCGGCGTGCCAAGCTGAATGTGGGCACCCTAATTGTATGAAAATAAACGTCTATATCGGAGTTATAGATTTTTTGGTAAACTTTCGAATTTAGTTTCGCATAAAATTTCGAATATTAGATGCATAATTTTTGACCTGAGTACCGCTTTTGGAGGCATTCATGGACGTTTGGGCACTTTCGTCATCCGGTTGCGGGTGGGTGCGGGCCATTCGGTCGGGATTTGAGTGAGGCGACAGCCGTCTTTCTGCCCTCGAAATGTACAGACGTCTGCTCTTCACCGTGCTTTTTGTTGAAACTTTGCACACAAAAGCATCCGAAAGAAATTTCGGAAGAATTTAATTATAAAATTACGAATGTTGGTGAACTAGAAATATTTGTTTAAAAGCATTGACTTAGATTCTCGCGTCATGAGCTTTTCGAAACTGGCACACCGATTGCACAGCCATTTCCCATGAACACGTCGGGTCCAGCAGGCCGCACCACATCGCATTTCGCTGCTGAACCACCGGTCACCCAACGCAAGATCAGGAAAGCCACATGCTCGATATAGCAAAGACGGCCGATCGGAAGCGGCTCAGTGTCCGGGACGTAACCCACAGTTACGGCGGGCAAAATGCAGTCAGTGATGTCTCATTCGATGTCGAGGCCGGCGAGATCGTCGCGCTGCTGGGCCCGAGCGGCTGCGGCAAGTCGACCGTCCTGCGCGCCATTGCCGGTCTGATCCAGCCGAAGAATGGCAAGATCGTTCTCGGCGACGATGATCTCGCCAATTTTTCGGCGCGGGCCCGCGGCATCGGCATGGTCTTTCAGAACTACGCCCTGTTTCCGCACCTGACCGTTGCCGAAAACATCGCCTACCCGCTCGCCTGCATGAAGGTACCCAAGGCCGAGCGCCGGGCGCGCGTCGAGGAGATGCTGTCGCTGGTCAGGCTGAACGGTTTTGGCAACCGGTTGCCGCGCGAACTCTCCGGCGGCCAGCAGCAGCGTGTCGCGGTTGCCCGCGCCATTGCCGGACGTCCGTCGCTGCTCCTTCTCGATGAACCCTTCGGCGCGCTAGACCGGGCGCTGCGGTTCGATCTGCAGGTCGAACTCCTGCACCTGCAAAAGACGCTCGGCATCACCACGCTTATTGTCACGCACGATCAGGAAGAGGCGCAGAGCCTCGCAAGCCGCCTGGTCCTGATGAACAAGGGCAATGTCGAACAGATCGACACGCCGATGGCGGTCTATGACCGGCCGAAGACGCTCTTCGTCAATTCCTTCATCGGCCAGGCCAATTTTCTCCATGGAACGGTTGCCGGGCTCGATACGGCCAGCACGCTGATCGATCTTGGCAAGGGCAAAGACAAGGGGGCCAGAAGCCTGCGCCTGCCGCGCCGCCTGAACTTCACGATCGGCTCGAAGGTGACGATCAGCTTCCGTCCGGAAGAAGTGCGGCTGTCGACGCAGCCGGGCGAAAATACGCTGCCGGCCGATATCACCGTCTCCGTGCCGCTCGGCCCGACACTCGTCCACGACCTCATCCTTGAGGATGGAACGGGACTGCGCGCCTCCGAGGTGCGGGGGCCAACCACCTTCATTCCCGAGCCGGGAACCCGGCTTTTTGCAGAGATCGACACCGCACGGTGCCACGCCTTTCCAGGCGAGCCGGAAAACATCCACTAAGAAACCCCAACAACAGAGGTGAACATCATGACCGACTTCAAAATGACCCGCCGCCATTTCGGCCTGCTTGCCGCAGGTGCCGCTGCAGCCACCGCCTTGCCCTTTGCCGCAAGAGCCGCAGCCGGTGAGACCGCCATTGCCGCCACATTCCCGGGCAACTGGGAAGACGGCTACCGCACGGTGCTGACGCCCCTGGTCGAGGCTGCCGGTTACGGCCTGACCATCGCGCCGGCCATGGCGCAGGATCAGCTCGCCAAGATCATGGCGAGCCCCGGCAACCCGGCCTACGACACGTTGCTGATGTCGCCGGGCCAGATGGCGACCGCCATCGAGAACGACCTGATTCAGAAGATCGACCCAAGCAAGTTGAAGAACTGGGGCATGCTCGACCCGGCCTTCCAGGGCGAATACGGCCCGACGGTGACCATCGAAGTCAACGGCATCGCCTACAATCCCGACCTCGTGCCGCAGCCGAAGGGCTATCGCGACCTGTTCGAAAATCCGGCCTACAGCGGCAAGGTCTCCTGGACCGGCTTTGCCTCCAACACGGCGGTCATGGCCTATACGGAATTGGCAAAAATCTTCGGCTCGGGCCCGGCCGACATGGAGGCCGTCTTCAAGCTGTTCAAGGAGCATCCCGAGCAGCTAAAGGGCGTCGTCGACAGCACCAATCACCAGATGACGCTGTTCCAGCAGGGCGAAATCGCCGTCTTCATGTGCTCGACCGGCAATGTCGCCCGCCTCAAGTCGATGGGGATCAATGCCGAGTTCGTTCAGCCCGACACCGGCTCTCCGGCAGCTCCCGTCAATATCCATCTGACCAAGGGCGCCAAGAACCTTGAGGCGGCCTACGCCTATATGGATGCCGCCATCTCCAAGGCTGCGCAGGACCAGCTGAAGATGCCGCCGACGGAAATGTTCCCGACCAACAAGGACGTCAGCCTGACGCCGGAGATCGAGGCCTACGTGACGCGTGCCCAGCTCGCCAACATGGTCTATCCGGACTGGAACGAGATCAACAAGAACCGTGCGGACTGGATCCGCCAGTTCGACGCCATCGTCGCCGGTTGAGGTCGGAGCGATGAAGGCGAGCGGTTTTCCATACGTTATCCCGATGCTGCTGCTGTCGGTGGCGTTCTTTGCAACGCCGCTCGCCGTCCTCGTCGGTTTCAGTTTCACCGGCTCCGAAGGGCCGACACTGGCCCATTATGGCCGCTTCTTCGGGGACGCGTTCAACTTCCGCGTCCTCGTCAACACCGCCCGTCTTGGCGTCGAAACAGTTGCCGGCACCACCCTGCTGGGTGTGCCGATCGCGCTTCTCTACTGGCACAGCGGCAAAACCATCCGTCAGGTCATCATCTTCCTGACCCTCATTCCGATGCTGACCAGCAATGTCGTGCGCACCTTCGCCTGGATCGTCATCCTCGGACGCCAGGGGCCGATCAGCGAAGCGCTGATGGCGCTTGGCCTGACGGGAAGCCCCACAAGCCTGATGTTTACCGAGCTGGGATTGGTTATGGCCATGTGCCAGATCGACCTGCCGCTGATCATCCTGCCACTCGTCGCCATCCTGTCGCGCACGCCCGTCCAGTTCACCGAGGCAGCGCAGGTCGCCGGCGCCGGTCCCTGGCGCATCCTCGTCACGGTCCTTTTGCCGATGATGCTGCCGGGCCTACTTGCCGGCTGGATCCTCGTCTTCGCCAGCACCAGCAGTTCGTTTGTGACGCAGGCGGTCATCGGCGGCGCCCGCAATGTCTATGTGCCACAGTTGATCTACCGCGAGGTCGGCACGCTGTTTGACTGGCCCATGGCCTCGGCGATTGCCGTCGTGCTGCTGCTGTCGACCGGTTGCCTGCTCGTCGCCATGACAATGATTTCCCGCCATAGGAGGCTGGTCGGCCATGCGTGATACCAAGGAAAATCCCGTTCCCTTCTGGCTCTACAAGGCCTTCGTCTTCGGTTTCGGCGGTCTCTGCGTCATCTATCTGGTCGCGCCGATCTTCATCGCGCTGACCATGTCCTTCACGTCAGGGCAAACGCTGAAATATCCGCCGCAGGGCTTTTCGCTGCGCTGGTATGCGGCGCTGCTTGATCCCATCCGCTCGGCAACCGAACATGCGGCGGCCTGGAATTCGCTGAAGATCGCCGGTCTGGCCGTGCTGGGCGCACTGCTCTTTGCCGTTCCGGCCACGATAGGCATGACAAGGATGCGGCGCAGCACGGTTGGCGCGATCGAGCCCCTGCTGCTGGCGCCACTGGTTCTGCCAAGCCTCGTCTATGGCCTCGCGGCGCTGATCGTTGCCAATTTCATCGGCTTCCAGCCCTCGCTCTGGCTGACGGTGACCGGGCACGTCGTCGTGTTCGGACCGCTGATGTACCGCGCCGCCTCGGTCGTGGCGCAAGGCCTCAACCCGTCGCTGGCCGAGGCATCCACCGTGATGGGGGCGAACTGGTTCACGACGCTGCGGCGTGTGACGCTGCCGCTGTTGATGCCGGGCATTCTGGCCGGCGCCTTCCTCGTCTTCATCCAGTCGCTCGACAATGTCTCGGTCTCGCTCTTCCTCGCGGATGCGCAGACAACGGTTCTGCCGCTCCGGATGTTCGCGCTGATCGAGGAATCGCTCGATGTACGTGTTGCCGCAATCTCTGGAATTCTGATCGGGCTGACGCTCATCGTCATGCTCGTCGCCCGGCGCGTTCTGGCGCCGCCGAAGCAGGCTTGACCGGTCCGAACAAAAACAACCTATGAAGCTTGGAAGGAACACCCAATGAACATCAGCGCATCAAAATCAGGCGCCTATCGCATGGGCCAGTTGATGGCCGATTTCGCGCCGGATTTCGAGTTTTCTGCGCCGCTGCCGCTGCCGCTCGAGGAATTCGAAGACCGCCTGCGCCGCATCCGCCGTCAGGCTGTCGAGGCCGGTCACGATGCCATCATCGTCCACACCGGCGGCGTCGGCTGGTTCCACACGTCGAATGCCTACCTGCGCTATATTTGCGACTGGATGCGCGAAGGCGTGCTCATCATTCCGACCGATACGGACAAGGCCATGGTGCTTCTGTCGTTCTTTACGCAATCCGTGCTGCTGCCGCCGGGCGGCGAGCCGGTTCTGGTCGATGACATCTGGCAGATCGGCCCCATCGGCCGCGAATACGCCGACCGCCCCGGTGATTCCATCATCAAGACCGCAGAAAAATGCGCCGAAGTGCTCGGCAATCTCGGTCTCGCCAAGGGCCAGATCGGCCGGATCGGCGACCGCACCTCGCTCACCTTCTGGTCGGCGCTGGAAGAACAGCTGCCGAAAGCCAAGTGCGTTGCCGACAACGGCATTCTCGACCGCATGCAAAAGATCCGCTCGCCGCGCGAGATCGCGCTGTTTCGCGCCGCAGCCCAGCTCGCCAGCATCGGCACGCAGGCCGCCTATCATGTCGTCCGGCCCGGCGTCACCGACCATGAAATCTATTCGGCCTTCACCTATGCTCAGCTGACACTCGGCGGCGAGACCGGTGACGGCTATCAGATCGGCATCAACGAGTTCGGCACCCATTGCGGCAAGCCCTACGGTCATGTCGTGCGCCCCGGCGATGTCATCAATCTCTACATTTCCAACGTCACCTATCGCGGCTATACCGCTCAAACGGCGCGGATGATCGCCATCGGCGACATCACCGAACGGCAGGAAGAGGTGCTGGCGGTCTGCACCGACGGCGTCAAGCGCGCCGAAAAGCTGATCCGGCCCGGCGCCCTGATGCGCGACATCAACAATGCGGCCTTCGAGCCAATGATCGAGCGTGGCTTACTGGCCTCGACCGAGGCGCGCACCATGCCCTACAACTGGTCCGCGATGCCGGATGGGCAGGCGCGTCTGATCCCGCAGCAATATGTCAAGAACGTGGATTGGGAAGCGCAGGGCCGTAAGCTGATGCATCTCTATCCGGCGACCGAAGGCCCGCACAACCCGAACCTCGGCCATTCCGTCGGCATGGCTGGCGGCCAGAACAGCTTCAACATCTCCTCTCACAACTACGACCGGCTTGAGGAGGGCATGGTGTTTGTGATGCACACACAGTGGCTTGAACCGTTGTCGGCCGGCTGCAATATCGGCGACATGTATGCCGTCACGAAGGACGGCTTCGAAAACCTGAGCCGCCATACCCCGCTTGAAACCCATCGCGTCGTTGCCGAGGCCTGACATGAACGAAAACATTCCCCACACGCATTTCGATTTCGGCAAACTGACAGAGAGGGAGCGCTACAAGATCCTGATCGGAACCGTCATCCCGCGGCCGATCGCGCTGGTAACGACGGTCAGCAAGGACGGCTTACCGAATGCCGGCCCGTTCAGCTTCTTCAATGTGCTGACCCACGACCCGGCCATCGTCGCCATCGGCGTCGAGAACTATTCAGATATGCGCTTCAAGGACACAGCCCGCAACATCCGCGAGACCGGCGAGTTCACCGTGCACATTTGCGACGACGCGCTCGTCGCCCAGATGGAAATCTGCGCCATCAAGTTCGGCCCGGAGGTCGATGAGCTTGAGGAAGCAGGCCTTGCAACGGCACCCGGCCAGATGGTCCGCAGCCCGCGCATTCTCGCCGCCCCCGCCGCGCTCGAATGCCGTCGCCATACCACCCTGCAGGTCGGCCCCGCCCGCGAAATCATCCTCGGCGAAGTCCTTGGCGTCTACGTCCGCAGCGACGCCGTCAACCCCGCCAACCTCCACATCGACCAGCACCTGATGGACGCCGTCGGCCGCATGGGTGGGCATACCTATACAAGAACCCGCGACCAGTTCGACATCAAGACGCAGACGAAGGACGAGTGGGAAGGCCGGAAGGCCAATTCGATGCCTGTGGTGGCGTAAAACACCGTCGATCACCGCGAGAATAGCGACTTCCTGCGATTGTCGGCCTTAGGGCGGCCGACAGTCTGCTGCCGGCCGTTGTGGATAACGGCCGAGCCGTCAAAGCCATTGATCACTTAAAGAACAGTTGCGCCACGGCCTTATGCGACTGGACTTCGGCCCGCAAGGAAGCAGTCGTGGGTGGAAGCAACGCCCCCGGCCGGCGGATGCCTGAGCCCGGGTGTCGGGCTTCACTCGGTGCAAGACCCGATATTCGGGTTGAATCAGTGGAGACTATGATGATAACGCCCATTGACCAGACAGGTCAGACGCCCGGGTGCCGGTTTCACCAAAATCGCCCACCAAATCCGCCGCGATTAAACTGGCGAGCCAGCCGGCGGAAACCCGCGTGGCCAAGAAATCCAAGAAAGATCAACTCGCTACAATGATCGCCAAGCCTGACGGTGCGCGCATTTCGGTGCTGGTCGAGCGTCTTGGCTGGCAGCCGGGAGAGGGCGTCACGTAAGGCTTAGCGAAGGCACGTTTAAATGCCCTGAAGTAGGCCAGGACGCGGCTCTTCCGATCGAATTCTGTCTTCATCCCGGGCGAGGGCATCGCGAGGGCTGAGCCAAGGCCATAGCGTCTTTCTGCCGAATACAGCCTCTGCCCCGGGCACATGGCATCGTAAAAGTTACGGTGGCTTGTGAACCGAACTTCGAGAAGTGACTGTGCTGCATGAAATTTTGGTATCTGAGCTACATTCTCTTGGTGTCAAAGGGCATCGGCAACAATGGTAAGAAAACCGACGCCCCACCAAGCGTTGATAGCCCGCCGAATTCAAACTGAATTCAACAAAGGCACGTCGCCGGCCGACGCCCTCAAGTTGGTGGAGGCGATGTGGGACGCTCAAAAAGCCGCAGATGAGACGCAGAGCGAACATCCCGCCGAAGTTCAAGCGAAAGCGGGAGAAGTCAAATAGCCCTGATTTGCGGCGAGGTTGCTACGCTTCTTTTTGATCCGGTGCATGCTTGCGGTTGGTCGTCCGCAATATAGCCATGTCGATTAAATAGCAGAGAAGGACGTCCTGCTCTTCCATGGCAGACAAACGAGCAGCTTTTAAGAGGTCAACAGTATAAGAGCTCTTGATCACAATGACTCCTCCATTTCAACGAAATTAGAACAGTGTATTGATGTCGATAACAATTTAATGCCCATTTTTAAGGGATAAATGCTTAGTGAAATATTAGAAAACCGAGCGAAAAATTTTTGAATACTGATCGTTCACTCGCATTCATTGAGGCGAATGCAACCCCCGAGTAGTATCGCTACGCAAGCAGTCTCCTTGGCAACACGCGTGGAGCGGCATTGCATCGAGAGCTTTGCACTCTCGGTTAGCAGTCTGGTATGGATGTCCGACCAGGGGGGTGGCCGTCCAGGCACAAGGGGAACAAAACATCCTGCGCCAAGTTTAGTTTTGGTGCACCTGCATTGCGATAGTGCAGCAGAGCCAGTTCCATCAGTGACCCGTCGCAGCTCCGGAAAAAAGCCGAAGATCACGACCGCTAGGATTATGAGAAAGGTCGAGATGCGCTTGAAGAAGAAGGCGCACTCAAATGTTTCTCACTCGACATGCCGCCAGCCGCTTATTCCCATTTTTACATTTGAAAAGATTAGGTTCCCCAATGACCAATTATACCGCTGACGAGCCGGTCGTTTCTGAAATTGTAACGCTGCGCGCAGCGCTCCCAACGTGGATCGTCAGCACCGTCGAATTGGTGGAATTGGCTGAGAACGCTGAGCGTGCGGCAAAAGATGTCAACCCGTCAACGGCGGAGCGTTCACGCAACCTGATTGTCGAAGTTGCGGAATGGCAGCAGAAACTCGCCGACTGGCAGGACTTGCAGCTAAGCCCGCGCCTTCTGGCAGAGCTTCGTATTTTGAAGGCAACGCTGGACGCCTCCATGGATGAGGCCAATGCTGCAGCGGCCCAGCTCAAGCTGTTTGACTGACAATTCCGTGGCTCTCACACGGCCAAACGCATCGGATCGACCACGAGTGTCACCACGAGGCCTTCTTCCGCCCAATTGTATCCAATTGACCCGCTAAGATGCCCTTTAACGCTCCGCTCCACAAGCCTGCTCCCGTAGCCACCAAAGCCTTCTGGCGCCTTTATCTTGGGGCCGCCGTTTTCCGTCCAGACGATCGTCACAGCTTCGTTCAGCGCGGAGCATGAGACATCAAGCGTACCTGTATCAACCGAAAGCGCGCCATATTTAAGGGAGTTGGTGGCCAATTCGTGGACGATCAGTGCAACGATGGTCGTCGCCGCTTCACCGACACTCATTCTCGGCACCGACACCCGAATACGGCCGCTAAAGGCTCCAAGATCATCATAGGGTGCCAGTAGCACGGTCAACAAATCGCCAAGAAGGGCTGAAGGGGCTTCCGTCTGTCCGGGTACCGGCCGGACGAGGTCGTGAGCACGTCCCAAAGCTGTCAGCCTTAGCGTCAGTTCGCGCGCCATTTCATCGACGGTCGTCGTCGATCGCGATGTGATGGCCGTCAGCCCCGCAGCAATAGCCAAAAGGTTCTTGACCCTATGGCTCATTTCCCCCGCCAGCAACTCCCGGCCTTCTTCCGCCTGCTTGCGGCCGGTGACATCGATGAAAATGCCGAACATGATCCGTCTGACCATCCCGGCATCGTCACCTTGGCCCCTGGCGGAAATCCACTTAAGTTCGTTCCCGACCATGATCCGAAAATCGATCTCGTACGCCCCTATGATGGTCCGTGTAGCGGTGAAAGCCGCGCGAACCCTGTCGCGATCGGCAGGATGTATATGGGCGGACAGATCTTCGAAAGCTACGTCCATACCGCGTGGAACTCCCCAGAGATCATAGGAATGGTCATCCATCGCAAACGCATCGGTATCGACGTTCCACGACCACAGGGTTACGCCGGCCGCCTCGATGGCGCGCACCAGATTTTTCGATTCCCATAAAAGGGGTTTGAGGGTTTCGGGTGTCATTGTCATCAAGGCTCCGGAAGAATGAAAGTGCAGGCAATATGGCATCGCCCTTCGCTTTGGGCTTCGACTAATGCATGTCTCCCAAAAGTGTGCGCGGTTTTGGGCTAAAGACATGCATAAAAACAAAAATCTAAAGCACGTTGCGTGAATCCGTTTTCACGCAACGTGCTTTAGCAGTCGGTCAACTGGATCGTCGTGATTGACGGCGACAAGCAAACCAAGACAGGTGAGGCGTCCGTTTTTTTGCAAAACCAACTAAATCGCCGCGTCCATCCGGATGAGGAAGGTGCTATTTTCAGCCGGTTGTCACGGGTCTACCACCGACACGTTACCTTCAAGGGAAAATTTCACACCCTCTGCTAGAAATTCGTGTCGTGCGCGCCCTTCAAAATAGGGAGAGATCAGGTTCTGGATCAGTTTAGAGCCGAACCCCGTGGTGGCCGGTGGCAAAACAGTCGAGCCTCCGGTCTCCCGCCACTCAAACGTAAATTCTCCGCATTCCGACACTGTCCACTCGATCCGGACTTTGCCTGTATCTCCCCTGAGCGAACCATATTTGACGGCGTTGGTGGCAAGTTCATGGATGGCCAGCGACAAGCCGAGCGACTGCGAGGCCGAGAGAGGATGCGAAGGCCCCGAGACGCTGATCCGAGCGTTTCCGGGGTCGTGCGGCTCAAGCGCCTTTTCCACGACATTGACGATATCGGCAACCGAACGTTCAGTCGTGGTCAGAATGTCTTGAGCACGCGCCAGAGCCTGTACGCGCTTTGAAATTGAATGGCGCCCTTCTTCAAGGCTGGTGGCAGTTCGCAACGTTTGAGACACGATCGCCTCAATGACAGCGAGCGTGTTCTTCATCCGATGGGCGGCCTCGAAGATGATGTGGTTACGCCGCTCTTCCTCAACCCTCTTTGCCGTAATGTCTTTCGTTACGATGCCATAGCCGACAATAGCGCCGTCATTTTCACGCATCGGAAACAGGGTGCAAAGCGCCGGGATAGTTGTCCCGTTCGCAAAATTCACCAGGCGGATTTCCCGTTCGCAGATCTCGCCCCCCTTAACGCGTGCCCGAACATCCTTATTGAACATCTGCCTATCTTCCGCAGCGATGTAGTGATCGACATTGGCGGGTAGCGTCTCGTCGACACTTAACCCGACCATTCTTCGCGCAGCTTCGTTGAGATAGGATACGTGCCCGGTCGCGTCGGCGATCCCGATAAAGTCGGAGGCCTGGGTGACGACGCGTTCGAATTTCAGCTTTTCCAGTTCAGCCTGCTTTGTCTGCTGGAGAAGCTTTGCCTGAGCGGCAATTTTTCGTC
This sequence comes from Pararhizobium sp., assembly GCA_030655075.1. GTDB lineage: Bacteria > Pseudomonadota > Alphaproteobacteria > Rhizobiales > Rhizobiaceae > JAURWE01. Next base: position 27,469 of record JAURWE010000046.1, read on the forward strand.
GAAGCTCGAGCTGCGTCATCGTTTGTTTGGCAAGGAACCGCAGCATCTGGATTTGAGCATCGGTGAATTGGCGCGGTTGATAGTCCAGAACGCAAATTGTCCCGATCGGTAGACCCTCGGACGTCTTCAACAGGGCCCCTGCATAGGCACGGAGATGAGGACTTTGGGTAACAAGAGGGTTGCAATCCAGTCTGGTATCCTTGGTCGCGTCCGGAATGACAAGAACGTCGTTTTCCAGGAGAGCATGCGAACAGAAGGCGGTTTCGAGCGGTGTCGACCGTACGCCAAGACCGACTTCGGCCTTGAAAAACTGCCGCGTGGTGTCGACAAGGTTGACGACCGCGATCGGGGTGCCGCAGATCTCCGAGGCGACGCGGGCGAGTTCGTCAAAATCTTCCTCGCGCGGCGTATCGAGAACGTCATAAGCATGAAGGGCTGCAGATCTGTCTGTCTCCGCCCAAAGGGTGCTGGTCGTAGTTTGATTTTCGATTGGATCATCCGCCATGCGCCACCCGGCAACTTTCGCAGGGATACATTCTTTCATATAGGTCAACTTCGCCTAGTCTTCAAAGGCAACCAGACGATAAGGACGCGCGTCACCTAAAGCGCATCTCGTGAAAACGGTTTCACGCAATGCGCTTTAGGACTTTGTTTTTATGCATGTCTTTATCCCAAAACCGCGCACACTTTTTTGGGAGACCTGCATTAGAACAGGAACGGCCCGGGTCCGCGATGTGGTCAGACCTTGTCGTACGTGAACGACGTTAAAAGCGTCGTGACGAAGTTGCTGGCTTTTTCCTTGACGAGAACTTCCGTCCACTCATTCGTTCCCCGCAGCATCAGCCCGGTATAGATGCTGTCAACCGCTGCTTCTTCGATACGCTTGATATGTGCATGGAAGGAAGCTTCGTCTCTGGATTTGTAGACATCGCGGACCACTATCCTAAGGATTTCCTGGATGGCGATCTGCCAGGCTGTGTTAATTGCCTGAAGCTCGTTAGTATGATCCGTCATGGGATCCCTTTTTTTGAGACCCTTGACCGGCCGTTCCGGTCTGCGTGATCATCAGGCACAAAAAAGGCCAGGCAATCTGCCTGACCCGGTTGGTAGTTTGCTTTCGACAGTGCCAGTACATCCGTGGTCAAAGGAAAGCAGTTACCGATTATACGGCCTGCAGGTTGCAGGCAGACATCTTGCCCGACTTGTTGTCGCGCTCGAGGTCGAAACCGATCTTCTGGCCTTCGACGATTTCACGCATTCCGGCGCGCTCGACGGCCGAGATGTGAACGAACGCGTCAGCGCCGCCGTTGTCAGGCTGGATGAAGCCGAAGCCCTTGGTGGAATTGAACCATTTAACTGTGCCAGTGGTCATGATGAACCCTTTCATAGCATTATAGATGACCGCCACGCGAAGCGTTGCGGATGATGATAGCGATTGTTTTAAAGGGAGGGTTCGTTCAAAGCGCGGTGCTAGTCGCGCGGTAACCAAAGCTCAGCAAGAAAATATCGACGCCCAGATGAATAGGGCTTTAAAACCAATCTGTCAACTTTTAGTTTAATTTCGGCAACGATCCATCAAAAGCTGTATTTGCCGTCCTTACAATCAAACCTGCACACGTCTTTTTATAACCGGCATGCGGGTTCCCCGGAGCTGTCAATGTCCAACCCAGACGATCGCCACGAACCGGGTCTGGGATAAAAAGCGATAACTCCACATCCATACGAGTTTTTCGGCAGGCAACAGTATAACCAATTTCTTGTGCACCGGATCATTTTGCCGCTTCGCACGTTGCATGTGGTCGACGTCGCATTAAAACAAAAATAGTGGCGGCAAAACGGGTTTGGATGGTGGGGGATGGTGCACAATGGGATTTCGGTACTCGTCGTCGAAGACGAAATGCTCATCCGCATGGATATAGCCTCATATCTGGAGGAGGAGGGCTTTACGGTTTATGAAGCAGCTGATGCTGATGAAGCGATCGCTGTTCTCGACGGAAATGCTGACATCAGTGTGATGTTTACAGACATAGACATGCCCGGCACCATGGATGGATTGAAGCTTGCAGCTGCCGTTCGGGACAGGTGGCCGCCGGTCAAGATTATTGTCACATCTGGACATCGGTTGCTTCGTGATGAACTACTGCCAATTCAAGGCAGGTTCTTCAGCAAACCTTATGACAATTCCCGTGTCATCAGTGCCATCCGGGAGATGGTGGCCGGTGTCTGAGAAAAAGAGGCCAACGCTGTTGAGTTCCACTGAGAGCTGACCCGTGGTCATCGCAGTGCACGATTGGGTCGTGGTGCAAGCTTTGAATCGGGCGCCAATGCCCTTAACACGAAGGCATTCATGCTACAGTAGGCAATAGCAGAGCGCTCCAACTCGATGTCACGCCATCCTCATTTTGGTCGGGATACCGCGATTGAGGGAATTGGCAACTGTGCACACGGACCACGCATGATCGATCAAGGCTTGTGCATCGGAGCCGTCGGATGTTTCGCACGTTACCAACAGTAGCGCGTTGGTGGCAACCAGCGGTGCACCTTGTAGGTCAAGCGTCACCGTAACGGCGATCTTTTCGATTCCTACGCCGCGTTCGTGGGCGACATAGCGAAGATCATTGCAATAACAGCCTCCGATTGCGAGTGCCAGCAATTGGCCGCCGTTGAAACCGAGCCCTAAGCCGCCGGCTTTGCCTTCCGGGCGATCGATGATCATCGTATGGCTACCAGCCCAACCCATCGCGGCCTCGGTGCCCGCGACATTCCGCAATTCGACCACCGACCGTACCATATCAAGACTCCATCATGTCTGTGGCCGCAGATTCGCTACAAACGTTGGCTCCGTCAACTGTATCCGCGAGCCATTTCTTCAAAATTGCGACGTCTAGACGATGTTTGGAATGGCAGCCGTTTTGGCGGGAATGCGCCTTCATTTCCGAAATAGAGGTCATCGCCAAGGTGCCGGAAAGCCAGTGGGACATAACGGTCTATTGCAACGCTAAACGAGATTGGCGGAGACGCTAGCTCTAAAGCCCATTTCTAAAGCCCATGTAAAAAACGCTTACCTTAAACGAAATTCAGAGCTGCCCGCTGCGTTTCTAGAACCGCTATCCCCAGGCAATTTTTGCATCGGACGGCCGATCCTCTTCAAGAGATTTTCTGCGATATGACAGATGCGGCTATCGTCGTCTGGCATGCCGACCAACTGTATCCCCGTAGGTAATCCGCGATCGCCGAGGCCGGACGGAATGGTCACCGCTGGTAGACCTAATACCGCACCGATCATGGTCAATGGCTCGTGGTCACTATCGCCAAAATATGCGGAAAACTCCACATCGATCGGCGGCGCGACTTTTGGATTGGTTGAGGTGGCCAGCGCGTCGAATGAGCCGAAGGCCTCGGTCCACTTGTGGAACAGTTCATCTCGTTGCTCAAGCGCCGCCTCGTATGCCTTGATCGGTTGATGCTCTGCGAGATAGCTTCCGCCTTTCGCGAAGGGAGAACACAGCCGATCGACGGTTCCATCCGCAATCAGTGGCGCGAAATTGCGGGACGCTTCGAAGAGGATAATGCTCCTATAAGTCTCGGCAATGGGCATGTCCGGCAGCGCCACAGGAACAAGATCTGCGTAGCCGCCCAACCCAGCGAGTGCGCGTTCGAAATTGTCCACGACTGCCGCGTCGTGATCGACCCGACCGGGAGCTAAGATACCAATGCGCGGCCGTGCTGAATTCCTTGTTGTATCGATGGGCCGTTCTGCGATGGCATGCAGGATGGTGATGCAATCCCGTGGGGTTCTTGCCATCGGCCCGACCCTGTCCATCGAGGCCGAAATCGGCATCACGCCATCCATCGAAACAAGGTTCATCGACGGACGCAGGCCGACGGCGCCGCAGAAGGCGGCAGGCTGAATGATCGATCCGTGCGTCTCCGTGGCGATGGAGAAGGGCACGAGGCCGCCGCCCACCGCCGCTGCCGACCCGCTGGAACTGTCGCCGGTCCATGCTTGGAAATTGAAGGGGTTGTGACAGATGCCCGTATGGGAGGCGTCGTAAGTCTCGAAGGGAAACATGGCTGCAAGCTCCATCATCGCGAGCTTGCCCAGCAAGATGGCGCCAGCGGCGCGCAACTTTGCGACGACCTCGGCGTCGCGTGAAAACTGCCTGTCTGCGAATGGTGTGGCCCCCCAGCTTGTCGGTAGGGGCGGGCGCGTTGCAAAGATATCCTTGATGGCAAAGGGTATGCCATGGAGAGGGCCGAGATCCTCGGCACGCGCCAACATCGCATCGGCCCTGTCTGCAGTGTCCAGGGCACCCTCGGCATCCAGTGACGCAACGGCATTCCAGTGTCGTCCGATCGTATCCAGTCGCCCAAGGAAAAACGCCGTCAGGTCGCGGGACGACCAGATGCCCTTTCTCAAGCCTGCTCCCAGTGACGCGAGGTCGCAGAACGACGGGTCGCTTGATGGCTTTATCATGCTGCCGTTTCCCTTTACGCGAGGATTGTGGCGGTCGCGCCAACCAATCGGTCGATCTCTTCAACCGAATTGGAAAGATGTGGCGATACCTGCAGGCCGGAAGGTTCACTTCCTCCGTTCAGGGGCACGAGCGAGATGTTGATATCGTACTCCCTTGCGAGCCTGCGGTGGAAGGTGGCTGCATCCATTCCCTCGACCATGAAGGCACCGAAGCCGGTATGGTAGTCCGGCGTTTGCTGCGTCAGCAGCTTCACCCTGTTGTTTTCAGCGAGCGGGATCAGCCAGCGATCACGCAGGTAGCGAAAGCGAGCAGCCTTGGCAGGCATGGTGAGGAAGCGGTTGAAGGCGAGCGCTTCGGGGAGGGCACCGGGCAGCGCCTTGAAAACGGTTCCAACCTCTTCGAATTTTTCGATGCTGGAAGCGGGCTTGCCCGACCAGGTGGCATGGATCGGCCAAACATCCTTGATCCTGTCTTCGCGAATGTAGAGAAATCCGGTTCCGCGAGGCCCCTGGAACCATTTGTGCAAGCAAGTGGCAAAGGCATCGCATCCGAGCGCCTCCAGTCGGAAATCGATGTGACCGACGGAGTGTGCGCCATCGACAAGAGTGAAGACACCGCGCGCTCGGGCCAGAGCTGCGATCCTGGCGACCGGCATGATGCGACCTGTGTTCCTCAGGACATGCGGGAACAGGATCAGGCTAGTTCTGTCCGTTATCGCCTCCGCGAAAATCGCGACGATCTCGTCATCTGTAACGGCCTCGAGCGGCAGATTGACAAGCTTGAGGACCGTCCCTTCGCGCGCGCAGCGTTGGTTGATGATGGCCAGATTGGAATCGTAGCAGAACTCGGTTGCAAGCATTTCCGCGCCCCTCTGCAAATCGAGGCCGAGCAAAACGGTGGCAAGGCCTTCCATCGCATTGCGTGTCAGCGCGATCTCCGTCGGTTTGCAGCCGAAGAAGTCGGCCATCGCAAGGCGCAACGCATCGGAAGAACCGCTTTCCTTCATATTGAGAAACGGCTCGTACGCGTCCAGTTCGTAGGAGAGCGCCAGATCGACGAGGCTTTTCACGCGGTCGCGTACGGCGCGTGGTGCCGGCCCGCGTCGCATATTGCTTAACTGCGTACTGTTATACATGGGAAGCAATTGCTCCCTGATGTCGGCCCAGAATACTTCGTCGTCCGGCTGGTATTGAAGCGGCATGCGTTCTCTTCCTGCTTATAGCTGGGCAGTCACGAGCCTTGCTGCGGCAACCGCAGGCAAGGTGTGGGATGCGGGATGCCCTGTTGCCGATTTTTCGCCGTTGTGGAGATCGCCGGCAAAATAGCAGGCAGCAGCGTGGCCGGGCGACAGCTCGACATACGGGGGGAATGCGCTTGCGCATTGTTCTACAGCCAATGGACAGCGTGTCCTGAACCGGCAGCCGGACGGTGGATTTGTCGGACTTGGAATTTCTCCCTCAATCAGCGGCACCACTCTGGCGCGTTCGCGCAAGGGATCGGCATCCGGCGCCGAAGCAAGTAAAAGCTGGGTGTAAGGATGGCTTGGCGAGTCGTAGACGGCCTCAGACGGGCCATACTCCACCAGCTTTCCGAGATACATGACATAGACCCGCGATGCCGCCTGGCGAACCAGTGCAAGGTCATGCGCGATGAACAGGCAGGCAACGCCAAGGTCTTTCTGCAGGCTGAGGAACAGGTTCATGACTTGGGCGCGAATAGAGAGATCCAGCGCGCTGACCGGTTCGTCGCAGATCAGCACGCGGGGTTCGACTGCAAGCGACCGTGCGATCGCGACGCGCTGCCTCTGGCCGCCGGAAAGCTCCCGGGTATACCGCTCCTTGAAAACAGATGCGAGGCCGACCTGATCAAGAAGCTCGCTCACGCGCCTTTCCTGGTCAGTGCGCAAGGATAGCCCGCCGATTAGCAGTGCTTCGCGGATCGTCTCCGCGACCGTCTGCCGCTCGTTCAGCGAAGCATAGGGATCCTGAAACACGTATTGAACGGCGCGGCGCGCCTTGCGAAGCCGCGCACCACCGAGTGATCCCAGATCGACACCGTCGAGCATGATACGCCCGCTGTCGGGCCTCTCGAGCCCGACGATCGATCGTCCGAGGGTTGACTTCCCACACCCGGATTCACCGACCAGGCCGACAATCTCTCCGGGGTAAAGCATGATAGACACATCATCGACGGCTTTGACCAGCTTGCCGCGCTCGATGCTTTTGAAGCTGGTCTTCAGATTTTCGACGCTGAGAATGGGTTGCTGCGACATGTTCAGCCTTTTCAAACATTGACCACGGGACAAGCCGCGAGAATGGAGGGGTCGATTGTGCCAGCGAGAGGCGGCCTCTTGGTCGAGCAGTCCGGCAGAACGAATTTGCAGCGTGGCGCAAACCCGCATCCCTCGATGGGTCGGCCCAGAACCGGTGGTACGCCTGGGAGGCCACGGAATGCGGAGCCGACCGGATCGGTTCTGCGCGGGATCGCGTTGATGAGACCCATGGTGTAAGGATGGCGTGGTTCCGTCAGCACTCTTTCGACCGGACCGACTTCTGCGGCGCGTCCTGCATACATCACGACCATCCGGTCGCCGGAACCGGCAACCACCCCCATGTCGTGGGTAATGAGGACCATGGCCATGTTCAGGCGTTTCTTCAGATCTTTCAAAAGCTGAAGGATCTGCGCCTGGACGGTGACATCAAGCGCTGTCGTCGGTTCGTCGGCAATGAGCAGCTTGGGCTCTGCGGCGATCGCGATGGCAATCATCACGCGCTGGCGCAATCCACCTGAAAGCTCATGCGGATATTGCTTCATGCGAGCCGAGGGGTCTGAAATCCCGACCAGCTTGATCAGATCCAGCGCATGCCGGTCTGCCGCCGATCGCGACATGCCCAGATGAAGCTCCGCCATTTCTCCGATCTGCCGTCCGATGCTGCGGGCAGGATTGAGCGCGCTCATGGGATCCTGGAAGATGAACCCGATGGATTTGCCGCGCAGTGCCTTGATAGCGTCGGGCGCCGCACCGACGAGTTCCTGCCCGTCGAAGCGGACGGAGCCTGACATATCCGCCTCGACGCCGATGGGCAGAAGCCCCAGAGGCGCGAAGTTCATCACGGTCTTGCCGCTGCCGCTTTCTCCGACGATCGCAAGCGTTTCCCCTCGATTGAGGGAATAACTCACGCCATCGACCGGTCTGACGGCGGTTCGGGCGGTCAGAAGATCGACCGTCAGATTGCTGACGGTCAGCAGTTCGTTCGATGTCATCAGACCGTTTCCTTCTTCCAGCTTGCCGTCACGCTGCGGCGCAGTGCGAGCATCCTGCGCGACAGGGGTGCCGGCACCCTGTTCAGCGCAAAGGATTCACCCAGGATATTGAAGCCGATGACGGCGAAGGTCAGCGCCAGACCGGGGAGGATGACCTGTCTCGGGTCTCCCTCCAGATAAGGCAACGCATCGACCAGCATTTGTCCCCATTCCGGTGTTGGCGGCTGGATGCCGAGACCGAGAAAGCTCAGCGTGGCGATCGCCAGCGCAATGGCGCCAGCGTCGGCCGTGGCATAGACCAGCACGGCGCCGATCGTCCCGGGTAGGAGATGAAAGAAATAGATGCGAAGCGGACTTGCTCCCAAAACCCGGAGCGCTTCGATGTGGGGTTTGTTCATGATGTTGAGAGCAACGCCCCGGCTGATGCGCGCGCTCCCCGGCCACCATGCTAAGGCCAGCGAAATGATCATGTTCCAGTAGCTGGTGCCGAAGATCCCGATCACGGCAAGCGCAATGATGAGGCTCGGGATTGCAAGACCGACATCGACGAAGCGCATCAGGACCTCATCGGTCCAGCCTCGGCGATATCCGGCAATCGTGCCGATACAGATACCCACAGTGTTGGCGAGTATGAGAACCAGGAAGACGCCGACAAGTGACGTCCGCGACGCGACGATCAAACGGCTGAACGTATCGCGCCCCAGATGATCCGTGCCAAGCCAATGGGCGGGGCTCGGTCCTTGTCCGGCGAGCAGAAGGTTCTGGGTATTTGGATTGTAGGGTGCGAGCCAGGACGAGAAAATGCCGAGGAAGAGAAATGCGCCGATCGCCACCAATGCCAATGGTGGCACTTTCGACAGAATGGCCCGACAGGTGTGAAGGAAGGTCATGGATCAGCTCCTCTGCCGGCGAAGTTTTGGATCGGTGAACATCATCCCGATATCGACGGTGAGATTGACGACGATGAAAAAGGTGATGAAAATCAGCAGACAGGCCTGAACCACCATGAAATCGCGGAAGCGGACGCCTGTCAGGAACAGTTCGCCGACACCCTGCCAGGCGAACATCGGTTCAATCACCACCGCCCCGACCACCATGACGCCGACCTGCGTGCCAAGTGCGCTCAGATAGGTTGGAATGATGTTGGGCAGGGCGTCGCGAAACAGGATTTGGCTCCGCTTCAAGCCTTTGCTCATCGCGGTCAGAACGTAAGGACGCGCCATCGCCTCCTCCAGGCCGACACGGACAACGCGGCTGAGAACCGCCGCTGGCAGCAGCCCAATGGTGATCCACGGCAGAATCCAGCTGATCGGGCCGCCATAGCCGAACGTCGGGAAAATGCGCAGCGCGACGGAAAACGCATAGACAAGGAGTGCACCGACAAAAAACGAGGGCGTGGATGCCGCGATCAACGCCGCGCCGCGCGCCAGGTAGTCGGGAATGCGATGCGCAAAAAGCGCACCGACAAAGCCGAGAAGCAAGCTGCCGATCAGAGCGAAGGCCGCGCCGCCGGCAATTAGCGTGGCGGTGATGGAGAGCCGCTTTTCAAGCGCGGCTCCGACATCTTCTCCGGTTTTGTAGGAGATGCCGAAATCCCCCTGCAGCGCATCGCCCAGCCATCCCGCATAGCGAAGCGGGAGCGGTTTGTTGAGGCCGATTTCTTCGGCGACTTTCGCGATATCCTCTTTCGAGACGATCGGTGATCGTAGCTCTGCAATCAGGATGGCGACATTTCCGGGTGCGGATATGACGAGCGAAAAGCAAAGAACCGACGCGAGAAAGAGCAACAGCAGCGACTGCCATATTCTCTTGCTGATCAGGGAAATCATCGACCCGGTTACTCCGCAAGCGTGATGTGTTCGTAGGGCAGGTCGTATTCCGTCGCCGGGCCCTGGAAGCCTGTTACCCGCTTGCTGTGCGCCCATATGCTGGGAACGTAAAGCAGCGGTGCGATGGCGGCATTCTCGTGAAGCCAGTCATAGACCGTCTGCAACGACGATTTCATGTCCGCCTCTGATGCCGACATGGCCGCCGTCACCAAGGGGTCCAGATGGTCCGCATCCATGAAGAGCTTCCCGTCGACGCCGTTGTCATAGGTGGACAGAAACATGCCTACAACGCTGCCGAAGGGATCGTAAGGCGCATCATAAGTCAGGAAAAAAGCCAGATCGTACTTGCGCGCCGGGATGTCGCTGTGGCGCGAGGCATGGTCCACGGACCGGATGGAAAGGTCGATGCCGATATCGCGAAATTCGGATTGCAGCACTTCCGCGACCGAGCGCGACCCCGGGATTTGCTCCTCGCTGACGATGATCTCCATGGCCAGGGGAACGCCGTCCTTGATGCGAATGCCGTCGCCCGTCCAGCCCGCCTTGTCCAACAGGTCGCGTGCCGCCTGCGCATCGATAGCCGGCACATCGTAACGCGTGCCGGACATCGGAACGCCGGTTGCAAACAGGTTCGCGGCAACGTCGGCATAACCGCGGTAAAGGACCTGCGAAATTGCCGCGCGATCGATGCCCACATTGATCGCCTTGCGGACGAGCGGATCCTTGAGTGCAGCGACGTGGTCGGGGTTGAAACCGAGGACCAAGGTCGTGGTGCCGGGCTTGATTGCCACGTCGACGCCCGCGCTCTTCAGCGTCTCGGCTTCGGTTGCGGTCAAAGGAGAAACATAGGCACCGCCGATCAGATCGATATCACCGGCGCGCAGGGCAGCCATCCGGCTACGGGAATCGGGCAGCACTTTCAGCTCTAGCGTAGCAAATCCCGGCTTTTCGCCCCAATAGGCATCGAAGCGTTCCAACACGCTTCCGGATTCCGAGGCGCTCGTCTGCTTCCAGGGGCCAGTGCCGACGGGCGCGACATAAGCGCCGTCCGCCGCGACCGATTTGGGACTCAGGAACCGGACGGGGCGAATATAGGTCAATTCCTGCAGCAGGCCGAGCGGCGGCTCGTTGAAATGTAGCGTAACGTGATGGTCATCGACAACGTCGAGCGACTTGAAGAGGCGCGAGGAGTTCATCCAGCTGGTCGAATCCAGCCCGATCCAACGTTCGAAGTTCCATTTGACCGCAGATGCGTCGAACGGGGTTCCGTCCTGGAACACCACATCCTCGCGCAGCGTGAGCTTCAGCGTCTTGCCGCCGTCTTCGAGCGACCATGCCGATGCGAGACACGGCAGGATTTCGCCACCTGGACCGTAGTTCATCAGTGGTTCGAACATCAGGTCCTGTGCTGCCCACAAACCGGCGAACTTGTGTGGATTGAGATCGCCAGCAGGCTTGGTGATTGCAACACGCAGCGTACCGCCGGCGCCGCCTGACGTCTGGGCCCAGGCCGTCTTTGTGAAGGCGAGGCCGAGAGCGCCGGATGCGCCGAGCAGGAAAGAACGGCGTTTCATCGCGATTGACTGGGCGAGTGACTGGTTTTCCATCTTTATTCCCCTTTTTTGTTGATTGGCTTATTTCTGTTGAAGGCGGACCGTATTCTGGTCGTCAGCCCGATCTGTCCCTGCCGCTTGAGCAATGCAGGTGAGAAACGCAGCCACGTCGGTCTGAAGATCGGACAGGGCCTCAAGCCCAATGCTGATGCGCAAGACGAGGTCTTCGCCCACCCATGGACGTGCCGTCCTGAACCGCTTGATCGGCATGGGCGCCATCAGGCTGCGTGTTCCGCCCCAGGATGCGCCGATGGCAAAGGTCTTCAGGACGTCGAGAGCGTCGGCGACATGCGGTGTGGCTTCGGCTGTGAAGATCACGCTGAAGACCGCACTCGACCCGGTAAAATCGCGGCTCCAGAGCTCGTGTCCGGGGCAATCCGGGCGGGGCGGGAAGAGCACGGACCCGACCAGCCGACTTTGGGCGAAGTGCTCGCAAATTGCGTATGCGGCTTCCGAGGCATGCTTCAGGCGAATGCCCATGGTCTCCATGCCCCGCAACACCATGGATGCGTCGTCCGGCGAGACACCTATTCCATAACGACCAAGCGTAGCCCTGATGGGAGCGGCAAGGTCCTGGCTGCCGACCGTGATCGACCCCATGAGAACATCCGAATGACCGGAAAAATATTTCGTCAGGGCTTCGGCGACGATGTCGGCGCCATGCTCGAGCGGCTTGAAGTTCAGTGGTGTTGCCCAGGTGTTGTCGCAGCCGACCAGGGCCCCTGAGCGATGGGCAATGGCTGCAATGGCACGGATGTCCTGCACTTCCATCGTCGTGGACCCAGGCGACTCGCACCAGACGATCCGCGTGCGCTCATCCATGCGGGCCTCGAGGTCCGACAGCGATGTCGGATCGTAGTATTCGACCTCGATCCCGAATTTCGTCAGATCGCGATCGGCAAAGTCGCGCACCGGCGGATAGGCGGTGTCGGCGATCAGGACCTTGTCGCCTGCCTTCACCAGCGCAAGGATGGCAAGGCTGCAGGCTGCCTGGCCAGACGGCACGAGAAACGTCCGCAGCCCGCCTTCGAGTGTCGTGATCTTTGCCTCGAGCGTGCGGGTCGTGGGTGTGCCGTACAGGCCGTATGTATAGCCTTCATCGCCTCTGTCGCCGCGTGTCGCATAGGCTTGCGCGTCCTTGAAGACGATGGTCGAAGCGCGATGCACACCAACGCCCAGGCTATCGAAGCCGTCCAGCTTCACCTTCGGTGTGACAACGCATTGTGTAAGATCATTCATTGCCCGTTTCCTCGCTGTATTGCTGATTAGATCACAGCGAGTTATATTCCGTCCAATATCATGATTTGGATCATCTATTCCCTCTGGTTATATTAGGCCCAGGAAAACGCATGAATTTGAGGCAGATCGAGGTGTTCCACGCCGTGGTAACCACCGGCACAGCTTCGCGAGCCGCAGAACTTCTGCGGATCTCCCAGCCGGCAGTCAGCAAAGCGGTTATGGAACTTGAGCGGCAAGTCGGTTTCGAACTGTTTGACAGAAGTTCGGGGCGAATGCTGCCGACAGTCGAAGCCCGACTTTTCTTCCGCGAGGTCGAGGCGTCTTTTTCGGGACTGACTCATTTGAAAGCAGCAGCGGCGCGCATTCGCGATTTCGGCTCCGGTCAAATCCGCATTGCTAGCCTTTCGGCTCTCAGCACCAACATCATGCCGAGGGCACTGCGAAACTTCCAGAAACGGCATCCCGATGTTGCGATCACCTTTCAGGCGCGCATGTCGTCCATGGTAAAGGATCTTGTGGCCTCAGGCCAGTTCGATGTCGGCATCGCTGCCGACGAGATCGATCTGGCCGGCGTGGAGTCTCAGCCGTTTGCCGATTATCGGGTGGCCATCGCAATGCCGATCGGCCATCCTCTCGAAGAAAAGAGCGTGATCCGGCCGGAGGATCTCCAGGGACAGGACTTCATCGCTCTTTCCCCGGAAGACACGACACGGCGCCAGGCGGATCAGATTTTCTCAGAGCACGGTGTGCTTCCGAAAATCGTGCTGGAGACGCCCTACTCCACGACCATCTGCGCGATGGTGGACGCGGGTCTGGGCTGCGGCATGGTCAATCCCCTGACGGCAGAACCCTATCTAGGGAAAGGCCTTACTCTTCGGCCCTTCGAGCCTGCCATCCATTTCCGTACACTGCTTCTGCTCCCGCCGGACATCAAGCCCTCTCGAATCGTCCGCGATTTCGTTTACGAGTTGATGAAACTACGAAGCCTGTAACCAAAAGACGCCATTCAGCCGGACGGCGGAGATCCAAGCCGTGAGTTTGCCGTATGCTTGCACAGGCGGTGATACCGCCAGCCTGTTCACCGGGTTAAAGGTTCGGATCTTTTCAACGCGTCGCAGCCAGAAATGGCCGTTAAGCGGAAATAATTTCCGCTTACAACGGGTACAGGAGGTTCGCATCCCAACAAGGCGGGTGTGTCGAAGCTAATCGAAGTCAACGCACCCTTAAGCGCCTCCGCAGGCGCGAAGGTCGGTTTTTTCGAGGCCAATATTCTATTTTCTGTTCGATTTTTTCTCTCGCGCTCCGGCGCGGCCTTCACCTTGCATATCTCCAACGAGTTCGTCTCTTAGCGGTTTAAGCTCCGAGAAATCGCTGCTGTATTACCCGAGAGACTCCGTCAACGCCTTAAACTCCCATCAGCAAAGTGTTCAGGAGAGTGCCCGACGCACTCCCTGACCAACCCAGATCTCGGACGCTGCTCATATGGTTAGCGCCGTAGATGGTCTGCACGGACACGGCCAAACCTTGCTGCTCCAATGAAATGGCGAACTCGGTAGCCTGCTGGTGAAACGGGGGCGTCTCGTCGGCGCCGACGGCGACGATGACGTGGCAACGGGCATCATAGGAATGGGATACCGGCGAAAACGCCATGACTTCCTTATCAGTAATACCGATTTCTGGCGCAAGAAACGAAGTCTGCAGAGGTTTTAGATCATAGATCCCGCCGAGAAGAAGGGCTGCTCGGATCACCGACGCCGAAGCTTGTTGATGAAGCAGGAACGTCGCCAAGTGGGCTCCGGCAGAATGACCGCTTACGGTGAGCCGGGATGCGTCCCCACCGTAACCGGATATGTTTTCCACGACCCATCGCGTCGCACGCCGAACTTGGTCAACGAGCACAGCCATTCTGACCCCCGGCATCAGCGAGTAATCGACGATGACTGCGATGGCTCCGGCGCGAGTGACAGTTTCGGCCACGTAGGAGTAATCCCGCTTGGAAAACATCCGCCAATAGCCGCCGTGGATAAACATGTGCACTGGTAGTTTCTCACGAGCGCCCGCTGGAAAGAAGATATCCAACGTTTCATCGCCACCTGTTCCGTAAGCAACATCTGCTTCCATCCGCAGCGTCTTCCGTGTCCGCTCGCTTGCTGCGATGATATCCTCCACGATCGCGTCGAAATCTGCCACATGGGCTCGGATACGGAATGGGTCGGTGTCCAAATCACATCTCCCGGGTTCAGAAGCTCGTTGCGATATATTTGGCTTCCATGAACTCGGCAATGCCGTGGTGCTGACCGCCTTCGCGACCGAGACCACTCTGCTTGACGCCTCCAAACGGTGCCGCAGGATCGGAGACCAGCCCACGGTTAAGCGCAATCATTCCCGCCTCTATCTGCGTGGAGACGCGCAGACCACGGGCGAGATCGCGGGTGTAGACGTAGGCGGCAAGACCGTACTCGGTATCATTCGCGCCGGTAACGGCTTCGTCCTCGGTGTCGAAGCGATAAAGAGGCGCGACTGGACCGAAGATTTCCTCGTGTGCCATATCGGAGGTGGCTGGAACATCGACCAGAACAGTTGGCGGGTAGAAGAAGCCAGGTCCTTCTGGAGCTCCTCCGCCGCATAGAACGCGCGCACCTTTCGTCTTCGAATCCTCAACCAGACGGCCAATCTTTTCGACGGCTTTGCGCGTGATCATCGGCCCGCACTCGGTCGCCCCGTCAACGCCCGCGCCCACCTTCAATGCGGCCATGCGTTTTGACAGGCCATCTGCAAAGGCATCGTATATTCCGGACTGGACATAAAATCGGTTGGCAGCCGTGCAAGCTTCCCCGGCGTTGCGCATCTTTGCAATCATTGCGCCATCCAGCGAGGCTTCGAGATCCGCATCGTCAAACACCACAAAAGGCGCGTTGCCACCCAGTTCCATGGAGCACGAGATGACATGCTTGGCGGCTTCGGCCAGCAGGTGGCGGCCCACCCCGGTGGAACCCGTGAACGAGAGTTTCCTGACGCGCGGGTCGCTGAGGATTTCTTCGGTGATCGGACCAGGAGTGGTCGTGGTCAGGACGTTGACGACTCCCGAAGGAACTCCGGCCTCTTCGTAAATTGCAGCGAGCGCGTACGCTGTAAGTGGCGTCTCGCTCGCGGGCTTGAGGATCACCGTGCAACCCGCAGCCAATGCGGGTGCTATTTTACGCGTTGCCATCGCCGCCGGAAAATTCCAAGGCGTTATCAGCAGGCAGATCCCGATCGGCTGGTAGTCTACAATGATCCGATTGGTTCCAGCGGGTGCTATACCGTATTCCCCGGTGATCCGGACAGCTTCCTCCGCATTCCATCGGAAGAATTCCGCGGCATAGGCGACCTCGCCGCGGGCATCGCGCAACGCCTTGCCGTTTTCCATTGATATGAGTGTCGCGAGCATCTCGGAGCGCTCGATCATCAACTCGAAACACCGACGCAGGATTTCGGAGCGGCGGCGGGGAGGGGTGGCGCGCCAGGAAGGGGCCGCCGCTGCGGCCGCCTTGATGCTGAGACGCGCGTCCTCGACGGTTGCGTCCGGCACAGAGGCCAAACGTTCTCCGGTCGAGGGATCGACAACGTCGATGACCTGACCGCTGTGAGACGGCCGCCAGGTTCCATCGATGTAGAGGCCGCGGGACGCAGCGTCGATGTCGGGCATTTGATGGTCAGGGTGGGGAGTTTTCTGCGCGATGGTCATGACATTCCTCGATATCAAATTGCGGAAGCGGCGAGGTCGCCGTCGTAAGCTGCTTTAACAAGACGCTTCATCGCGTCGAGATCGAAAGGTCTGGGGTTGTTTTTGATCAATCTGTCGATGCCAAAGGCCTGTTCGGCAGTCCAATCCAGCTTGTCGGCGGGAAGCCCGAGATCTGCGAGCGTGGGCGTGATCCCGATGGCAGCAAAAAGCCTGCGGATTTCCTCGATCGTGGCCCTAGCCTGGATTTCAATATCGATGCCGGAGCTGTCGAGACCAAGGGCTGAACCGATTTCCGCCATCTCGATAGCCGAGACGGACCGGTTGTAGTTCATGACATACGGCATCATGGTCGCAACGCCGAGACCGTGTGCTGTGTGGGTGAGGGCTCCTGCGGGATACTGAACGGCGTGTGCTGCGGCTGTCCCTGCCGTGCCAAAGGCACACCCGGCGGCCAAAGCACCCATCATGACGTCTGCCCGTGCATCCTCGTCACTGCCATCTTTGCAAGCTTTTTCAAGACTGCGTCCCAACAGCTTGATGGCCAACAAGGCAAAGTGATCCGTGAGCGCACTTTTGCCGATGAAGACGTGGTTCTGTGCCAGCTCGTGGTCTGCGCCGCGACGGGCTGCCGTGTAGGCCTCGATGGCATGGGTGAGGGCATCGGCCCCCGCGATCGCTGTCAATCCTGACGGGCAGGTCATGGTGAGTTCCGGATCGCAGATGGCCGTTGTCGCGATCAGGTAGGGGCTCGAAATACCCACTTTAAGCGTGCGCTCGGAATCAGAGATCACTGCAACAGGCGTTACTTCGGAGCCGGTGCCAGCGGTGGTGGGAACGGCTATGACAGGAAGGATCGGCCCCGGCACTTTGAACTCGCCATAATAGTCCTGCAGTCGACCGCCGTGGCTCAGCAGCAGTGCTGCGCACTTCGCCATGTCCAGGCAGCTTCCGCCGCCGATGCCGATCACCATGTCAGGCTTGAACTCCCGCACATTGTCAACGCAAACCGAAACGGTCTCTTGCGGAACATCCGGTTGGACAGCATCGTAAACCAGGATTTCGATCGATGCCGCTCTAAGCGATGCGACGATGTCAGCAAATACAGCCGTCCCGGAAAACCGTTCGTCAGTGCAGATCAAAGCGCGTTTCCCGAGCCTTGCGGCCACCTTTGGCAACGCGTGGCGCTGGCCTTTGCCGAAGAGGATTTCTTGCGGGAGCCGGATAGCGGCAAAGAGGG
The DNA here is from genome assembly GCA_030655075.1 of Pararhizobium sp. Lineage (GTDB taxonomy): Bacteria > Pseudomonadota > Alphaproteobacteria > Rhizobiales > Rhizobiaceae > JAURWE01. Next base: position 44,856 of record JAURWE010000046.1, read on the forward strand.
TCATCGTGCATGTCCTTTGGAGAGCGATCGTGTGGATTGAGAAAGGGTATTGAGGTCCTGCCAAAGCTTCGGCGCGATCTCGAAGCCATGGATGAGAGCCTTGGCGCGCCTGTCCGCCGCACCGTCGCCGGGTACGGCAACTGGTACGTTTTCATCTGACGGGGGCGAAGCTCGGACGAGGTCCAAATAGGCGGCGAGGCGATGCATCAGTTCGGACTGGATGCCGATGTCGATTGCGATAAAGACATCTCCCTTGTTGCAAACCGTGTCAGCATCAAGCGTGCCTCTTACGTCTGGTGCCAAAGCTGAGCCCGCCAAAGCGGCGACGAGGAGTTCAAGAGCCATGCCCAGAGCATAGCCTTTGGCGTCGCCGAACGGAGCAATTGCGCCCTTGGTCGCGCGACCGGCATCTGTCGTCGGCTGGCCTGTATCATCTCGTGCCCAGCCAAGTGGGATCGACAAGCCGTTCGCAGCGTGATGGTGAATTTTCCCCATGGACACGACACCCGTGGCAAGATCGACCACCATTGGCCTTTTCGCAGTCGGGACAGCAATCGCCAAAGGATTGGTTCCAAGAACAGCCCGTGCACCGCCAAAGGGATGAACCAAGGCTTCGCTCGATGACATGGCGATGCCGATCTGGCCACGGGCCGCGAGCCACTCCACGTAATATGCCAGCATTCCCAGGTGGTTCGAGTTGCGAATACCGCATATCGCGACGCCTGTGCTCTCCGCCCGCGCGCTGAGTTGGCTCAGCGCTGATACAGCCACGACGGGCCCTAGCCCTTTGAGGCCATTGACCTCCAGAAAGGAAAGGGACCGCCAGGTCGCTTCACCCTCGGATTGAGGGTTGATAAGGCCGCGTTCGATCCGTGACAGGATTCGAGGCAACCGTTGAAGACCATGCGACGGATGACCTTTCAGCTCCGCATCAACAAGCACCTGCGCCTGCAGCGCGGCGTGCGCGGACGGCGTGTTTCGATCTTCCAGGAGGGTGGAAGCCACGTGCAGCGCATCCTCTCGTAAAACCCTCATGAAGCCTCCAATATAAAATCCTATAGGATATGGGATTGCATATAGGGCACCATCGTGTTAGCTGTCGTCCATGTCAAGAGGCGGCGATATGCAGAACAGAAATTCAACGAACCCGACAAATGCTCCGGATCACAGCGGCTTTATACAGCGCGCCAACAGCCTGGCGGAAAGCGTCTACGAAGCGATCTTTGCTCAGCTTATGGCGCTGAAGATCTCGCCTGGAGGCCGCATATCTGTCGATAACATGGTGCGGGAACTGAACGTTTCGCAGACCCCTATCCGGGAGGCGCTCGGCAGGCTCGAAGGTGAAGGTTTGGTCGTCAAGACCCATTTGATCGGTTACAGCGCTGCCCCACAGATTACCCGTCGCAGGTTCGACGAATTGTACGAACTGCGCCTCTTGCTTGAGCCGGATGGTGCTGCCAAAGCGGCCGCCGGAATGGACGAGGTAAAGCTCGCTTCACTTCAGGAGGCGGGGGGAGTGATGGGTCGCCGGGACGGGACAGACGAGCGCATTCGCTATTCCACTTTTGCCCGGCAGGACGCAGTTTTCCACGATAGGATAATGGAGTTCGCAGGCAACGAGTTGATCCGCGAGACGCTCAATCACCAGCATACGCATTTCCATATTTTCCGCCTGATGTTCCATTCGCGGGTTACCGAGGAAGCCCTGGACGAGCATGAAGCCCTACTGGCGGCCTTTGCTGCCGGGGATACCACCGCCGCCGAGAAAGCCATGCGAGTGCATTTGGAGCATTCGCGTGACCGACTTCTTCCGGCGTTCGAGTGAGGGCCTTCCCATGTCCGCTGTTTTGAGTTTGCAACGGGAGGGTGATGACGTGAGGAGCCTTGATCGTCTCGGGCCTCATCCAGTCCTTCGTGCGGAAGGGATGTCGAAAGACTATGGGCCGGTCACCGTTCTTTCCGAAGTCTCGCTCGATATTTTTCCCGGCGAAATTCACGCCATCATAGGAGAGAATGGCGCGGGCAAATCGACGTTCATGCGGCTTCTGTCAGGCTATGCGGAGCCGACGGCCGGAGCACTTGCAATCGCTGGCCAAAAAGTCAGCTTCTCGAAGCCAGAACATGCGCAGCAAGCTGGGATTGTCCTGGTCCATCAGGAAATCTTGCTTGCAGATGGTCTGACGGTTGCGGAGAACCTGTTTCTCGGACGCGAGTTGATGCGCAAGGGGATGGTCGATGACCGGACGATGCGACGTCTCGCCACCGAAAAGCTCGCACAGTTGGGCTGCCACGTTAAGCCGAATGCATTGGTTCGCGATATTGCGCTTGCTGACCGGCAACTTGTCCAAATCGCCCGTGCGCTTCTGGATGACTACAAACTGGTTATCTTCGACGAACCGACCGCAGTTTTAACCGGGGACGAAGTCGAGCGGCTTCTGACGATCATCCAGCAGCTCAAAGAACAGGGCGCGGCGGTTCTCTATATCAGCCATCGTCTCGACGAGGTTCAGCGCCTGGCCGACAAGGTCAGTGTCCTGCGTGATGGCAAGCTCGTAGGAACGTACCCAGGCAATGGCCTCAGCCAAATGGACATGGCTCGCCTCATGGTCGGCCGGGATCTTGCGGCTCTCTACCCAGAGAAGCGTGTTGATGTTTCCCGGGAGCCGTCGTTGGAGGTGCGGGGCCTTGTCGTCCCCGGCTATGCCAAGGATATATCCTTCACCGCACGGAAGGGCGAAATTCTTGGGTTTGCTGGGATGATCGGTGCGGGTCGAACCGAGGTGTTCGAAGGAATCATGGGCCTGCGAGCAGCCAGTGGATCGGTCACACTCGACGGTAAGCCTATCGATATCCGCTCGCCCCGAGCAGCCATGGATGCCGGAATTGGCTACCTAACGGAAGACCGTAAAGGCAAGGGCCTGCTGCTCCATGAACGGCTTGCGCCTAATCTCACCCTTTCGGCACTGTCGCGGTTTCACCCAGGCCTGATGATGCACAGGGCTCGCGAGCAGACGGCGCTTATCGACGCCATCGACGCGTACGATATTCGGCTGAAGACGCTCGGCGTAAACGCGGGGCAACTTTCCGGAGGCAACCAGCAGAAATTGCTTCTGGCGAAAGTTCTCATGACCAGTCCATTGCTCGTCGTCATCGACGAGCCGACGCGTGGCATCGACATCGCCAACAAAGCGCAAATCTACGCCTTCATCCACCGCCTGGTCGTTGAGGGCAGAACCTGCATCGTCATCTCGTCGGAAATGCAGGAGCTGATCGGCATCTGCGATCGAATCCTTGTGATGCGGGAGGGGCGGATCACGGGTGAGGTGAGCGGCGAGACAATGACGGAACATGAAATTGCTCTGCTGGCGACCAGCAATGTGACGACAGCAGACACGCAGGGAGGAAAAACATGAGTGCAGTCCTAGGCTCGACGCCACTGAAACAAGAGTGGGAATGGAACATCGGTTGGGCTGACGTAGGACCGTTTCTGGCTCTGCTGGCACTGCTGGTCATAGGCTTCCTCATCAATCCGGATTTCCTTTCGGCGACCAATCTTGGAAATGTGATCACCCGAAGCGCGTTCATCGCCATCATCGCCGTTGGCGCGACCTTCGTGATCTCGTCGGGGGGATTGGATCTATCGGTTGGGTCGATGGCAGCCTTCATCACCGGCATCACCATTATGTTCATGAACAGCATGGCACCCGAATGGGGTCTTGCGGCAATTCCAGCCGGGATGGTCTTCGCGATCGTGGTTGGCACCGCTTGCGGTCTTATGAACGGTTTGATCGTCACCGTCGGCAAGATTGAGCCCTTCATTGCGACGCTTGGAACAATGGGCATCTTTCGCGCCTTGATCACCTACATGTCCGACGGAGGCACGATCCCGATCGACCGCAGCCTGCGTGAGGCCTATCGCCCGGTATATTTCGGTACGGTCGGTGGAATATCGGTGCCCATCCTGATCTCGATTGCGGTCGCCGCAGTCGCTTCCTTCGCTCTCTACAAGATGAAATACGGGAGGAAGTGTGCAGCTGTGGGAGCAAACGAGGACGTCGCCCGCTATTCCGGCATCTCCATCATCAAAACGCGCACGATTGCCTACGCGATACAGGGAGCCTGCGTTGCCATCGCTGCCATTTGCTACGTGCCACGTCTTGGTGCGGCGACGCCGACAACCGGTGTCCTGTGGGAACTTCAGGTCATAACCGCAGTCGTCATCGGCGGTACGGCACTGCGGGGAGGCAAGGGACACGTTTGGGGCACGGTCGCAGGGGCCGTCATTCTCGAACTCATCGCCAACCTGATGGTCCTGTCCGATCTCGTCTCGGAATACCTGGTGGCCGGGGTTCAGGGCGTCATCATCATCATCGCGATGCTCATTCAAAGGTTTTCGAAATAATCCGTGTCAGGACCGCATGGGTGCTTCATTTTGGGTCCAATTCTGGGAGGAATTTCATGTTCAAGTCAAAATTTATTGCGGCGGCTGCTATCGGCAGCTTGCTGATTGCGAGCCAAGCGCTCGGCGCCGATAAGAAGGTGGTTGCTGTATCAATCCCCGCAGCCGACCATGGGTGGACGGCGGGTGTCGTTTACCATGCACAGGCGGCGGCCAAGGAAATCAATGCCGCGTTTCCCGGCGTCGAGGTCATCGTCAAGACTTCGCCGTCAGCAACCGCGCAAGTGAGTGCCTTGGAGGACTTGTCCGCTGGACGAAAGCTCGATGCCCTGGTCATTTTGCCGTATTCCTCGGAAGAACTGACGACCCCGGTCAAGGCCGTCAAGGACGCAGGAACGTTCATAACGGTCGTTGACCGCGGTCTAAGCGACTCTTCGATCCAGGATCTCTACCTTGCAGGGGACAACATTGCTGTTGGCCGCAACACGGCAAAGTACATGATCGATAAACTCGGCGGTAAGGGCAATCTCGTCGTACTTCGTGGTATTCCGACCGTTATCGACGACGAGCGCATCAAAGGCTTCAACGACGCTATCGAGGGCACCGAACTCAAGGTCCTTGATATTCAATACGCAAACTGGAACAGCGACGAAGCCTTCAAGCTGATGCAGGACTACCTCGCCAAATATCCGCAAATCGATGCGGTCTGGGCAAACGATGACGACATGCTGCTCGGCGTTCTTGAGGCCGTCAAGGAGTCCGGCCGCAAGGACATCAAACTTGCACTCGGCGGAAATGGCATGAAGGATATCGTCAAGAAAGTCATCGACGGTGACGAGATGACCCCTGTCGAGACACCATACCCGCCTGCGATGATCAAGACGGCAATCTACATGACTGTCGCCAATCTTATCGGCCAGGCGCCAGTGCGCGGCACCGTCAAGCTCGACGCACCGCTGATCACCCAGGAAAATGCGCAGGAATATTATTTCCCCGATTCTCCGTTCTAACCCCTAACCTAACCCGGGGCGGCCCCGTGCCGCCCCACTGCATGCAGCCAGAGGAGCAGATCATGCCAGGCAAGAAAATACTGATGTTGACAGGTGAATTTACCGAGGAGTACGAGATCTTCGTGTTCCAGCAGGCGATGGAAGCGATCGGACACACTGTCCACGTCATCTGCCCGGACAAGAATGCGGGCGATCTCATCAAGACGTCGTTGCACGATTTCGAGGGCGACCAGACCTATACCGAAAAGCTCGGCCACTTCTTCACGATCAACAAAACGTTCTCTGAAGCGGAAAAGCAGCTGGACCAATATCACGCGGTTTATGCCGCCGGTGGTCGCGGCCCGGAGTACATCCGCACGGACAAACGCGTTCAGGCCATTGTCCGGCACTTCCACGAGACAAAGAAGCCGATCTTCACGATCTGTCACGGTGTTCAGATTCTGATCGCCGTCGATGGTGTGGTTCGCGGCAAAAAGGTCGCGGCACTCGGAGCGTGCGAACCTGAAGTAACTTTGGCTGGCGGCACCTATATCGATCTCTCGCCGACTGAGGCCTATGTCGATGGCACCATGGTGTCGGCCAAGGGTTGGACCGCACTAGCCGCATTCATCAAAGAGTGCCTGAAGGTTCTTGGCACGGAGATCCGTCACAGCGACGATATTAAAAAGGCGGCTTAACAGCCGTATACAAACGATGTTGGGCAACGGCAAATGGCCGCCTCCGGGTGGCCATTTGATCCGCAGTATCGTCTCGACCACTTCGCCCCTGTCTGCGGCGGGTCTGGTTGTGTCCGTGCGAAATGGTCGACGGCCGGTTCGTTTGTATGGCACAGCCCCACAGAAGTGCGAGCACCTACGCCGAAACGTCAGATCTCCAGCACTCCGAGCGGAGCCTCCCGATTTAAGCGATTTTTGTATGTCACGCATGGGACGACCGTCGGGGGATGCCAAGACGATACATGACCTGCTTGAAGCGCGCGTGTATCAGTCTGGTTCAGCGAGAACGACGTCGCTCTCGGTTCAAAGGCAGGGGTAATTTCACTGACAGTCCGTTCCGCCATCGCTGCGGAAGCGACGATCCCGTCGTTTGTCAAGGAATGCTGTTTAAGGCGTTCTTGAGTGGGACGCCGTAAGCTCTTTCGATACGAGCAAAGCCGGACACATTCTTATCTGCGTCTTCTTCGAGGGTGTAGGCCTGAAACTCATTCATAAGGAGCGTCTCGCCTTCTGGACCCTCGAAATTGTAGGTGTCGGCGAGAAACTTGCGTATCTTGTCGCGATCGTCGGGGGCGACATTTTTCTTCCAGAACTTTGTCACAACGCTTCTATATGCCGGGCTCAGGTAGTAGCGCGCATGAAGGATCTCGTGGGTAACATTGCTCATGAAGCTGTCAGCTCTTGCCTCTACCGCCAGGATCGCAAAATTCGTGACCTGGCGTTTGCGCAGTGGTTCAATGACCTTGTCGAACAATTCCTTTTCCAAGGGCGAGACACAAAGCTCCCTGCTTTCCACACACTTCTCCGCACTCTTGGCGTAGAACGCGTTGATGGACTTGGCAACTGTATCATGCCCGACGTAGTGAGCCTGATCCGATCCCATGAATCTCCCATCGTTCACAGACACGATCTGGCCGCGGGGAGACGCTTCCTTGAAGTAGGACGCCCGTGCCATCAGTCGGGTCAGCAATTCGCTGGTCTGCGTGAGGCAGAGAAAGGCGTTTCCAACGTCTGAAAGCTCGCGGCACTCGACATCACGCGATGATGTATCGCTCCAGGATTTGATTTCACGCGTTTCTATAGGCTCAAGGATCGAAATCTGAGATTCCGGCCCGGCTGAAGCTGGTGCAGCGCTCATCGACATCCATAGCGCCATCAAAACAGATTTCATTACTGCGTCCCGTTCATGTGTTCGGCCGCGCACTGGCATGGATAATCAATTACAAGCTGCGCCCAAAGGCAAGGGACAAGACCGTGCGCATTGTGCGAGGGTTGGGCGAAGCGGTAAAGACGCGGCGTAGTTCCATAAATTGGTGATTTGCCGGCACCATTTGGTCTGGGCCGCGCTTCTTCGGGCTGGCCAGAACATGAAGATTGTTCGCTTACGATGCGATCAAGCAGGGGCAAAGCTTCGACGAGATCGCCAAATCCGAAAACCTATCCACCCGGCGGGTGATGCAGATCATCGATCTGGCCTTCCTGGCGCCAGTGATCGTCCAGTCCATCGTGTCAGGTGATCAGCCGATGGGCCTGACCACCAAATGGCTGGCTGGCAACGCGCTGCCCGCAGATTGGCATGCGCAGCGGCACGTTGTTGCCAGACTCTAGGCGTCACAAACGCCTTCCACCATCGAGGCTGATGCGGCATCTCCAAACGGTCAATCCACAAATGGCCGGCACAGACGGAGGCCTCAGGATGGCCGCAGTTCATGGCCAGCGGCAGTCTGCGGAAAAATAACGCCTGTGTAACTACCTGAAAGAACGGCGCTATTTTTGGCAGTCTGCTAGCTCATGAGAAAAGTGGAAAAGATTGGCTGTGCATTTATTTTTTTACGTGTGTCCCTTACGGGAAATTTGCTCGATATAACAAAGCCATCCAAAATAATGTCGTTTGATTTCAGTGATGTAGGCGATGGCCTGACCGATCTAGGCGTGTGAAACGGTCATCTTTAGGCGGTTACCCGTTGCGGAAAACGCTGATCGAGGCGGATGACATCGAACCGCGCAGGTAATTAGCCGCTAAAAACTGCCGTTCAGCGAACCCGGATTGTCGTTTCGCGATTTTGAATTGCAGTTAGGCGGAATGCGATTGCTGTTAAGCGGGATCACGTTGTCGTCTTATACGGCCGGCCAGGTTCGCACTGCTGCTTGTCAGTTGGGGAGTGGGGGGCGGGCCGCCTCCGGCTCGACTGTAGCGATAGGCGTCATCGGCTGAGCGCGAAATTTGCGTCGCAAGCAGTTCCGTCATGCCATCGGCGGGCTAAAAAGCGTAGGCCGCCTTGCAGTTGGCGGACCTCCGGTATCCTTCTGATTTACAACTGTATTTCCTGCTGAATCACGTCGAAGCACATGGTTTTTCAGCTGTTGAACGCGAACAAAAGTATGCATCTCGATGCGTCGTGGTGCACCGGATTAGAATAATATTCTCTGTTTCCGGCATTTTAGGCCGTCAAAATGCGTTTCGCTTTTGAAGACGTTTAAAATCCCCTTTGAAGAGTGTTTGAAGGGCTTTTGAAGGCTAAATTAGCTCAGTCCACAAAACGTGAAACAGTTTTGCGTTCTGCTGAAGCCCCGTTGCGAGGGTTAGGTGTTAGCCGCTAATTTCAACTCAGCGGCGCCGCACAGACATTCATCGAATTCAACCCAACTCTACCACGGAGAATGCTTATGCATCCGCCCAGCGACGACGCGTGCCCAATCGACAGGCTCGTGCCCTATGCCAACAATGCGCGTACCCATTCGAAGAAACAGATCGGTCAGATCGCCGAAAGCATCCGGCGGTTCGGGTTCTGCAATCCCGTCCTGATATCCGAAGACCACACCATTATCGCAGGTCATGGCCGCGTCGAGGCGGCCAGGCTGATCGGCATGACGGAGGTGCCGGTGCGGATGCTGTCGCATTTGTCACGCGATGAGGTGAGGGCCTATATCCTTGCTGACAACAAGCTCGCGGAGAATGCCGGGTGGGACCGGGATATACTGGCAATCGAAATGCAGGGCCTGATCGACCTCAACTTCGATATCGAGCTGCTTGGCTTCTCGACGACCGAGATCGACTTCACCATTGACGGTGAACAGCGCTCTTCAGTTGACGCAGTGGCCGACGCCATCGAGCCCGTTGAAAGCGGTGCAGCCGTGACGCAGTTGGGGGATCTTTGGCAACTCGGCCCCCACCGTCTTCTATGTGGCGACGCACGATCTGGCGAAGACGTGGCCCGTCTGTGCAAAGACGGGCCAGCAAGCCTGCTGTTCACCGACCCTCCGTACAATGTCCCGATCGCCGGTCATGTTACCGGGCTTGGCAGTGTCAAGCATCGGGAGTTTGCGCTGGCCTCGGGTGAGATGGACAAGGTGGCTTTCACCGATTTCCTCCGGGCCGGCCTCGGTGCGGCAGCAAGTCAGCTTCGCGATGGCGCCATCGCCTTCGTGTGCATGGACTGGCGCCATATCGGTGAAGTGCTCGATGCCGGCATGACGGTGTTCGACGCGTTCAAGAACCTGTGCGTTTGGAACAAGACAAATGGCGGCATGGGCTCGTTCTATCGATCCAAGCACGAGTTGGTCTTTGTCTTCAAGAAGGGCAATGCGGTGCACATCAACAGCTTTGGTCTCGGCGATACCGGACGCTACCGAACCAATGTCTGGGACTATCCCGGCATCAGTTCACTCGGAGCGGCGCGAGACGAAGAACTCGCCATGCATCCCACCGTCAAACCGGTGGCTTTGATTGCCGATGCGATCCGGGATTGCTCGAAGCGCGGCGATATTGTGCTGGATACGTTCGCAGGTTCCGGCTCGACACTGATCGCTGCAGAGCAATGCGGCCGAATTGCCCGGTTGGTCGAGCTGGATCCGCTCTACTGCGACACCATCATTCGCCGTTTTGAGCGCGTGACCGGCGAGGCCGCGCGGCTGGAGGCCACCGGATTGACCTTCTCACAAATCAGCAGTGATCACCCGGGCATCGCCGTCGATATGGATGCGGCAGCATCGAAGAAACTCAACACCATGACGGGAGCAGCCTGATGGTAACGAGAAGAGGCAATGGTCGCGGGCGCGGTACCCGAGATCGCATCGACGGTCGCGAAAGGCTCACCCCTTTGGAGGAGGCCTTTTTGAAGGAAGCAGGGCGCAAAGTCGATATTGTTCTGAACGGACGCTCTGAAAGCGTTCGGATGGACGAACTGGTAACACGCAAAATGATGCAGATGGCGGTCAATGGGGGACAACACTCGATTAGCAATGCCGTTCATCAAATCAACATGGCGCAACAGCTCCATCAGCAGAAGATTGATGAACGGGTTGCGTTCGGACACAAGTTCAAAACCCTTCAACAGGATCTGCTGAGGGACGCGCTCAAACGCGGACTGGATGTCGATAGCGTGCTTCCGCATCCTGACGATATCGCCGTGGAGGAGGGCGTTGGCTACCAGATAACAGGGCCAATCGACCAGGCAGAGCTGCGTGCGGTCAAGAGGGATTGCGCCAAGCGGGATGCTGCCATCCTGCAGGCGGCATTGGAAGAGCGTATAGGGGCCTTGCCTTGTGTACCGGGCAAGCCGCCGTCGAAACATCCGGCCTCTGCGTCGGCCCTTTTGGTCATGCATATCTTGAACAACGCCTTGCCGAAGCGTTTCCAAAAGACCGACATGCAGATCGTGATGGAGTTGATGCAATATCGTGGGGTGAGCAAACGCGAACTTCTGAAACGCACTCATCGCGCCTGGGCCTCGCTTGGCAGCCCGAAACCGCGCGGCTGGCGTTTGCCTCCAGTCGAGAGTGTCGTGTCGACATTGGACCGCGTGGTTCCCGCAATGGTGACCCTTTATCCCGATGTAAAACGTGACAATCTGTCGGTGGAAACAATCGCGATAAGGCTGCAAAGGATGATCGGTCCGGTACCGATCTGGTGATCACGCCCACCAAACGCACCCCCTTGCCCCTATCGGCCGCGCGGTCTTACTCCGCTTGGTCGATAGAGGACCGGAGGACGCAATGTCGACGCAGTGTGACGCAATGTCTTGGACGCGTTTCAACCACCAAGTCACCAGGTTCTTCATGTCGCAAATGCCTCCCTTCCTTCGCGCCTATCGGCTGGCCCTTCGAGATGTGCAGCGTGCTGTTATGTTGCACGGCCACGCCTCTGCCCCAATATCTACGCGGTTGGCATTGCTTGTCGGCGCAGACTGGGTGAGCATGCCGCTTTGGCAGTTTCGAGATTGGGGCGTCCGATCGTTCGATCCCGACGTTCGCCAGCAGATGGTGATCTCCTCATCCGATCAGACCGATTTTGTCCGTGGCTACCAGGCAGGGTTTGACAAAGCGGTTGAAACCGTTGCCGCCTGGGGGCGTAAAATGAACAACCCCGGAGCGCGTGACGCAATCGGAGACGCCGTTGTGCGCCTGCAAGACCTGCGATCGCAAATGACCCCTGACGACAACGGGCGAATTAGGACGCTGCGGGCGAGGAAGTTTTTGTTCTGAAAGTGAGACCAAGCCCGGTGATCAGCGTCCGTGGAATCTGCACGCTCCTGCGCGTCCCTCCGTTTAATGCCGACGATCTTGAAAACGTCTTCCAGTAGCTGTCCCGAAACTGACGTGGTGACTTCAGAAACATGGCGCGCGGTCTGACGGCTTCTAAAGAGCAGTGTATCGACTGGAGACCTTAGCCGTTGTCGATGCACTGGAACTACATTGCTCGATCCAGTATATAAACTTGGTGCCTTCTCATCCTGACGCCGGCCGATCCCCTTTTTTTGCCGATACCCTGTTCTCGGGGGTTCACTGCGCTTTTGGTGTCATTTTCACCCGTCTACAAAGCATTATCCACGTCTTAGTTCCTGGAAAGGATGAGGAGCTGCTTTCGGTTTTAGAAACAGGGAGTTTGCTCAGAGTGCCACGTGTCTTCTGCGCATTGACATGTCCAAGCTTCATGAGCCGTGGTCATATTTTTCCCTCGCGTTCAACGTCGTGCCTGCCAGGAATTCAAGGTCGCAACCTTTGTTGGCTTGCATCACGCTGTCTGCCACGAGCTTGGCAAAACCGCGCGCCGGTCTGTTACGGCTCGGAAACTCGACCCGGCAATCAGCGCGCTTGGCTAAAACCTCATCGGAGACTTCTAGGTGAAGGCGACGGTTGGGCACGTCGAGCGAAATCATGTCGCCGGTTGCCACCAACCCAAGTGGTCCGCCAGCTGCGGACTCAGGTGCGACATGCAGCACGGCAGTATGCTTAACTGTACCCCCAAGACGCGAGTCGGTGATGCGGATCATATCGGTGATTCCTTGCTTAAGAAGCTTGTCCGGGATGACAATCAGGCCAGATTCCGGCATTCCAGAACCCTTCGGCCCCTCACCACGCAGAACGATGATGTCGCCGGGCCGCACGTCGAAGTCAGGCCGGTAAAGATTGGCGTCAAGGTCGGCCCTGCTCTCAAAAACGACTGCACGGCCGCAATGAACGAGCAAGTCGGGTGATGCGACTCCTGTGCGAATGATGGCGCCATCGGGGGCTATATTGCCGAACAATACTGAAATGCCGCGAGGTTCCGAAAACGGATTGTCGATTGTTCCAATGACGCGGGAATCATCGATGACAGCGTTCGCAATTTCTTCGCCGAGCGTACGTCCTGTTACGGTCATGGCATCACGATGAATCAGCGGGCCAAGAGCATTGAGCATCGCCGGCACGCCACCCGCGTTGAAGAAGTCGTTCATGTAATATTGTCCAGACGGCTTGAGGTTAAGAACCACCGGCGTCGTCGTGGATATGCGATCGAACTGTTCGAGCCTGAGATCTATGCCAAGGCGGCCAGCGATGGCGAGCAGATGCATCACTGCCGCGCTTGATCCGTCTACTGCCGCCAGCGCGCGGATGGCGTTGTCGAAGGCATTCTGCGTCATGATATGAGACGGCCTGAGGTCAGCCTCCACAAGCTGCATGATGTACTCGCCTACATTGCGAGCCATGTGGACGCGGCGAGCATCGACTGCAGGGATCGCACAGCTGCCCGCAGGCGCCATGCCGATCGCCTCAGCTATCGTAGCCATGGTAGAGGCCGTGCCCATTGTGCTGCAATGACCTGGACTGCGCTCTAGCGAGTTTTCGAGCGACTTGACGTCAGCCTGAGTGTATTCACCCGTGCTCACGCCTTCTATGACTTTGTGGAAGTCCACCCCAGGCCCAACATCACGGCCCCGCCAGAACCCGCTGAACGACGGGCCGCCAGGAAGCAAAATCGCCGGCAGATCGATGGAAGCCGCAGCCATCAGCATGGCCGGTATCGTCTCATCGCAGGCGCCGAGGAATACAATGCCGTCCATTGAATAAAGACTGGCCGTCTGCTCAATCTCCATCGCCAGCATGTTGCGATTCATGAACGAGGCGCCGAGCGGCTGTGCGAGATCCGCACCCATTGTCATCGTGTTAAACACACGGGGCAACCCGCCGCATTGCAAAATCGACTGCTTGATCCCCTCGATTAAAGTCGGGAAGTGTCTATGGCAGCGATTGAAATCGCTCGTGTTGTCGCAAATGCCGATAATTGGTCGGTCATAGTCCTTTTCGCGTAAGCCTTGGACCTTCATTGCCGAGCGGAACAGAAAGCCGTCGATGCCGGTGGCCTCGATCCACTTACGGCTACGAAGGCGACGGGCGATGGTTGGTTCCGAATCGCTGCTTGACGAGTCATCGTTCATTTTTACTATCCCGTTACAGGTTTCAACGACATGGCATCGACCGAAGGCTCCATGCAGAGCTTCCTCTCTAATTGCCGACGCCTAGTTAATTGCGCTTATATTATTCTTTTGCCCAGCTAGCTGGCAGACCCTTCCGGTCAGCGAAGGAAATATGGATACAATATTCAAAAGCCTTCCGTCGTCAAGCTAGTTCAAAACGGCATATTTTCTCGGAAGCCAGACATTAAAGCCCCAAACGATCATTCAAACTGAATATGATATTCGATCAATCACGGTAGGAAAGGTCTCTCCTGAAAGTTCTACGCCTCGTGATTACCGATCTTCAGTTCGGCGGGTATCCCTATCCGGAGCGACACAAGAATTCATGAATTAAGCTGGCGAACTGCTCTGGCTTAGAGCGCGGATAAAAATGCCCACCCTGAATTGAGGCCAATCGCGCGCCAGGAATGGCTTTCGCAAGGCGCTCGGAGTGTTGAAATGGAATCATGATGTCGTCGCTAGCCCCAACTATCAAGCATGGATGGCTGATGGCGCCCAGTTCGTCGGCGCGATCAAACTCGAGCAGCATAGCGACCCTCGCAGCGGTGACTTTCAGCGGCGCCAGCGTTGTCGCGGCGTTGGTAACGGCGCTGGCAAGGGTCTGCTCATGTGCCGTGAGCCATTCTGCGCTGTAGCCGAGAACATGAGTCAACGCCTGATATGCTTCCGGCAAATTTTCGCGTAGCAGCGCAAGGCGCGCGCCGAAAAGAATACGAAACCGTGCGTCGGGGCGCTCCCAACTTGCGCTAATGACCAGCCGCGAAATGCGAGCCGGTGCGTCGAGCGCTAGAGTTTGAACAATCGTACCACCTGTTGAGTGCCCAACTAAATGAGCTGTAGCGTATCCTTCTGCATCTAATACTTCGATCACATCGGCGGCTATTCGCTCGATGCGGTAGCGACCGATCGGTCGGTCGCTACGCCCTGCTCCACGATGATCCAGAATGATCAGTCGATACCGGTCCTCAAGTTCGCTGGCGACGCCGTCCCAAAAGCGCCCGTCGCCACCAAGGCCAGGAACCAGCACTACCGGATCGCCTTGTCCACGTATTTCATAGTAAACTGAGCAGCCGTCCGAAGTCGTCAGTAGAGGCATGAGTTAGTGTCCCGAAATGTGGCCGCCACAGGTCCAACTGCCACCATGGCATTATGCATCGAGGTGGTGGTCGTGCTGATGGCTATTGAAGCGGCGACAGAGCCGTCGGAACTAGGATCCGGGTTTGCTGGCTGTTAATCATGCCCTTGATGGCCGCCAGATACTCCCGCCAAGGCTCATGAGCCAACATTTCGGCCCTCCGCGTCTCGCGATCAACCATGCTCTCATAACGCCAGAGAGCTACGACATGATTTAGCTCGCCAATTTCGCTGACGAAATGGCCGACGAAGTCACCTAGAAATTTTTTCTGAATAGAAAGTCCCAACGTCTCATAGACGTGAAGAAAATCATGCATGTATCCGGGTATAATTTGGTAATCGCGTTCTTCGATAATCAACTGGAACTCCTCAGCCTATCAACCGAGGTGATAGGCAACAATATGTGGCAACTACACGCATCTTGCGCATAGATAGCGCCGTAGATCGTGGGCATGCACGCGAATTGGCACGTTGGACGCTCACCCATCTTCAAGGTTGGCGCTGATCCGTGGGTTGCGGTGCGAACGCGTTCTCGCGTTCGAGCTGGAGGACATTATCAGGCCGCGGGAACGGCTCAGGCACAGGCTCGCCATCGGAACGCGGGCGGCCAATAAGGCGAAAAAAATCTTCAAGGCCGTTGGGCAATATCAGCCAAGCCCATGACATGTCTTCGGAGCCTTCGTTTATGAACATGTGTCTCCGATTTACGCCGATGAAGAAAGCTGCCCCGGGTACCATCGGATGATCCTCTCCATCAATTACCGCGCGACCCCTTCCGCTTACAACAAAGATGACCTCTTCGTTCTTCTCATGTGAGTGTTCACGTACATACCCTCCAGGGGGCATCGACTGCGTACCGAAGCCGAATGGATCATTCATCGTGACAATGTGGGGTGCGAAAATCACCTGGATATGGCCGTTCGCGGGCACAGGCTGCCAGTGACTCTCCGCGCTGCCCGGCTGAAAGACCACCACTTCGCCTAAGGTGATCTGCTGATCTGCATTCATGGATTTACCCTCTCTAAAAAAACGAACCGCCCGCCACTACGGTCAAATCTTTTATCGACAACACGTAATCGCCAATGACCGGACTGAGTGCCGCTAACTCCAGGGGCCCACGATCCTCGTCCCAGAAAACTACCCGTACGACTATGTAAGACCGTATATTGTATTCGAAATGAGAGGCGGTCAAGAAAAAATGTTCAAATTTGCCCATTTTGCGGGTTGACTGATATCAAAATTGAATATTGAATTCGAATTGTTGATGTGTAGACCCGGTTGGTGTGATGTTATCGCATTTCTGCTGTAAGTAAGTAAAATTTAGAGTTTTCAAATAATAAAAACGCGCAGAAAGATACCACCGCAGCGCATCTGCTAAAAAAGACACTCCAGGTGAGAACAGGATGGATTTCTATGAGCCCGAAATTGACGAGACGTCAGGTAGTTATTGGAGCAAGTGCAGCATTGGCTGCGCCGATTTTCATTCGTAACGCATACGCAGCTGAAGAAATTGTAATTCTTACCTGGGAAAACTATCACGAGGATGATTGGATCGCGGAATGGACTGCGAAGACGGGCATAAAGGTTAAAGTGGTGCGGGCCGGCGGCGTCGACGAGATGTTCGCTCAAACGCGCACTGGTGCAATTGAGCCCGACATTCTATTTTTCGATTCGGGTTCTACGCAGCGATATCTCAACGCAGGACTTATCGTTCCGATTGACACGGCAAAGATTCCAAACATTTCGAACATTACGAGTGGCCTGAAATGGCAGGCTGAAACCACTATAGATGGCAAGTTGTATGGCGTGCCCTATAACTGGGGATCTCAGCCACTAATGTTCGACACCGATACGGTCACTTCTGGCACGGACAGCTGGGACGCGTTGTGGGACCCAAAATACCTTGGCCGCGTGAGCATGTTTGACGATTGTTACGTGACCTTCCCGATGATTGCGTTGAAAGTGGGTGCCAAAGATCCCTTTAATCTGACAGATTCTGAATTTGAGGCGTGCGCCGAGGCCCTTAGGACGCTCCGTCCTAACGTTAAAACCATGGCTCGTGGTCCAAACGATGCTGAAGCGACTCTTGCTGCAGGCGATGCGGTCATCGGGTTCTGTCAGAACATCTCAATCGTGTTCAACCTACAAAATCGTGGAAAGCCCTTTAATTACTCGTTTCCGCAGCAAGGCACGCCAATTTGGTTCGACGGTGCTGCAGTCACCAAGAAAGGTGACAGGTCGCCATCATATGAGCTGATCAATGAAGGGTTGTCGCTCGCGTGGCAGGGGCGATTCATTAATCAGTTCTTACAGAACGGTATTCTTGCAGAAAGTAGCGCCCAAGATGCCGGCCTGACCACAGATGCTCTGCGTAAGACCAACATCGTCGATCAAAGTAAGCCTGGCTTTTGGGACAAGCTAGTCGCCTACAAGAATCCGGAAGATATTGATCGTCGCCTCCAGATTTGGAATGACTTCAAAGCCGGTACGCTCTGAGGTTGCTGAGAACAGGAGTGCGTGCTGTGGAAAGTAACGAGCCAAGCGTCCGATTCAAGAATATTATCAAAAGCTATCCAGGGGCAGCAAGCCCATCGCTCGACGTTGAGGACCTTTCCATAAATCGGGGCGAGTTCTTCTCAATTCTCGGCCCTAGCGGGTCCGGCAAGACGACCGCGTTGCGTTTAATCGCGGGTTTTGAACGCCCGGATGAGGGCAGCGTTATTATTGACGGACAAGATGTCACGAACGTGCCGCCACATCGGCGGCACGTGAATACTGTTTTCCAATCGTATGCGCTGTTCCCCCATATGACGGTGCAGGATAACGTGGAGTACCCGCTCAGGATGGCTGGCCTATCAGGCACCGAGCGCCGCCGCCGGGCACTTGAAGCGCTGGATCTGGTCGCGATGGCGAGCTTCGCTGACCGGCTTCCGCATCAAATGAGCGGCGGCCAAAGGCAGCGTGTCGCATTGGCTCGCGCATTCGTGGGCCGACCTAAAGTGTTGCTCCTTGACGAACCGTTGTCGGCACTGGATCTGGGGCTTCGACAACAGATGCAACATGTACTGGTCGATCTT
The DNA here is from genome assembly GCA_030655075.1 of Pararhizobium sp. Taxonomy (GTDB): domain Bacteria; phylum Pseudomonadota; class Alphaproteobacteria; order Rhizobiales; family Rhizobiaceae; genus JAURWE01. The sequence continues at coordinate 62,928 of JAURWE010000046.1, forward strand.
CAGCGAAACCTGGGTCTAACCTTTGTTTATGTAACGCATGACCAAGGTGAAGCATTGTCGATGTCCGACAATGTAGCCGTTATAGCAGCTGGCAAAGTTCAGCAGCTGGATCGGCCGACGCAGATCTATTACGAGCCCTCCAATCGTTTTGTCGCCCAATTTATTGGGAAATCTAACCTGATTCCGGTAAACGTTCGAACCAACGGCGACGGCAGCACTGTCCGCTTAAATGGACTAGATTTTCATATCACACGCCAACTTCGCAGCGGGAACTCGCAGCTTGCAGTAAGGTTTGAGGCGCTCGCTTTATCGCCCGCGGAAACTGAGACGTCGCATCCAGTCCAACTCGAGGGGCGCATCAGTGACATGCTGTTTTTGGGGAACGCGTTGCAGATTAAAGTTGTCTGCGGTGAGATGGAGTTGATCAGCTTGGTTCCGTCTCGGCGTGACAGTCCTTTCTGTCGGGATCAGATAGTCAGGGTGAGTTTCGACCCGCGCGAATGCTCGGTGTTCAATGACTGACATAGTTGGTAGTGAAATGGTGTCAGCTTCGCGTGTGCCAAAAGCCAGCGGTCTGCAATGGTTGCTGCCGCAGATGTCGATCTATTTGTGGCTTTTACTGCTCGTTATACTACCTAACGCATTGTTGATTTTTGTAAGTTTCCTTAAATCATCAGGCGGTTTGGTCATATATGAATTTAACACTTCTAACCTTGAGCGTATTATACATTCAAAAAGTGTTTGGATTCTTTTGGCTCGGACGCTGACGGCAAGTGCTGCATCCGTACTTCTAGCGACGCTTATTGCCTACCCGATGGCCTATTATGCCGCCCGCGTTCTGCGTCGTGGAAAAATAATGGCGGTGTTGCTGGTAGCGATTCCACTTTGGATCAGCTTGCTGATGCGGATATTTGCCTGGCGCCTTATATTGGGTGAACGGGGCATCCTGAACTCGGTTCTTCTATGGACCGGCATAATTACCGAGCCCAGCGACGCACTGTTGTATAACCAATTTGCGGTTTTTCTTACCTTCGCATATGTCGCAATTCCGTTCATCTTTATATCAGTTTATACGGCGGTCGAGCGGATTCCGGGTAACTTGGTGGAGGCCGCCAATGATTGCGGAGCCGGGAAATGGCGGGCTTTTTCTACCGTCATTTGGCCTCTTTCCCGTCCAGGGCTTGCGATCGGTGTTTCGCTGGCTTTCTTGATGGTGGTCGGTGACTACGTTACGCCGTCTATGGTCGGTGGTCTTGACGGGACTATGCTCGGCATGGTCATAGCATCGCAGTTTGGCCTAGCTGGAAACTGGCCGTACGGCGCTGCGCTGGGCCTACTATTGCTGTTATCAGCTGCCCTACTTCTAGTAGTCCTAAACGTTGCTTGCCGCGTGCCGGGGATACTCGTCAGTGAAGGTAACGAAGCTCCCGCGCTGTCGACATCGACTAGGCGTTCGCCAATGGCGCGTGCTAAATCATGGGTGGGCTTTGCACTGTTTTGCCTGCCGTATGTTTTTCTGTACGCTCCATTGGCCGTCATCACATTGTTCTCATTCAGTCAGGACAGCGTCCCAGTGTTCCCGCCCTCTGGGTTCACCTTGAGGTGGTACATCGAACTTGCGGATAATCAGGCTATGATCCAATCGCTGGTTCGCTCGCTTGTGGTTGCTGGAATAACGTTGGCGATATCGATCGTCGTCGGAACGTTCTTTGCCGTGCTTCTGGCGATTGGGCGGATACGCGGTGCTACGGTGGTCGGAAGTCTGTTACTGGCGCCGGTCGCCATACCTGGTGTCATATTTGGTATCACCATGGTGTTAACCTTCCAGTTGCTAGGGATCACCAATCCGACCGTCCGCGTAGTGCTTGGTCACTGCACCTTCGTAATGCCAGTGATCATGATGGTGGTGCTTAACCGCATGCGCCGGTTGGATCCGGCTTTGGCCGAAGCATCAGCGGATCTTGGGGCGCATCCTTTCAAAACGTTTTATTTTGTTCTCCTGCCGCTAATTCGCGGGGCCATAATCGGTGGCGCTCTGCTTGGCTTCACACTCTCGGTGGACGAAGTCATTGTCTCTATCTTTCTGACAGGTAGCGAGCCGACACTGCCGGTTTGGGTTTGGAACCAAGTGCGGTTTGGCTTCACGCCTTCCGTCAACGCCATATTCGTGTGCATCGGCGTCGGGACAGTTCTTCTCATTGTTCTCTCAAGACGTTTCATCGGCGAACGCTAGGTAATCTTATGAAAAAGTCTGGTCACTATGATACGATCATCATTGGAGCTGGTTCAGCGGGCTGCGTCCTTGCTGCACGGCTTTCGGAGGACCGCAACCATTCGGTCCTCCTGCTAGAGTCAGGTCCCAAGGACAGCTCAATCATACTCCAAATGCCCGCAGCGCTGGGCTTGCCGCTGACCAATAACCGGTTCAATTGGGGCTACGTCAGCGAGCCCATGGCCGGACTAGACGGACGCACTAGCGACCAGCATCGCGGCCGAGTGCTGGGTGGCTCGTCTTCCATCAATGGCATGGTCTTCGTGCGCGGCAATCCCCGTGATTTCGACGCTTGGGCCGACCTAGGCCTGCCGGGATGGTCATATTTGAACTGCCTCCCCTACTTTAGGAAGATGGAGACCTTTGAGGGCGGGTCGAGCGCCTATCGCGGTGGCGAGGGGCCGCTTCGTGTTCACCGCTGTCGGGCGGAAAGTCCGCTCTATCACGCTTTTCTTGCAGCCGGGCAGGACTATGGGCTTGCTCTTAATGATGATCAGAACGCCGGATATCAGGAAGGTGTAAACGTCGCGCAGGCTACGGTGCGCGACGGCGTGCGCGAAAGCACGGCAACGGCATTCCTGCGACCGGCTTTGGGACGCACCAACCTAGTTGTTGAGACAAGTGCTCACGTTGTCGGACTGTGTATCTCCGGTAATCGTGTCGAGGGCGTAACCTATAAGCGAAACGGTATCGCGCGCACCGCAACCGCCTCCGAGACCGTGCTGTCGGCAGGCGCATATGGGTCACCGCAACTGTTGATGCTGTCAGGCATCGGCGATCCCGACGAGCTGGCTGCCGTTGGTATCAAATCGCGGGTTCGGCTTCCGGGCGTCGGGCGCAATCTGCAGGACCATGTTGCGGTTCCCCTGCAATACCAAACGCGCCGCGAAGTATCTCCGGTCCGCCAGCTGAGCAAACTCGGCCGTCTAGGGGTAGGTGCTCGCTGGCTTCTCACCCATGGCGGGCTCGGCGCGAGTAATTATTTCGAAGTAGGCGCCTTCCTTCGCGGCGGCAGTAGTCATTCCTACGCTAACATCCAGCACGAATTCGTACCTATGATCGCCGGCTTCAACCACGGCGGGCCAGACATCCGCCATGGGTTCCAATACTTTACAAGTATCATGAGACCTCAGAGCCGAGGGCGGGTCAGTCTGCGATCGGCCGATCCGCATGATCCGCCGCGCATCGAGCTCAACCTCCTTGGTGAAGCAGGGGACATGGCCGAAATGGTGGAGGGACTCAAAACTACCCGAGAGATCGTACAGCAAAGGTCATGGGACGAGTTGCGGACCGCCGAGTATGGCATAGACGATGCCGAGAAATCCGGTCCAGGCATGGAGCGATGGATCCGGGCAAGCGCCGGGACCGGCTATCATCCTGTCGGCACGTGCCGCATGGGTAACGACGACCTAGCCGTGACCGACGCGGACGGCCTCGTACACGGTATTAACGGCCTTCGAGTGGTAGATGCCTCACTGATGCCACGGCTGGTGACAGGCAATACCAATGCCGCAACCATCATGATCGGCGAAAAGCTTGCTGACAGCATAAAAGGGCGGAGGTTACCGCCCGGTGATGTGGACTACGAGGGTGCCCGGCAATCGGGCCACGGCTAGCCGCGCTGAAGACAGCGAAGGCGCACCAAGCGTCCACCCGGACGATTGTAAAAATACAATTTCTTTAGGAACGAAGGAACACACGAATGAACAATAAAGTTGAGAAGGCCAAAGCACAGGGTAACGTGCGTACGTTAGGTCATTATATTGATGGCAAAGTGGTCCAATCCGTTACTGGCAACATCATTCATCGTCATAATCCTGCAAATGGCGCGTTGGTGGCCACCTGGCCAGCGGGAACCGCTGCGGATGTCGATCTAGCCGTTGCAGCAGCAGTCAAGGCGTTCGACGATGGGCGCTGGTCAGAACTTACCGCCGGCGCTCGTTCTGAGGTGCTGCGCAAAGCCGCTGCCCTCATTCGATCAAATGCCGAGCATCTAGCCATGATTGAATGCCTCGAGACGGGTAAACCGCTCGTTCAGGCGCACGATGAAATGCTATGGGCCTCGGATATTTGGGACTATGCTGCCGGCCAAGCACGCTCGCTGCATGGTGAAGTGCATTCGAACCTGGGTGAAGGCAAGCTGGCGCTTGTACTACGAGAGCCCATCGGGCCGGTTGGATTGATCACTCCGTGGAATTACCCGCTCATCGTCCTCAGTCAGAAGCTTCCTTTCGCGCTGGCGGCAGGCTGTACGGCAGTCATAAAGCCAAGTGAGTTCACTGCCGGAACAACGCTCGAAATGATGCGCTTGTTGGAAGAAAGCGGTCTCCCCGCAGGCGTCGTCAATGTTGTCAACGGTTATGGCGATCCGGTTGGTAAGCACCTGGCTGAACACAACGACATACGCCTCATCTCGTTCACTGGCTCCACGGCTACGGGGCGATCCATTCTTGTGGCCGCAGCCTTGAACATGAAGAAAGTAGTGTTGGAACTTGGCGGTAAAAACCCAAGCATTGTGTTCGCCGATGCCGACATTGATAACGCTGTAGATGGAGCGATCAAGGGATTTGTCTATAATGCGGGTGCGGAATGCTGCAGCGGAAGCCGCGTATTGGTCCAGCGCTCGATTGCAAAAGATTTCAAAGCAAAGCTTATCGATAAGCTCAAGACTATCAAAATGGGTGATCCAATGGATCCTGAGACCAATTTGGGATCGATAGTGAATGAGCCGCAGTTCAAAAAAATACAACAATATCTTGACGAAGGAAAGAAGGTAGCAACTGTCGCAATTGGTGGTAACACACGCGAAGACCTGGGGGGCTTTTTCGTAGAGCCTACGGTATTTGTCGATGTTCCAATGAGCGCGTCCATCGTGCGCGAGGAGATATTTGGTCCAGTCGTTGCAGTACTTGAATTTGACGATTTTGACGAAGCGATTCTCATCTCCAATGATACTGATTACGGGCTGGCGGCCAGCGTTTGGACAACTGATTTTGATACCGCGCTGGCTGCGGCGCGTAAATTGCGTTCCGGGATTGTCTGGGTCAATACATTTATGGATGGACCGTCGGAAGTTCCTCTCGGAGGCACAAGACAGAGCGGCTACGGCCGCGAGAATGGGCTTCACGCCATAGGCGAGTTCACAGTCCTCAAGACGGTCGTGTCCCAATCAGCGGGTGGGTATGCGCGATATATTAGCTAACGTGTCTTAGAGCGTCAGTACTGATAATATAGCTGATGTAAATGCTTGTGTGTCGACTATTATAGTAGGCATTAGCGTTCGGCTGCGTAAATACAAACAGTATGAATTCTCTATAGATTATAATTTTTAAAATAAGTTCGCTAATTCAAATCTAAAGGTTATGTCATGTACAATCTAATAGGCCAGGCGGCGCTCATTACCGGAGGTGGGAGTGGCATCGGAAGGCGAATCGCTACTCGTTTAGCTGAAGAGGGTTGCGATGTTGCTATTTTTGATGTCGACGAGGCGGGAGCACAGGAAACTGCCGGCATGGTGGAAGCGCTTGGCCGTCGTGGACTAGCACTCCAAGTTGATGTTGCTGATCCTGTCAGGGTAAAAGCCGCAGTGCGGGAGGTTGAACTAGTCTTAGGTAAGATTGACATAGGCGTAAACAATGCAGCCATTGCTACGGTGGGCAAAGTGCTTGACATCGACTTGGCGCTATGGCGGAAAGTTTTTTCTGTCAACACCGATGGCGTATTTAATATCTCACAGGCAGTACTGCCTGGCATGATCGAAAGAGGCGACGGCCGTATTATTAATATAGCCTCATGGTTTGCAAAGATTGGCAAGCCTAGCTACGCGCCCTATTCGGCATCAAAGGCAGCAGTCATCGCTTTTTCACAAGCGCTTGCGGCTGAGGTTGCTCCTCTTGGAATCAACGTGAATACAGTCTGCCCTGGGTCGATCGTTGGGACCCGTATGCGAGACGAGGCTGACAGTTTATCTCGAAAACAAGGGCTTTCAACGGCGAAAGAGCGAGAAAGTCAGATCCCCATCGGCCGTGTAGGCGTGCCCGATGACATTGCGCGCGTCGTAGCCTTCCTTGCGTCCGACCAAGCCGCTTACATGACGGGACAAGCAATAAATGTAACCGGTGGGCTCTGGATGAATTAAGGCGTGCTGGCGGAGGCTGCGGTGATATTGCTTTGTACCTGTGGGAACTTCGATTATGAAGAGCTGTGGATGCAAGACAAAACATCGCGAGCAGCCGCTGCCAGGAATGCAAGCGTCAGGTAAGGGCCGTAGCATGGGCTGCTTGAGTTCCGACAATTGGCGTTCTCTGGCCAATAATGGCCGCCCTCGCGAATGACGCGATGCGTCAAGCCATCGCATCACCTGGAAGAGTGCGGTGGCGAAGTGATCTTCTCGCACTTGCAACAGGTGAACTCTCCCGCACCGTCAGGCTGACCTTACAATGTCGCGGTACGAGTTCTAGGGTCGCAGCAATGTCCTCGCGACCTCAAAAGTTTGGTCGACCAACAGAAGGCGCTATTAGCGGGAGCGGCGAACAGAACGCGCTTTCGGGGCACGTTCAGGATATGGTTTGTGACGAACGTTTACGCTCGCAGAACCTACGGTTAAGGCTTCGCCACGATCCCCGCAGCCATTTCGACTTCTCCCGGCGTCTGCGTCGAGCTCTTCAAGCTGCAGGTCTATCTGTAGAGAAGACGGGCTGAGCGCTGAGAGTGGGTGCCACAGAACTCTCAGCAAACCTTCTCAACCTCCAGCCTCAATCGGGCAATCAGAGCCTGGGAATGCGAGACTGGTTCCGTCGTGCCAGCGCCATCTGTCTGGGCAGCAACAGATGTACTGGTAAGGTCATCAGACTCTTCATCCGTCCACAACGAGCCGACCAAGTGTGATCAGTGCATCACCATGCTTCCGGCGTGATAGCCTGCACCAAGTTTCCCTCGTGGCCGTGTGCGATCAATCATCCGCTTAGAAAGACGGCTTTTACCACAGGCTTTGCCTAGCAATTGAGAGGAAGATATCGTCCCGAGTTCCGGTAAAGCGGCGCTCTAATCGACATTAATGCCTATCTCACACGCGACCCATGTAATGCGGCACACGCAAGTAGAGCTGTTGACCCATTAACTATTCTTCTAGACGGCATGCCAGCAGAATAGGTTATGCTTCCACCTCAAGCAGTTCTTTGAGCCTTACTGGCCATCCCTTCGGAAAGCGAAGCGATGAGATTGCGCGAGACGCGGCGGATATGTGAGCGGAGTGTGTCACTACCTCGGCGAATATCGCCGAGACGAGCGAATGCGATTAGCGCTCTGTGGTCATCGAGTTCCCGTTCGATATCCTCCACCACCGCGATTTGTAGGTTCACATAGCGACTGGCATTGTCATGTACGGTGCGGAGCAACTTTAGCGCGATTAGGTTGCCACTAGGGCGATAAAGCGCTTCGTGAAAACGCCAATTTAAATCTCCAACTTCTGCAATGCTGCCGCTCGCCATTGCCTGGTCGGTAACCGATTCGACGAGGGCGAAATCCGCTTCGGTCATGCGGGGGATTGCTACTTCGAACAACCAAGTCTCCAATCGCTCCCGAATTTCGAAGAGCTCCTCAATCTCTTCCAAAGACAAAGAAGTCACAACCGTTCCTTTGTGAAGTTCCGAAACAACAAGACCTTCGGCCTCAAGTTGGCGGATGGCTTCCCGAAGGGGGACGCGGGATACACCGAGTTCGTTTGCCAATTTCTCCTGCCGTAATGGCGTTCCTTCATCGAGCTGACCCGTAATAATCCGGCGCCGCAACTCCGTCACAATCTGGTCGGTTAGCGACGCGCGATTCACCTTTGCCATGATTATCCAGCTTCCTTTTTTAATAGGGTATTCTGTTAATATCGACCTGCAGTCGGTTTTGTCGTATGCCACATTTTACAAACATGCGCACTGGATTTTGTATTCAAAGAGCCGGGGCCCGTTATCGGACTCAGCTCATCCGATGATAAGTGAAGCTCTAACATGTATGCAGCTTAGCGGAATACAGAATGCGCCAGCGGACCCGACCCCGCGTTTCCGATGACATTATCCAGGCCGTTATAGCCGGATCGCTTAAGTTAGTTAATCGCTGTGCTCAGTCCATGTCCAATAAATTTTGATGCCGTGACCTGAGACGCTCGCAGTCCTGAGTCGGAAACTGTAGTACACATGAACACCTTGCTACCAGGCCTTATACTACAAAGAGAGGGAATACTGAAAAAAGGTGTTACAAAATCCAAGAATGGGGTCCGGTGGCCGTTTCGTGGAGTTATCGGACGCCTCTTTCTTGAGCTTTGTGGCGGCGAAATAGGTGGGTAACACGCCGTCTTTGAGAATAATTTCGAATACAATATTCAAAAATGTTGCCAAATAAGATAGACAAGCGTATTACGAGGGAATATCTGTCGATAATCGGGTCAGACGCGTGCTATTGAATTTAATATTCAATTAGATGACGTTTGCCCAGCCTCATTCCTCGTGAGTTGGAGATTAAAATGCCACTTCAGGTTGTGACCATTGGCTTTGGCGCGATGGCCCGGAGCTTAGCCGCTTCGCTCATGAAGCACGGAGAGGAGGTTCACATTGGTGGTGCGCTACTGCCGGCGGAAATGGACGCAACGTCTCCCGAGGAAATTGTTCGCTTCACAGACGTCGATCAACTGATCGCGGCTAGACCCCATCTGGTCGTTGAATGTGCAAGCCACTCGGCGGTGCGAGAGACTCTGCCTAAAATTCTCGAGGCAGGCATCGACGTTATACTTGTTTCGATTGGCGCCCTGTCCGATAGTTCTACGGAGCAACGACTACGAGCAGCCGAGCGACGAGGCGGATCGCGACTCACACTTGTATCGGGCGCGATCGGTGGACTGGACATGCTCCGCGCAGCAAATCTTGGCGGGTTGAATTTTGTTATATACTCAGGGACCAAGCCACCACAAGCGTGGATCGGAACTCATGCCGAAGCCCTTCTCGATCTACCTGTATTGACTAAACGAACTATGTTTTTTGATGGTTCGGCACGTGAAGCAGCAGCGCTTTACCCGAAGAACGCGAACGTCACAGCGGCCGTCGCAATTGCAGGTGTTGGTTTCGACAAAACCCGAGTACGATTGTTTGCAGATCCGGATGCGACGGAGAATACTCACGAACTCGAAGCTTGCGGCGCTTTCGGCACCTTGAACGTCAAGCTGATGAACAATCCACTCCCCGATAACCCTAAAACATCATGGCTTGCAGCACTTAGCATCGAAGAGGCTGTGCTGAACCACTTTCGTACAAAAGCTAAGATGTAGTACGTAAGTCTAAATGAGGGCTATGGTAGGTTTTCAACCGGCCGAAGAAGCTTTCGCGAACGGCCTTATCCTGTGAACGGCTCTTGCGTGGCATGAACGACCAGCTCGGATCACTATCCGAGCCATCGAGACAATCCCGCCATTATAGGCTCCAAGCCCAGTATAAACCGATTGGAGTTTTGGCGCCGTTGAAACCGTCTTAACGGTGCGTCCAGCACTATTTACTAATACAGAACGGGCGCGTCGTTCGATCTGATTGGCGTGCCATCAAAGCAATCTCTATTGGCCACCGATACACCTTGCATGCCGGGGTTTAGAACTCCGTGCAACTCCGAACCGCCCTTCGTTTAAATCGCTTTTGCACAACGCATTGATATCATCATGTTTTGCCTGGTCACCGAAGCATGAATTCTGCAATAGCTCTGGTTCGTTCCGAAGCTTCGGGCGGCGTGGGAAAATTGGTAGCGGGTGAACCCCCGCCTATACGTCACGATGGTAGTAGTAGCAGTCTAGAATACCGAGCTTGGCAAGCTCGTTCTTGCACTTTTATAAGAGGAGCCGGAACTCGAGTGAGCAATCGTTGAACTTGACGCTTTTGAAACCTCCTCTACTTTCGATATGATGCCCTGTATTCTTTCGGCGACATGCCTCTTAACTTGCGGAATTGGCGATTAAAGATTGGAGAGTTAGCAAACCCGACTTCTGACGCAATTTGGGCGAGTGGCTCGTCACTAGCGGAAAGCCGGGCACAAGCTTCACCAACACGGAGCCGGGTGACATAGCCCGACACAGTGGCGTTGGTGTGTTTAACAAACATCCGGTGCAATCCAGATTTGCTTAGCGCCGCTAGCTTTGCCAATTCATCCATTTTTATGACACGGCTATATTGCTGATGTAGATGTTGAAGAACACGGTGGATGCGTGACCGGTCGTCAGTCCAGCATATAGGCGCTGAGGACGATAGGCGCTCTGGGTGCGGTTGCTCAGCGAGTTTTAGGAGTATTCCGAGTACAGCAATGAGTCTTTCGCTTGGACTACTTGTGAGCGCTTGCTCAAAGGCGTCCGCTAACGAAAGGCCGATTTCCGAGCCAAAAGCTAGTCCTGTGTTTGCCCTTGCAAAAAGTGTTTGGATTGCCACGAATTCTACAGAGGTGCCAAGGAATGCATCGATCCACGCTTGTCGAAACCAGATAACGAGTGACACATGCGGCGCCTGGCCATGAATCTTCGTTCGCGATGCCCAAGCATGCGGAAGGTTCGGACCGACGAGAACAAGGTCGCCATGCGCATAGTCTCCGACATGCTCGCCAATAAACCGTTGGCCTAAAGAGTTTAGCGTTAATGTCAGTTCATATTCTGGATGATGGTGCCACTGGAAGGCTATTGCATCATCAAGGCGACGATGAAGGGTCGACAGTGACGAGCCAGAAGAGACTGGTATTTTCTCAAAATAAGCTCTCGGCACCCCCGCTTCCCTCCTACTATTCGCCAAGACTCGCTAGATTATAATCAGAGTGCGGAGAGATTCAAATCTGAACCGCACCGGGTTTGCCGGAGGCTCCTACTTCTGAGAAGTGGCGCCATCATCAGCACGAGACGAATATATCCAGTGGCGGGCTTAGCTGCATCCGTCGATTATTTAGCTGGTTCGGCGTTTCAAGTCTTCTTTCGTCACACGGATTTCGCCTTGTAAGTCGTTGCCGCAGTAAACGTAAGTCATCTCATGGCGCGCATACCAGATGTTACAAGGAGCGCTCCGGCAAGTCCCCAAGTTGGCGACTTGCGCTTGTTTCCATAGTTTCGAACCAGCAGGATGCGGCACCCAAGCGCAAGCTTGGGCAGGCTCAAGTGAACACAGATTGGATTTGAGAGCATTGGATACGGCAAGCCAGCAGAGGAAATTATGGTTTCTGTACTCCTACCAAAAATGCATTGCCGAGCTTCCATAAGTTGGCTCGCACCGGTAATCGTCATCCTGACGCTACTGGCATCGTGCTCCACCAAGCGCCAAAAGTGCGTTGTTACGCCGAATGATACGGTCGAATGTAATTCAAGATAATTTTTGTCTGCACCGCGACTGTAGAACATTATCCATCGGATATTTAGAAGAGATGCTTAATTTACTTATCCGCATCATCCGTCTCCTCTCTGCAGCAAGGTCACCGGTGGATCTAGCCGTGCGAGCTGTCGGAGTCGCGACAATTATTGTGGTCGTTACTGTCTGGGGCATAAAATACAACAGGTCGCAGGCAGCGAAGAATTCGCCTCCGGTCGTAAGTGACGAAGGTTCGATTCTCAGCGGGACACCGAAAGCAGGCACATTGCTTCCGGGGCAACAAATGGCATGGGAATTCGCTGGATCTAAGGGACAGCACATCGCCGTCGCCGTGGTGGGTAATTGGGACAGTGTTTTGGAACTGTACCGGCCAGGTGGGATTCGCCTGCTCACCCGAGACGACAATTCTGGAGCTGACGGTCAGGCACTCATTGACGGTGTAACGCTGCCGGACGATGGAGTTTATCGGATTGTTGTCAGCGGCAGAAAAGGAGAGGCCGGCGTTTTTAAACTCTTTATCACGGATAGTGAAAAGCGTCCTCAGCCAGCCATTCTACAAAAAGTCGGCAACTAACAGCGAGTTCAATTAGTAGCTAAGCGTATGTTTGTGCTCGCCCAACCTTTACAACGGCAATATGACTCTCCGGCCGCTATCGCGTCGACGCGGTTCCTGAAAGGTCCCGGCAGCGAGCAGATTTTACCGCGAAAATCGATCAGGACTTTTTTGCTGACTACATCAAAGAAAATGGACATGTCGGTTTCGTACGTCATCGTAAACCTCGCGTCGTGTTTCGGTAATATGAAAACGCGCAGAAGTAGAATTTGTTCCAGTATTCGATTTCTGGTTGTTGAATGTCGGTTAGATGTGTCCGATGTCCGGGATTGTGTTCCTCGATCACTACCCTATTGCACGGGCTCGCGAAGATATCCTGTCGACAGACGCCTCAGAAGGTACATCGGCCCAAGCCGGGGCAACAAGAAACCACCCTATGTGACCACATCCAAGCGTGCTAGCAGCCTTCAACAACAATCGCTGTGACAGGCAGTCAATTCCGAAAACGTAAATGATGGCGGGTGAGAGTTCTGCGCACATGAGCGTTCGAAAAAATCGTCTATTCATCCAATTTTTCCAAGGCGTTCAAACCGGCCGCCCCCTAAATCCTGCTGTCTTTCGTAAACGAACGATAAACGGTGAATATAACTTTGCCGCGTGTTCTGTAGATAATCTCCCGTTTAAGGAGCACTATACCACTGGGCGTTGCGAACGCTCGCAATACGTCAAAGATAAGGAGGAAATGTCATGTTCAATAAACACAGCAGAATTTCTATCCTCTCCCTCGGAACTGCAATCATGATGGTGCTGCCAAGCCTGTCGCATGCAGAAGGTCTCAATGTATCGGTTGGTGGGCTCAGCGTTGGCATCGGAGGCGGCTCAGGTGGCGGCCTCGGAGTAGGTGTGGGCGCCAGCGTCGGCGGGTCACAAGGTGTAAACGCAGGTGTCGGTGCAAATGTCGGGGGCTCGCAAGGCGTCACCGCCGGCGTCGGTGCTTCGGTCGGTGGCTCCCAGGGTGTAAACGCAGGCCTAGGTGCCAGAATTGGCGGCTCGAACGGCATCGATGCCGGAACGACGGCCAGTATCGGAGGGGCGAATGGTGTCAATGCAGGCGTCGGTGCTCGGTTGGGCGGGAGACAGGGTCTATCGGCCGGCGTGAACGCGAATGTCGGGACCGGCGTTAACGTCCGAATCCGCGTCGGTCTGGGTGGCAACGGCGATAGCACCAAGGACGGCGGAAACAACTCCGGGCCTGGGCGCGTGATTACCCGCCAGGGCAGCGTCAACGCTGTCGCGATGTTCAACCGCATGTCCGGGCGCGAGCAGCGGCAACTGATGATACGTTGCCGCGACATTGCCTCAAGCGGGGCAGATGCGGGCCTCAGCAAGCTGTGTGCGTTGTTGCGCGTAGCATCTCGCTGAGAAACTTGGTGGTGCTGGCGGTGGCACCGCTGCTCTGCGTGAGGTAGCGTCAACCCTTGTGTTAGTGATGGCTTGTGACCCACCACCAGAGGCCGTCACGGCAGGTTAAAAAACGTTTCGAACATTAAGTTCGTTAGAAACATACGCGTTGCGCATCACGTACCTCCCTTTGGTGCGCGCCTCCCGGATGCCCCCGTCCGGCAATTAGCCCGCCCTCCTGCGGGCTTCTTTTTTTAGATTTTTGACCCGCTCGACGCACGGAAAAGCAAAATGAAGCCAAGCACCGGGCAGGCGCTTGGCTTCTAACTGTCACAATCTGGGGGACCTGCGACAGAACCGAGCGGATTGGAGTCACACCCGGCGCCTCAAAACTCACGAGATATCTGCCGGTTCCACTCAGGCCGCAATTCGCCTAGCAGCCTTATCCGCCGACTTCCTGTCATTGGCGAACTGCTCCAAAATCCTGGCCGCGTCATGGACGGATATGCGGTGTTTTTTCGCAAATATGATCACGTCTTTGGGGGCCGCTGAGGCCTGCTGAACTGTCATGTCAATTCTCCTGGAAAAGGCGGGCCTTGGCGCCGCTCTATGCCGTATATAAGAATTGACCAGACAATTTAAAGATAAGCCAAAGTGAGGGAGGCCTTTGATTTGAATTTGGAGGACGTTGATCTGCCCGCGCGGCGCGCAATTATCCTCAATGCAAAGACTGACACGAAATCCACTCGGCACCTGGCCGACGAGCAGATGTCGAGCAATGAGGCGGCTCCAATCAAAGTGCTGGATTGTCGTTCAGAAGTCGATCGCAAGGCCGACTTCGCAGAAATCGAACTTAGCAGGTTCCGATTCGCTTCCGTCTGCATAGGTCGCCTTAACCCATTGGCCGCAAGTTTCGCTGTTTGTGCTCTGGTCCCATACAAGGTCTACAGTCGCATCCGGATTGATTCCTTTTCCAATGTCAAAGTATCCCCAATCCTTCTTGTTTTCTGAAACCCATACTTCGGTGATGGCTGATTGGGTCGTGTTCCTAGCTGTGAAAGAAAACTCTGCAGCGTAGGCGCAAGTGGCCATCATGTTGTTAGTCGCCATGACGAGGGCGAATGCGACAAAACCCGATCGAACGCTACTAAATTTCATGTTTTGTCCTTAAATGACTGGGAGCAATAGTTAGGTCATCTTGCATTGTTATTTCGAGAAGTCGAAAGAAATAATTGATCTGAGTGCTTGCCACCAAATATGGTTTTCGGCCTTGTCACGGGCATTGGCGTTTTCACCCGTCAGAGCGGCAACGACCGCCAGAACAGGGCGCCACAATCTTGATTTCCTGCCCGTGCATGCGTGACTCGACGCCGGCGGTGACGAAGTGGATGCGGGAGGGGCAGATGTTGCGGGCAACGATAGATAGTGTAATTCGCTTCTTGCCTGTTGATGATATCGTTCAGGTTGAGCTGGTACTCAGATCACCGTGCACCTAGCGCGTAAAACCAGCCGTCACTCGAACTTTATTTCCTCCAACGAACTCGATCAATCCATTCCGCTCCAGTGTCGTAAGCGCGTCCATAACTTCATTTTGGGTAAACCGTGGGCCGATCAGCGCTACACCAAGGCTCATAAGGTCGAGAGGTCGCGACGGCTCGGGGACTAGGGCCCGCAGCTGCGCGGTGACCGCTTCTGCTACCAGTTCAGACCTGATGGGAGCTGTCATGGTGATTTCCGTCGTCCGATACATCGTTCACCCTCACTAAAGCTGGGGAGGCGTCTGTAGGTTCCCTACTCTTTTATTTTCCGCCAAAATTGGCATAGATGCACCGACATATCATTGGGGACGAATGGGCAGATGTTGCCTTGATTGTGCCAGACGATGCCGGTGCGGAGCTGACATTGAAACCGAGATTACTTTTTCTTGAAGGCCAACCGATTGTCGCCATGGACTTGGAACAGGCCATGAGCGAGGCTGGATTCGACGTAAACTGGTTCACGACTGTTAAATCCGGGCTTTATTGGCTGGAAAGGCACCAACCCGATATCGCATTGCTCGATATCGAACTCAGCGATGGCAGCTGCCAGGCAATCGCTGGAAATCTGGTAGAGCGCGGCGTCCCTTTTATCGTCCACTCGGGTCATCCGTCTGCTGCCGACTTCGTGCACGAAAGTTTCCGCGCAGGGCTTTGGGTTGGTAAGCCTATCGACTATGGAGACCTATTGGCCTTGCTCGCGGAATTAGCGAGTGGAGGGCAACAGGGCGCGAGATCAGAGCGATGACACCAGACGAGCGGCGAGCATCCTGGGCCAGGGTATCGGCGGAAAAGACCGCCGCTGGTTTGACGATCGAGCAGGCGCCTGAATTCAAACATTGGATTGAACAATGGATCTCCGGCGCCTTATCGATGACGGAGGTTTCGCGTCGATACACCGCTCTCATCAAAAGCCGCCAGGCTGCGCGCCACTCTCCGGAGGCTACCACTTCAGCTTTGGGACAACTCCTTGATGATGTTTCCGGGATCGACGGCATCAAACCGCGTGACCCTCAGGAGCGCGCGGCGTCAACGAACGCTATCCAGCGCGCGTGGTCTGATGTTTAAACTTGGAACGATAGAACCGCTGGGCAATTACACAGCGTCCGCCATTTTCTTAAGCGTGATGGCAACAACATCTACGTCATAAGGCTTTGAAAAGAACACCGCCCGGTCCGGTATTTCGATGTCAAAGTGTTGCTTATGCCCCGAGACGATGACGATATGAATTGATGATTGATGGGCCATATAAAACCTATCGGGTCAGAACAATCAGACCCTCCGACGTCCTGCCAGTAAACCGATTTGAATGTCATTCGTTCCACTTGGTATAACAAATGTTAATCCCCCATCGGTTTGGATTCGAGTGTTTTCCTAGCATATCCCGCCTAAAGCAGACCAAGTTTCCGCGTGCCAACTTCGGAATACGATCGGCGAGGCAAGCCACCTTTATACCGTCCTAATCGTACCGCCATCGATAACAAACTCGGCGCCGTGGATCGCATTAGCACGGTCGGCGGCGAGGTAGGCGATAAGGTCGGCCACCTCTTCAGGCTCGGCTCCGCGCCCGATCGAAATCCCGCCCAAGACATCGAGCACGGACTGCCGCGCGTCCTCGATCGTTCCGCCATTAGCAGTCCGAAGCATTTCGAGAAAGTCGCCGGTGGCATCGGTCATGATCCAGCCCGGCGAAACGGAGTTGACCCGCACGCCCTTGGGACCGAGTTCTTTCGAAATTGACTTGCTGTAGGTTCTCAGCGCGGCCTTTGCGGCGGCGTATCCTGTCGTGGATTCGGGCAACGGCAGGACGGACTGAATTGAGGTGATGTGCACCACGGTGCCCTTGCCCCGCTCAAGCATCTGCGGGATCAACAGGCGATCGAGCCGGACGGTCGCCAGCAGGTTAAGGTTCAGCTCAGTGAGCCAGTGGTCGTCCGTCAGCGCGGCGAAGCCACCCGCCGGCGAAGCCGAGCCTCCGATGACATGGGCAAGGATGTCGATGCCGCCCAGCCGCTCTAGCGCCGCCTTGGCTACCGCTTCGCTGCCCGCCGCAGTGGTCAAGTCTGCCTGGACATATTCGACGCCCTCGATAGGATCCTTGATCGTGCGGGCAGCCGTGACAACACGGGCTCCGCCAGCGAGAAAGCGCTCGACCGTGGCGCGGCCCAGACCCTTGGTGCCGCCGCTGACGAGCACGCGCTTGCCAGCGAACTCTTTGGGATCTGCCTGGATGTTCATACCGTTGTCTCCAGGCTCTTGATGGCGTCGTTCGCCAGCGTTATGCGATAGGTGAAGCGGATGGGGCTGCCCGGGAAGTCTCCATGAGCGGGACCTTCGAGCACGACATCGCCGTCTTCCTCCCGAACAGTGTCGGGCGTGAAGATCGCTTTTACCGAGATCGCTTCGTCCTTGAGGAGCTTGCGGATTTCAGCCAGCCCCTCGTAACGTTTGCCGTTGTCGATGAAGACGGCGTCATCCAGGAAGGGCTTCATCATGCCGTCGATATCGAGACGGGCGTTTGCCTCGACATAGTCGGCGATCGGCTTGGGTAGGTTCATTGACATGGTCATCTCTCCTCAGTGGTGATGAGGCTAAGTTAGCGATGGACTTTTCTCCTGATAAGCAAGATAAAGTGCCATGACGTGTTACGGAAATCGGGACAATGACTCGGCATTCGCTGATCGAACTTGAAGCGGTTCTCGCCATCGTTCGCTGCGGCTCGTTTCGAGCGGCGGCGCTCGATCTCGGCATGTCGACCACGGCCATCAGCAACGCGGTG
Organism: Pararhizobium sp.; assembly: GCA_030655075.1. Taxonomy (GTDB): domain Bacteria; phylum Pseudomonadota; class Alphaproteobacteria; order Rhizobiales; family Rhizobiaceae; genus JAURWE01. The sequence goes on from JAURWE010000046.1 coordinate 80,833, forward strand.
GGCAAGCTCGAGCGACAGCTTGACGTGCGATTATTCAATCGCACCACGCGCAGCGTCTCGCTCACCTATGCGGGGCGGATCTTCGTCGCACAGATCAAACCCGCGCTCGAGGGTATCCAAAAAGCGATGAATACGGCGCGCTCCCAACAGGAGACGCCGTCCGGCACCTTGCGCATCAATGCCTTCGCGACGGCCGCGCGCGAGATCATGGCGCCGCTGGTCCTGAGCTATCTGAAGCTCTATCCGCAGGTTCATATCGACATCGTTACCGAAGGGAGGCTTGTTGACGTCGTGGCGGCGGGCTTCGATCTGGGCGTGCGCAGCGCGGATCTGGTGCCCAGCGACGCGATCGCCATACCTCTGGGTAAGATGCGACGCATGGCGGTTGCCGCATCTCCCACCTTTTTCGCAAACAGGGCTATCCCCCAAGTGCCGCAGGATCTGCTTTCTTACCCCTGCGTTCGCGGGCGGCTTCCCAATGGCGCTTTGTTCCGATGGCGGTTCGAGAAGGAGGGTGAAGAACTGCAGCTCGATGTCCAGGGGCCGATCACTCTTGACGAAGCATCCCTGGCCCGGATCGCGGTGACAAACGGCGTGGGGATCGGCTATTTCATGGAAACCGATGTCCGCGAAGACATTGCAGCGGGACGGCTCGTGCGCATTCTCGAAGACTGGACGCCGCCGCTCGTGCCGCTGTGCCTCTACTATTCCAATCGGCGCAATTCCTCCGCCGCTTTCCAGGCCTTCATTGCGCTCGCGCGCGACTACGCCGCCGGGCGGCTTTGACGATTAAAGACGGAAGCGGTCAGCCGGAAAGTTGGCGCATGAAACCGGTTTGAATGACCTGCACACGGCCCGGTGAGCGTCCGTTATCGACAGCTTTCGCCCCAGATCCGGACGGACCGCTCTCGGCCCCAAATCGGTCATCCGCCCATTCCGACGATCACTAAAGAACAGTTCCGCCCCGGCCTTATGCGACTGGACTTCCTCCCGCAAGGAAGCAGTAGTGGGTTAGAGCAACGCCCCCGGCCGGCGAATGCCTGAGCCCGAACGTCGGGCTTCACTCGGTGCAAGACCCGATATCCGGGTTCAACCGATTGGAGACCATGATGACAACATCAACTGACCAGAACACGTCCGACGTCCAGGTGGCAGTTTCAGCGAAACCACGCACCCAGTCCGCCGTAGCGAAGGCCGCGAGCCCGACCAGCCAAGCCCGCCCTGCCAGGAAATCCAAGAAAGAGCAACTCGCCGCAATGATCGCCAAGCCGGATGGCGCGCGCATTTCGGTCCTGGTCGAGCGTCTTGGCTGGCAGCCGCACACGGTGCGAGCTGCTCTGTCGGGGCTGCGCAAACAGGGGCATCTGGTTTTGGCGTCGAAATCCGCAAAGACCGGAGAAGCGATCTACCGGTTGATGCGGCCAGCGCAGACGAAGCATCTGACGCCGCCAGACGAGGTGGCATCATGAACATCGCCATCGCAATACCAGAACCTTCAATCCCGGCGTCATTTGAGATGCTCGACCGGGACGCCTGCCTCAAACGCTGGCGTCGGCAGTTTGGCCACGTGCCGCCGCGATACGTGTCGGTCGAGTTCATGCGTCGCGTGTTCGCTTTTGAGGCGCAGGTAAAAGCGTTTGGCGGCCCTTCGAGAGCCGTTCGAGATGTCCTTAAGGCGACGTTGAAGGAAACCCAAACGACGAACACAGGGAACAGTCCAAAGAAGGTGCCATCGCCAGCGACGCTGCGGCCCGGTACCCATTTGGTGCGCGAGTGGAATGGTCGGCCCTACCGGGTCGAGGTGACGCAGAGTGGTTTTGTGATGGACGGCAAGGCCTATGGGTCGCTCTCGGCGATCGCGCAGAAGATCACCGGCACAGTCTGGTCTGGGCCACGTTTCTTCGGACTCGCCAGAACATGAGCGTGGTCCGCTGTGCGATCTACACCCGAAAGTCCTCGGAGGAGGGGCTAGGTCAGGCGTTCAACTCGCTCGATGCGCAGCGGGAGGCCTGCGCAGCCTATATCGCCAGCCAGAAACACGAAGGCTGGGTGCTGGTGCCAGAATATTACGATGACGGTGGCATCTCGGGTGGTACCCTGGAGCGGGCGGGATTGAAGCGTCTGATGAGAGACATCGAAGCCGGAACGGTCGATCAGATTGTCGTCTACAAGATCGATCGGCTGACGCGCTCGCTTGCGGACTTCGCCAAACTGGTGGAGCGGCTGGACAGGGCGAATGCATCGTTTGTATCTGTCACCCAATCCTTCAACACGGCAACCAGCATGGGACGGCTGACGCTCAACGTTCTGTTGTCCTTCGCGCAGTTCGAGCGCGAAGTGACGGCGGAACGGATCCGAGACAAGATCACGGCCTCAAAGCGCAAAGGCCTCTGGATGGGTGGTCAGGTGCCTCTTGGCTACGCACCGGATGGCCGATCCCTAAAAATCGTTGAGGACGAGGCGGAAACAGTCCGGCGCATCTTCGAACTCTATCTGGAACTGGGATCGATCTACGAGGTGAGACAGGCAGCCAGTGACCTCGGCTTGTTGACAAAAGGTCGTCCAAAGATGGGCGCGAAGAAGTACAAGAGAGATAAACACGGCGATGCCAGGGAAGGCCGCAACCTCGCCGATCGGGCAAAATTCGCTGACCACACCGACGATGACGTCGCAACCTCTATCATTGGCCCGGCGCCGTTCGGGGCCACCAACATTCACTACATCCTGACCAATCCGGTTTACGCAGGCCGCATTCGCCACCGCGCTCAAACCCATGATGGCAACCATCCGGCGATCATCGATCCCAAAACCTGGGATCTCGTACAGGAAAAGCTCATGGCATTTGCAGCGCGGGGGCGGGGCGTCAGCAATCAGGCGACGATCTCGCCTTTGGCCGGAAAGCTGATCGACGATACGGGCGACCGTTTTACACCGACGCATGCAAACACGCGCGGCGTCCGTCTGCGATACTATGTGTCCCGCCGCCTGATCAGCGGCAAGCAGCGAGAGCAATCGGCCATGGACCGGGGATGGCGACTTCCGGCGCCTATGCTCGAAAGTCAGCTGGCCAATGCCATCCTGCGGCATCTCGTCGATCGGCTGCCGATCGATCTTTCTATCTCGCCATCAGTGGGTGAGATCGAGCAGATCCAGCGCAGGATTGCGGTGCTGACGGCAAACCCGGAGAAAAATCTCCCAGGCATCCTCAAAGCCATCGACCAGGCAAAGATCATGCAGGGCAAAATCGAGGTGGTCCTGATCGATCAGTGGATCGCCGACCTGCTTGATGTCCGAAGGGATTGGCTCAATCCAGATGCCTTGGCCTTCACCACCGGGTTCCAGTACCGCAAGCGTGGTGTTGAGACCAAGCTGATCATCGGTGCAGCGATCAAGTCCCGCGACGAGGTCTTGATCCGCAACATTGCCAAGGCACAGAATTATTACGATGCGATCAAGCAGGGGCAAAGCTTCGACGAGATCGCAAAATCTGAAAAACTTTCCATCCGACGGGTGATGCAGATCATCGACCTGGCCTTCATAGCGCCAGTGATCGTGCAGTCCATCGTGTCAGGTGATCAGCCCATGGGCCTTACCACCAAATGGCTGGCTGGCAACGCGCTGCCCGCAGATTGGCAAGCGCAGCGGCACATTGTTGCCGGGCTCTAAGCGGCACAAACGCTTTCCACCATCGAGGCTGATGCGGCATCTCCAAACTGTAAATCCGAAAATGGCCGGCACAGACTGAGGCCTCAGGATGGGCGCAGTTCATGGCCAGCGGCAGTCTGCGCAAAAATCACGCCTGCGTAAACCCCTGAAAGACGGGCCTATTTCTAGCGTTCTGCTAGCTTGTGGTAAAAGTGGAAAAGATTGGCTGGGGAACCTGGATTCGAACCAGGACTAACGGAGTCAGAGTCCGTGGGTCTACCGTTAACCTATTCCCCAACGCGCGGGCCTGTTGTGCCCGGCTGGTGTGTCGGGCTTATAGCCAAAATGACGGATGATGCAACTGGTTTTGTCGAAAACTTATGCCGGGCGTTTCGAAATCCGGTTGATGCGGCGCTTCTAAAAAGAATTTGTTGAAAGCGGCAAGCGCTGGTAAGGTCTTACCAACGAAAATCGAGAAAGCGCCTGCAGCAGCTTGATGAGTTTTGCGCGGCGCGGTGGACAGACACTTGGAAGACTCCGGCAGCGGCGAAAAGCCGCCAGTATCCGGGGCGTCGGGGGCAGAAGCCGGTGACGGACGGAAACGTTCACGCCGGGGCAGGGGCAAACGAAACGGCACAAAGCCGTATGCGGCTCTTTCTGCAACCGCAAGCCAGACCGGCAGTGCCGGCGAGGGCGGGCGCTCCATCACATCAGAGCTCAGCGAACCCGCGCGCAAACGCAAGCGCCGGAGGCGTTCGAAAGCGGGCCAGGTCTCTGCGGCTGCGCCGCACGTGGCATCGGCCGAGAGGGCTCCGGCAGCACAGGGTCACCTTGCCGATCCGTCTGCCGACGCCCGCCCGCCGCATCACAATCGCAAGAAGAACCATCATCGCCGCGGGCTTCAGGGACGTCCCCTGGCCAGCGGTGAAAAGTCCCATGATGCCGGTGCTGCAAAGACCGGGGCGGGCAAATCCGGCGCGGTTCAGGCAGGCGGGGATCAGGCAGCCAGCGGCCAGCACACCCGGCATGGCGAGCCCCTGCAAGCCGAAAATGCCGCCGGCGCCGGTTTGGCGCGGCTGCATCAGCCGGCGCACGAGCCTGCCGGCAGGCCCGATCACCGCCGCCATGGCTCAGCCGACAGCGCCGATCCCGCCGATGGCCTTTATGCAGCGCTCGATCTTGGCACCAACAACTGCCGCCTGCTGATCGCCCAGCCGACGCGGCCCGGCCAGTTCCGGGTGGTCGATGCCTTTTCCCGCATCGTCCGTCTTGGCGAGGGCCTGGCTGCCACCGGCCGCCTGTCGCCGGATGCCATGGACCGCTCCGTCGAGGCACTGAAAATCTGCGCCGCCAAGCTCAAGGCCCGCGACATCAGGCGCGCCCGACTGATTGCGACCGAGGCCTGCCGCTCTGCCGAGAATGGCGAGGAGTTTCTGCAGCGCGTGCGGGTTGAAACCGGCCTCGATCTCGAAATCATCAACCGCGAGACAGAGGCGCGCCTTGCCGTGTCCGGCTGCTCGTCGCTGGTCGGGCGCGAGACCCGCTCCGTCGTGCTGTTCGACATCGGCGGCGGCTCGTCGGAAATCGCCATCATCCGCATCGGCGACAACCGCTCCAGCCGCCTGGCCAATCACATTACCCACTGGACCTCGCTGCCGGTCGGCGTCGTCACCCTGTCGGAGCGCCACGGCGGCCGCGATGTGACGCCGGAAGGTTTTGACGCCATGGTCGACGAGGTCGGCCGCATGCTCGATCATTTCGACTGCCCGCCGGTCGGCTCGCTGTCGAACGGCGAGCCCGAGGCCGGCTTCCACCTGATTGGCACCTCGGGCACGGTGACGACGCTGGCCGGCGTGCATCTCGACCTGCCGCGCTACGATCGCCGCCGGGTCGATGGATTGTGGCTGTCTGATGATGAGGTCAGCGCCATGCAGGCGCGGCTTCGCTCCTGGGATTTCACTGCCCGTGCCGCCAATCCCTGCATCGGGCCTGACCGGGCCGATCTGGTTCTGGCCGGCTGCGCCATTCTCGAAGCCATTCGCAAGCGCTGGCCATCAGAGCGCATGCGCGTGGCCGATCGCGGCCTGCGCGAAGGGCTTTTGACCGACATGATGGCGGATGACGGTGTCTGGCGGCGTGGCCGCCAGAGGGGACGCGGACAGCGCATGTTCGGCCGAACGGAAGGAAACCGCGCATGACCAAGCCCCCTATCGGTGGCAACCGCACCGGCCGCAAGCTTGGCCAGAAGGTGAAGAAGGGCAAGCTCAAGGCGTCGTCGCGGCGCTGGATCGAGCGCCACATCAACGACCCTTACGTGCAGCGGGCCCAGCTCGAGGGTTATCGCGCCCGCGCCGCCTTCAAGCTTCTGGAGATCGACGAGAAACACAAGATCCTCAACGGCGCCAAGCGCATCATCGATCTGGGTGCTGCCCCCGGCAGCTGGTCGCAGATCGCCGCAAAGGTGACTGATTCCACCGATGCCGATCCGCGCGTTGCGGCCATTGATTTCCTGGAAATGGACCAGCTGCCCGGCGTCCACATCCTGATGATGGACTTTCTTGAACCGGATGCGCCGCAAAAGCTCGTCGATGCCGTTGGCGGCGTGCCGGACCTTGTGCTCTCGGACATGGCCGCCCCCACCACCGGCCACCGCCAGACCGACCATATCCGCACCATGCACCTCTGCGAGGTGGCGGCCCACTTTGCCATCGATGTGCTGGCCGAAGGCGGGCATTTTCTAGCCAAGACCTTCCAGGGCGGCACGGAGCGGGAGCTTCTCGATCTGCTGAAGCGCAATTTCAAGCAGGTCATCCATGTGAAGCCGGCCTCCTCGCGGCAGGAATCGGTGGAAATGTTCCTGCTCGCCAAACATTTCAAAGGCCGCAAGGCCCAGACCGGGCCAGCCGAACCGGTCGAAACCACTGGCGAAGACGACGAGGTCTGATGCTTCTCTATATCACCGTCGGCAGCAACGATCTCGATCGCGCCTGCTTGTTTTACGATGCAGCGCTGGCACCGCTCGGGATAGTGCGGCGGGTGACGGAAAAGGTCGAGATCGGCTATGCGGTCCCGGCGGACGACCGCTGCCGCTTCTGGGTGGTCACGCCGTTCGATGAAAAAGCAGCGACGATCGGCAATGGCTCGATGATCGCTCTGGAAGCGCAAAGCCGGGCGGATGTCGATGCGTTCTACACAGCGGGCATGGCCCACGGCGGTACGGACGAGGGCAAGCCCGGGCTGCGGCCCTATCATGAGAGCTTTTACGCGGCTTATCTCCGCGATCCCGACGGCAACAAGATTTCCGCCGTCTGCGAAAAGCCGGAATAAGGCATCCAGCGGCCAAACCTGTCAATTTCGGAATTGAGCAGAGCTTAGAAGCTCAGTTCTACACACCGTACTGCTTCATCACGTCGGTGAGCGATACGCTTTCCTCTTTTCCATCGCGAAATTCTTCAAGGCGATGTGCTGCCAAACGGACATCTTCGATATCGTCCATATACCGAAGAATCGCCAGACGGGCATGGAAGCTCTTGCTTCGACCGGTTCGCTTGGCGAGCTCGTCGAGCTGCATGTCGATGTCTGCAGGAAGTCGGAGTGTCAGCATGCTTCTGCTCCCTATGTCGTAGGCTGTGATTCTACCAAAAAATTCACTCCACGGCCGCCTTGGTCTCTGTCTCCTTGATCGCCAGCCGGTGGCCGGAGACGGCGGCGCCGGCGTTGCGGGCCATGCCGATGAAGGGGATGATAGCCAAGAGTGTCAGAACGGCGATGATCCAGAAGGCGATCTTGAAGTCCTGCAGTTCCAGCGGCGAACCGGTCAGTGTCGTCTCGATTTCAAGGATCGCACCGGCCACGGCGACGCCCATGGCCAGGCTGATCTGCTGCAGCACGGCGCTCATAGAGGTGGCCTTGCTGGCATCCTCGTCCTTGATATCGGCAAAGGACAGCGCATTGACGCTGGTGAAGAAGAACGACCGCGCCAGCCCGCCGATCAGCAGCACGCCGGCCATGACCGCATAGGGCGTCGCCGGCGTGAACATGCCGTTGACGAAGGTGAGGATGGCGCCGGCGACGCTGGCAAACATCAGTGTCGTGCGGAAGCCCGCGAAAGTCAGCACACGCTTGGCGAAGAATTTTGTCGTCAGCGCCCCGAAGGCGCCGGCAAAGGTGATGAGGCCGGACTGGAACGGCGACAGGCCGAAGCCGACCTGCAGCATCAGCGGCATCAGGAAGGGCACCGCGCCCACCGAGATGCGAAACAGCGTGCCGCCGATGGCAGCGGCGCGGAAGGCGCTGTCGTTGAAGAGTTTCAGATCGAGCAGTGGTGCCGGATGATGTTTGGCATGCCGGACATAGAGCCAGCCGCAGATCAGGCCGACGACGACGCTGACGGCGCCGATGGCGGGCGGCAGGGCGGGCAGGCTCATGACCGACAGGCCGAACATCGTGCCCGAGGCGGCGATGGCGCTGAGGAAAAACCCCTTGACGTCGATCGGCGGCGGCATGTCGCTGTGGACTTCGGGCAAGTAGAGGCCGGAGAGGAAGTAGCCGAGGATGCCGACCGGCACGTTGATCAGGAAAATCCAGTGCCAGGAGAAATAGGTGGTGATGAAGCCGCCGAGCGGCGGACCGGCGAGCGGCCCGACCAGGGCCGGAATGGTCAGCAGCGCCATGGCCGAGACCAGTTCGCTGCGCTGGGTCGAGCGCACCAGCACCAGGCGCGCAACCGGGGTCATCATTGCCCCGCCCATGCCCTGGAAGAACCGGGCGCCAACGAACTCGATCAGGCTGCTGGACATGGCACAGAGAATGGAGCCGGCGACAAAGACGAGAATGGCGGCGCGAAAGATCCTCTTGGCGCCGAACCGGTCGGCCATCCAGCCGCTGAGCGGAATGAAGATCGCCAGCGACACCATGTAGGAGGTCAGCGCCAGCTTCAGCGTGATCGGTCCGACGCCGAGATCCTGGGCGATGGCGGGCAGCGAGGTGGCGATGACGGTGGAATCCATCTGCTCCATGAACAGAGCGACAGCGAGAATCAGGGGAACAATGCGGTTCATCGGCAATGCCTTGGAAGAAACGGTGAACGGTCCGGCCGGGCCACCAGCCACATGTCGCGTCCGGCGTGTCTTTTCAACCCGTCACAGCCGAAAGATCATCGATCTCTAATGCGCCGCTGTGCGAAATGCACGTCTTCTTGATCGATTGCTGCGATTAAATCGCTTTCTCCGGCTCTGCCGGCATCACAAAGGCGTGACTTGTCACCGCCTCATCGTGACGCCGCCCTAGTTTGTCTGGTGGCATCATGGCGCATGCAGCGGCGGACAACGCCGCGCGCCCAATTTGAGGAGGCTGGCATGACATTTTCGACCGGATTGACACGCAGGACACTCTTCGGCGCGGCCGGCATCGGCGCGCTGACGGCACCCTTGATCATGACACGGGCAGCGGCCTATGCCCAAAGCGACGCGGAACAGAAAGACATTAAGGCGCAACCGGCGCGGACCCGCGCATTCAAGGTCGGCAAATTTGATGTGGTGGTCATTAGCGATGGCGCCCGCGTCACCGAAAAGCCGCAGGAAACCTATGGCACCAACCAGACGCCGGACGCTGTCGCTGAGCTTCTGACACAGAATTTTCTGCCCGCTGACAAGTTCGTCAATGGCTTTTCACCGACCCTTGTCAACACCGGCACGGATGTGGTGCTGTTCGACACCGGTTTCGGAGAGGCCGGCTTGGAAATGGGCACAGGCCAGCTGAAGGCCGGTCTCGAAGCCAATGGCTATACGCCTGACGATGTGACGGTGGTGGTTCTCACCCACATGCATGGCGACCACATCGGCGGCTTGATGGCGGGTGGAGCTCCGGCCTTCAAGAACGCCCGCTATGTCGCCGGTCAGGCCGAGTATGACTTCTGGAATGATCCGGCGCGTGTCGGAACGCCTGCCGAGGGCGGTCACAAGACCGTGCTTGAAAAGGTCGTGCCACTGGCTGAAAAGACCACCTTCATCGCCGATGGCGGCGAAGTGGTTCCGGGCATTTCCGGCATGGCCGCTTTCGGCCATTCGCCCGGCCACATGATCTTCCGGCTCGAGTCCGACAACAAGGCGCTGATCCTCACCGCCGATACGGCCAATCATTTCGTCCTGTCCCTGCAGCGGCCCGATTGGGAAGTCCGTTTCGATGCCGACAAGGCGGCGGCCGCAGCCACCCGCAAGAAAGTCTTCGATATGATTGCCACCGACAAGCTGGCCTTCGTCGGTTACCACATGCCGTTCCCTTCGGCCGGCTATGTGGAAAAGCTGGATCAGGGCTATCGCTTCGTGCCGCTGAGTTATCAGTTCGATATTTAAGAACGTGGGTGAACCGTCCGCGAATGCGGCCTGGCCTGCTCAAAGCTTCATGACGCCCTTGAGAAACTGGTTCAGCAGGTCGCGATCGAAGAACCCCTGCTTCTCCAGCATCCACGCCGCTGCCTGCATGGCCGTCCACGGCTTCTTGTAAGGCCGCGCTGAGGTCAGCGCGTCGTAGACATCGCAGATGGAGCACATTCGCGTATAAACGCTGATCTGGTCGCCCGAAAGGCCGGCGGGATAGCCGGACCCGTTCGGGCGCTCATGGTGGTTGAGACAGATATCAAGCACGATTGCCGGAATGCCGTCCTGCCGGGACAGGATGTCGTATCCGATCGCCGGATGCGACTTCATCAGGGTCATCTCTTCGCCGGCAAGCGCGTCCGGCTTCATGAGGATGTCGGCTGGAATGCCGGTCTTGCCCACGTCGTGCAGCAAGCCGCCCATGCCGAGAACACGGATCATCTCCGCGTTGAAGTTCATGTAGCGGGCAAACCGGATCATCAGAGCACACACGGCAAGCGAGTGAATGAACGTCGCTTCGTCCTTGGTCTTCAGCCGGGTCAAGTTGATGACGATGACCGGATTGTGCTCCATCGCCTCGGTGATCTGATTGACGATAGGCGCTACGGTCTCGACCGATATGGCGCCGCCGTTGCGCAATGTCTCGAAGACATCCCGGACCAGGCCACCGGCCTTGGTCAGGGTTTTGGTGAGGATGGCCACGTCCCGTTTTGTCTTGGCGTGGGAGCCTTCTGTGGCGAGAACCACGCCATCGCCACCGGGAACATCCGAGCCTCTGGCCGTATTGATGATGACGGTGCCGGATGTGGTGGTCTTGAGATTTTTAAGGTCGGCGGGTTTGTCGAGCAGAAAACGGCGGTCGGCAAAACGCGCATCGACAGCCGCGCCTTCAAAGGCTTCGATGAACATCCCCACACGCAGCTGTTGTCTGTCAATCCGTTTGAGCATCATACCGGCCGATCAAGAAAACCCGAAACTCATTTTCTATGCGATCGAAGCTCCTGTCATAACAAAGCCTTGGAGGCTTGCTTGGCGTGCCGCTTAACGTCCTGGTGCCCGGCATCTGCAGCAAACATCAATCTCCTCGATTGTCTGGTATAGGGATCAACAGTTGATTGATGGTAAATGCCGCTGTTTTAGTGCGTTAGCGTTCAGTGTTGTGCACAGGCCGGGCCAAGAGCCCGTCCTTTCCCTATTTCCAACCTGTCATGAACGTGTTACGAGCCCTCGCCAACTTCCAAGCATTTCTTGCAAGCGATTAGGTGGACCGTTCCCAAGCGATTGTCCCCGGCGCAGGCTTTACACCGAAGGGAATTGGCAATGGCACGCATCATCGAAACCGCAACCGGATTTGAGGCTCTGACCTTCGACGACGTGTTGCTGCAGCCGGGGCATTCCGAAGTGATGCCCGGCCAGACGAACATCGCCACCCGCATCGCCCAGGATATCGAACTCAACCTTCCGATCATCTCTTCTGCCATGGACACGGTCACCGAGAGCCGTCTGGCGATCGCCATGGCCCAGGCCGGCGGCATCGGCGTCATCCACCGCAATCTCACCCCGGTCGAGCAGGCCGAGGAAGTCCGCCAGGTCAAGAAATTTGAAAGCGGCATGGTCGTCAACCCGGTGACCATCAGCCCCGATGCGACGCTGGCCGATGCCTTGAACCTCATGAAGATGTACAGCATCTCCGGCATTCCGGTCGTGGAAAATGCCAATGGCGGCAAACCCGGCCGTCTTGTCGGCATCCTCACCAACCGCGACGTGCGCTTCGCCTCCGATCCGACCCAGAAGATCTACGAGCTGATGACGCGTGAAAACCTCATCACCGTCAAGGAAAACGTCGACCAGAAGGAAGCCAAGCGCCTTCTGCACACGCACCGTATCGAAAAGCTGCTGGTGGTCGATGCCGACATGCGCTGCGTCGGTCTCATCACCGTCAAGGACATCGAGAAATCGCAGCTGAACCCGAACGCCTCCAAGGATGCCCAGGGCCGCCTTCGCGCCGCTGCCGCCATCAGCGTCGGCGATGACGGCTTCGAGCGCGCCGAGCGCCTGATCGAGGCCGGTGTCGATCTGATCGTCGTCGATACGGCGCACGGTCACTCGCAGCGCGTGCTGGATGCCGTCACCCGCGTCAAGAAACTCTCCAATTCGGTCCGCATCATGGCCGGCAATGTCGCCACGGCCGATGGCACGCGGGCGCTGATCGATGCCGGTGCCGATGCCGTCAAGGTCGGGATCGGCCCGGGCTCCATCTGCACCACGCGCATTGTCGCCGGTGTCGGCGTGCCGCAGCTGGCCGCCATCATGTCGGCCGTCGATGCGGCGCAGGCCTCGGGTGTTCCTGTCATCGCCGATGGCGGTATCAAGTTCTCCGGCGACCTCGCCAAGGCGATTGCTGCTGGTGCATCGGCTGTCATGATTGGCTCGCTGCTGGCCGGCACCGATGAAAGCCCGGGCGAAGTGTTCCTCTACCAGGGCCGCTCCTTCAAGGCTTATCGCGGCATGGGCTCCGTCGGCGCCATGGCCCGCGGTTCGGCCGACCGCTATTTCCAGGCGGAAGTTCGCGACACGCTGAAACTGGTGCCCGAAGGCATCGAAGGCCAGGTGCCCTACAAGGGCCCGGTCTCCGGCGTTCTCCACCAGCTCGGCGGCGGCCTCAAGGCGTCGATGGGCTATGTCGGCGCTGCCAACCTTGCCGAGTTCCACGACAAGGCGACCTTCGTGCGCATCTCGAATGCCGGCCTGCGCGAAAGCCACACGCACGATGTGACCATCACCCGCGAAAGCCCGAACTACCCAGGCGCTATCTGACAAAGAGACTTACGCGTCGGCCAGCGCCCGCTGCAGGATATCCTCGGCGTGGCGGTGGCCAACGACCTCGTAGCCCACGACCGGAACGGCCGGCGCGAACATCAGGATGATGAGGCAGACTGTCATGCTGACCCCGGCGGCCGCACACACCACCGGCAGGATGATGAGCGCCGTTGCCCCCATCAGCAGCCAGACGTGAAACCGGTCGCCCTGGCGCACCAGATAGGTGTGCAGCCCGAAGATCATGTAGACATAGACCGCGACAGGCACGGCCACGGTAAGAACCGTCGCCACCGCACCGATATGGGCCTTGTGCTCGATATAGTAGGCGGCCACATGCAGGCCGGCACCCGTTGCCACGATGGCGGCAAAGACCACCATCTGGCCGTAGCCCCAGACGAAGGACCGTTCGCGGAATTTGTGCAGGATATGCGCCGACGGCACGATGAAATACAGCCACCACATGCCGAAGGTCAGGCCCGTTCCGGCGATGCAGACGAGCACGGCATCGAGATTCCAGCCCTGTGATTCGACGATTGCCGATATCGATGCCACGGTGCCCACCACGCCTTCGCCAAGCGCGATGATCGCCAGCAGGCCGTAGCGCTCTGCAATGTGATGGGCATGCCAGGGCGTGCCGCCGCGCTTGCGCTCGGCAACGACCGGCCCCAGCATTTCGATACCCATCAGCAGGATGCTGCAGGCAAGTGTTGGCATCAGCGGCATGTCGATGAAGATCAGAAGGATCCAGCCGACCTGCGCGATGATGATGGTGGTGGCATAGGCAAGGCAGGCACTGCGGCCTTCGGGATGCTGGCGTGCGGCGCGGAGCCACTGGAAGACCATGGCGACGCGCATTACGACATAGCCGAGCACCATGATGCCATTGTCGATATGGTCGCCGTGATTGATCGATTCGAACATCTTCGGCAACCCGACGGCCAGAATAAGGACCCCGGCCATCTGCACCATCGTCGTCAGCCGGTAGATCCAGTCGTCCGTGTCGAAGGCCGAGGCGAACCAGGAAAAGTTGATCCAGGCCCAGCAGATCGAAAAGGTCGCAAAGGCAAAGCCCATCAGCCCTGCCGCGTAATGGCCCTCGGCCAGAAGATGCGCCAGCTGCGAGGCGGCCGCGCCGAAAGCGATGACGAAGGTCAGGTCGAACAGCAGCTCCAGCGGCGTTGCCACCCGGTGGGCTTCATGCGGATCGCGCCCGCGCATGCTGGTGGCGTGATGGGCAGTCGGATGGGCGGCGTGCGGTTCTGACATCGATATGGGTCTCGTGATCTGGATCTGCGGCGGAATGTGGTTTGATTTGTGAGCATTCACGCAGACATGGTCAAGCGGATGCCGCTTGAAAAAACTGCGTTTCTCTATACTTGGCTCAGCATCATGCCGCTCGCGGGACCGGGTCTTTCCTCCCGAGCAGCACGAACCCATAAGCCGAAGACGGAGAACGCTTTTCATGTCGCAGACCACCCTGATCTTCTGGCCGATGATCGCGCAGGCAGCGCTTGTCTTCATCATCTATATTCTGCTTGGCAAGCGCCGCTTCGGTGCGGTCCGATCAGGTGCGGCCCAGGCGCGTGACTACAAGATCCCGAGCATCGAGCCGGAACCGACCGCCACCGTCGCCCGCAACCTGATCAACCAGTTCGAACTTCCCGTCCTGTTCTTCGTCGTCTGTCTCAGCCTGCACCTGACGGCCGGCGTCAACTACATCACGGTCCTCATCGCCTGGTTCTTTGTCGTTACGCGGTATGCCCACGCCTTCGTCCATGTCACTTCCAACCGGCTGATGATCCGCCAGCGCCTGTTCATGGTCGGTGTCTTCGCCGTCTTCGCACTGTGGGCCTGGCTCGCCATCAATCTCGCGATCCGGTAGGAGCGGAGGATGGTCGCGGGTCAGACGGTGGAACGCGCCTGCGGCACCTGCTCGCTCTGTTGCGACCTGCCGGAGATCGACGCGTTTTCCAAGCCCGCCAACCAGCTCTGCGGCCACAGCGATCCGGTCAAGGGCTGCCGCATTTACGCAGACCGTCCGGCCCTCTGCCGGGCCTTCCTCTGTTCGTGGATGAAGAAGCTCGCGATGCACGACAGCTGGCAGCCGATGGTCTGCCACATGCTGGTCTACGAACAGGGGCCGCAGATCACGGTGCTGGTCGATCCGGCCCACCCGGACGCCTGGACAAGGCCCGCCTATTTTGCGCAGCTTGAGCAATGGGCCGCCGATGTGGAGCCTGCAGGCGGCTTCGTCATCGTCTTCGTTGGCGATGAGGCGGTGAAAATCATGCCCGGCTTAAACCCGCCTTCTGGCAAAAGTATCTGGCACGCCTGACACGTTACCTCTGCGGTCACATTGCGATAAGTTAATTTGTCCCCGGCGGCTGGGATCGCTACATCCGGCATGAACCATAAGGATGATTGATGTGATGAAACGGCGAACGATCGTACTGGGCGGCGGTGCCGCTGTGGCGTCTCTGGCCGCGGCAGGTTGTCTGTTGCAACCCCGGCAGGGCCGGGCCGTTGGCACCCGCAGCTTCGACTGGAAGGGCGGCGACTTTCTCGCAGGCGGCACGAAAAGCGTGCCAAAAAACCTTCCAGATCCGGTCTTCCGAACCGAGCCGAACTGCATCGCCACCTGTTCACAGACGCTCGGTCCCTGCCATGTCAATGACGTGGCCATGCGGAGCGATGTCAGCGAAGGCCTGACAGGCCTGCCGGTCCGCCTGTCGCTGCGCATCGTCACGGCCGGCGACTGCAGGCCTGTCGAAGGTGCCGATGTCGAGCTCTGGCACACCGACGTGCGTGGCGTTTATTCCGGCCGCGCAGCGGATATGTGCAACCCGGACGACGGGGCCGCCAAGCACAGCAGCGCTTTTCGCGGCCGCCAGATGTCCGATGCGGATGGCCGTGTCGATTTCCTCACCGTCTATCCCGGCTGGTACGACGGTCGCACGGTTCACATCCATTTCCGCATGCTGGTCGAAGGCCGTGAACTGCTGATCACGCAGCTTCTGTTCGACGACACGCTGAGCGATCTCGTCTTTGCCGGGCATCCCGATTACGCCGTCCGCCCGGCCCGCGACACGACCAACAGCAACGACGGCGTTTTTGAAGGCGACGAGATCGCCCCCTATGTTTTCGATGTCGAAAAGCTCGATTCCGGCGTGCTGCAGGCCACCCACACGATCGGCGTTTCGCTGGATGGCAACGCCTGCTGAGGACGGCGGCCGGGATAACGAAGTCGTGTTTGAAAAATCGGCCGCCTGATACATCTTCAGCCGCATCCATCTGTCATTCTGGACGCCAGCAAAAACCGGAGGAAGCCCCATGAACAAGCCCGTCGAACCCAACATCACCCAGGCGATGATCGATGCCTATGACGAATATACGCATCTGACCCTCGACCGCCGCGCCTTCATGCAGAAACTGACGGTGCTGACTGGCTCGGCAGCCAGCGCTGCCGCCATTGCGCCGCTGCTTGCGGCCAGCGAGGCGAGGGCGGGCATCGTGCTCGACACCGACAAACGCCTGACCGCCGAGGACATCACCTATCCCGGTGCCGGCGGCGACATGAAGGGCTATCTTGTCCGTCCGAAGGATGCCGCCGGCAAGCTCCCCGCCGTCATCGTCATCCATGAAAATCGTGGCCTCAACCCGCATATCCGCGATGTCGCCCGCCGTATGGCACTCGATGGTTTCGTGGCGCTCGCCCCCGATTTCCTCTCGCCGGCCGGTGGCACGCCAGAGGACGAGGACAAGGCCCGCGAGATGATCGGCGCGCTCGATGCCGCCAAGACCGTCGACAATGCCGAGGCGACCGTGAAATTCCTTGCCGGCCATGAGGCCAGCAACGGCAATGTCGGTGCTATCGGTTTCTGCTGGGGCGGCGGCATGGTCAACAAGCTGGCGGTGGCCTCACCGGACCTGAAGGCCGGCGTCGCCTATTACGGCGCCCAGCCGAAGGCGGAGGACGTGCCCTCGATCAAGGCGCCGCTTCTGCTGCAGTATGCGGGCCTCGACGAACGCATCAACGCCGGCATCGAGGCCTATCGCAAGGCCCTGACCGACAACGGCAAGGAATTCACCATCTATGTCTACGAGGGCGTCAACCACGCCTTCAACAATGACACTTCGGCCGCCCGCTACGACAAGGCCGCCTCCGATCTGGCCTGGGGCCGGACCGTGGAGTTCCTGAAGGCCAAGCTCGGCTGACTACTGCAAGAGACTCTGTGCCGCGTCTGATATCAGCCCGGCCAGAGCCTCCTGGTCGCTGTTGCGGCTGCTGCGGCTGCGCCAGACAAGCCCGATGGTTCGCGACGGCTGCGGTTCGGCAAAGGGCACGATCCTCATCCGGTTGCGGGTCTTCTCGTCGTTGACGGCGATCTCAGGGATGAGGGTGATGCCCATGCCGTGGCTCACCATCTGGAGGAGCGTCGCCATCGAGGTCGCACCGTAATTGGCGACGCGGCGGCCGGAGTTGATGCCGCAGACGGCCAGCGCCTGGTCTCGCAGGCAATGACCTTCTTCCAGAAGCAGCAACCGTTCCACATCCACCTTGTCCTCCGTCATCGGTGACATCAGAATAGTATTTTCCTCTTCGCTGCTGGCGATCAGGAAACGGTCGGTGAACAGCATCCGGCTGGACAGGCTGTCTTCATCGACCGGCAGCGCCACGATGACGCTGTCGAGCCGCCCGTGCCGCAGCTCGTCCAGGCACGGATCGGTCAAAAGTTCCTTCAGCTCGATTTCGAGCTTTGGGTAGCGCACCCGCATCATCGGGATCAGCACCGGCACCAGATAGGGTGCGACGGTCGGGATGACGCCGAGCCGGAGCTTGCCCTCGAGCACGCCTGTCACCTGCCGTGCCTGCAGATAGAGCTGGTCGATGCCGCCGAGAATCTTGCGCATTTCCGGCAGCAGAGCCTCGCCCTCGCGCGTCAGAAGCGTCGGCCCCCGGCCGCGCTCGACCAGCCGGACGCTGAGATCCCGCTCCATGTCGGCAATCTGCGCCGACAGCGCCGGCTGGCTGACATTGACCATCTGGGCGGCACGACCGAAGTGCCGGGCGGTGGCGAGCGCATCGAAATAGCGCATTTGGCGGATGGTGATCATGATAGGTTTATCTTATCGCCGATCCAACTAAATACAATTGGAAATTATGGGCCGTTTGGAGGATGGTGCGGCCGAACCCAGAAATTGCAGACCAAACAGGAGGCCAACATGGACGCCAAAGTCGAAAGAACGGGCAAGTGTCCCGTCATGCATGGATCGATGACCAGCAACGCAGGCGAGGGCACCTCGAACCGCGAATGGTGGCCGAACCAGCTCAACCTGCGCATCCTCCATCAGAATTCCGCGCTCTCCGACCCGATGGGCACGGGCTTCAACTATGCCGAAGAGTTCAAGAAACTCGACCTTGCCGAAATCAAGGCCGACCTCTCCGCGCTGATGACCGATTCCAAGGACTGGTGGCCGGCCGACTTCGGTCACTACGGCCCCTTCATGATCCGCATGGCCTGGCACAGCGCCGGCACCTACCGCACCGGCGATGGCCGTGGTGGCGCCACGGCGGGCACCCAGCGTTTTGCGCCGCTCAACAGCTGGCCTGACAATGTCAATCTCGACAAGGCCCGCCGCCTTCTCTGGCCGATCAAGCAGAAATACGGCAATAGGATCTCCTGGGCCGACCTGATGATTCTCGCCGGCAACTGCGCGCTGGAATCCATGGGCTTCAAGACCTTCGGCTTTGCCGGCGGCCGACCGGACGTCTGGGAGCCGGAAGAGGATATCTACTGGGGCACCGAGCGCACCTGGCTCGACGACAAGCGCTACAGCGGCGAACGCGATCTGGAAAACCCGCTTGCCGCCGTGCAGATGGGCCTGATCTACGTCAACCCGGAAGGCCCCAACGGAAACCCGGACCCGATGGCCTCGGCCCGCGACATCCGCGAAACCTTCGGCCGCATGGCCATGAACGACGAGGAAACCGTCGCCCTCATCGCCGGCGGCCACACATTCGGCAAGACCCACGGTGCCGGGGATGCAGCCCATGTCGGCCGCGAACCGGAAGCCGCAGGTATCGAGGAACAGGGTTTCGGCTGGGCCAGCACCTATGGCTCGGGCAAGGGTGGCGATACGATCTCGAGCGGCCTCGAAGTCACCTGGACCTCGACGCCGACACGCTGGAGCAACAATTTCTTCTGGAACCTGTTCGGCTACGAATGGGAACTGACCAAGAGCCCTGCCGGAGCGCACCAGTGGACGCCGAAGCACGGCATGGGCGCCAACAGCGTACCCGACGCCCACGACGCGTCCAAGCGCCATGCCCCGTCCATGCTGACCAGCGATCTGGCGCTCCGCGTCGATCCGGCCTATGAGGCAATCTCGCGCCGCTTCTACGAAAACCCCGACCAGTTCGCCGATGCCTTCGCCCGCGCCTGGTTCAAGCTGACCCACCGCGACATGGGTCCGCGCGTGCTCTATCTCGGCCCGGAAGTTCCGAGCGAAGAGCTGATCTGGCAGGACCCGGTTCCAGCCGTCGATCATCCGCTGATCAACGACGTGGACATCGCCAGCCTCAAGGAAAAGATCCTCGCGTCCGGCCTGTCGGTCTCGCAGCTGGTCTCCACCGCCTGGGCCTCCGCCTCGACCTTCCGTGGCTCCGACAAGCGCGGCGGTGCCAATGGCGCCCGCATCCGCCTTGCCCCGCAGAAGGATTGGGACGTCAACCAGCCGGAACAGCTGTCAACCGTTCTGGCAGCTCTTGAAGGCATTCAGAGCGCCTTCAACGCAGCCCAGACCGGTGGCAAGAAAGTCTCGCTGGCCGATCTGATCGTGCTCGGCGGCGCCGCTGCCGTCGAAAAGGCGGCCAAGATTGCCGGCCAGGACATTGCCGTCGCCTTCGCTCCCGGCCGGACCGATGCCTCGCAGGAGCAGACCGATGTCGAATCCTTCGATGTGCTCGAGCCCCTGTCGGAAGGCTTCCGCAACTATCAGCAGGCCAGCTTCACGGTGTCTGCCGAGGAACTGCTGATCGACAAGGCCCAGCTCCTGACGCTGACGGCACCGGAAATGACGGTTCTTGTCGGTGGCCTGCGCGCGCTCAACGCCAATGTCGGCCAGTCCCAGCACGGCGTCTTCACCGCTCGCCCCGAGGCATTGACGAATGATTTCTTCGTCAACCTGCTCGACATGGGCACGGCCTGGAAGGCAACGTCCGAAAGCAAGGATGTCTTCGAAGGCCGTGACCGCGCGACCGGCGAGCTGAAATGGACGGCAACCCGCGTCGATCTCGTCTTTGGCTCGAACTCGCAGCTGCGCGCGCTGGCTGAGGTCTACGCCCAGAGCGACATGCAGGCCAAGTTCGTGGCCGACTTTGTATCGGCCTGGAACAAGGTGATGAACGCGGATCGCTTCGATCTGGTCTGATCGCTTCGCCGCACAAACTCAAAACGAAAAAACCCGGACGGTTTACCATCCGGGTTTTTCTTTGCAGGATTACAAATGAGATCAGGCCATGCCGGCCGGGAACTGTACCACGCTGCGGTTCGCACCATAGTCCCGCTCATGGGCGATATGGCCGCGCAGTCGGCTGGGCGCGGCTTTCAGGTCAATGATGGGAAGCGTGAAGGCGCCGTCCGGATAGGTGCCCGTATCGACCGTTTCGTCGCGGCGGCTCTTGAGAAGATTGAAGATCATGGCGTGCCCTCCCTGATGTCGCGAAAACCGCCGGAATGCCGGTTCGGTCGCCAGTCTTAAAGCCAGAACGTTATTAAAAAATTAACCATGAAATGATGCCGCAACTTTAGCCGGGCGGCTCAGCCAGCGGGACGGGGCTTTGGAACTTGGCCCGCGGTGTCGCGATATTTGCGCCGCGCCAGCAGGTAGAATTCCCCCTTGGCACCCTCCCAATCGTGATCGATAGCGCCAGCACCGCTGCGGGGCGAAACAACCAAACGCTGCTGTCCGTTGCTGATTTTTACCTTGACGGTGTTCAACGCGATGTTTTGCATATCCCCAGCTCCTGTGTTCACCAGCAAAACACCCAAACGCGAGCATTTGTTCCCGCCGCTTGCCTTCTGGATGATAGAATTTTTCGGTTTGAAATAAAAAATTATCCATATTTCGTGTTACCCGCGAAACAGATGAAACTCTGCCACACGAATATCCAGATTTGGCGCGCATAAGGGCGCCGACAGCATGGGGATTCGAAATGTTCAGGACGAGCTTTGAAACACTGGTAGGCATCAGTGCTTTCATCATTATAGTAGCAGCTATTACCTACACGGCCGTGTCCGAAAACATGTCCGGCGCGCCCGGCGTGTCCGGCGAGATCACCTCGTCTATCCCGCGTTAAAATCCTTTCATCCCGGGGATGAAGGAATGCGCGGATAAGCCATATAAACATGTGACCTCCCACGCCCATCGGGTTTATGGTGTGGTGACAATGGCTGGATGTTACAAGTGATACCGATGAACGACAACGAACCCGAATACGAACATTCCGATCTCTCCGGCGAATTCACGCAGGACGGCTTTACCGTGCTTGTCGATATTTTCCGCATCGCCGGAAGCGACGGCGGCTGGTCGCTCGAGGTGATCAACCCTGACGACATCGTCACGGTCTGGGAAGAGCCTTTTCCGAGCGAGCAGGACGCCTACGAGGAGTTCCTTGCGACGGTCGAGCGTGACGGCATGGAATCCTTCGGCGACGACGAGCCGGGTCCGACCGTCCAGTAGGCCGGCCCGTCTGCGCTCATAGGTTTAGGCGTGTTCCGCTGCTGCAGCCGCCTTCGCCGCTTCAGCGCTTGCCTCGTCGGACGTCTTCATCCCGTTGAAGAAGGCATTCAGCGCCACCGACGATATTGCCGCCAGCAGAATGCCGGATTCGAGCAGCGGGTGAAAATCGTGCGGCAGTGCCTTGAAGAAGGTCGGCGCCACCAGCGGGATCATACCGAAGCCGACCGAGACGGCGACCACGAAGAGATTGTTGGTGCGGAAATCGACCGTGGCGAGAATGCGCGCCCCGGTCGCCGCGACCATGCCGAACATGACCAGCCCCGCACCCCCGAGAACCACCTGTGGCACCGCCTCGACCAGCGCCGCCATCTTCGGCAGCAGCCCAAGCACGATGAGAATGATCCCGCCCGCCACGGTTACCCAGCGGCTGCGCACCCCTGTGACGCCCACCAGCCCGACGTTCTGCGAGAACGATGTGTAGGGAAATGTGTTGAACAGGCCACCGATTAGGGTCCCAAGACCATCGGCGCGCAGGCCGCGGGTCAGGTCGTCGCGGTTCACAGGCTTGCCGGTGATATCACCGAGCGCCAGGAACATGCCGAGAGACTCGATCATCACCACGATCATCACGATGCACATGGTGATGGATGGAACCAGATGAAACTGCGGCACGCCGAAATGGAACGGCGGGACGATGCCCACCCAGGCCGCCTGGCCGACCTTGTCGAAATGCATCATGCCCAGAATGCCCGCAACCAAGCACCCTGCGATAATGCCCAGCAGCACGGCGACGTTGCGCACGAAGCCGGTCGCCCATTTCAAGAGCGCCAGGATTACCAGAAGCACGAAGAGGGCGATGGAAAGACCCGGAAGCTGGCCATAGTTCGGGTTGGGAAACTGTCCCGGCACGCCATCAACCATCTTCATCATCGTCGGCTGTCCGCCGCCAGCCCAGTTGATGCCGACCCGCATCAGCGAGATGCCGATGACCAGAATGATCGTTCCGGTAACGACGGGCGGAAACAGCGGCAGCAGCCGGGATATGAACGGCGCGATGAGAATGCCGAACAGCCCGGCGACGATGACCGAGCCGAAAATGCCGAGCAGGCCGATATCAGGCGCATTCGCCATCGACAGCATCGGGCCGAGCGAGGCGAAGGTAACCCCATCATCACAGGCAGACGGATGCCGACGCCTGGAAAGCCGAAGCACTGGATCAGCGTGGCAATGCCGCAGGCAAAAAGATCGGCGCTGATGAGAAAGGCCACGTCCTCCGGTGACAGGTTGAGCGCGCGGCCGACGATGAGCGGCACGGCAACGGCACCGGCATACATGACAAGCACATGCTGCAGCGCCAGTGGCGCAAGTTTTGGAAGGGGAAGCTTCTGATCGACGGAATGAACGGACGAGGACATGAATCGCTCCTGTTGGTTGTTACCAAACGTTTTGCGATCAGGATTGCGACTCTTCGGCCAGCACGTGGCGTGCCGTTACTCCCGTCTACCCGATTCCATGCTCAACATGTTTGCCATGTTTTCGCCACTATGTCGGAAAGGGCGAAGCGCGTCCAGAGCATATTATGCCTGTCTCACGGATGCGGTGACGGTGTTACCAGCCCGGCAGCATGTGGCTCTGGCGCAGGCGCGGATAGCGCGGAAAGCCCTTGATGTCGCCATCGATGTCGTCATTGCCCGAGGTGGGCGTGATATTGTCCAGGCATGCGGTGATATGGTTGGTGATGGCATTGGAGAGCGATGGGGATAGCCCTGGGCGCTTCATGATGCCGATCTGCACCGGGGCCAGCGCCGGGAACCCGTCCGCCTGCGTCAGCACCTTCATGCCGGTGCGCAGGGCCGATTCCGGCAGGACCGAAACCGCCATTCCCGCCAGAACCGCTGCCGCCACGACGGTGGAAGACCAGCTGGTGAATAGGATCTGGTACTCTTTGCCGGTGGCATCAAGCGCTGAGCAGGCCGCTTGGCGCCATTGGCAATCGCGCCGGCCGACGGCCAGTGGCACCGGGGCATTTTCCGGCAGCGGGTGATTGATGGAACTGACCCAGCAGAGCGGCTCGGTGCGCACCACATCGGAGGCGCGCGCGCGGGGATTGTGGGTAACCAGCGCGATGTCGAGATCGCCCTTGGCCATCTTTTCCGCCAGATCGACGGAGGGCTCGCAGACGATATAGAGCTCGACATTCGGATGTGTCTTGGCAAACCGCACGATGATCTCGGGCATGTAGCGGTCGGCATAGTCGTCGGGCGTGCCGATCCGGAGCGTGCCTTCAAGCCGGTTGTCGTCGAAGGCGGCAATGGCCTCGTTGTTAAGCCGGATCATCCGGCGCGCATAGTTGAGCAGCCGGTCGCCTTCGGTCGTCAGCCGGTTGCCGCGTCCGTCCTTGGCAAAAAGCTGCTTGCCGATCCGCTCTTCCAGGCGCCGCATCTGCATCGACACCGCCGACTGCGTTTTGAACACCCGGTCCGCCGCCCGGGTAAAGCTGCCCGTATCGGCGATGGCGACGAAGGTTTGCAACTGGTCGATGTCAAGAGGTGCGGACATGCGGCTTCACCCATCAGATTGTTTGATGAATACCATTAGAAACATTCGTTGGACTGATCAATAAGTTTTTGCGAAATATGATGGCGTAAGCACATCACAGTAACCCGGATAGCCCGGACAGTAATGGTTTCGGTTCCCTCGCGCAAAGTTCCTTGCGGGAGATTGCCGTTTCGTGCCCAACCTGGAGACAAGACAATGCGCACGACCGAACACACCCTCGACCTTGACCTGACGAGCCGGAAGCCTGTCGCTTCGCGCCTTGCTGGCGCTGTCCGTCTGGTGAAAACGGTCTTCCGCATTCTCCACAACCGCACGCAGGTCAATTACCTGAGCGAACTCGACGATCACCTGCTTCTCGACATGGGTCTGAAGCGCGAAGATGTGTTGGGTGCCGCAACCTCGCCGTTCTTTGCGGATACGGCTGAACATCTGACCCGGGCTGCCAAGACCCGGACACAACACTATTACCGGGTAGCCCGGCGCAGCTGACGCTGCCCCTCCCGGCGAGCCCCGCAGGGTGAGAGCCAATATGCCCTGCCACTTACCCGGTGTGCGACTTCAGTGTCCGCGCCGGGTTTTTTCTATTCGGCCTTCGGCGTCTTGTAGGGGCTGAGCAGGGTGTCGAGCGTTTTCTGATATTCCTTCTGCGCTTCAAGCCCGCTGTCGAACATGGTGTTGAACATTTCGGCAAAGGGTGGGGTTGCCGCAGCAGCTTGCGGGGCGGGGGCTTCCACCGGCTGTTGCTTGCCGCTGGCCATCATGTCCTGAAATGCCTTGGCAAACGGATTGCCGGCGAAGGGGTTGGCCGGCTCAGCCTTGTTTTCCGCTTTGCCCATGGCGAAAAAACCCTGCATCGCCTGCATGAACGGATTGTCCGCCGGGTTCATAAAGGATGCCTGCGGTTCCGGCTTCTTGGCAAAGCCTGTCGCTTCCATCCACTGCTGCGCCATGGCCGTCATCGGGTTGTTCACAAACGGGTTCTGGTCCATCTGGCCGGCCGCCTGCTTGAAAAGCCCACCCATGATCGAGCTGGCGATGATCGGCAGCATCTGCTTGTAGATATCCTGGCCAATGCCGGTCATCTGCGCTGCCTGCGCGGCAATGGCGCGCGACACGTCCTTGGAGCCGAAAATCTGGCCGAGAATCGTGTTGCCGTCGGCCATGCCCTGCGGCGTGAAGGCGGCGGTGATGTCCTCGAAATACTTCGCATGGTTGCCGCTGGTCATGGCGCTCATCAGAGCGCTGAAATCGTAAGGGTTGGCGGCCTT
This sequence comes from Pararhizobium sp., assembly GCA_030655075.1. Classification (GTDB taxonomy): domain Bacteria; phylum Pseudomonadota; class Alphaproteobacteria; order Rhizobiales; family Rhizobiaceae; genus JAURWE01. Next base: position 106,244 of record JAURWE010000046.1, read on the forward strand.
TTGTTTGAGCCCTGCCGAAAAGGCTGGCATCAGCACCGCAGCCGCCTGTGCCATCTGCTCCTGTGCAAGGCCGAACTGCTTGGCCATAGTTTCCATGGCATTGCCGTTCTGAGCCTGCATCATCATGTCGAAAAGCGGAAGCATGGCATTTCCCCCAGCGCTGATTTGGTCCGTCGCTCAACACTATAGCGTGAGAAACCGCTTCGAAAACCGGTTTCTCGCCAAGGCCGAAAATGCTGGTGGACGAAACTTTCGTCAGTACTGGTATTCGGAGAAGATCGGCTCGACCGAGCCGTTCCAGCGCCCGTGGTAGAGTGCCAGCAGGTCTTCCGCCATCGTCGCCTTTTTGGCGATGACCTCGTCGAGCGGCGCCAGGAAATGGCTTTCGTCGACTCCGTCGCCATTCAGCCTGTTGCGGGCTTTCAGGCCGGCGCGGGAGATGTTCAGAACCTCGCGGGCAATGCCGATGAAAGGCTTGCCGTGGAAGTCGAAGCCGAGACCCTTTTCCGGCACGGCATTGCGCATCTCCAGCACGTCTTCCAGCGTCCAGCTCGCGGTCAGCGCTTCGGCGGCGTCCAGCGCCGCGTCGTCGTAGAGCAGCCCGACCCAGAAGGCCGGCAGCGCACAGATCCGCCGCCAGGGGCCACCGTCGGCGCCGCGCATTTCGAGGAAGCGCTTCAGGCGCACATCCGGGAAAAGGGTGGAAAGATGGTTGGTCCAGTCGCCCATATTGGGTTCGGGATCGATTAGCTCGCCCTTCAGCGCGCCGTTCATGAACTGGCGGAAGGTCACGTGCGTGCAGTCGTGATACTTGCCGTCGCGCACGACGAAATACATCGGCACGTCGAGCGCCCAGCGGGCATAGTCCTCGAAGCCGAAATCACTGTTGAAGATGAACGGCAGCACGCCCGAGCGCTGGTTGTCCGTGTCGCGCCAGATATCGCCGCGCCAGGACAGAAGCCCGTTCGGCTTGCCCTCGGTAAAGGGGGAGCTGGCAAAGAGTGCGGTCGAAAGTGGCTGCAGCTTCAGCGACACCTGCATCTTGCGGCGCATGTCGACTTCGGAAGAGAAGTCGAGGTTCACCTGAATGGTCGAGGTGCGGTACATCATGTCCAGCCCCTTGCTGCCGACCTTCGGCATATAGCGGCTCATGATGGCGTAGCGCGACTTTGGCATGCGCGGCGTCTCGTCCATGCTCCACTTCGGGCTGCCGCCGACACCGAGAAAACGGATGCCGAGCGGTTCGGCGATCTCGCGCAGCGTTGCCAGATGCTGGTTGGATTCCTTGCAGGTCTGGTGGATGTTTTCGAGCGGCGCCCCTGACAGTTCGAACTGGCCGCCGGGCTCCAGCGAGATCGCGCCCTGGCCATGGGCTTCAGCCAGGCCAATGATGTTGCCCTCGTCGATGATCGGGTCCCAGCCGGATTTTGCCGCCATGCCGTTCAGCAGCGCCTGAATGCTGGCCTCGCCGAAATAGGGAACCGGGCTGTTGTCAGCCGTAAAGAAGACGAATTTTTCATGCTCCGTGCCGATCCGGAATTTTTCCTTCGGCTTGTTGCCTTCAGCCATGTAGGCGGACAGGTCCTGAAGCGATGTTACGGGCGTCTGGTCGGTGGTATCACGGGCCATGGGTGTCTTCTTTGGCTTGATGGGCCCGTCAGGAAAAACGGGTTCGGGCAGGGTGCTTGGACGGTATTCAGGTGGCTTGCAAGCAAATTTGTTTCAAGCCTTTATCAAAAATTCCTTATCATGGCCGGGTCGTGCGGCGCCAGCAGGTCAGCGCCAGTCGCCGATCGCCGCCTGGATGACGGCCATCGCCGCCACGGCCGCCGTATCGGCGCGCAGAATGCGCGGGCCCAGCGGAATGGCCGTGACGAAATCCAGACCGTGCAGGAGCTTGCGTTCCTCCTCCGAAAACCCGCCTTCCGGGCCGATCAGCAGGGCAAGGTGCCGCTCCCTGATGGCGCTGAGCAGCGGCAACGGATTTTGGCCTGCATCGCTTTCGTCGCAGAAGATGATCCGGCGCTCCGCCGGCCAGCCCTGCAAAATATCCTCCAGCTTGCGCATCGGCGCGACCTCGGGAAGGCCAAGCACGCCGCATTGCTCTGCCGCCTCGATGACATTGGCCTTCAGCCGTTCCATGCTGCTGATCTTGCCCTGCACATGCTGCGTCATGACCGGCTGCAGCAGCCCGGCCCCCATCTCCACCGCCTTCTGGACGAGATAGTCGAGCCGGCCCACCTTCAGAGGCGCGAAGAGATAGTGCAGATCGCACGGCGCTGGCTGGGGCCGTGTCTGCTCGACAGCCGTCAGGATCAGCCGCTTGCGGGTCGGAAACGACAGACCGGCCTTCCACTCGCCGTCACGTCCGTTGAAGACGAGCACGGCATCCGTCTCGTCGAAGCGCAGCACGTTGATCAGATAGTTGAACTGCTCCTTCGTCGCCTCATGCACGGCGTTTGGGCCAAGCGGGCTTTCGATGAACAGGCGTTGCATGCGGAAGTTCGCGCGCATCGATGAAACCTCACATGAAAATGGCAGACAGCACCAGATAGACTACGGCAGCAAGGGCGGCCGATGCGGGCAGGGTAATGACCCAGGCGCCGACGATGGTCAGAAAATGCGACCGCCGCACCAGATGTCGCCGCCGGACCTCGTCGAAATTGTTTTCCACCGGCTCCATGAAGTCCGTGTGGCCGGTGCGGTTGCGGACATAGTCCAGCCGTCGTTTCGAATTGCGCGTGTACCATTCGCGAAAGAACCCGACCCCGAACACGGCGCCCACGGCCGTATGGGTGGAACTGATCGGAATTCCCATGGCCGAGGCGACCAGCACCGTGACCGCCGTGGACATGGCCACGCAGAAGGCACGCATCGGGTTGAGCTTGGTGATTTCTTCTCCAACGACCTTGATCAGGCGCGGGCCGAACAGCAGCAGGCCGGTGGAAATGCCGAGCGCGCCGATCAGTATGACCCAGAACGGCACCTGCGACACGTCGGTCACCGGCAGCTTGTTGATGGCGGCAACGATGGCAGACAGTGGACCGATCGCATTCGACACGTCGTTGGCACCGTGCGCGAAGGACAGAAGCGCCGCCGAGAAGATCAGCGGCACATGAAACATTTTGCGCAGCGACTGGTTGCGATTATCGAGCCCTTCCGATTGCCGAAAGATGATCGGCCGGCTGACATAATAGACCAGGATTCCCGCCGCCAGGCCGATGGCGAGCGCTGCCGGCAGAGACACTGGAATGATCCGGTCGACGGCGACAGCGACGATATAGGCGGTAAAGGCACCGAACATGGTCGCGATCAGAACCGGCATCCATGTTCTGACCGCCACGATCTTGTCGTCGCGGTAGATGATGAATTCCTTGATGAAGGCGAGAAGCAGGGCGGCAAAAACGCCGCCGAGAACAGGCGAAACGGTCCAGCTTGCCGTGATGCCTGCAAGCGACCACCACTGCACGGCATGCAGGCCGGCCGCCGCCACACCCGCCCCCATGATGCCGCCGATGATCGAATGGGTGGTGGAAACCGGTGCGCCGGAATAGGTCGCGATGTTGATGAAGGCGGCAGACGAGATCAGCGCGGCCATCATCACCCAGATGATCGCGCCGCCGGCCGGCATTGCCGCGACGTCGAGGATGCCGGACTCGATGGTCGAGACCACCTCGCGGCCGGCGATCAGCGCTCCGGCGATCTCGAACACGGCGGCGATCAACAGCGCCGTCACCATCGAAATCGCCCGGGCGCCGACAGCCGCTCCGACATTGTTGGTGACATCGTTGGCGCCGATGTTCATGGCCATGTAACCGGCAATCGCCGCAGCCGCGATGGCGATCGGAGCGCCGGGTTCGCCGGTGACATAGGTCGCGGCAAAAACCATGGTCAGCACGATGAAGACGAAGCCGAAGCCGAGCCCGCGCCATTTTTTCATGACCTGCAGCGAGGCTTCTTCTGCAAGGGTTACCTTGTCGAGATCCTTGTCGAGTGTCAGCTTTTCCAGCCGAGGGCGCGGTTTTGCCACCGTTGTGCTCCATTGTTCGGAAACTGGAGTAATGGCCTCACCACGACTGTTCAAGACAAATTCACGGTGGCAGACAGCCTGTACACCGTCAGTTTGGCGTGAGGCTCGCGGCTTTAGCGGATGGCGGACTTTTCGTCCGGTTTAACCGGCAGGGTCAAGGTCGCCGCGAATTCGAGGATGAGGTTACGCAGCGACGGTTCGGCCACACGTTTGGCCGCCTCGTCGTAGCTCACCCATTCCAGCGTGCGCACGCCCTGTTCGGGAAACCGCTTGCAGAGATCGTTCACTTCCAGCGCATGCACCTGCACCTTGCAGGGGATTTTCAGGCCCTGGTCCAGGCCCTTCTGGTAGGTGTAGAAGCCGATCGACTTCTTCTGCGCCTTGCCTTTGACGCCGGCTTCCTCATAGGCTTCGCGCTCGGCAACTTCGTGCGCACGCTTGCCCTGCATCGGCCAGCCCTTGGGGATCACCCAGCGGCCGGTGTCGCGGCTTGTGATGACGAGAATTTCCAGCGCCGAACTCTTTTTCTTCAGCCGGTAGCAGAGCGCAGCATATTGCATCCGCGCAGGGCGGCGGAACATCAGGTGCACATCTGTGGCAATCCGGCTGAGAATGTTCAAGGTCGTGAAAGCTCCATCATGGTCGAATCAAAAATCATCGGCTCTGCAAAAAAGTATGACCGACGCAGCTTGCCTGTAAATGGCGATATATTGCCAGTCTTGCAACCGCATCCTGATGACACCCCCGACATTCTTTGGGTTCGAATGCGACGAGACAGCGGCGGCAGGGCAATATTGCGCACTTTGTATCCGCCTTGGCAGCCTTCGCCCTTTGCCATAGTCTCGGTGTTCGGTCCCACTCACACACCGAGGCTCCGATCTTAAGGCCCACGTTCCAGAACATCGCCCGTCTCGCTGGCGTCGGTACAGCGACGGTCGAGCGCGTTTTGAACGGAAGGGGCGGTGTGCGCCCGGTGCTGGCCGAAAAAGTGCTGGCGGCCGCCCGTGTCCTCGACTATCCGCGCCGCCTGCCCGAGGTGCATCGCGGCATCCTGCGCATCGACGTCATTCTGGTCCGGCCGGAAACGACCTTTTTTGCCCGTCTTTCCGAAGCCTTCGCCCGCATCGCCGCAACGCTCGATACGTCCGTCACTTTCCATCGCACTTTCCTGAAGGAAGACGATCCGGCAGCGATCGCCGCGCTGATTGCCGATCCCCCGACGCGCCGGGCTGGCCTGATCCTCGCGGTGCCGGACCATCCGCTGATCCGCTCCGCCTTGTCCGCTGCGCAAAAACACGGCCTGCCGGTCGTGCAGATCGTTACGCAGGCCGAGGGTGTCGCGGCGGATTATGTCGGCATCGACAACCGGGCGGCGGGCCGGACGGCCGCCCTGCTGCTGTCGCGCATGCAGCCGGCCGCCGGCACCGTGGTGGCGATCTGCCACAGCCAGATCTATCGCGTCCACCGCGACCGTATCGCCGGCTTTTCCGGGTACCTCGCCGAGAACAGGCGCGAAAGGCTCGACTTCGCCGCCGTCCTGTTCGGCAAGGACGATGCCGGAGAGAGTGCCGACCGGCTGTTCGAGGCCTTCGAGCGCTGGCCCGATCTCGTCGGCCTCTACAATGCCGGCGGCGCCAATGCCTCGCTCTCGGCCGTGCTGCGCAAACATCCGCGCGGAAAACACATCTTTTTCGTCGGCCACGAACTGACCGAGCGCAGCGCCGATGCGCTGAGACACGGCGTCATGTCGATCGTCCTCGATCAGGCACCCGAAGCGCAGGCCCGCCGTGCGGTCGATCTGATCCTTTCCCGGCTGGGTCTGGTCAGCGAGCCCGTCTCCAACGACCCGATCCGCTTCATCACCATCACGCCGGAAAACCTCTGAACGTCGGCGCTTTGATCTGATTTGATCAGAAAAGCCAGCGACCGCGTCCGCTCACACGCCTATGCTCCCTGTCAGGCTGGGAGAGAGCATATGGCAAGACGCACAACGGTTTACGACCTGCAGAGTTTGAAGGGCCAGCGCAAATGGCTGCAGCTGCATGTCGATACGGCAGAGGAAGCCGCCGCCGCCGTTGCCTGCGATATCAACATTCTCTCCTGCGAGCCCGATCATCATCTTGAGGGTATCCGCGCTGCTGTTCCTTGCGCCTTTCTCTCCGTCGGCATGCCACATGGTGCCGTTGCCTCACCGGAAGAGGCGATCCGCCTGGGCTTCCAGATGCTGCGGCGGGGTGCCGATGCGATCTACTGTTCACACTCGCCGCGCTTCATCGAAGCCATGGCGCATGAGGGCATTCCGGTAACCGGCCATGTCGGGCTGGTGCCCAACCGTGCCGCCTGGACCAGTTTTCGCGCCATCGGCAAGACGCCGGAGGAGGCGCTCAGCGTGCTGCGCGCCGTCAAGGACCTGGAAAATGCCGGGGCTGCCGCCATCGAGGTCGAGGTGGTTCCGGTCAAGCTGGCCGATTACATCACCCGCCACACGCCGATGATCACCATGGGCATGGGCTGCGGCGCGGTCTGCGACACGCAATATCTGTTTTCCTCCGACGTGCTCGGCACCCATGGCGGCCACTACCCGCGTCACGCCAAACGCTACGCCGATTTCGTCACGCTGATGGCCGGCCTGCAGACAAAGCGCATCGAAGCCTTCCGGGCCTTCGCCGCCGAGGTCGCCAGCGGCACCTATCCCGAAGCCAGACACGAGGTCGACATGGATGACGCCTCGTTCGAGCGCTTCACCACCCTTGCCCAATCGATCTGACGGAGAAGACCCATGGATGACCTGAGCTATGGAAAGCGCAACAAGCGCGGCGACTGGGCCCCGGACGGCCGCATCGAGACGGCGCCGGTTTTCAAGCTGCCGCCCCGGCCGCTCGAATTCCTGAAATGGCTGCCGCATTATTTCCTGCCGTGGAACCTGCTCTTCGCCGCCTCCGCCGTCGCCTACTGGTACTTCGTCGTGCCGGACGCCGCCGTCATGCAGACGCTCGGCTGGCAGTGGGTCCTGAAACTCTTCGCCGTCAACTGTGTCGCGGTCTTCCTGTTCTACGGCGCCTTCGAACTGCGCCTCTACCGGATGCGCACGCAGGGCAACCGCTTCAAATACAATGGCAAGTTCCCCTCGGACGCCAAGAACCCGGCCTTCCTCTTCAACAGCCAGAACCTTGACGGCATCATCCGCACCTTTGCGACCGCCGTGCCGATCTGGACGGCGCTGGAAGTCGGCATGCTCTGGGCCAATGCCAATGGCTATGGCCCCTGGGTGACGTTTGCCGATCATCCCTGGTATCTGCTTGCCATCGCGCTGGTCATGCCGATCTTCCATGAGGCGCATTTCTTCGTGATCCACCGGCTGATCCACTGGGGGCCGCTCTATCGCTGGATCCATTCGGTCCACCACAATTCCGTCAATCCGTCTCCGTGGTCGTCGCTGTCGATGCATCCGGTCGAGCAGATCCTCTATTTTTCCTCGGCCCTGATCCACATCATCATCCCGTCGAACCCGCTCCTGATGATCTACCAGCTGCATTCCTCCGGCTTTGGTGCCGTCGTCGGCCACATCGGTTTCGACAAGATCGAGGTTGGCCAGAAGGCGGCGATCGATAGCCACGCCTACACCCATTACCTGCACCACAAGTTCTTCGAGGTGAATTACGGCGACGGGCTCGTCCCCTTCGACAAGTGGTTCGGCACCTGGCACGACGGCACTAAGGAGGGCGATGCCCGCATGCAGGTGCGCTACGAAAAGCGCAAGGCCCGCGCCAATGCCGCAAACGCAGAGAAATGAGGAGACCGTCATGAGCATCTGGATTTCCGCCTGCCGCCTCGACGATATCGAGCAGGAAGGCGCCCGCCGTTTCGACCATTCCGGCAAGACCTATGCGGTCTACCGCTCGCCGGACGACGAGGTGTTCTGCATCGACGGTCTTTGCACCCATGAAGCCATTCATCTGGCCGACGGTCTGGTCATGGACTACGAGATCGAATGTCCGAAACACTCCGGCGTCTTCGACTATCGAACCGGGGAGGCCAGGCGCCTGCCCGCCTGCAAGAACCTCGGCATCTACGCGGCACGGGTTGAGGATGGCGCGGTTCTGGTCGAACTGCCGGGCTAACACCGATCCGGGCGTGCGGCTCCAGAAACTCTGGAAAAGTTGCCGAACCTCCGCCCGCGTCATCCAAGTGTCATTCGAGCGCGTTAGGTAAACCTCATGTTTCACCCCAGAAGCGAGGTTCCCATGCGTCTTCTTCTTGCAGCACTTGCCGCCACCACAATTTTGACCGGTACTGCCCAGGCAACCACCGTTTACCCGCTCGATCGCGCAACGATTCTTGCCGGTTCGCCCTTCGACTTCAAGGTCGAGCTTGCCACCGTCGTCAAGCCGGAAGACGTCAAGGTCACCGTCAACGGCGAGGACTACAAGGTGCTGTTCGGCAGCCAAGCCGAATTTGTTGCCGACGAAAAGGGTAAGGACGACAAGAGCCTCGGTTCAGCCCTGATCCTGCGCGGCCTCGCGCTGGCAACGCCGGGTGCCTACAAGATCGAGGTCACCGCCGGTGGCGAGACAAAGTCCGTCACCTGGGACGTCTATGGCACGCCGGACACGGCCAAGGCCAAGAACATCATCTTCCTGCTCGGCGACGGCCTCTCCGTGGCGCATCGCACCGCTGCACGCATCATGTCCAAGGGCATGACCGAGGGCAAGGCCAACGGCCGCCTCAACATGGACGATCTCGACCACATGGCCTTCATCGGCACCTCGTCGACCGAAGCCGTGGCGACTGACAGCGCCAACACCATGTCGGCCTACATGACCGGCCACAAGACCGCCGTCAACGCACTCGGCGTCTATGGCGACCGCACGCCGGCCTCGCTCGACGACCCGCGCGTCGAGACCTTCGCAGAGGCCATCCGCCGCCAGACCACGAAGTCGATCGGCATCGTGACGACGTCCGAATTGCAGGATGCAACGCCGGGTGCCGTGGTTTCCCACACCCGCAAGCGCGCCGACAAGGCCGAGATCACCGGCATGATGCTCGACGTCAAGCCGGACGTCGTTCTCGGTGGCGGTTCCGCCTACTTCCTGCCGCAGGCCACCAATGGCTCGAAGCGCAAGGACGACATGGACTATATCAAGCTCTATCAGGACGCCGGCTATACGCTCGCCACCGACAAGGCAGGCCTCGAAACGGCATCCGGCACCAACACCGGCAAGATCCTCGGCCTGTTCCACACCAGCAATATGGACTCTATGCTTGATCGCGGTTTCCTGAAGAAGGGCACGGTCGACAAGTTCCCCGATCAGCCGGGTCTGGTCGATATGACCAATGCGGCGCTCGGCGAACTGTCGAAGAACCCGGAAGGCTTCTTTCTGATGATCGAAGCCGCTAACATCGACAAGATGTCCCATCCGCTCGATTGGGACCGCGCCGTGGTCGAAACCATCGAGTTTGACAAGGCGATCGGTGCTGCCCGCGAATTCGCGGCCAAGAACCCCGACACGCTGATCGTCGTCACCGGCGACCACACCCATGGTGTCTCCATCATCGGCACCGTCGATGACGAGAAGGAAGGCACCGAAATGCGCGAGAAGGTCGGCACTTACGCTGCTGCCGGCTTCCCGAACTACACCGACGAAAACGGCGACGGCTACCCGGACAAGATCGACGTGACGCGCCGCCTGTTCCTCTCGGCCAACAACGGTCCTGACCATTACGAAACCTTCCGTCCGAAGATGGATGGTCCTTTCGTTCCGGCGATCCAGAACGAAAACAAGGAATATGTCGCCAACGAGGAATACAAGAATGTTCCGGGCGCTGTCTTCGTCCAGGGCAATATCCCCAAGGAAGGCGATTCCGGTGTTCACGCCGTTGACGATGTCGTGCTGCAGTCGACGGGCCCGGGCTCGGAAGAGTTCAAGGGCTACATGGAGCAGAGCGATGTCTACCGCGTTCTGGCCGACACGTTTGCGCTGGGCAAGCAGACCGCAACCGTCGCCAACTGAGGCCGGTTTCAACACCACGGTTCCGGGCGGCATCTGCTGCCCGGAATTTCCGTTTCTGAAATAAGGGGATGCGCCATGTCGAATCCACTCAGCCGCCGCCATCTGCTGACCCTGCTTGGCCTTGCCCCGCTCGTTACCTTGCCGCACCCGGCGATGGCCGCTCCCACCACCATCAGCTTCGACGATCTCTATGGCAAGGTCAGCGTGCTCGGGCTGGAATTTTCCGACAAGGTCAAGACCTTAACCGGCAAGCCCATCACCATGAGTGGCTTCATGGCGCCGCCGCTGAAGGCCGAGGCCGATTTCTTCGTGCTGACCGAAATCCCCATGTCGATCTGCCCGTTCTGCTCGACCGATTCCGACTGGCCGGACAATATCGTCGTCGTCTATCTCGACGAGAAGCAGACCTTCGTGCAGGCAGGCACGCGCATAGATGTATCGGGCACGCTCGAAATGGGCAGCTGGACCGATCCGCAAACCGGCTTCCTCAGCCGTCTGCGCATCCGTGGCGCCACATACTGGGCTGCCTGAACAATGCTCTCTCTTTCGCTTTCCGAAATCTCGATCTCGTTTGCGGGATTGACCCAGCCGGTGCTTTCCATCGATCACCTGCACATCGCTGCCGGCTCCAGCGTCGCCATCACCGGCGCCTCCGGATCGGGCAAGACGACGCTGGTCAACATCATCGCCGGCCTGGAGCGTGCCGGTCAGGGCAGCATCGACTGGAGCGGCACCGATATCGCCCGGCTGTCGGAAAGCCGCCGCGACCGCTGGCGCGGCGGAAATGCCGGTCTGGTCATGCAGGATTTTCATCTGTTCCCCGGTCTGTCGGCGCTCGACAATGTTCTCCTTCCCGCCCGGCTTGCCGGAGCAGCGTCGAAGCCTGTGGTCGAACGGGCAGCTGACCTCTTGCAGCAAACCGGCCTGCACCGGCCGCAGCAGCGGATCGAGACCATGTCGCGCGGTGAAATGCAGCGTGTGGCCGTTGCCCGGGCGCTGTTGCGCAAACCGGGCGTGCTGATTGCCGACGAGCCGACCGCCAGTCTCGATGCCGAAAGCGGCCATGCGGTCGGCGACCTGCTGCTCGATCTCACCGCCACCGACAAGACGACGCTGATTGTCGTCTCCCATGACAGCCGCCTGACACAGCGCCTCGGCCGCCGCATCATCCTCGACGGCGGCCGCATATCGAGCGACAGCAGTCTGGAGATCGCCGCGTGATCCGTTTCATTCTGGCCGACCTTCGCCGCCTCTGGCTCGGCTCGAGCGTGGTCATTCTGCTGGTGGCGCTAGCCGTTGCGCTCGGCGTCACCGTCACCCTGCAGGAGCGCGCTCTGCGGCTGGGCAGCGCCCGGGCTGCCGACACGTTCGATCTGGTCATCGGCGCTGCTGGCAGCGAAACGCAGCTGGTCCTCTCCTCCGTCTTCCTTCAGCCGTCGCCGCTGCCGCTGATGGATGGCAGCATCCTGGCAAAACTTGCCTCCGATCCCCGCGTCGCCTGGGCAGCGCCCATCGGCTTCGGCGATTCCTTTGCAGGCTATCCGGTCGTCGGCACCACGACGGCGCTCATCGAAAATCTCGGTGGCGGTCTCTTGGAAGGTCAGATGTTCGCCAGGGAAGGCGATGCGGTGATCGGCGCGTCCGTCACCCTGTCGCTGGCCGCCACGATCAAGCCGATGCACGGCACGGCGGAAGAGGGCGGCGAAACCCACACCGAAATGGCCTACACGGTGACCGGACGCCTGAAACCCACCGGCACCGCCTGGGACCGCGCCATCCTCGTTCCCATCCAGGCCGTCTGGCATATCCATGGAATGGGTCACGCGGACCATGCCGGTGAAGAGCCGGGTCACGATGCTGCGCACGAAGAAGCAGGCCGCGATGCTGCACACGAGGCGGGGCACGACCACGCTCACGAAAACACCGCCAATCCCCTCGCTGCGCTCACCGAACGTTTCGACGGCGAGCTGCCCGGTCTTCCGGCCATCCTGGTCAAGCCAAAAACCATGGCCGATGCCTATCGCCTGCGCCAGGATTACCGCAGCGGCAACACGCTCGGCGTCTTCCCGGCCGAGGTTCTGACGCGGCTCTACGGCACACTCGGCGATGCAAGACTGGTGCTGGGCGCTGTCGCCGCCGGCTCGCAGGCGCTCGTGGCCGCGTCGCTGCTCATGGTCACCGTCATCCACATCGGCCAGCGCCGCCGCCAGATCGGTGCGCTCCGCGCCTTCGGTGCACCCCGCCATGCCCTTTTTGCCATCGTCTGGCTCGAACTGTTCAGCCTCGTCGCTGTCGGTGTGGCGCTCGGTTTCGCCCTCGGCTATGCTGCCGCGACGGCCATCTCAAAGGTCCTGTCCGAAAACAGCGGCGTCGCGCTTCCGGTCGCGTTCAGCAAACAGGATCTCTGGCTCGCCGCGATCTTGCTTGCCTTCTCCGGCCTTCTCGCCGCCCTCCCGGCGGTGCTTGCCTATCGCCAGTCCCCCGCCGCAGCGCTGCGCAGCTGAGCAGCAGCTTGGGAAGCTGAAGACCCCAATCTTCACCGTTCTGTCATCCCCGCTTCACCCTGCTGTCACCGACTCACCCTATCGACGGGTGCATCGACACCTGGCACGGAGTTTCCCGATGCGTTGGACTGCCGCGATCGTTTCTGCCCTGATCATGACCTGCATGACCGGGTCCGGTTCCGCCGCCGATACGGTGAGGACCTCGCAGATCCTCTCCCGCCTGACCCACGCCAACGATTGGCGCAACCATGTGATGGTCGTCGCCCACCGCACCGGCTGGAAGGAGAACGGCAAGTTCCGCTTTGCCGACAACTCGCTGGCCGCCATCCGCAACTCGATCGCGCTCGGCGCCGAGATGCTCGAACTCGACGTGCGCAAGTCGGCCGATGGCGTGCTGATCCTGATGCATGACAGCTGGCTCGACCGCACCACCGATTGCAAGGGCGAGGTCGACAAGCGCACGCTGGCCGAGCTGAAGCGCTGCCGCCTCGTCAATGAGGGCACCCGTATTGCCACGGACGAGAGCATCCCGACGCTGGAAGAGGCGCTGCTGACGACGCGCGGCCAGATCCTCGTCAACATCGACAACAAGCTCGAAGCCGATGCGCTGCCCGATATCGCCGCGACGGCCCGCGACCTCGGCATGGCCGACCAGATCCTGATGAAGCAGAATGTCTGGAACGCCGCCCGCATTGCCGACACCAAGGCTGTTCTGGCGAAAGTCGGCAATGACGTGCCCTTCATGCCGATACTTGCCGACGATGCCGTCCACGACGAGCGCTTCATGGTCGCCGCCACGCGTGCATTCGCCGCCCCGGCGGCTGAGCTGGTTCATTGGCAAAAGGACGGCGACCCGCTGACGGTACGCGGTGGGCCGCTGTTCACGGCCAAGGCAAGGGCTGCGGCGATTGCCGGCAACTGGCACCTCTGGGTGAATGTCTACGGCATCGTCAACCGGCCGGACGGCATGCTGTCCGGCGGCCGCGGCGATGCGCTGGCAATGTCCCGGCCGGACGAGGTCTATGGCTTCTGGATCGATCGCGGCGTCACCATCATCCAGACCGACGAGCCGAAAGCCGCCATCGCCTGGCTCGACGCCAACGGCTACCGCATTCCCTACGATCTGACCAACTGATGCAGTTCGTTCACCAGCAGCGGGCCAATGGCCTTAGCCGCCCGACTCGCTATCCACAGCGGCTTTCTCCGGCGGATTCAGCTTCTCGCGCTGCTGGATGCGCAGCTGCGAGACCCGGTCCCAGTCCCCGGACCGCTCCGCCTCGCGCATGGCGGTGATGATGAAATCGATATGCGCCTGCGCCGCCGCCTTGGCCGCGACGGGATCCGCATCCATGATCGCCTGATAGATCGCCAGATGCTGCGAAAGCAGCAGGTCGCGGGCGCCGGGCACGGCAAAAACCAGCTTGCGGTGATAGAAGATCCCCTGCGTCAGCAGCCGGTAGCAGGCGCGCAGCGTGTGCAGCAGGATGATGTTGTGGGCGCTTTCGCCGATGGCATTGTGCAGCTCGACATCCGCCTCCAGCTCATCCTCGAACCGTCCGCTGTCATGGGCGGCACGCATGCGTCCGGCAATGCGGGTGAGGATCTCGCGGTCGCTGGCCGTCGCTCGCCGCGCCGCCATATCCGCCGTCAGGCCTTCGAGCTCGCGCCGGTATTCGAGATAATCGTAGGTGGCGCGCTGGTGGCGGGCAATAAGGTCGATGACAGGCTTTGAAAACACCTGGCCGATAATGTCGGCCACGAACGTGCCGCCGCCATGGTTGCTGACCACCAGCCCCCGGGCCTCCAGCTCCTTCAGCGCCTCGCGCAGGATCGGCCGCGACACGTCGAAACTCTTCGACAACTCACGCTCGCCCGGCAACCGGTCGCCGTCGCGCAGCACGCCATCGAGCACCAGAAGCTCGATCTGGTGAACCACTTCGTCGGCGGTGCGGCTGTGCCGGATACGGGCATAGAGATCGATGGCTGCGTCGGTCACGGGGTCCTCCAGTGCCGACAGCCTACCAAGCATTGGCCGAACTGGTCAATTTAAGTATCCAGTCGCACGGGCTCCTGCGGCAGAATTTCTCCTCCCTGCGTCAATCCGCTGTTTCCCTTTTGGCCGCTGCCTTGCTATGCGAAGCGCACATCTGCATTCGAGGGGGATATCGATGCCGAAGGGGACATTCGCATTTCCGGCTGCCATGCACCGGGCGCAGGCGCTGGGCGAGATCCATGCCCGGCCCTATGCGCTGGTCACGTCGCCCCGGGTGATCTTTCAACTCGCCTTCATGACCGAGGGCGGATCGCCGGTAGATCACGCGGTGCTGGCCGAGCTGTCGCGTGCCCGTGGCGTCGCACCTCCGGGCAAGGAAGCCAATCACCACGCCATGCCCTGGGGGCAGGGCACTCTGCGCTGGGAGCGCCACACGGAATTTTCCACCTACTTCTGGGACGGCCTGCCGCCGGAGCAATTCGGCGGCGAGGTGGCCGTGCATCCGTTCGGCGACGGTTTTATGCCGCCCGGCACGCTGATTTCAGGCATCAGGCTGGAAATCCGGCCCGATTCACCGGAAGCCGCAGCGGCCGTCTCGGTCTTCGACCCGACCAGCCTCTGCCGCAGCGAGATCAAGAGCGGCCAGGCCGAAATCATGACCGATTTCCGCCAGAACGGCGACGGGCTCACCCAGATCCTGGTGATCGATCGCGGCATGACCCAGGCCGGTACCGGCGCGCTGGTCCAGCGCCTTCTCGACATCGAAACCTACCGCACGCTGGCCATGCTCGGCCTGCCGCTTGCCCAGTCGCTGTCGCCGGAGATGCGTCGCATCGAGGACGGGCTGACGGCGCTGACGCTGCGGATGAAAGCCAACGCCCGGGAAGAGGCCGACGAGATGCTGGCCGAAATCACCCGGCTTGCCGCCCAGCTGGAAGCCAATGCTGCCTCCAGCCTCTACCGGTTCGGCGCCAGCCGCGCCTACTACGGCATCGTCCAGGAGCGCATCCGCACGCTGGCCGAAAGCCCATTCTCGGGTTATGAAACGCTCGGCTCCTTCCTGGAGCGGCGGCTCGCGCCGGCCATGCGCACCTGCCAGTCGGTCGAGGAGCGGCAGGCCAACCTGTCGCGCAAGCTCGCCCGCGCCACGGCGTTGCTCAGAAGCTGGGTCGATGTCGAACTCGAGCATCAAAACAGTGCGCTGCTGAACTCCATGGACCGCCGCGCCAAGCTGCAACTGCGGCTGCAGCAGACGGTCGAAGGTCTGTCGGTCGCGGCCATTTCCTACTATGTCGTCGGCCTGTTCGGCTATCTCGCCAAGGCGCTGGAGAAGCTCGGCCTGCCGGTCGAGGCGACGCTGCTCACCGGCCTCTTCGTGCCGGTCGCCGTCCTGTCGATCTGGTGGGTGGTGCGCTCGATCCGCAGGCGGCATGAAGACGAAGACCGGGCCGGAGGTTGACCAGTCTTTAGGTGGAGAGGTCGCACATCAGCGTCGGCTTGCCTTTGAAGACCCCGAATTCCGTGTTCATCTCGGCGCCATCGCCGGCGTTGAGCTTCTCGTTCGAGCGTTTTGCGCGCGCGGCAAAGGTCTTCTTGGCCTGTTCGGTGGCGCTCTCCTCGAAGATGACGCTGTGGACGACGAAACCGCTTTCGTCATGCGTGATGTAAATGTCGAGCGCTTTCACGGGAACGCCGCGCCAGGTGCCGGACACCGGAATGACCGTGTGCAGGTAGTTGCCTTCGGTCTCGACCACAGGGGCATGAAAGAGCAGCGCATAGGCCGGCGGGATTTTCAGGCTTCCCTGTCCACGGGCGAAATCGTAGCTGGAGCGCAGCAGCGTATCGAGCGCCACTGTGTAGTCGCAGCCATCGTCAAAACCCTTCAGCAGCGTATCCAGCGTCGCGGCACCGGCAGAGACAGGCAGCATGAGCAAGGCAAGACATATCCCAATTTTTCCGGCCCGAAGTCTCATCAACCGTCATCCTTTTGCCCATCCATCGACAACCTAAAGACTAGCATTTCGCGTTGTTATGGCAACGCTGTCAGGCCTTGTCCCAATACGGCGTCTGTCCATAGATCCCGGCCAGATAGTCGATAAAGCTGCGCACTTTGGCCGGCAGGAACTGGCGGCTGGGATAGACGGCCGAAACCGCAAGGCTGCGCGGCCCTTCCCAGTCCGGCAGGACCTGGATCAGCGCCCCGGTCTTCAGCTCCGGGCCGATATCCCAGGTCGAACGCAAGGCGATGCCGATGCCGGCGATGACCGCCTCGCGGATGACCTCGCTGGAATTGGTGATCAGCGGTCCCTGCGGCCGATAGGTTAGTGTCCCGGCCGGGCCTTCCAGCTTCCAGGTGTCGTGATTGTGGGCCGGCAGGCAGGTGTGCGCCGTCAGGTCGTCCATGGTCTTGGGCGTGCCATGGGCGGCAATATAGCCCGGCGTGGCGCAGAGAATGCGGCGCACCGGCGCCAGCTTGCGGGCAACGAGGCTGGAATCCGAGAGGTCGCCGATGCGGATGGCGAGATCGAAGCCACCGGCGACGATATCGACCAACTCGTCGGAGAGGATGAGATTGATCACCAGATCCGGGTGGGCGCTCATGAAAGCCTTCAGATGCGGCGCGATATGCATGCGTCCGAACGAGGTCGGCGCGGAAATCCGCAAGGTGCCCTGAACCTGGCCCGAGCGTCCCGAGGCAAAGGCTTCTGCCTCCTCCACCCCGGCCAGGATGCCAAGCACCCGGTCGTAAAAGCCCTGGCCGGCCTCGGTCAGCGAAATCTGCCGGGTGGTGCGCTGCAGAAGCCGCGTGCCCAGCCGGTCTTCCAGCCGCTTGATCCGTTTGGAGATCACCGCTGGCGAAAGGCCCAGCAGCCGCCCGGCCGCCGACATGCTGCCCGACGACACGACGCGAACGAAAATATCGAGATCGCCCAGATTGGTCATAGATATCTCCCGGCAACATTCTCGCCGATTGTTGCCTTCCATGGAACAGATGCTTAGCATTTGCCTGGTGGGGAATGAAGTGGTAAAGAAAAAATACCAGTACGGCGCGACGGAGAGAACAGACATGGCAGATACGATCACTTTCCTGCCGCCGAAACAGGCCGTGCTCGACCGCCGCCGCGAGATCGTCGCCGATCTCGCCGATCTGCTGCCCGCCGGCTGTCTGATCAGCGAGCCGCGCGGCCTCGTGCCCTTCGAGACCGACGCCTTCATCGCCTATCGCCGCGTACCGCTGGCCGTGGCCCTGCCGCAGACGACGGCGCAGGTCGCGGCCCTGCTCAAATATTGCAGCCGTTATGATATTCCGGTCGTTCCGCGCGGTGCCGGAACCTCGCTCTCCGGCGGCGCCATCCCCCAGGAAGATGCCGTCGTCATCGGCCTGTCGAAGATGAGCCGCATCCTCGATATCGATTTTGCCAACCGCACCGCCACGGTTCAGGCCGGCGTCACCAACATCAACATCTCCGAAGCGGTGACGGCCGACGGCTATTTTTACGCACCCGATCCGAGTTCGCAGCTTGCCTGCACCATCGGCGGCAATATCGGCATGAATTCCGGTGGCGCCCACTGTCTGAAATACGGCGTCACCACCAACAACCTGCTCGGCGTCAAGATGGTCATGTTCGATGGCACGATCATCGAGCTTGGCGGCAAGGCGCTGGATGCGCCGGGCCTTGATCTGCTCGGCCTCGTCTGCGGCTCGGAGGGCCAGCTCGGCATCGTCACCGAGGCCACCGTCCGCCTGATCGCCCGGCCGGAAGGCTGCCGCCCGGTCCTCTTCGGCTTTCCGACATCCGAGGAAGCCGGCACCTGCGTCGCCGAAATCATCGGCACCGGCATCATTCCCGTCGCCATCGAATTCATGGACAAGCCGGCCATCGACATCTGCGAGGCCTTTGCCCATGCCGGCTACCCGATGGATGTCGAGGCGCTGCTGATCGTCGAGGTCGAAGGCTCGGATGCCGAAATGGATGCGATGCTCGCCAGCATCATCGAGATTGCCCGCAAGCACGGCGTCAAGACCATCAAGGAAAGCCAGTCGGCCACCGAAGCGGCGCTGATCTGGAAGGGCCGCAAGTCCGCCTTCGGCGCCACGGGCCGCATCGCCGACTATATCTGCATGGACGGCACCGTGCCGCTCGGCCAGCTCTCCTATGTGCTAAAGAAGACCACCGAAATCATCGACCGCTACGGCCTGCGTGTCGCCAACGTCTTCCACGCCGGCGACGGCAACATGCATCCGCTGATCCTCTACAACATCAACGATCCGGAAGACGCCGCCCGCGCCGAACAGGCGGGCAATGAGATCCTCAAACTCTGCGTCGATGCCGGCGGCTGTCTCACCGGCGAGCACGGTGTCGGCATCGAGAAGCGCGACCTGATGCGCCATCAATATTCCGATGCCGATCTCGCCCAGCAGATGGCGGTGCGATCGGCCTTCGATCCGCACTGGATTCTCAATCCCTCGAAAGTCTTCCCGCTCGACGGACGGCCTGCCGCATGACCGTGATCCACGAACCCGTTTCTGAGGAAGCCGCCAGCAGGCTGGTGAAGGCGGCCGGTGCCTCCGGCGCGTCGCTGACCATCCGGGGCGGCGGCACGCGGTCGCTCGCGGCACTGGCCCCCGATTCCGACATCCTCTCCTCGGCAAGACTGTCCGGCATCGTCGACTACAATCCCGCCGAAATGACCCTGACCGCCAGGACCGGCACGCCGCTGGCCGATATCCAGTCAGCCCTTGCCGCAAACCGGCAGATGTTCGCCTTCGAGCCGCTCGATCTGCGCGCCGCACTCGGCACATCCGGCGTGCCCACCATCGGCGGCGTCTTTGCCACCAATGCCTCGGGCCCGCGCCGCTTTGTCGCCGGAGCAGCCCGCGACAGCCTGCTCGGCCTGCGCTTCGTCAATGGCGGCGGAGAGATCATCAAGGCCGGCGGCCGGGTGATGAAAAACGTCACCGGCCTCGACCTGGCAAAGGTATTGGCCGGGTCTCACGGCACGCTCGCCTTCCTCACCGAAGTCACTTTCCGCGTGCTTCCGGTGCCACAAACCGCCGAGACGATCGTCATATCCGGTCTAAACGACGCCGAGGCAACCGCCGCCATGGCGACGGCCCTGTCGATGAGCGTCGAAGTGTCAGGTGCAGCACACCTGCCCGAAAGTGTCGCTGGCCGCTTCATCGATGGTCAGTTGCCGCACGGCCCCGCCACCGTGCTGCGGCTGGAAGGTCTCGCTGCCTCTGTATCGGTCCGGGCCGAAAAACTGAAAGCCGCCATGTCGTCCTTTGGTGCTGTCTCGCTGATCGGCCCGGAACACACCGCCGTGCTCTGGCAGCAGATCCGCGATGTCCACGCCTATGCGGATGGCACGTCGCGTCCGCTCTGGCGCATTTCTGTCGCTCCGATCATGGGCCACCAACTGGTGGCGGCCCTGCGGCTCGATACCGGCGTCGACGCCTTCTACGACTGGCAGGGCGGCCTCGTCTGGCTGCGCATGGAAAGCGACCCGGAAGCAGAGCTCATCCGCCGCTACATCAAGGCGCTCGGCGGCGGCCATGCCACCCTGCTGCGCGCGCCTGCCGCCGTTTTGGCCGCCACGCCGGTGTTTGAGCCGGAGGCCCCGGCGGTCGCTGCCCTGTCGGCGCGCGTGCGGCTGAAATTCGATCCGAAGGGGATATTCACGTGATGAGACTGTGGCGCGATACCCCCCTCTGTCACTTCGTGACATCTCCCCCTCAAGGGGGGAGATTGGCTGAGGCACTTTCACAGCTCACCTTATTGGCCCGCAGTTCGCAATGCGTTCGGAAAGCGACGTTCTGGAATGATGGAAAACGCGAACTCCCGATCTCCCCCCTTGAGGGGGAGATGTCGCGCAGCGACAGAGGGGGGTATGTTGCCACATCCACGGAGGCGAAATTCTAATGCAAACCTCCTTCACCCCCGAACAGCTTGCCGATCCGCATGTGGCCGAATCCGAGTCCATCCTGCGCAAATGCGTGCATTGCGGCTTCTGCACTGCCACCTGTCCCACCTATGTGACGCTCGGCAACGAGCTCGACAGTCCGCGCGGCCGCATCTATCTCATCAAGGAAATGCTGGAAAACGGCCGGGCTGCCGACAAGGAGACGGTGACCCATATCGACCGTTGCCTGTCCTGTCTCGCCTGCACCACGACCTGTCCCTCCGGCGTCGATTATATGCATCTGATCGACAATGCCCGCATCCATATCGAACACACCTACACGCGCCCGCCAATGGAGCGGTTTATCCGCGCCGTTTTGGCCGCCGTTTTGCCCTATCCAAACCGCTTCCGGCTGGCCCTGCGCGCTGCGAAACTGGGACGCCCCTTTGCCGGGCTGATGAAGCGCCTGCCGCAGCTGAAATCCTTTGGCGCCATGCTCGATCTGGCGCCGCAGACGATCCCCGCACCATCCGATGCGGCCAAACCCGGGCTGCATTCGGTTCCGGGCGAAAAGCGCGGCCGGGTGGCGCTGTTGACCGGCTGTGCCCAACCGGTGCTGAAGCCCGAGATCAACGAGGCCACCATCCGGCTTCTGACCCGCCTCGGTGTCGAGGTCGTGGTGCCCGCAGGCGAGGGCTGTTGTGGCGCGCTCGTCCACCACATGGGCCGCGAGGAGGCCGCCCTTGCGTCCGCCCGCCGCAATGTCGATGTCTGGATCAAGGCGGCGGAAGACGGCGGCCTCGATGCAATCATCATCACCGCATCCGGCTGCGGCACCACCATCAAGGACTACGGCCACATGCTGCGGCTCGATCCGGCCTATGCCGCCAATGCCGCCCGCGTTTCGGCGCTGGCTAAAGATGTCACCGAATATCTGGCGGGGCTCGATCTGCCGCAGCAGGAGCCGAAAGGGTTCTCTGTGGCTTACCATTCCGCCTGTTCGATGCAGCATGGCCAGAAGATCACGCTCCAGCCGAAAAGCCTTCTGAGGGCTGCCGGTTTCGTCGTCCGCGATCCCGCCGAAGGCCACCTCTGCTGCGGATCGGCCGGCACCTACAACATCATGCAGCCGGAAATTTCGGCGACGCTGAAAGAGCGTAAGCTCAAAAACATCAAGGCGACGAAAGCCGACATCATCGCCACAGGCAATATCGGCTGCATGACGCAGCTGGCCGCCGGTGCCGGCATGCCGATCCTGCACACGGTCGAGCTGCTCGACTGGGCCTATGGCGGCAAGATGCCGGCGGCGCTCTCAAATTGCTGATTAATCCCGGGAGAACTTGCCATCGACAGTTTATGATCAACTGCGTAGATTCGAGATGAACTGCTCTCAACGTGCAGCAACTTTGTCGCGCCAAATTCGTATTGTAATCAGGGAGGATTTCCGATGCGAAACTTGATTGTGATGGCCGCCATTCTGTCCGCTGCGGCGACCCCCGCCTTTGCCGCCGCCCGGCTTGCCTGCTCCTTGGATGATGCGGCCATGAAACTCTCGATCGAGAGCGGCGTCGCCAGCGCCGGTGAGCGGCTTTTCGATTTTCGCGGCGCCTTTGTGCTCAAGGATGCGGCGGTGCCGGAGGTGCTTCGCAGCAACCACCTCGACCGCACCAACCTGATGCAAAGCTGGCTGGACCGAAAGGATCTGCGCTTGCGGATCCGTGCCGAGGGCGGCAGGGGCAACGGCCGCGCCTTTGCCGAACTCGTTATTCGCGCTGCTGCTGCCGGAGACCCCGGCGCCGGTTATGACGGCACCTATAGCCTGACGGTGACGCCGCCCGCGCCGGATGGCGCTGCAACCCAGCCGCTCACGGTCGGCGGCAAGGTCCATTGCACGCTCGGCACATAAAAAAGAGCCGCATGGCTGCGGCTCCCGGACTTTCCAGATGATGGCCGGCCTCAGCCGCCGAAAATCGTGCGCAAAATATCGACGCCGCGGTCGTCGTAGCTGACTTCGCCCTGCTTGTTGCCGGGGCCGACGACGATGACCTTGGTGCCGATATCGGCCTGTTCGTACAGGTGCTCGATATCCTTGTTCATCATGCGGATGCAGCCCGACGACATGTTCTGGCCGATCGTCCAGGGCTGGTTTGTGCCGTGGATGCGGAAGATCGTGTCGCGGCCGCCCTTGTAGAGATACATGGCGCGGGCGCCGAGCGGATTATCCTCGCCGCCTTCCTGCGTCATCGGCAGGATGCGGCCCTTCTTGGCTTCGCGTCGGCGCATTTCGGCCGGCGGCGTCCAGCTCGGCCATTCGGCCTTGCGTCCGACCTTCACCACGCCCGACCAGCCAAAACCTTCGCGACCGACGCCGATGCCGTAGCGCGTTGCGCGGTTGCCGCCTTCGACCAGATAGAGAAACTTGTTGTTGGTATCGACGATGATCGTGCCTGGCGCTTCGTCGGTCATCAGGCGCACCTTCCGGCGCATGAATTCCTTCTTCGGCAGTTTCGACTGGGCGACGGTGACCACATCGGAGCGGCCTATCCGCTGTCCGTCCGCCTGTCCCGGACCAAAGGCGCTCGCACCCGGAGCCGTGAAAAGAACAGATGCCGCAATCAGGCCTGCGGACAGGATATGCAAACGCTTCGCCATGGACGATTCCCTCTTGATCTCGTTGGCGCCACGCTAAGACAAGCCGGGGCCAAATCAAGCTGAAACTCGCAGGAATAAAGCGATTGTGATGAAAATCGGGCAGGGTGTTTCCAACCTGCCCGATTTTGGCTGTTTCTCAGATGACGATGACCCGGGTGCCGACGTTCACGCGCTCATAGAGATCGACGACATCCTCGTTGCGCATGCGGATGCAGCCGGACGAAACCGCAAAGCCGATCGTCCAGGGGGCATTCGTGCCGTGGATGCGGTAGAGTGTCGAGCCGAGATACATGGCGCGGGCGCCGAGCGGATTTTCCGGCCCGCCATCCATCGAGACCGGCAGGAAGTGACCCTTGGCCGCCTCGCGGGCGCGCATTTCCGACGGTGGATTCCATTCCGGCCATTCGGCCTTGCGGGTGATCTTGTGGGTGCCGGCCCATTCGAAACCGGGCTTGCCGACGCCGACGCCGTAGCGCCGCGCCTGGCCGTTGCCGAGCACGAGATAGAGGAAGCGGTTGTTGGTGTCGATCACCAGCGTGCCGGCCTTCTGCGACGTCTCGTAGGCCACCGTCTGCGGCAGGAACTGCGGTTCCAGCTGCCGGCGCACCGGACGTTCTGCCCGTACTGCAGAGACCTGCTGCACGATGGCGACGCCCGAGCGGCGCATGACGCGCTGCTGCACCTGCGGCTGGTAGCGGCGCACCTGCACCTGCTGCTGATAACCGAATGGTTTCCGGGTGGTCTGCTGCATCTGCCTGCGGTAGACGACGGGCTCGACGCCGTCGCCGCCGAGCTGCATCAGCCACGGGGCTGTCAGGTCAGGGCTGACGATGACGGGCGGCCGTTCGCCCGACAGTGCCGGGCCGGCCAGCGTGGACAGAAGGATCGAGGCAAGGATCAGGGATTTTTTCATCATCGGACGTACTCACTACCTTATCGCCGAAATTGTTCGATGACCCACCGTGGCACCTCTGCCCAAGCGAATGGTAAATGCCGGTTCGTGAAAAGGCCGATGAAGAAATAAACCGTTGGGTAGGGTTATCGCCTGCTTTAGGAACGTGGTTGGCAATTGGTAAAGGCGGCCAAAAATACCGTCAGGGGGAGTTTTGATGACGAAAACCGGCTTGATTTCGGGCGAGGATGGGACGACGCGTTGCGCCTGGCATGGCGGGCTTGAGGATTATCGCCGCTATCACGATGAAGAGTGGGGCAGGCCGGTGACGGACGACCGCCGCCTGTTCGAAAAGATCTGCCTTGAAGGCTTCCAGTCCGGCCTCTCCTGGCTGACGATCCTGAGGAAACGCGAGGCCTTCCGCGCCGCCTTTGCCGGTTTCGAGATCGGCCGGGTCGCGGCCTTCGGTGACGATGACATCGCCCGCTGCCTTGCCGATACCGGCATCGTCCGCCATCGCGGCAAAATCGTCTCCACCATCAACAATGCCAAACGGGCCCTGGAGATGCAGGCCGAGTTCGGCTCGCTCGCCCGCTATTTCTGGAGCCATGAGCCTGGGCCGGACGAGCGCCCAAAGATCGTTTCCTACGAAAATCTCGTCGCCAACCCGATCACCCCAACCTCGACCCGGATTTCAAAGGACCTGAAAAAACGCGGCTGGACCTTCGTCGGCCCGACAACCATCTACGCCTTCATGCAGGCCATGGGTCTCGTCAACGACCACATCGAGGGCTGTTTCTGCCGGGCAGGGGTGGAGGAGATGCGGCGGGCGCTGGTTCGGCCTTGAGGGCGCAAAGACCGGAAAAGCCTCTTATTTTCGAACGATCCCACCCATGCGGCTGCGTGAGTCAATCCCGCTCATGAGCTCATCATGAACATCATCCGGGGCGTCTTCCAGCCTGTAGGCGACGGCGTAGGGTCTGCCGGCGAGCTGCCGGTACTGAGCGGCGGACAGGATGACCAGTTTTTCCTTGCCGCGTTTGGTGAGAGCGACGGGCTCGATCAACGCCGCATCGAGTATCTCGCCGGACACACGGTTCATATCGGAGAAGGTGAACTGCTTCATGGCGCATCTTCAAGCTGAATTATGTGATATACGTATTATGCCCAATTGACGTAAATGATAAGAATGTTGAGGCGCCGACCGCTGCCGGCGCCTCTGCTCGCTGAAAAATCAGCCGCCGTTTTTCGCCAGCCAGTCCTTCATCATTTTGATCTCGCCTTCCTGCGCGGCAATGATCTCGGTGGCGAGTTTGCGCAGGGCCTCGTCTTTGCCGTACTCCAGCTCGATCTTCGCCATGTCGATGGCGCCCTGATGGTGGGCGATCATGCCGCTGACGAAATCGACATCCGTGTTGCCGGTAAAGGTGATGTCCATGCCTTCGTGCATGGTGGCGTTCGCCTTGGCAAAGGCCGTGCTCGACGGGCCGGTGTCCCCCTTCGGAGCCCCCATGTCCATCGACCCCTCGTCCATATTGGAATGATCCATCTTGGAGTGGTCCATGGTCTCCTGCGCAAGCGCCGGAGCGGTGAAAGTCAGGGCTGCGACCGTGGCAGCCAGTATCATCTTCGAAAACATCTGTGGTCTCCATTCAGTCTGAAAAGGTGAAATCTTTGCGCAGTATCTCGGCTCAGGCCTTTGGAGGCGGGTGAACGGGCTCGATCGCGCTGTCTTCCATCGCCTGCTGCCGGGAAGATACGATGACAAGGCTGGGGGCAAGGCGCTGGAATGCTGCGGTAGCCGCAGGCACGACGGCGAAACAGGCGGCGCACAGCATCGGATGAATTTGCTTGCCGCAACATCCCGGCGCTTGCTCGTCCTCACAGCGATGCGTCGCGTTTGCCGTGGCCGCGCTCGTTTGCGCATGGGATTTTTCGGGCATTGCCTCGACCTGCGCAAGCACGGGCGTCCAGCCGCTGATGGCCGAGCAAAGAACGAAGAGAAGAATGAGGAGGCGGCGCATCATGGCAGCATGCGCAAGGATTGTTGCAAAAACAAGATGGCTCAGTGCCATCAAGATTTTGATGGCCTAAGACCTGGCAGGAACGGGCAGGTCGACGGGAAAGTGCGGAAACACGAACAGCCCGCTGATCGTGCCCGAGGTACCGCCAGCCGCCACACGGGAGTGACCGGTGCAGAAAAGCGGATAGGTGGTGCCGGGCCGTGTGCCGATCGTGGTCGAATAGCAGAAGGAGGATGATATGACAGAGGCTTCCTCGAACAATGTCAGAATGTTCCGCCTGTCCTTGGCGTCGCAGCAGCGGATCAGGTCCATGATGCCGAAAGGGTCGATCTCGATGCCATAGCGCTGCCGGGCGAGGGGGCCGAGGTGGATCTGCCCCGTCGCAAGATCTGCCGACCATCCCTCCCACAGACATAGGCCACCGATGCCGGGATCATCAGGCGGTGCACCGATCGGCTCTTCGTTTTCGATCCTGTCCGTCCTGATCATGATCGGTCCGATATCTTTTGGGCAGTGCATCTGGATTTCGGTTTTAACAAATCGCGATTTGTCTTACTATTTTGGGCGTAACACGCAAAACTGGTATGTCCCATCAGTTAGCTGACATGAAGCCCGTATCAAACCGTTTTATATGATCATTTGCTAAACCTGAGATGGAAATGCCTCCATCTTCCATTCTGAGCTTTGGAAACGCCTGTCCGATGCATGACTTTCGTTCCGATCTTGTTCGTCAGCTCACGGCCTACCGCCTCAAGGTGGGCCTGACGCAGGACGATATTGCCTGGAAGCTCGGCTTCTCCCTGCCGTCCGTGTCGCGCTGGGAGCGTGGCGTCAGCTCTCCGGACCTGCGCGCCGTCGGCGCCATCGTCGATTTTCTCCGCCGCGCCGACGAGCAGACCGCCAAGCTGCTGTTTCGGGCCGTGGAGAACTCTCCGGAAAGCTGCAACATCTGGGAAGGCCGCGACGTCGTCTACCGGCTGGGTTCCCGCCGCGAATATGCCGAGAGCCCGCAGATGCGCGAGGTCATCGGCAAGAGCATCCGCCGTCACCTGACCGGTCTTTACGAGCGCTGTATCGAGGACCGGCCGCTGGTCTCCTCGCTGGTCGCCGGCGAAATCGCCTCGGTCGATGTCTATGGCGGCGCCGCCCTGTCGATCACCAGCATTCCCGATGGCTTCGTGCAGATGAAGCGCCTGACCTTCCAGTCGGAGCTGAACACGATCATCCGCTGTACCACTCAGTCCTTCCTCATCGCCGCCGGTGCCGCGCCGATGGAAAACGGCGTCGTCGTCAAGACCTGGGACGAGCTTTCGCGGCCGTTCTGACGGGTTGCGAAACGCCGCCAACCCTTGCCGCGCCGGGCCCAATCCGCTAGGACACCGCCAACCTTTCTGACAGCGCGGATGATCCCCATGAACGACAAGAAGAACAAGCCCCAGAAGCTGAAGGCCCGCCTGCCGCGCGGCTTCGTCGATCGTTCCGCCGCCGACATCCGCGCCGTCAACGAAATGACCGCAAAAATCCGCGAAGTCTACGAGCGTTACGGCTTCGACCCTGTGGAAACGCCGCTGTTCGAATATACCGACGCACTGGGAAAATTCCTGCCCGACAGCGACCGCCCCAACGAAGGCGTTTTCTCGCTGCAGGACGATGACGAGCAGTGGATGAGCGCCCGCTACGACCTGACCGCGCCGCTCGCCCGCCATGTCGCCGAAAACTTCAACGACATCCAGCTGCCCTACCGCACCTACCGCGCCGGCTACGTCTTCCGCAACGAAAAACCCGGCCCCGGCCGCTTCCGCCAGTTCATGCAGTTCGACGCCGACACCGTCGGCGCCGCCGGCGTCCAGGCCGACGCCGAAATGTGCATGATGATGGCCGACACGATGGAAGCGCTGGGGTTAAAGGGCCAATTTGTAATCAAATTTAACCATCGCAGATGGATTGAGACTGTAGTTGCGCTCGGATTTGAACTTGGAAAGCAAGATGCGACTGAGGTGCGAATTCTAGGGGCGATGAGAGCGCTCGATAAATGGGATCGATTGGGATGGGCGGGTGTAGAGCTGCTTCTCGGCTTGGGGCGCAAAGACGAGAGTGGGGATGTTACTCTTGGTATGGGAATGAGCGAAGATGGAATTCACTTTATTCATGAAATTATTTCGTCGTTTGACCATTCAAAATATTCTCTGGAAGTACAAGAGGCTATTGCGAAGAAGTCTGTAATTGCTATCATCGAAAAAATAAAGACAGATCCTTCGATTTCGGAAGAAAGAAGATTAAAGATCAATGGACTTTTAATTTCGTTCGAAATGTCGTCGAAAGACATTTTAGAAATTAATAGAATTTGTATTATTGATGACAAATATTCGAGTAGTATACGATTTGACCCTTCCGTAGTTCGTGGTCTCGAATACTATACCGGCCCTGTCTTCGAAGCCGAACTAACTTTCGCTGTGACAAACGAAAAAGGTGAAAAGGTCGTCTTTGGTTCGGTCGGCGGCGGCGGGCGTTATGATGGTCTGGTCTCGCGTTTCATGGGCCAGCCGGTTCCGGCCACAGGCTTTTCTATCGGCGTCTCGCGCCTGATGACTGCGTTGAAAAATCTTGGCAAGCTTGGGCAGGATGGAACGTTGGCTCCGATTCTCGTTACTATCATGGATCGCGACCAAATCGCTAGCTACGCAAAGCTGGCCAAGATGCTGCGCGATGGCCTGAATCCCCTCGACGAACATAGTCGCCCTTTGGGTCCGACAATCCCGGTGGAGCTTTACCAAGGTAACCCGAAGAATTTTGGAAATCAGCTGAAATACGCCGACCGCCGCAGTTCCCCCATCGCCATCATCCAGGGCGGCGACGAGCGGGCAGAGGGGCAGGTGCAGATCAAGGACCTGATCGAGGGCAAGCGCCTGTCCGGCGAGATCACCGACAACACCGCCTGGCGCGAGGCGCGCTCGGCGCAGTATGCGGTGGCGGAAGCCGACATGGTCGCCAAGGTCCGCGAGATCCTGGCGGCGCAGGCCGATGACCGGGCGCGGGCCTACAAGGAAGTTTGAGTTTGACGCGCGTTTACCCCCCTCTGTCACGCAGCCTGTCCTCGGGCTCGCCACAGGCGAGTCCCGGGGGTGACATCTCCCCCACAAGGGGGGAGATCAGTCTTTTCCCCTGCCAGCCTCTCGATCAAGGTCAGGGACGCACGAACGGTACGGCCAATCTCCCCCCTTGTGGGGGAGATGTCGGCGTCGCCGACAGAGGGGGGTATGCTTCCTCGATCTCTGAAGGACGTGGAAAAATCACCCCACCCCGCCGCTTTGCGCCGACCCTCCCCCTCAAGGGGAGGGTAACGACATTCCGCGCCCTCCGCACTCTCCCGATCTCCCCCCTTGAGGGGGAGATGTCACGAAGTGACAGAGGGGGGTATGTCTTCGCAGACTGTGAACTTCGTGGCTTTCCCCTCCCCAACCCTCCCCACAAGGGGCAGGGGGCGGTTCGGTGTGCGCCGCAACTTCAGAGCCGAGCACTGGCAGCTGGCCCAATTGGAGTTGACGAAGATCGCCACTCCCTCCCTCCCTCCCCCTTGTGGGGAGGGCCGGGGAGGGGGTCTTCCTGTGAAGGCCAGCGCCGATGCCCCTGATCAATCTCCCGAGCTTTGCCGCCGACCTGCTGGCCGATTTCGAGACGCTGGGGACAGCGCATGTCGATACGCCGGTCATCCAGCCGGCCGGGCCGTTCCTGGATATGGCCGGCGAAGACCTGCGCCGGCGCATCTTCATGACCGAGAGTGAGACCGGTGCCAGCCTCTGCCTGCGGCCGGAATTTACCATTCCCGTCTGCATCCGCCATATCGAGACCGCCACCGGCACGCCGAAGCGTTATTCCTATCTCGGCCAGGTGTTCCGCCAGCGCCGCGAGGGTGCCAATGAATTCTATCAGGCAGGCATCGAGGATCTCGGCGAGACCGACGTTGCCAGCGCCGATGCGCGCACGCTGAGCGACGCCATCGCCATCCTGACGAACCGGCTGCCGGGCAGGGTGCTGGATGTGACGCTCGGCGACCAGACGGTGTTCGAGGCGGTGGTTGCCGCCAGCGGCCTGCCGTCCGGCTGGCAGAAACGCCTCGTCCACGCATTCGGCAATCTGGACCGGCTCGATGCGCTGCTGACGACACTGGCAAGGCCGCAGCCGGTGGCCGGTCTCACCCCGGAAGTCCAGGCGCTGCTGGCCGCCGGTGACGATGCAACGCTGATTGCCCATATCGACGCGACGATGGAAGCGACCGGCTATTCCACCAATGCCAGCCGCGCTCCGGCCGAAATCGCCCGGCGGCTGAAGGAAAAGATGGCGCTGGCCAGCATCCGGCTCGACCAGCGCACGCTGGCCCTGCTGCGCGAATTCCTGTCGCTGGAAGTGTCGCTCGCCGATGCGCCGGCGACGCTGTTTGCCTTTGCCGAAAAATCCGGATTGAAGCTCGAAGCCGCCCTGTCGCGCTTCGATGCCCGCGTCGCAGCGCTCGGCAACACCGGCGCCGATCTCGCCGCCATCCGCTACCGTGCCGCCTTCGGCCGCCCGCTCGATTATTACACCGGCCTCGTCTTCGAGGTGACCGTGCAAGGCTCTTCCGCCGTGCTGGCCGGTGGCGGCCGCTTCGACCGGCTGATGACGCTGCTCGGCGCCAAGACCCACATTCCCGCCGTCGGCTTTGCGCTCTGGCTCGACCGGATCGACACCGCGAGGTCGCAGCCATGACCATCACCATCGCTCTGCCCTCCAAGGGCCGCATGAAGGAAGACGCCTCTGATATCTTCGAGCGCGCCGGCATGAAGATCGTGGCTGTCGGCAACGACCGCTCCTATCGCGGCCGCGTCGAAGGGTCTGACGACATCGAGATCGCCTTTCTTTCGGCCTCCGAAATCTCGCGCGAGATCGGTAATGGCTCGGTCGATTTCGGCGTTACCGGCGAGGACCTGATCCGCGAAGGCATTGCCGACGCCGACGCCCGCGTCGAAATCTGCGCCCGGCTCGGCTTCGGCCATGCCGACGTGATCGTTGCCGTTCCGGACATCTGGCTCGATGTCGATACGATGGCCGACCTCGGAGACGTTGCCGCCGATTTTCGCGCCCGCCATGGCCGCCGCCTGGCGATCGCCACCAAATACTGGCGGCTGACCCAACAGTTTTTCTCCAGCCAGCACGGCATTCAGCTCTACCGCATCGTCGAAAGCCTCGGTGCCACGGAAGGCGCGCCGGCCTCGGGCTCGGCCGATATCATCGTCGATATCACCTCCACCGGCTCGACGCTCAGGGCCAATCACCTGAAGATCCTGTCGGATGGCGTCATGCTGAAATCCGAAGCCTGCCTCGTGCGCGCCCGCAAGGCCGAACACGAGGGCGATGCCTCGGTCGCCAGGATCATCGCGGCGGTGCGCGGCGCGCTCTGAGCCTACTTCTTGTAGAGCAGCCGGTACCGGCGCCCGGCCCCCAGCCGGTAGGCGCTGCGCGACAGAAGCGCGGCGAGGCCGGACAGATACCAGGCCGTGACAAAGCCGATGCCGCCCCAGATCAGCCCCGGCAGGCTGACCGGTATGGCCGGAATGAAATCGCGCCAGGTGTTTTGCAGGATCGCCGCATCCGCGTCCTGCAGCAGGATCAGCGGTTTCAGCACCGGCGATGCCGACGCCAGCGATGCCTGCTGCTGCTCCAGGATCTCGTAGCGGTTGATCGTCCGCTTCATCGTGTCGCCCTGCTGCTTCAAAAATTGTTCGCTGGAGATCGCGTAGAGATTGAGCGCCTCGGCGCGGTCGAGCGTGTTCTGCCGGGCTTGCCGGTCGAAATCGTCGACGATGACCCGCAGTTCGTCGATCGCCCCGCCGATCCGCTGCCGGTACTGCTGCGCAAGCTCCGGCGCCTGCGAAAACAGGACGCCGCCGATAAGGCCGGTGATCAGGGCGATGATTCTGGCGATCGATCTCATGCGGGTCCCGGGCGTTGTTGCCGACATTGTTCTAACGGCGGGCAGGACGAAAGGTTCGAACCCGTGCATCCGGTATCGCTTATGCCCGGATTATCCGGCAAATTTCTGTCCATAAGCGGCTGACAATTTGGACACGAGTGTCTATATTATGTGTCCCAATCTAGGAGATACTCATGGCAGATCTGTCCGCTTTCCCGATCAACGACCGCTGGCCCGCCGCCAATCCCGATATTATCCAGCTCTATTCGCTGGCAACGCCGAACGGCGTCAAGGTCGCGATCGCGCTCGAAGAACTCGGCCTGCCCTATGAACCGCATTTCATTCCGTTTGGCCCCGAAGGCGTAAAATCCCCGGAATTCCAGTCGCTCAATCCCAATGGCCGCATTCCGGCGATCATCGATCCGAATGGCCCAGACGGCAAGCCGCTCGGCCTTTTTGAGTCCGGCGCCATTCTCGTCTATCTGGCTGAGAAGACCGGCAAGCTCATTCCGGCCGATGCTGCCGGCAAGTATGAGACGCTCGCCTGGCTCATGTTCCAGATGGGTGGCGTCGGCCCGATGTTCGGCCAGTTCGGCCATTTCTTCAAGTTTGCCGCCGACAAGGTCGCCAACAATTCCTACCCTGTGGAGCGCTACCGCGACGAGACCAAGCGGCTTCTGGGCGTGCTGGAAGCCCGTCTCGACGGCCGCCAATGGCTGATGGGCGATGAGTACACCATCGCCGATATCGCCAGCTTCCCCTGGGTGCGCGGCGCCGATGTCTTCTATGGCGGCCGTGAGGCGCTGGATTATGCCAGCTTCCCGAATGTCACGGCCTGGGTCGAGCGCGCCGCCGCCCGTCCGGCCAGCGTCAAGGGACTGGAGATCCCCAGGAAGGATTAACGGGCCATACCCATGCACCTGCCCGAGTTGACGAAGCTTCGGGCGGGGGCTAGGTCTCAGGCAACAAGAAAAATGCATGGGTGGAACAGACGTGACGGACAGACTTGTTGTGATCGGGGGCGGGCAGGCGGCTTTTGCGCTCGTTGCTAAACTTCGCGCCCTGAAAGATATGCGGCCGGTCACCATCGTCGCTGCCGAACACAGCCTTCCCTATCAGCGCCCGCCACTGTCGAAGAAATATCTCTTGGGTGAGGCCGATCTCGACCGGCTGCTCTACCGCTCGGAAAGCTGGTACACCGACAACAGCGTCGATGTCCGCCTCGGCACCGCTGTCACAGCGATCGATCGTGCTGCCAAGACGGTGGCGCTCGATGATGGTGCGACACTGGAATACGGCACTCTGGCGCTTGCCACCGGCTCGACGCCGCGCCGCCTGCCGGCCAGTGTCGGAGGCGATCTCGACGGCATCTTCGTCATCCGCGATTTCAAACATGCTGATGCTCTGGCCGGAGACATGAAGCCGGGCAGAAGGGCGCTCATCGTCGGCGGCGGTTATATCGGCCTTGAGGCCGCAGCGGTCGCCCGCAGTTCCGGGCTCGAAGTCACGGTCATCGAAATGGCCGACCGCATTCTCCAGCGCGTCGCCTCTGCCGCCACGTCGAAACTCGTCAAGGATATCCACATCGCCCGGGGTGTCGATATCAGAGAGAGCACCGGGCTGGTGCGGCTGATCGGCGAAAACGGCCGCGTCACCGGCGCAGAGCTTTCTGGCGGCGTAACCATCGCCGTTGATCTCGTCATCGTCGGCATCGGTGTCGGCGCCAATGATGAACTGGCGCGGGAGGCCGGCCTCGACGTGGCAAACGGCGTCGTGGTCGATGCCTTCGCCCAGACCTCCGATCCGGCCATCTACGCCATCGGCGACTGCGCCGTGCTGCCCTTCCGGGGCCAGATGATCCGGCTGGAATCTGTCCAGAATGCCGTCGATCAGGCCGAGGCTGTTGCCGCCCGTCTGGCCGGTAGCGAGGCCGCCTACGAGCCAAAACCCTGGTTCTGGTCCGATCAGTATGACGTGAAGCTGCAGATCGCCGGCTTCGGCCATGGCCATGATGAGACGATCGTTCGGGCAGGCCAACGCGAAGGCAGTGTGTCGGTCTGGTATTTCCGCGAAGGCAAGCTGGTGGCGGTCGATGCGATCAACGACGCCAAGGCCTATGTCACCGGCAAAAAGCTGATCGAAGCCGGCATCCAGCCGGACCGGGCGGTGCTGGAAAATCCCGAGATCGACCTGAAAGTATTGCTCAGCTGAGCTGCGTCACTGTTGTCTCAGCGGGATACGGGTACCGGCGATCTGGAAGCGCGGGAAGAAGAACACGCCGACGATCGTGCCGGAATATCTGAGTTCGAGACCGGAGGATTCGCCGACGCAGAACATCGGCTGCTTCTGTCCATCGGGACGCTGGATGGTGGTCGAGTAGCAGAAGGACGACGACGTGGTCGCAGCTTTTTCGAACAGCTCCAGCACATGTGAGCGGTCAAGCATGTCATAGCCGGAAATCAGATTGAGCAGGCCGCAGTCGCGCTGCGCCAGACCGTGCATCTCGGCAGACGTCTCGCCCAGGCGAAACAAGCCGTTCGACAGGTCGCCGCTCCAGGTTTCGGTAACGCAAAACTGGTTCAGCAGTTCGAAATCGACGTCGTTGATCCGCCCGGATTCCGGGTCGAATGGCGCAAAGGCATTGCTGGTCGAAATTTTAAACACTGTCGCCTCTGCTTCGGAAACAAACCCCGGCCACGGTCGAGCGGCCGTCCACGCGCGTTCTAAATACTAGAATCATCCAATCGGTAGAAATTTCAATAAATTTCTAGGGTATTCTCGTTTTTTTCCTACCGGATACGTCTTTAGAAGATGTCGCAGGAGTCCTGCATTCGAACAGTCTGGTAAAAAATACTACAAATGCGTAACGGGATGAATAGAGCCAATTTCTACTGATATCAAAGGCTTCCTCTCCGTACAGTTAATGCGGAAAGTTTGAAAGAACACGTCATTCATCTTTGATGGTGGCTCAACCCGCTGTGAATCTGATGTTCACTTGGCCGGGGGTTATAGATCGTTTTTTGTCTGCGGCAATGGCCTTGCACAAAAAATGGCCTTCATATTTGCAGACGCAAAAAAGGGCGGATCGTGAGATCCGCCCTCTTCTGGTCCCATCGGGACCGATAGCCGTTAGGCCGTCATTCGTAAAAAGGCAGTGGCCTTCTTACATCATGCCGCCCATGCCACCCATGCCGCCCATGTCAGGCATGCCGCCGCCGGCGGAATCCTTCTTCGGGGCTTCGGCAATCATGGCTTCCGTGGTGATCAGCAGCGAAGCAACCGAAGCTGCGTTCTGCAGAGCCGTGCGAACGACCTTGACCGGATCGACGATACCCATGGCGATCATGTCGCCATATTCGCCGGTCTGGGCGTTGTAGCCGAAGTTGTCGGTGTCGCTTTCGAGGATCTTGCCGACGATAATCGAACCTTCATCGCCTGCGTTTTCAGCAATCTGGCGAACCAGCGACTGAAGCGACTTGCGGATGATGTTGATACCGGCGTTCTGATCGTCGTTAGCGCCCTTGATGTCGAGGACGACGGAAGCGCGAAGCAGGGCAGTACCACCGCCTGGAACGATACCTTCCTGAACGGCAGCGCGCGTTGCGTTCAGCGCGTCGTCGATACGGTCCTTCTTTTCCTTGACTTCGATTTCAGTCGCACCGCCAACGCGGATGACGGCAACGCCGCCAGCGAGCTTGGCAAGACGTTCCTGCAGCTTTTCGCGGTCGTAATCCGAAGTCGTTTCTTCGATCTGGCCCTTGATCTGCGCAACGCGGCCTTCGATTTCGGCCTTGGTGCCGGAACCGTCGACGATCGTCGTGTTTTCCTTGGTGATCGAGACCTTTTTCGCACGGCCGAGCATGTCGAGCGTGACGTTTTCAAGCTTGATACCGATGTCTTCGGAAATGACCTGGCCGCCCGTGAGGATGGCGATGTCTTCCAGCATGGCCTTGCGGCGGTCGCCGAAGCCAGGAGCCTTGACGGCAGCGATCTTCAGGCCGCCACGCAGCTTGTTGACGACGAGCGTTGCAAGAGCTTCGCCTTCGACGTCTTCCGAGATGATGAGGAGCGGCTTGCCGGTCTGTACGACGGCTTCCAGGACCGGAAGCATCGCCTGCAGGTTGGAAAGCTTCTTTTCGTGCAGGAGGATGTAGACGTCTTCCAGTTCGGCAACCATCTTTTCAGGGTTGGTCACGAAGTAAGGCGACAGGTAGCCGCGGTCGAACTGCATGCCTTCGACGACTTCCAGTTCGGTTTCCGCCGTCTTGGCTTCTTCAACCGTGATGACGCCTTCATTGCCGACCTTCTGCATCGCTTCAGCGATGTACTGGCCGATTTCCTTCTCGCCATTGGCAGAGATCGTGCCGACCTGGGCAACTTCTTCCGAAGTGTTGATCTTCTTGGCCTTGGCGACGAGGTCCTTGACGACGGCCGAAACGGCCAGATCGATGCCGCGCTTCAGGTCCATCGGGTTCATGCCGGCTGCAACGGCCTTGCCGCCTTCGCGAACGATGGCCTGGGCAAGAACGGT
The DNA here is from genome assembly GCA_030655075.1 of Pararhizobium sp. Classification (GTDB taxonomy): domain Bacteria; phylum Pseudomonadota; class Alphaproteobacteria; order Rhizobiales; family Rhizobiaceae; genus JAURWE01. Next base: position 142,732 of record JAURWE010000046.1, read on the forward strand.
TGCCGTCGTGGTGCCGTCACCGGCGATGTCGTTGGTCTTCGAAGCAACTTCGCGGACCATCTGGGCGCCCATGTTTTCGAACTTGTCTTCGAGTTCGATTTCCTTGGCGACGGAAACGCCGTCCTTGGTGATGCGCGGTGCGCCGAAGGACTTGTCGATGATGACGTTGCGGCCCTTGGGACCGAGCGTGACCTTCACTGCGTCTGCGAGGATATCGACGCCGCGCAGCATCTTTTCGCGCGCGGTACGGCCGAACTTAATTTCTTTGGCTGCCATGTTAAAAACTCCCGGGCTGATGCCCAACTGGTTTTATGGATTGAAAGCGAAGGGTACCGGCTCGGATCAGCCGATAACGCCCATGATGTCGGCTTCCTTCATGATCAGAAGGTCTTCGCCGTTGAGCTTGACTTCGGTGCCCGACCACTTGCCGAACAGGATGCGGTCGCCAGCCTTGACGTCGAGCGCAACGATGTTGCCCTTGTCGTCACGAACGCCGGTGCCGACAGCAACGATTTCGCCTTCCTGCGGCTTTTCCTTGGCGGTATCCGGAATGATGATGCCGCCCTTGGTCTTTGCTTCAGACTCGACGCGACGTACAACGACGCGGTCATGCAGCGGGCGGAAATTGGTGTTTGTCATTGTCTAATCCCTCGATCAAATGACGGATACGGATCGCGAGGCGACCCGACGGATGATATTAGCACTCACCTTGGGAGAGTGCTAGCGGCCTGCAGATAAGGGGGGGAACCGGATGAGTCAAGGATGAGCTGTCTAAAAAATTTCATCTCGAATGGTTACGAAGAGCGATGCTGAGATCGACCCCTGATCTGCCAGGCGCCCCGATGAGCGAAGCGCCGCCGCACCCTTCCGCCATGGAAGCGGCGAAACTGTGGGCGAAGATCGGTTTCCTTGGTTTCGGCGGCCCGGCGGGCCAGATCGCCCTGATGCACAAGGAACTGGTCGAGGAGCGCCGCTGGATCTCCGAACGCCGTTTCCTGCACGCGCTCAACTATTGCATGCTGCTGCCCGGCCCGGAGGCCCAGCAACTGGCAACCTATATCGGCTGGCTGCTGCATGGCGCGCGCGGTGGCATCACGGCAGGGCTGCTGTTCATCCTGCCGGGTTTCCTCATTATTCTCGGCCTGTCCTCGGCCTATGCGCTGTTCCAGGAGACGGACTGGCTGGCGAACCTGTTCTTCGGCCTCAAGGCGGCGGTGCTGGCCATCGTCATCGAGGCGGTAATCCGCGTCGGGCGCCGGGCGCTGAAAACGCGCTTCGCCCTCATTGTCGCTGCTCTCGCCTTCGCCGCCCTGTTTTTTCTGGCGCTGCCGTTTCCGCTGGTGGTGCTGGCAGCGGGCATCGCTGGTTACATCGCCACCCGTTTACAGCCGGAGACCGGCGAAAAAGCCAGGGCGGCAGCACTTGGCGATAATCCCTCCGTCATCGATGAGAATTTTCCGCAGATCGTCTCGTCCTGGGGCCGTACGTTCCGCGTGCTCACCGTCTGGCTGGCGCTCTGGCTCGCCCCGTTTGTCCTCATCGGCGCCTTGGCCGGCGTCGACAATGTCTATGCCGCCATCGGTCTGTTCTTCTCGAAAATGGCCATCGTTACCTTCGGCGGCGCCTATGCTGTGCTGGCCTATGTGGCGCAGCAGGCGGTGGACACCTATCAGTGGCTGAAGCCCGGCGAGATGCTCGATGGGCTGGCGCTGGCCGAAACAACGCCGGGGCCACTGGTTCTGGTTCTGAGCTTCGTCGGTTTCATGGGCGCCTTCCGCGCGCCGATGGGGCTCGATCCATTGGCCGCAGGCCTGCTGGGAGCCACACTTGCCACCTGGGTGACCTTCGTGCCCTGTTTTCTCTGGATCTTTCTCGGCGCGCCCTATGTCGAGACGCTGCGCAACAACCGGGCGCTCGCCGGCGCCCTGTCGGCGATTTCGGCGGCGGTCACCGGCGTCATTCTCAATCTGGCGCTCTGGTTCGGCCTGCATGTCCTGTTCGCCACCGTGTCGAGATGGCAGGCAGGCCCGTTCTCCATGGCCGTGCCGGAGTGGGCAACGCTCGATGCTGCCGCACTGGGACTGACGCTGCTCGCCGCCTATGCATTGTTCCGCCTGAAGCTTGGTGTGATCACGACGCTCGGGCTCTGCGCACTCGCCGGTTTTCTCATCCGGCTGATTTAGCGCGGCGGGTAGATGTGGTCCTGCCCGTTGAAATCCGAGACCGCATAACAGCCGTCGCCCATGTCGCGGATGCCATTGCTGCCGATCACCGTCTTGCCGTGGCCGCCGGGAATATCGAGCACATAGGTCGGCTGGCAAAGGCCTGAAACCCGGCCGCGCAGCGCCGCCACCAGCGCCTGTCCCTCGGCGACCGTCATGCGGAAATGGCTTGTGCCCGGCGCCAGGTCCGGGTGGTGCAGATAGTATGGCTTGATGCGGTTTTCGACAAAGGCGCGCATCAGGTCTGCCAGCACGGCCGCATCGTCGTTGACGCCCTTGAGCAGCACGGTCTGGCTGACCATGGCGATGCCGGCATCGATCAGCCTGGCGCAGGCGGCGCGCGCGTCTGCCGTCAGTTCGCGCGGATGGTTGGCATGCAGCGCCACATAGGTGGTCTTGCCGCTCGCCGTCAGCGCCGCGATCAGATCAGCATCGATCCGCTCCGGCTCGGCCACCGGCACGCGGGTGTGAAAGCGCACAATCTTCACATGGCCGATATCAGTCAGCCGCAGCATGATCTCGCGCAGGCGGCGCGGCGACAGAACCAGCGGATCTCCGCCGGTCAGGATCACCTCCCAGATCTCGGGATGCGCGGCAATATAGGCGAACGCCGCCTCCATCGCCTCACCCGAAAGCGTGCCAAGCCCTTGCGGCCCCACAGCCTCGCGGCGGAAACAGAAGCGGCAATAGACCGGACAGATATGCACGGCCTTCAGGAGCACCCGGTCCGGATAGCGGTGCACGATGCCCTCGACGGGGCTATGCACCTGATCGCCGATCGGGTCGGCCCGCTCTTCCGGCAGAAGGTTCAGCTCGGCAAGATCGGGAACGAACTGCCGGGCGATCGGATCGTTGGGATCGTTGCGGTCGATCAACGCGGCAATCGCCGGCGTCAGCGCGATCGCATAATGCTCTGCAACCTGTTGCAGGCCGGCCCGGTCTTGCGCGCCGATGAGATCGGCAGCTTCTAGCTCCGGCACGGTCCTGATCGGCCGGATCGCGTTCATCGTTCCGTCTCCACGACCGGCGCCCAAAGCACCTGCTCGATGCGCGAAGCGCCGGTCGCCAGCATCGCCAGCCGGTCGAAGCCGAGTGCGATGCCGCTGGCTTCGGGCATGATCGCCAGCGCGTCGAGAAAATCCTCGTCCAGCGGATAGGTCTCGCCATAGACCCGCATCTTTTCCTGCATTTCCATTTCGAACCGCCGCCGCTGCTCGGCCGCATTCGTCAGCTCGCCAAAAGCATTGGCCAACTCGACACCGCAGGCATAGAGCTCGAAGCGCTCGGCAACGCGGCCATCTTTAGCCGTTGGGCGGGCCAACGCCGCCTCGGCAGTCGGATATTCGTCGAGAATGGTCGCCCGCCCGAGCCCGAGATTGGGTTCCACCCGCTCGACAATGACGCGGCTGAACAGGTCCGCCCAGGTGTCGTCACCGGCAACCCGCAACCCCGCAGCCTTCATGCCTGAGGCGAGATGCTCGCGGTCAGTCGCGCCGTCAGGGCCAAGAGAGCCGAGAAGATCGATGCCCGCGAACCGGTCGAAGGCTTCCGCGACGCTCAGGCGTTCCGGCGCGGCAAAAGGGTCGGTCTCGCGGCCGCGCCAGCTCAGCATCTTCGCGCCCGTCGTCTCCGCCGCCAGCGCCAGGATCTCGGCGCAGTCGCCCATCAGTGCCTCGTAGGTCTCCCCGGCCCGATACCATTCGAGCATGGTGAATTCCGGATGATGCAGCAGACCGCGCTCGCGGTTGCGATAGACATGGGCAAAACAGGAGATGCGTTTCTCGCCGGCCGCCAAAAGCTTCTTGCAGGCAAATTCCGGCGATGTGTGCAGATAGAGCGGCTGGCCGCTGCCGTCATGGTTCAGCGCCTGCGTCGCAAAGGCGTGCAAATGCGCTTCGTTGCCGGGCGATATCTGCAGCGTTGCCGTGTCGACCTCGATGAAGCCCTTGATGGCGAAGAAATGGCGCAGCACCGCCTGCAGCCGGTTGCGTCCGATCAGGAACGGCCGCCGGTCGGCGTGGACATCGGGGGTCCACCAGGGGGAGGGTGTGGTCTGCTTATCGCGCATCGCGGGACTTCTTTGGGACTTTCTCCGGGCCGGACTGGCAATCTTCGCCAAGATAGGTTAGGTGCGGCCCACAGTTCATTTGCTGCGCTCGGGGCCGGATCGTCCGTCCTCTACGCTGCGGCCAACAGTGTTACAAGGAAGACTTATGGTAAAGGTCATCGCTTCTTCGGTCCGCAAAGGCAATGTCCTTGAGGTCGACGGCAAGCTTTACGTGGTTCTCACGGCCAGCAATTTCCACCCCGGCAAGGGCACCCCCGTCACGCAGGTCGACATGCGCCGCATCTCCGACGGTACCAAGGTCTCCGAACGCTACCGCACGACCGAACAGGTCGAGCGCGCCTTCGTCGAAGATACCGAGCACGATTTCCTCTATGAAGACGGCGAAGGCTTCCACTTCATGAACCCGGAAAGCTACGACCAGGTCGTCATGACCCCCGACGATGTCGGCGAGGACAAGGCTTACCTTGCCGAAGGCATGAAGGTCATCCTCAGCATCTACGAAGGCCTCGCCATCGCCATCCAGTTCCCGCGTCAGGTGACGCTCGAAATCATGGAAACCGAACCGGTCGTCAAGGGCCAGACGGCGTCGTCCTCCTACAAGCCGGCGATCCTGTCGAACGGCCTGCGCACCATGGTTCCCCCGCACATCAACGTCGGCACCCGCGTCGTCATCCTCACCGAAGACTGCTCCTACGTCGAGCGCGCCAAGGATTGATGGGCTGGATCACTGGCTTTTTGCCGCGTAACCCCCCTCTGTCGGCAACGCCGACATCTCCCCCACAAGGGGGGAGATGGATCGAAAGTTTTGTGCCTTCCTTACCGACAGATCGATGAGGGAAAAGAATAATCTCCCCCCTAGTGGGGGAGATGTCACGCAGTGACAGAGGGGGGGTAAACCCTCCGCAAATTCCGAATTTCCTTTGTGTTCCAATCATCCTCCGCACGAATCGGACTTGTGTTTGCGCCTCTTCCTTGCGATGTGAGCCCAAGGGATCATTCACCGGGAATCCATATGGCCGTCCGCATCAACAGTTTTCGCGACATTGCCAAACGTTATGACGTGGTTCTGTGCGATGTGTGGGGTGTGCTGCACAATGGCGTGGCAGCCTTCGCGGGCGCCTCCGAAGCGCTGGCCGAAGCCCGGGCCAATGGCCTGACGGTCGTTCTCATCACCAATTCCCCGCGCCCCTTTCCCGGCGTCAAGGTGCAGATCCGCTCGCTCGGCGTGCTGGATGAATCCTATGACCGCATCGTCACCTCGGGCGACGTCACCCGCGCGCTGATCGCCGCCGGTCCGAAGAAGATCTATTTTATCGGCGCCGACCGTGATTTTCCGTTGCTCGAAGGCCTCGGCGTCACGATGGTATCCTCGGAAGATGCCGAGATGGTCGTCTGCGCCGGCCTGTTTGATGATGAGAGCGAAACGCCGGAACATTACCGCGCGACGCTCGCCGGTCTGGTCAAGCGCAAGATCCCCTTCATTTGCGCCAATCCCGATCTGGTCGTCGAGCGCGGCGACCGGCTGATCCCCTGCGCCGGTGCGCTTGCCAAGCTCTTTGAAGAGATGGGCGGCGAGGTCCGCATTTCCGGCAAGCCGCACATTCCGATCTACCGCGTCGCCCTTGCCGAAGCCAAGTCCGTGCGCGGCAGCATCGACATGTCCCGCGTGATTGCGATTGGCGACGGCATGCCGACCGACGTCAAGGGCGCCCAGGATTTCAATCTCGACCTGCTCTATATCAGCCACGGCATTCATGCGGCCGAATACACGGTGAACGGTCGCACCGACGAGGCGAAGCTGACCGCATTCCTGACGCGCGAAGCAGCCGAGCCCAAGTGGTGGATGCCAAAGCTTGCCTGACAGCACACAAGAGGCCGACATGACGGTTTTTCATCGCAACGAAACCCGTGAACCGCTGCCGACCGGCCTGCAGGGCGGCGTTGTCGCCATCGGCAATTTCGACGGTGTTCATCGCGGCCACCAGACGGTTCTCAACCGGGCCCTGGAACAGGCCAAGAAAATCGGCGTTCCCGCCCTCGTGCTGACCTTCGAGCCGCATCCGCGCACGGTCTTCAGGCCCGATGCCCCGGTTTTCCGCCTGACGCCGGCGCCGCTGAAGGCGGCGCTTCTCGAGAGTATGGGTTTTGCCGCCGTCATCGAATATCCGTTCGACCGGGATTTTTCCAATCGTTCGGCCAATGATTTCATTCAGTCGGTGCTGCTCGACTGGCTGCACGCCTCCCACGTGGTCACCGGCTTCGATTTCCACTTCGGCAAGGGCCGCGAGGGCGGTCCGGCGTTTCTTATGGAGGCCGGCGGAAAATACGGTTTCGGCGCCACGCTGGTCGATGCCTTCCGCGATGAAAGCGCTGCCGTCGTCTCGTCCAGCCATATCCGCACGCTGCTGGCCGAAGGCGATGTCTCGCAGGCCGCCGGGCTGCTCGGTTACCGCTATACGGTCTCGGCCGAGGTGATCGACGGCCAGAAACTCGGCCGCACGCTCGGCTATCCGACCGCCAACATGCAGCTTCCCCCAGAAGTAACCCTGCGCTCCGGCATCTATGCCGTCCGCTTCCGCCGCCCGTCCGGCCGCATCCATGATGGCGTCGCGAGCTTCGGCCGCCGCCCGACGGTCACCGAAAACGGCGCGCCGCTGCTCGAAACCTTCCTGTTCGATTTCAACGACAGCCTCTATGGCGAAGTCTGTTCCGTGTCCTTCTTCGGCCACCTGCGCGACGAGCTGAAATTCGACGGGCTCGATGCGCTGATCGTGCAGATGAAGCAGGACGAGGCCGAGGCGCGGGCGCTTCTGGCCGGCGTTACGCCTCTCGGGTCGCTGGACACCGCCATTGCCTGGTGAGGGCAGGCGCCGTTTGCCTGCGCGAACACTCTTCCTTTTCTGCTGAAAACCCCTTATTGAACGCCGATCATGACCCGAACCGTGGCTATCATAGGTCTGCGAATTATCGGCCCGGCTTTCCGTGCTCTCTGAAGAGCCGGAACGTCCGGGTTTTCGGCGCTGACCAAGACGGCGCCTTCCGCCATCCACATCGACCGGCATTTCACGGCGCACTTGACGCGCGAAAGACGATAGCACCACCATGACCGACACGGCTGACAAACTCGACTATTCAAAAACCCTCTACCTGCCCGAAACCGAATTCCCCATGCGCGCCGGCCTGCCGCAGAAGGAGCCGGAAATGGCGGCGAAGTGGAAGGCGATGGACCTCTACAAAAAGCTGCGCGCCTCGGCCGCCGGCCGCGAAAAATTCGTGCTGCACGACGGCCCGCCCTACGCCAACGGCAACATCCACATCGGCCATGCGCTGAACAAGGTGCTGAAGGACGTCATCACCCGCTCGTTCCAGATGCGCGGTTTTGACTCCAACTACGTGCCCGGCTGGGATTGCCACGGCCTGCCGATCGAGTGGAAGATCGAGGAAAAATACCGCGAAAAGGGCAAGGACAAGAACGAGGTTCCGGTCAACGAATTCCGCAAGGAATGCCGCGATTTCGCGCAAGGCTGGATCGACATCCAGTCGGAAGAATTCCGCCGTCTCGGCATCGAGGGCGATTTCGAGCGCCCCTACACGACCATGAACTTTCATTCCGAAGCCCGCATCGCCGGCGAACTGCTGAAGATCGCACTCTCCGGCCAGCTCTATCGCGGATCGAAGCCGATCATGTGGTCGGTCGTCGAACGCACCGCGCTGGCCGAAGCCGAAGTGGAATATCAGGAGGTCGAAAGCGACACGATCTGGGTGAAGTTCCCGGTGGTGGGACTTGATACCTCTAAACATAGCTTTGCGGCGGGTGTTGCAAATGTCCAGAACTTGGACCGTGCTCAGGGCGACACTGTAGTTGCAGCGGCGGATCTGCCGTTCGTTCAGGATCTGCTAAGCGCCTTCGTCGTCATCTGGACTACGACCCCTTGGACGATCCCGGGCAACCGCGCAATCTCTTATTCGTCGCGCATCGAATATGGCCTTTACGAGGTCACAGAAGCGGTCAATGATTTCGGCCCGCAACCGGGTGAGAAGCTGATCTTTGCCAAGCGTCTCGCCGAAGATTGCGCCACCAAGGCCAAGGTCACCTTCAAGCTGGTTCGCGATGTCACCGCCGCTGAACTCGCCTCAATCACCTGCGCCCACCCGCTGGCCCATCTGGGCTACGACTTCCCAGTTCCCATGCTCGACGGCGACCATGTCACCGACGATGCCGGTACCGGTTTCGTGCACACGGCGCCGTCACACGGCCGCGAAGACTTTGAAGCCTGGATGGCCAATGCCCGCGCACTGGCCGATCGCGGCATTGACACGAAGATCCCGTTCCCGGTCGATGATGCCGGTTTTTACACCGAGGATGCGCCGGGCTTCGGCCCCTCTGCCGAAGGGGGCGCCGCTCGCGTGCTCGACGACAACGGCAAGAACGGCGACGCCAACAAGCGCGTCATGGATGCGCTGATCGCCGCCGGCAATCTCTTTGCCCGTGGCCGCATCAAGCATGAATACCCGCATTCCTGGCGCTCCAAGAAGCCGGTCATCTTCCGCAACACGCCGCAATGGTTCGTCTACATGGACAAGGAACTCGGCGACGGCACGACGCTGCGCTCGCGCGCTCTGTCGGCGATCGACGAGACCCGCTTTGTCCCGGCCGGCGGCCAGAACCGCCTGCGCGCCATGATCGAGCAGCGCCCCGACTGGGTGCTGTCCCGCCAGCGCGCCTGGGGCGTGCCGATCTGCGTCTTTGCCGATGTCGAGGGCAATGTGCTGAAGGACCCCGAGGTCAATGCCCGCATCCTCGAAGCCTTCGAGAACGAAGGCGCCGATGCCTGGTTCGCCGCTGGCGCCAAGGAGCGGTTCCTCGGCAATGCCCATGATGGCGAAAAGTGGCTGATGGTGTCAGACATCCTCGATGTCTGGTTCGATTCAGGCTGCACCCACACCTTTACCCTCGAAGACCGCCCGGACCTGAAATGGCCGGCCGACGTCTATCTGGAAGGCTCCGACCAGCATCGCGGCTGGTTCCACTCGTCGCTGCTGGAAAGCTGCGCCACCCGTGGCCGCGCGCCCTACGACGCCGTCGTCACCCATGGTTTCATCATGGATGAGAAGGGCGAGAAAATGTCGAAGTCGAAGGGCAATGTCACCGCCCCGCAGACGGTCATGAACGATGCCGGCGCCGATATCCTGCGCCTCTGGGTCATGTCGTCGGATTATGCCGAAGACCTGCGTGTCGGCAAGACGATCATCCAGACCAACATCGACGCCTACCGCAAGATCCGCAACACCATCCGCTGGATGCTCGGCACGCTCGCCCACGACACCGGCGAGGAGATGTCCTACGCGGACCTGCCGGAACTCGAAAAGCTGATGCTGCACCGTCTGTTCGAACTCGACCAGCTGGTCCGCAAGGCCTATGACGAATTCGACTTCAAGCGCATCACCCGCGCCTTGACCGATTTTGCCAATGTCGAGCTGTCGGCCTTCTACTTCGACATCCGCAAGGACACGCTCTATTGCGACGCGCCGTCGAGCCCGAAGCGCCGCGCTGCCCTGTTCGTCATCCGCAAGCTGTTCGACAGCCTTGTTCTGTGGTTCGCGCCGATGATGCCGTTCACCACGGAAGAGGCCTGGCTGTCGCGCGATCCCTCTGCCGTGTCGGTGCATCTCGAACAGTTCCCGGAGATACCGGTCCGCTGGTCGAACGAGGCGCTGGCCGAGAAGTGGAAAAAGGTTCGCACCGTCCGCCGTACCGTCACCGGCGCGCTGGAAGTCGAACGCAAGGACAAGCGCATCGGCTCGTCGCTGGAAGCAGCGCCTGTCGTCCATGTCGCCGATCCGGAGCTTCTGACAGCGCTCGAAGGTCTGGACTTTGCCGAAATTTGCATCACCTCCAATATCTCTGTCGCGGGTGGTGAAGGCCCGGCCGAGGCATTCCGCCTCGACGACGGCACGAAAGTGTCGGTGGAGCCGAAGCTGGCCGAAGGCACCAAATGTGCCCGCTCCTGGCGGGTGACAATGGATGTCGGTTCGGACCCGGCCTTCCCCGATGTTTCCGCCCGCGATGCCGCAGCCCTGCGTGAACTCGGCTTTCACAACAGCTGATACAGACCGGATGAATTGCGCTTTTGCATTTCATCCGGTAAAGCTGCCTGAAAATGGGCTGATTTATCCTGCAAGGGACGCCATGCCGGGCCGGCAGGCGGACACGGCTGGAAGGGTTTTCATGACGATGACGCGAAAGTTTCGAGTTTGCGCTGGTATTGCGGGTCTTCTGGCGTCGAGCGTGACGCTCAGCGCCTGCGTCGGCCCGACCTATGGCACGGACAAGACGGCCGGCGAACAGCTCGTCGACGACCTCGGCAGCGTCGCCTCGATCGGCTCCAATCAGACCGGCCCGAAGGTGAAGTATCAGCCGCGCGCCGGACTGGTTCTGCCGGCCGACGAGCAGGCGCTGGTTCAGCCGCAGCAGTCCCTTGCCAGCAAGGACAATCCGAACTGGGTCGAATCGCCTGAGGACACACGCTCGCGCCTGCGTGAAGAGGCGACCGAAAAGGCCGCCAGCACGACCTACCGCTCGCCGCTTGCCTCGCAGCGCGCTGACGGTATCGACAACACCGAGATGGGCCAGAAAAAGCAGACGGAAAAATACCGCGAAGCGCGCCGTCTCCAGCAGGGTCTCTATTCGGATCGCCGCCGTTCGCTGACCGATCCGCCGCTCGAATACCGCAAGATGCCGGAAGAGCTGCAGGCCGACCTCGGCGAACCGGAAAAGGTCAAGGAACGCCGCCGCAAGAAGGAAGCGGAAATCGCCAACACCGGCAAGAAGTGGTGGCAGTTCTGAGCTGCCATGCCGCTTGATATAAGACCTGCCACGTCGGATGACGTGGCCATCATCCTGCGTTTCATCACCGATCTGGCTGTTTACGAAAAAGCCGCCGACGAGGTGAAGGCAACCGTCGAAAGCGTGAAGACATCGCTGTTCGGCCCTTCCTCGGTTTCCCACGCCGTCATTTGCGAACAGGATGGCGTACCGATCGGTTTTGCCGTCTGGTTCTACAGCTATTCGACGTGGCTCGCCCGCAACGGGCTTTATCTCGAAGATCTCTATGTCAGCCCGGAACATCGCGGCGCCGGTGCCGGCCGGGCGATGCTGCGCCATCTCGCCCGCATCGCTGTTGAGAAAGGCTGCGGCCGGTTCGAATGGAGCGTCCTTGACTGGAACGAACCGGCCATCCGCGCCTATGACGCCATCGGCGCCGAGCCCCAGGCGGAATGGATCCGTTACCGGCTTGCAGGACAGGCGCTCGACGACTTTGCAGCTGGATAAATTCAGCGCCTGCCCGAAAAGAAGTCTTTCAGTATAATGCCAGCCTCCGTCCCCGAAATGCCGGCATAGACATCCGGCGCGTGGTGACAGGTCGGCTGGCTGAAGAAGCGCACGCCATTGTCGACACCGCCACCCTTGGGGTCTTCCGCGCCGTAGTAAAGCCGGCGGATGCGCGCGAACGAGATCGCGGCGGCGCACATGGTGCAGGGCTCGAGCGTCACATAGAGATCGGCGCCGGTGAGGCGCTCCTGCCCGAGGGCAGCGGATGCGGCGCGGATGGCGACGATTTCGGCATGCGTCGTCACATCGTTGGTCTCGCGGGTGCGGTTGCCCGCCTGTGCCACGACCTCGCCATTCAGAACAATGACGGCGCCGACGGGAACTTCGCCACGTTTTCCGGCCAGAATCGCCTCTTGAAGGGCCAGATTCATGAACCGATTCGTCTCCGCCATCACAATTCCTCTTAACCCGCGCTCCACGACCTGATAGGACAGCCGCAAAAGGCAGGCAACACAAATGACATCCAGCGACAAGCCGTATCGACCAGGCGCAAAGCCGTCCGGCCGTGACAAGAAGCCGTATACCGGCGCCCGCAGCACCGAAAGCGGCAAATCCGACGGCGGCAAGGCCCAATTCGACAAGCCGCGCGGCGCTGCAAAATCCGCTGGCGGCGAAAAGCCCCGCTCGCGGCCGCAGGCGGAGCGTGAGCCAGCGGTGACCGCATCCCAGCCGTCCGAAATGGTGCCCGAGCGCATCTCCAAGATCCTGGCCCGCGTTGGCGTCGCCTCGCGCCGCGACATCGAGCGGATGATCATGGAAGGCCGCGTCAGCGTCAACGGCAAGGTGCTGGACACGCCGGTTCTGAATGCCACGCTGGCCGACAAGATCGAAGTCGATGGCCAGCCGATCCGCGGCATCGAGCGCACGCGCCTCTGGCTCTATCACAAGCCCGCCGGTCTGGTGACCACCAACTCTGATCCGGAAGGCCGCACGACCGTGTTCGAACGCCTGCCGGACGAACTGCCGCGTGTGCTCTCCATCGGCCGCCTCGACATCAACACCGAAGGCCTGCTGCTGCTGACCAATGATGGCGGGCTGTCCCGTGTGCTCGAACTGCCGGCCACCGGCTGGCTGCGCCGCTACCGCGTCCGTGCCCACGGCAAGGTCGAACAGGCCGATCTCGACAAGCTGAAGGACGGCATCGCCGTCGACGGCGTGCTGTACGGATCGATCGAGGCGACGCTGGACAAGGTGCAGGGCGCCAATGTCTGGATCACCATGGGTCTGCGCGAAGGCAAGAACCGCGAAATCAAGAACGTCATGGCGGCCCTCGGCCTCGACGTGAACCGCCTCATCCGCATATCCTACGGCCCCTTCCAGCTCGGCGATCTGCCCGAAGGCGAGGTGCAGGAAATTCGCGGCCGGACACTGCGCGACCAGCTCGGCCCGCGTCTGATCGAAGAGGCCAAGGCCAATTTCGACGCGCCGCTGTTTGATGCCGCGCAGGCGGAAGAAGAAAAACCGGCGGCCCGCACCGAATGGGCTGCCAAGGGCGACCGCCAGGAACGCGGCAGTTTCCGCGAAAAGCCGGAAGACCGCCGCGAACGCGCGCTCGGCCGCCTCGACACCAAGGATGGCCGCAAGAGCGACCGCTTCGAAAAGCCCAAGCGCGACGGCGCTCGTGATGGCGGACGCGATGCCCCGCGCGAAGGCGGGTTCAGTGACAAGCCGCAGCGCCAGCCGTTGCAGCGCGCCCGCACCACCAATGTCTGGATGGCCCCCGGTGCCCGCCCGGTCGCAGAAAAGCGCCCGAAGGTCGAGGGTGTCGAGGACACGCGCGAAAAGCCGCTGCGCCGCGAGCGGCCGGATGGCGCGCCGAAGACCAAGCGCTACGGCAAGACCAAGGATGGGCTGCCGGTCAAGTCTTCGAAGAAATTCGACCCGGACCGCAAGGGCGGAAAGTCCTTCGACCGGCCCGATCCGGGCCCGCGCGTCGTGGTCAACCGGGCCGATGACGACAAGGAATGGATACGCTCCAGCGAGATCGTCCGCGATGAAGGCCGTGGCGGCCGGGATGGCGGACGTGATGGTGGTGGCGGCCGCGACGGCGGTTTCGGCGCCAAGCGCTCCTTCGGTGGCGAAGATCGTGGACCGCGCAGTTTTGGCGACCGCCCGGACCGCGCCTCGGGTGATCGCCCGGCTCGTGCGCCGCGTGGCGACCGGCCGGATGGCGATCGTCCTCCCCGCCGCGACGGCGACCGCCCATTTGGTGACCGTCCGCCGCGCCGCGAGGGTGACAGGCCCTTCGGTGATAAGCCCCGTGGCAAGTCTTTCGGCGACAAGCCGGGTGGCCGTCCGGGTGGAAAACCGTTCGGCGCGAAATCGTCCGGCCCGCGTGCCGGTGGCGACAAGGCTTTCGGCGACAAGCCGGCGGGCGACCGTCCGCGCGGCGGCAAGCCAACCGGTGACCGCCCTTCTGGCGACCGGCCGGGCGGTGGACGTCCGGGTGGTCCGGGCAAGGGTCCAAACAAGGGAAGCCCGCGCGGTGCGGATCGTCGGCGGTGAGTTTCGCGGACGTTCGCTGGCGACGCCACGCACGAACGATATCCGCCCGACGACGGACCGGACACGCGAAAGCCTGTTCAACATTCTGAGCCACGCCTATCCGGACGCGCTGGATGGCGGCCGTGTGCTCGATCTCTTTGCCGGCACCGGCGCGGTCGGTCTTGAGGCCATGTCGCGCGGCTGCACGCAGGGCATGTTCGTCGAGATCAGCACCGAGGGCAGGGGCCTTCTCCACACCAACATCGAAGCGTTCGGCCTGCAGGGCCGGGCCAAGATCCTGCGCCGCGACGCCACCGATCTCGGTCGTCCGGGTACCATCGATCCCTTCGGCTTCGTTTTCGCCGACCCGCCCTATGGCCACGGTCTGGGCGAAAAGGCACTCGCCAAAGCTGCAGCCCATGGCTGGCTGGTTCCGGGCGCTCTTGCGGTGCTGGAGGAACGCGCCGATATAGAACCTGTGCTCGGTGCGGAATTCCAGCTGCGCGACGTCAGGACGTTCGGCGAAACGCGCATGCATTTCTATCGATACGCAAACGCCTGATCCGGCAGGAACGACGCCAATGGTTTCAGCATCTGCTTCCTCGTCCACGACCCCGACGGTGGCGCTGGCTCTCGGCAGTGGCGGCGCGCGCGGTTTGGCGCACATCCACGTCATCGAGGCGCTGGACGAGCTCGGCATCCGCCCCAACCTTATTTCGGGCGCGTCCATCGGCAGCCTGATGGGCGCGGCGATGGCGGCCGGCATGCGCGGCGCAGAGATCCGCGAACACACGCTGGCGACCGTCGGCCGGCGCCGCGAAGTGATGAGCCGTCTATGGAGCCTGCGCCCGACCTCTTTTGCCGGCGCCGTCACGGGTGGTTTCCGCGTCGGCCAGTTCAATCTGGAGCGCGTCCTGAAGGCATTCCTGCCCGGCGTCATTCCGGATGAATTTTCAGCGCTCGCCATTCCGCTGAAAGTGATCGTCACCGATTATTACGGCCAGAGCGAAGTCGTCGTCGAGACCGGCCCCCTGTTTGAGGCGCTGGCCGCCTCGGCCGCCATTCCCGCCGTCTTCATGCCTGTTCGTATCGGCGGCCGCATCATGATTGATGGCGGCTTTTACAATCCCGTGCCGTTCGATCATCTCATCGGCAAAGCCGATATCACCATCGGCGTCGATGTCGTTGGCGGGCCGGATGGCGACGGCGAAACCATGCCTACCCGCATCGACAGCCTGTTCGGTGCAAGCCAGCTGATGATGCAGTCGATCATCGCCATGAAGCTGAAGGCCGGTGCGCCCGATATTCTGCTGCGCCCGGAGGTCGGCCGCTATAAGGTTCTCGATTTCCTGAAGGCCCAGGAAATTCTCGATGCCACAGCGCCGATCAAGGATCAGTTGAAGACCGCGCTCGATGCGGAGTTCGAGCGGCGCGCGAGGGCTGAAGGGTCCGCCGCACAGACAAGGAACGAGCATCATGATCAGATATCCCGCCCTTCTTGATGGCGGGGCCGGTGCCTACGGGGTTGTCTTTCCGACATCGACGGCATTGTCGCCATGGGTTCGACCATCCACGAAGCCATAGCGAATGCACAGGAATCGTAGCGCGATTATGTGCTGGAGGCCGAGCGCGATGGCGTCGCATTGGTGGTGCCGTCAGTGGCGGAGAGACTGTATGTGCCGCCGGGTTCCATGCTGTTTATCGTGCCGCTGATCCGTGAAACCTGCGTGCCAACAGGATGCTGGATGCAGACGTGCTGAGCGAGGGCCAGAGCGATATCAGCTCGCCGCCGCTTGCCGCACGGGTTCCGGCTCGATGCTTTCCTCCGCGTGTTCCACCCGCTTTGGCTTGACCAGCGGTTCCGGTTTGACCGGTTCCGAATGCATCAGCTCGCGCCCGGCCGATACGCCGTCTGCGGCCTGGAGGATCAGGCGTTCTTCGTCGCGGCGGCGGATGTCGTCGCTGATCGCCAATGCTTCCTCGTCGCTGATGCCAAGACCTTCGAGTGTCTTGCGGCCAAAAAGCAGGCCGGACTCGAACGTTTCCCGGGCTTCGTAATCGATGCCCTTTGCCCGCAGCGACAGCGTGTGCAGCCGGTCGTAAGCGCGCACGTAGAGATGCGCATTCGGATAATCGGCCTGAACCAGATCGACGATCCTGTCGGTAATCTCGCGGTTGTGGGTACAGACGGCCACGATCTTGGCCCGTTCGATGCCGGCGGCCCGGAGCACGTCCTTGCGTGTCCCGTCACCAAAATAGATGCGGAACCCGAAGGTCGCTGCCTGCCGCACGCGGGCGGCGGAATAGTCGATGATGGTGACGTCGCGGCCGCCGGCGAGCAGGATCTGCGAGGCGATCTGGCCGAAACGCGAAAAGCCGATCATCAGCACGTCGGAGCCCGCGCCCTCGAAATCCTCTTCCATTTCCTCCTTGGCTTCTTCCTGCATCAGGAACCGCGAAAGCGCCGAGGCGGCGGGCGTCAGGGCCATGGAGAGCGTAACGATGGCCACCAGAAGCGAGGCCGTCTCAGAGGAAAACAGGCCGGCCGCTGCAGCAGCGCTGAACAGCACGAAGCCGAATTCGCCGCCCTGCGGCAACAAAAGCGCGATCCGCACGGCATCATTGTGCTGCGAGCCCATCGCCCGGCAGCAGAGATAGATGACGATGGACTTGACGACGATGAGGATTGGAACGGCGATCAGGATGGTCAGATATTGCGCAAGGATGACGTCGAGATTGAGCGACAGCCCGACCGCCATGAAGAACAGCGCCAGAAGAATACCGCGAAACGGCTCGATATCGGCTTCCAGCTCGTGCCGGTAGGAGGATTCCGACAGGAGCACACCGGCCAGGAACGCGCCCATGGCCATCGACAGACCGGCAAGCTGCAGAAGCACGGCCGACCCCATGACCACGAACAGGGCGGCAGCGATCATCGCTTCGCGTGCGCCGGTGCGGGCAATGATCTGGAACAGCGGGTTGAGCAGATAGCGCCCGGCCACCAGCATGCCGGCGATTGCGGCAACAGCAATGCCGAAATCCTGTAGCGACGATGTCGTGTCGTCGGGGGCCTGCAGCGCCAAAAGCGGAATGATCGCCAAAAGCGGCACGATGGCCAGATCCTGAAACAGCAGCATCGAAAACGTGCGCTGGCCGTAGCGTGTGTTGAGGTCGCCTTTTTCCTCGAGAATCTGCAACGCAAAGGCCGTCGACGACAGCGCCAGCCCGAAGCCGACAATGATGCTCGGTTGCCAGTCCATCAGGCCGATTTCGTAGACAAGCGCGCTGAGCACGATGCCGGTCAGCACCACCTGCATTGAGCCAAGCCCGAAAATATCCCGCCGCATCTGCCACAGCCGCGATGGTTTCAGTTCCAGCCCGATGACGAAGAGCAGGAAAACGACGCCGAGTTCTGCCACGCCGAGAATGGCTTCGGCGTCGGTGATGCGCTGTAGAACCGGCCCGATGATCACGCCCGCCGCCAGATAGCCCAGAACCGTGCCCAGTCCCAGCTTCTTGAAAATCGGCGCGGCAAGCACCGCCCCGCCCAGCAGAAGCAGAGATTGCGAGTACAGAGCAGGCGCATTTGACATATAAAATCGTGTCCTTGGGGCCAATATGGAGGTGAGGGAGAGGAATCGCCGAATCTGCCCTTGATGCCTACTGCCGTGCACAATAAATGGGGCTTGAATGAAAGGCCACACGCATGTCGGAAAACATTGATTCTGGAAGTCTCCTCGATCGCGCCGGTCAGTTGATCGATCTGGCTTTGAAAGCCGGTGCCGACAAGGCCGATGCAGTGGTGATGCGGGGCCGGTCGCGCTCCGTTTCCGTGCGCCTCGGCAAGGTCGAAGGCACGGAGGCTTCCGAAGGCGACGATTTTTCGCTTCGCGTCTTTGTCGGCCAGCGCGTCGCCAGCGTATCGGCCAATCCCGGCTTCGATCTCAAGGTGCTGGCCGAACGCGCCGTCGCCATGGCCAAGGCCTCGCCGGAAGATCCGTTTGCCTGCATGGCCGATGAGAAGAACCTCGCCCGCACCTATGCCGATCTCGATCTGTTCGACGGCACCGACGTGTCGACAGAACAGCTGACCGAGGCCGCTCTGGCCGCCGAAGCGGCTGCGCTGGCCGTGACCGGCGTGACCAATTCCAGCGGCGCCGGCGCCTCCTCGGGCATGGGCGGCATGGTGCTGGTTACCTCGCATGGCTTTTCCGGCGCCTACATGGGCACCCGCTTCGGCCGCTCGGTCAGCGCCATCGCCGGCGAAGGCACGAAGATGGAGCGCGACTATGATTACGACAGCCGCCTTTTCTACGCCGACCTGAACGCGGCCGAAGAGATCGGCCGCAATGCCGGCGAGCGTGCCGTGGCGCGCATCAATCCGCGCCAGGTGCCGACGGCCAAGAACGTCACGGTGGTTTTCGACCCGCGCATGGCGCGCGGCTTTGTCGGCCATCTCGCTGGTGCCATCAACGGTGCCGCCATTGCCCGAAAGACCAGCTTCCTGCGCGACATGATGGGCAAGCAGATCCTGAAGTCCGGCCTGACCGTGACCGACGACCCGCAGATCGTCAGGGGTTCCGCCTCCCGCCCGTTCGACGGAGAGGGCGTGGCCGGCGAACGTTTGGTCATGGTTGACGACGGCGTTCTTCAGCATTGGTTCCTGTCGACCTCGACCGGCCGCGAACTCGGGCTTGAGACCAACGGCCGCGGATCGCGCGGCGGCAACAGCGTCTCGCCAACCTCCACCAATCTGGCGCTGGAACCCGGTGACATCTCGCGCGAGGATCTTATCAAACGTATTGGTACCGGCCTCTACGTGACCGAGCTGATCGGGCAGGGCGTAAACGGGCTCACCGGTGAATACAGCCGCGGCGCGTCCGGTTACTGGATCGAGAACGGCGAGCTGACCTTCCCGGTCTCCGAAGTCACGATCGCTTCCAATCTCAAGCAGATGTTCATGGCCGTTACCCCGGCCAATGACATCGACCGCAAGTACGGCGTCGCCGCCCCAACAATCGCTATTGAAGGCATGACGCTCGCGGGCAAATAATGCGTGTAACCCAGCTTTGGGGAGCATGCATGGAACTGATGCTTTAGGCAGAAACGGAAATGGACGATGACACTGGGCGCACCAAGCCCTTCGCCGGCCTCCTGGGAAGACGATCTGACCCTGATAACGGCCGCCGCCCGGGCAGCAGGCACCCGTGCGCTCGAATTCTTCCGCCGGGAGCCGGAAGTCTGGTGGAAGAACCACGACCGCTCGCCGGTCAGCGCCGCCGATTACGCCGCCAACGACATCCTCAAGGGTCTTCTTTTGAAGGCCCGGCCGGACTATGGCTGGCTGTCGGAGGAGACCGACGACGACGAGACCCGCCGGACGCGCGACACGGTCTTCGTCGTCGATCCGATCGACGGTACCCGCGCCTTTATTGCCGGTAAGGATGTCTGGTGCGTTAGCGTCGGCGTGGTCCATCAGGGACGGCCCGTCGCCGGTGTGCTCTATGCACCGGCGCTCGACGAAACATTTCAGGCTTCGCTGTCTGGACCTGCTCTCAAGAATTCCAGAACCATCACGGTGAGTTCCTTGAGCGCCGGTGCGCAGCGCCGCTTCGCCTCCGCCGAAGACATGGTGCGGGGAATGGATGCGGCCTATGGCAGCAGCATCGACCGCGTCTCGCACATTCCCTCGCTCGCCTACCGCCTCGCCATGGTGGCCGATGGCCGCCTCGACGGCACCATCGTCAAGAAGAATTCCCACGACTGGGATCTGGCCGCAGCCGATCTTATTCTCGATCGGGCCGGCGGATCGCTGGTCGATCTGGATGGCTTACCCTTGAGCTACAATCGCCCGACCGTGGTTCACGGCGTGCTTTGCGCAGCGCCGAAAGCCGATCTGGCGGCACTGTTGCGCGCATCCCAAGGGCTTCACAGCCATTGACCTTTCGGGTGGAATGCAGCAAACCAGACCCTGTTTTTAGAGCGAAAAGACGAGACCACGATGAGCGAAAGCACCGAAGCAAAACAGCGCCTCCACCTCGTATTCGGCGGTGAGTTGAAGAACCTCAAGGGCATCGAGTTCAGCGATCTGGCCGGTCTCGATATTGTCGGGATCTACCCCGACTATGCCTCGGCGCTGGCTGCCTGGAAGGGCAAGGCGCAATCGACCGTCGATAACGCGCACATGCGCTACTTCATCGTTCACATGCACCGTTTGCTCGATCCCGAAAACGCGTGAGACCTGCATCCATGCCAGACAACCAGCACATTCGGGATAGCGCACGATGAGCAGCGCGATGGCCCGCATGGCACTGTCGAGCTACCGCTGGATCGGCACGGGCCTTTATCCGCTGGTCTGGTCCTATCTCGCCATGCGCGCCGCCCAAGGCAAGGAAGATCATTCCCGCCGGCGTGAGCGTTACGGCCATGCCAGCCAGGCCCGCCCGAAAGGCCCGCTCATCTGGTTTCATGCCGCCAGCGTCGGCGAAACCACGGCCGTCGTGCCGCTGATCAAGGAAGTGCGCCGCCGCGGCATTCAGGCCGTGCTGACCACCGGCACCACCACGTCAGCCCGCGTTGCCCGCGAACGGCTCGATTCCAGCGTGGTGCACCAGTATGTGCCACTGGATTTCAAGCCCGCCGTCAGCCGCTTTCTCGACTATTGGGGGCCGGATCTGGCCATTATCGCCGAATCCGAGATATGGCCGATGACGATGATGGAGCTCGGCGTCCGTCACATCCCGCAGGTGCTGGTCAACGGCCGCCTGTCGGATCGCTCGTTCGATCGCTGGAAGAAGCGGCCGTCTCTGGCCGATGCGCTGTTCGAGAACCTTGCCCTGGTCATCGCCCAGTCCGATCTCGACGCGGAACGCTTTCGCACGCTCGGGGCCCTGCCGGTCATGGTCTCCGGTAATCTCAAGGTCGATACCGACGCCCCGCCCCATGATGAGGCGGTGCTGCAGAAATACCGCCAGCAGCTTGGCGACCGCAAGACCTGGGCGGCGATCTCGACCTTTGAGGGCGAGGAAAATGCCGCCGGTGTCGTTCACCGGGCGCTGAAGGAGCGCACGGGCCTGCTCACCATTATCGTGCCGCGCCATCCGGACCGCTGCGATGCCATCGAAGAAGCGCTGACGGCCAAGGGGCTGGTGGTGGCGCGCCGCACCCGCAACGATCCGCTGACGCCGGATGTCGATATTTTTCTCGGCGACACGATCGGCGAAATGGGGCTTTACCTGCGCCTCACCGAAGTCGCCTTCGTCGGCCGTTCGCTGTTTGCCCAGGGCGGGCAGAACCCGCTGGAACCGGCCATGCTCGGCTGCGCCGTTCTGTCGGGCGGCAATGTCCAGAATTTCCGCGACGCCTATCAGCGCCTTGCCCGCAATGGCAGCGCCAAGATGGTGCGCGATGTCGAGATGCTGGCCAAGGGCGTCAACTATCTCCTGTCCAACGACGAAACCCGCCGCACCATGATCGATGCCGGGCTGGAAACCGTCCATGAGATGCGCGGCGCCTTGACCGCGACGATCAAGGGGCTGGAACCCTATATCAACCCGTTGACCGTCAAGGCGCGTTTGCAGCCGCGCGAACGGGCATCCTGAACCAGACCTGCCGGGAGCCGCAATGTCCAAAGCCGCCGTCTTCAAGGGCATTCTGTTCGACAAGGATGGCACGCTTCTGGATTACGCCAAGAGCTGGGTGCCGGTGAATTACGAGCTGGCCCGCATCGCTGCAAGAGGCGATGCCCCGCTCGCCCGGCAGCTTCTCACCGCCACCGGCATGGATCCGGATACTGCCTATGTGACGCCGGACAGCCTGCTTGCCGCCGGCAATACCGTGGAGATCGCCAAAGGCCTGATCGCCGCCGGATCGCCGGTTCCGCATGATGAGCTGGTCGCCCAGCTCGACCAGCTCTTTGCCAATGCAGCCAGCTTTTCGGTGCCCGTTACCGATCTCGAAAGCTTCTTTTCCGGCCTGCACGCTTCCGGCTACCGGCTGGGCGTTGCCTCCAGCGACAACGAAAACTCGATCCGCCAGACGGCCAGCCGCTTCGGGTTTGCGAAGTTCCTCGACTATGTCGCAGGTTACGACAGCGGCTTCGGCGTCAAGCCGGAGCCCGGCATGGTGCTCGGCTTCTGTGCAGCCACAGGCCTCGAACCGCATCAGATCGTTGTTGTCGGCGACAACAACCACGACATGCATATGGGCCGAAGTGCGGGCGCCGGCATGACGGTGGCAGTGCTGACCGGTACCGGTTCGCGCCAGTCGCTGGCGGCCGCATCCGATCATTGCCTCACCGATATCACCGGTCTTCCGGCCATCCTTTGACCACTGCGCAGCGGCCCACTTTGGGTTGAACCGCATGTGGCCTTGCTTTTTCGCGGGTTCTGACGTTTTTTACCGGAAATTTTCGGGGCGCGCGCGCGGGCCGGAGCGGAGGGGAAATGGTTTCGGAGGCACCGCCATTCTGGTGGAAGAAAGCGGATTGGAAGGCCTATGGCCTTTCGCCGTTTTCGTGGATCTATGGCCGCATTGCCGGACACCGCATGCGCAACGGCAAACGTGCATCCGTGCCCGTTCCCGTCATCTGCGTCGGCAATTTCACCATCGGCGGCGCAGGCAAGACCCCGACCGCCATCACGCTGGCACGCGCCGCCACTGCGCGGGGTTTGAAGCCCGGCATTCTCAGCCGCGGTTACGGCGGCGGGCTTGATGTCACGACGATCGTCGATCCGGACCATCACCGTGCAAAGGATGTCGGCGACGAGCCGTTGCTTCTGGCCCGCGAGGCGCTGACGGTCGTCTGCCGCAACCGGCTAGAGGGTGCCATGCGGCTGGTCTGGGAGGGCGCCGACATCATCATCATGGACGACGGTTTTCAGAGTGCCCGGCTTGCCTTTGATTTCTCCCTGCTGGTCATCGACTCCCGGCGCGGCATCGGCAATGGCCATCTCATTCCCGGCGGGCCGGTGCGCGCGCCGCTGAACGAGCAGATCGCCTATGCGACAGCGCTTTTAAAGATCGGCAATGCCGAAGCTGCCGATAGGATCATCCGCACGTCGGCCCGCGCCGGCAAGCAGATCTATCATGCGACGGTCGAACGGCTGGAAAACACCGGCTTCACAGGCCAGCCGGTGTTGGCCTGGGCGGGCATCGCCGATCCGGAAAAGTTTTTCCGCACAGTGCGTGAGACCGGCGCAACCCTGGCCGAGACCCGCTCCTTTCCCGACCATCATCTTCTCGCCGACGACGAGATCGCCGATCTCATCGGCCGGGCGGAAAAGAACGGCTATCAGCTGGTCACCACCGCCAAGGACATGGTCCGCCTCGGTGGCACCCATGGCCGGGCAGGGGAGCTCGCCGCAAAAAGCCTCGTCATCGAAATCGAGATGCGCTTCGACGATCCGGCCGCTCCCGGCCGCATCATCGATGCCGCCATTGCAGCGGCGCGGGCCCGGATGTTGAAGGAAAATGCAGCGTTGGTGGCGAAGGATGAAAAGAAGCGTTAACACAGTAACGATTTCACTCGGCTCAAAAGCCCCGATGTGCTCTTTGACTTACGGTTGCAATGAGGCCAGTTCTCGTGAAGTCATGAGGTGTATATGAAGAGCGAAAACGTAGAACCGATTAGGATTAAGTTTGAGGGACTCGATGCCGATCAACACACTGTTGAACTGAGCTCTTTGGCTGCATCACTTCAAGGCGCTTCGAGAATTATTGCCGCAAGTGGTCAAGTGCGTTGACTGGTCGGTTCGCCAAAAAGGAGATTAACAACGGGATTAGAGTTCTAGCGCTGCCGCCTCAGGCGGGCTCCTACGAATTCTGGGTAATGGTGGTAACTGTTGGATCGGCCTTCACCGCACCGCTTTTGCCCATTCTCGATGTGGTGATCAGGACTGCGGCGACCAAAGCAACTGAGGCCATTTTCAATTCTACAATAGCAAAATGGGCTGGACGGAAGAAAGAAGCAGAGGTTTCCAATTCCGTTGCAATTAAGGCTCTTGAGGAAATGGGCCATACTTCGCGTGCAGCCATGGAAATGATTGAGCGCGTTGTGCTTTCAAACCATGGCGCCGCAAAACTGCTTGTAAGCCCTATTGGTGCGTCCGTCTCAACATTACAGATCGGGCACGTTAGCAATGGAGCATTTTCAATTACTGCGACTGATAGAGCTGAAATAGAAAAAGCAGAATCAATTGAAATCGGTGAGGAACGTATAATACGGTTGCAGATTACCGAATTAGATTTGGTAACAAAATCTTGCAAAGTCTCAATTGAAGAGGAATCGCGGAAAACTAAACGAATTCCTGGTCAGATTACAGACCCTCAGATCACCATGCCCAACAATCCGTATTCCAGTGCGTTTGACAGTCAGTTGGTAATTTCTGTGAAGTGTAAACCTCAATATATAGATGGCGATATTGATCGACTTTTTATATCCGACATCGCTGCTGAATAATTCACGTTAAAAACTTCTATAAGAAAAGTCTTTTCGGTCCTAGCGCTTCTGATTGGGCAGGATGCCAGCCCGTTTGTCGGCCTCGTAGGAAGCCTCGACATCGGCATAGGGTTCCTGGCGCGCCACGCTCCAGTAGCGAAGCTCATCGAGCGGAATGGTTTTTCCACTCATGACGCAGACGACGTGCGAGCCAGGCAGAACCACCTGAAAATCGCCGTCGAGATAGCGGATTTTTGCCTCGCGATTGGAACTGCCTTCAAACCGGTTCATCATCACCACTCTCCGCCAATGCACGCCGCCCGGACCTGTGCAACGGGGCCGGGACAGTGGCTTGCATCAAAACAAGGTTTATCGCGAAATTCTCTATCCCGGTGGCTTGAAAATATCCACATTTTTCAGCTTCGGCCAAACAGCCGCTCGATGTCGGAGAGCTTGAGTTCGATATAGGTCGGCCGCCCGTGGTTGCACTGGCCCGAACCCGGCGTCGCCTCCATCTGGCGCAGAAGCGCGTTCATCTCCTCCGGCCGCATGCGCCGGCCGGAGCGGACCGAGCCGTGGCAGGCCATGGTGGCGGCAAGATAGTCGAGCCGGCTGGCAAGACCGTTGGCCGTGTCCCACTCGGCAAGCTCGTCGGCCAGCTGCCGCACCAGCCCGGCCGCATCCATTTCACCCAGCATCGCCGGCGTTTCGCGCACGGCAATCGCCCCCGGGCCGAACCGCTCGATACCAAGGCCGAGACGGGCGAGGTCCGCCGCATGGGCGGCCAGCCGCTCGCAGTCGTCTTCCGGCAGATCGACGATCTCGGGAATAAGCAGCGCCTGCGCCGGGATCGGCCGCGCATGCAGCGCCGTGCGCATCGCCTCGAATACCAGCCGCTCGTGCGCCGCATGCTGGTCGACGATGACCAATCCGTTTTCCGTCTGGGCAATGATGTAGTTTTCGTGCAGCTGCGCCCGCGCCGCGCCGAGCGGATGGAAAACCGGTGTCTCGGAAACGGACATGACCGGCACGGTTTCGGCCCGCGCGGAGGGTGCAGTGAACGCCTCGAAACCCGCTTGCGCGGGCTCGGCAAAACCGTTCAAGGGCCGGTCGTAGCTCGCCGGGCGATAGGGCGAGGTTTCTGCCGACCACGGTGCGCTCTGTGTCCAAGCCTCCGGCCGGAAGGCCCGCATCAGCCCGCCGGCGCCTGTGGTCGAGGCCCGGTCGCCGTCCCGCGCCAGTGTCTGGCGGATGGCACCGATGATCAGCCCGCGCACCAGCCCCGGATCGCGAAACCGCACATCGGACTTCGCCGGATGCACGTTGACGTCGACCAGCTCCGGGTCGATGTCGAGCGACAGCACCGCCACCGGATAACGCCCCTGCGGAATGGTCTCGGCATAGGCGGCCCGCAGCGCCGACCAGATCAGCTTGTCCTGCACCGGGCGGCCGTTGACGAAGGCATATTGCTGCAGCGAGTTGCCGCGATTGTAGGTCGGCACGCCGATGAACCCGGAAAGTCCGATCTCCTCGCGCACGGCATCGAGCTCGATGGCATTGTCGCGGAAATCGCGGCCGAGAACCTGCGCCATGCGCGCCAGCCGGTCGTCGCCGGTCGAGGCGAATTCGAGTGGTGTCCGGTCCGGCCCCGACAGCACGAACCGGATGTGCGGAAAGGCGATCGCCATGCGCCGCACCACCTCTGATATTGCCGAGGCTTCGGCCCGCTCCGTTTTCATGAATTTCAGCCGCGCGGGCGTTGCGAAGAACAGGTCGCGCACCTCGACCACCGTACCGATGTTGACAGCCGCCGGGCGCACCGGCTGAACCTTGCCGCCAGCAACCGAAATTTCCGCCCCGTGCGCAGCACCGGTAACGCGGCTCGAGATTGTCAGCCGCGCCACGGAGCCGATCGAGGGCAGGGCCTCGCCGCGAAAGCCGAGCGTGCGGATGTCCATGAGATTGGTATCGAGCTTGGATGTGCAATGGCGCCGCACGGCCAGTTCAAGGTCACCGGCCGTCATGCCCGAGCCATTGTCGGTCACCCGCAGCAGGGATTTTCCACCACCCGCAGTTGCGATCTCGATGCGGGTCGCCCCGGCGTCGATGGCATTTTCGATCAGTTCCTTGGCGGCACTTGCCGGGCGCTCGATAACTTCGCCGGCGGCGATCTGGTTGATCAGTGTTTCGGAGAGCTGCTTGATTTGCATAAGCTTATTTTCCAGGATTCTAATCTGCGTGAAAAGCCATCTTCGTCGAAAAACTACGTCTCTCCCCTGTTTCCTCAGCCTCATCCGGCAGATTTTGCGGACAACCATGCCGGGGGATTTAAGACGACCTTAATCATATACTGCGAGTTTAGCCGCACGGCTTGGAATGATGCCAGGTTTTGCGAAGTGGCGTTGGGCGCACTGCTGGCTGCCCGCCGTCGCCACGATAAGCCTCTGCTGTCTCGCACTCAGCATGTTCCCTTCATCTAGACAGGCCACCCCTCGCGGGTGTTTGAGGATAATGCCCATGAATGATGTGGCGTCTACGGACGCGAACATCCAGCGGACGATGTTCGAGGCGACCTGCGACGCCCTCGGCATGGCCATGCTCGTCTGTGACAAGAATGACTGCATTGTCTTTGCCAGCCGCCAGCTGCTCCAGTTTTATCCGATGTCCCCCTCGTTTCTCTCGGCGGGCATCCGGCTTCGGGATTTTCTCGGGGCGGTTTATGACGCCGGTGTGCGCCACGGCACCGATGGCGAAAACGTCCGCCGCCGCATGAGCCGCGAGGAATGGATTTCCGATCGCATCTCCGTGCAATGGCGCGAGCGTTTCGAGACGGTCGAACGACTTGGCCGCCATCGCTGGGTGCAGATCCGCAAGCGGCGCCTGTCCAACGGCATGGGCATCCTGCAGGTCACCGATATCTCCGAACAGAAGAAGCGCGAAGAACAGATTCAGCTGGATCTCGACCGGATCGCCACCACCGAGCAGATCCTCGATTCCATTCCGAGCCCCCTGTTCGTCAAGGATCGCAACCTCACCTATATCGCCGTCAACAAGGCGTTCTGCGATTTCAACGGCCTCTCGCCGGAAGGCATTCTCGGCCGCACCGCCTGGGACCTTCTTGATCCTGCGCTGGCCGAAAAGTTCGAACTTTCAGATCGCAACGTGCTCGAAACCGGGCAGATGCACTCGTTGCCGGAGCAGATCGTCCGGGCCGATGGCGAGGATCTCTGGGTCGTGACGCGCAAGTACCGGATCGGCGTCCCCGGCAAATATCTGCTCGTCACCTACATGAGCGACGTCACCGATATTGCCACATGGTATGAGGGTAGCGCCGCCGCCGGGGCCGAAAGCCTGCCGCTGCTTCAAGTGAAGAGCTTCGATATCTTCGAGCCCGCGCAGAATTGCTATGATCCCTACCAGGCGCTCGATCTCAACATCATGGTCGAGACAGGTGCTGCGACACTGCCTGATCATGTTCTGGGCGCACGCATCGTCGTCACCACCGCCAACCCCGCCTTTGAAGGCAAGCTTCTTTCGCAGCTGGCCGGCTGGGGTTTCGATACGTGCAGCGCGCGCAATGCAGCGGAGCAGGCCGCCTTGCTGGCCGCAGCATCCGACGCAGGCCTCTCGGTCAATCTCATCCTGATCGACGACGCACTGCCCGACATGCAGGCGGCTCTGTTCAGCCGCCAGAATATTCCCTCGGCGATCATTTCGGGCAACGCCAGCGAGTCCGGCCTGTTGTCCGAAATCATGACCCTGTGTGAAAAAGAACGCGCAGGCATGGACGATATCGGCGACTTTGTCGAAGAGACGATTTTTGAGTCTGAGCAGGAAATCGATGCCAACATCACGCATGCTGTCGCCGCTGATCATATCGACGTGCTGGTGGCTGAGGACAATGAGATCAACCAGTTTGTTTTCTCTCATATTCTCGAAGGTCTCGGCCTGTCCTTCCGCATCGCCGAAAACGGTGAGCGTGCTGTCGAAATGTGGAAAGAGTTCCGCCCGAAACTGGTTTTCATGGACATTTCCATGCCGGTCATGAACGGCTTTGACGCGACAAAAGCCATTCGGCTGGCGGAAAAGGCATCCGGCCAGAAAACGCCGATCATCGCCGTCGCTGCCCAGGCGATGGAAATCGACGTCGAGCGCTGCAAGGCGGCCGACATGAACGAATTCATGGTCAAACCCGTCAGCCCGGATATGATCCAGACCGTCTATCATCGCAATCTTCCTGCCCAGCTGCAAAGAATTGCGTCGTAAGAACCCGTGTCAACTCATTAGAATTAGGGAGTCGCTGGCAGAAACACGGGGAGATTTGATGTGTAATTTTTAACAATCGAAGACCATGGTCTGGCCTGTAGACACATGACGAAGGTTTAGGAAAAGCGCATGAGCCTTGCTGGAGCTCCGTCTCAGCACGTTACCCAGAAGGAATTGCAGGCGATGGCCTACACCGATGCCCTGACGGGTCTCGGCAATTCTTACAAGCTGCGTGACAGGGTTCGCCAGATTGCTGCTGAGCGGGCGGCCGATCCTGCGCCTTTCACCATCGGCCTTGCCAATCTCGACGGCTTCAAACCCATCAACGATCTCTTCGGGCCGCATGCGGGCGACCAGATCCTCTGTCAGGTCGCCGACCGGTTGCGCGCCTGCGTGCCCGACGGTGCCACGGTCACCCGCGCCGGCGGCGACGAATTCGCCTTCGTCTTCCCGCTGATTTTCGAGCGTAAGGCGGCCGAAAAAATCGGCCAGATGCTCAAGGAAGTGCTCTCCGCCCCCTTCGATCTTGGCGACCGCAACGTTCGCCTCTCGGCTTCCTTCGGCTTTGCCGTCTATCCCTTTGCCGGCGAGGATTTCGAGGAGCTGCTGAAAAGTGCCGATACGGCGCTCTATCGCTCGAAGCGCCGCGGCCGCGGTCAGATCACCGTATATTCCCAGGAAATCGCCCAGGAAATGAAGCGGGCGACACAGCTCGAGCAGGCCCTGCGCAACGCCATCATTGCCGATGAGGTCGATGTGCATTTCCAGCCGATCGTCGATCTGAAGGACGATACGGTCGTCGGTTTTGAAGCTCTGGCGCGCTGGTGCGATCCGGATCTCGGCTATGTCTCGCCTGCGGTCTTCGTGCCACTGGCTGAAGAGCGCGGCTTCATCGATGCCCTGTCGGAGACACTTCTGCGCAAGGCCGCCGAAGCCGTCCTCTCCTGGCCGAAAGAGCTCTTCCTGTCGTTCAATCTGTCCTCCGCCCAGCTGATGGACCCCGAGACCAGCAACAATGTTCTGAAGATCATAAATCGCGTCGGACTGGACCCGCGCCGGCTGGAACTTGAAATCACCGAAACCGCCGTGATGACCGATGCCGACACGGCCCAGAAGATCATCACCGAACTGCGCGCCGCCGGCGTACGCATCTCCCTCGACGATTTCGGCACCGGCCAGTCGAGCCTCGGGCGCCTGCGGGATTTCTGTTTCGACAAGGTCAAGATCGACCGGGCTTTCGTCTCCAGAATCGTCAGCGACCGTGCGTCTGAGCAGATCATCAAGGCCATCATCGAGATGTGCAACGGCCTTGAACTCGAGGTCGTCGCCGAAGGTATCGAGGATTTCGCCGAAGCCCTGAAACTGAAAGCGCTCGGTTGCGGCATGGGGCAGGGCTATTTTTACGGCAAGCCCGTCGATGCAATCTCGACGCTGCGCTATCTCGACGAAAAATACCGGCCTGTTTCCGCCGTCAAGTCAGCCTGATCCACGTTTGATACAAAAGGTCTCGTCTCAGCTGTTCAGCTCCAGCGACAGCTGCTGGCCTGCGCGCTTCAGCACATAAGCCGGCCGCGCCGCCACCATTTCCGCCCGCTTCTGAAATTCCATGCGCTGCATCCGGTGCCGCTCCCGCATCGCCTTGGTATGCGCAACGGCCAACAAGGCCCGCTCAATGACGTCGTAACTGTTCTGCATGGCGATCTCCTTGTTTGTTCTCTTTATGTTCTATTTTGGAACGCAAATGTCAAGGGGGCCGCTGTTCTTGTTTGCTATCGACGCAGACGAAAACGGCGCCCGAAGGCGCCGCTTTGTCTGATGTAACCCGGAACGATTATTCCGACGTTGTCGCCGGCTGCTGTTCCATGCCGGTGGCCGGAGCAACGCCTGTTGTCGACGAGGTGGTCGAGTTATCGACCGGTGTCGCGGCATTCTGCTCGGCAACCTTCTGAGCCTTCGTCTTGTACTCCGGCGCCGCCTTCAGCGTGTCAGCCGTTTCCGTCGTCGTCAGCTTCAGGTCGTCGGAGTTCGGAACCTCCTGAATGGCGATGTTGGTGAAGGGAACAGCGACGTTCTTTTCACCAAGGCCAAGGAAGCCACCGACACCGATAACCGCTGCCTGAATGCCGCCGTCCTTCGAAAGGATCAGGTCATTGATCGAACCGACGCTTTCATCGGCCGAATTGTAAACCGACTGGCCAACATAGGTGCTGGCAGCAATCTGGTCAGCGCCCTGTTCAGTCAGATAACCGCCGGCATTGTCAGGTGTCGCGACTGCCGTATCGGTCGTTGTTTCTGCGCCGGCAGCCGGGGCTGTTTCAGCCGCATCGGTACCCGGGACAACTTTTTCCTGACCGGCAGGCTGTTCGCCTGTGGTCGTCAGCGGCTGGGTTTCCATGGTCTGCGGCTGCGTTGTTTCCTGAGCGAAACCAACCGGCGCGAGAACTGTCATGCCTGCAAAGAGTGCGCTGACTGCAACGGATGTTACGAGTTTTTTGGTCATCTCAAACCTGCCTTTTCATTGTGTTGACGATTGAGATACGGCCTCTGGCAGTTGTCCGCCGAGCCATACCGGTGATGGTTTGAAAACGCGGTGAGCTTGGAATCGGTTCCAAAAAAACGCACGGTTGCGTGATGGAATACCGAAAAATGGTGAATTTACAATGGGTTGGCCGAAAATGAAATTTGGCTGCGCATCAGATGGTTGGGGCCGCAGGAACGACAAAGGCCGGGGTGACCCGGCCTTTGTTGCACCAATCGCAGTTCAAACAATCAAAGCCGGTAGGCGGGCTCGAAGCGGCCTTTGACCTCTATGCCGAGGTCGAATGTCTGTCCGCCGGTGGGATCGGCGGCACGGGCCGCCGTGTCCATGCCCTGCCTGGCCGACGTCACCAGCATGCGCTCGGCATTCTTGCCGATGAAGGCCGGGCAGCTCGTCTGTTTGGCCGGAACGCTGTAGGTGCGGATCTTCGTGCCATCCGGCGTGTAGACCTCAACCCCGCCGGCGCCCCAGCGCGCATTCCAGATCAGCCCGTCAGCATCGCAGACCGATCCGTCGATGCCGCCGGTATTGCCCGTCTCGTCGCTGAGCACGCTGGCATCACCCACAGGCAGTCCTGTTGCCGCATCGAGATCGACCCGCATCAGGTGATTGACCTCCGTGTCGGTGAAATAGCCGGTTTTACCATCGGGCGAAAAGCAGATGCCGTTCGGAATGCTGATGTTGTTGTAGAGCTTGGTCACCGTGCCCGCAGCGACGTGATAGATGGCGCCGGCACCCTTGTTCTCGCTGCGGCTCATCGTTCCCACCCAGAGCGCACCGGACGGATGCACCCGGCCGTCGTTGGAGCGGTTGCCCGGAATGTCTTCCAGCGTCCCATAGTCGCTGAAGGTCCCGGTTTTCACATCGCGGATGAACAGGCCGAGATCGGAAACGATCAGCTGCCGTTCCGCGTCGATGACGGCAAGAACGCTGCCCATGAACGGCAGCGTGTGCACGCTCGTGCGACCGCTTTCGAGATGCAGCTCATGCAGTTCCTTGCCGGTGATGGCGAACCACCAGGCCGTGCCGGTGGCCGGGTCGAAAGTTGGGCCTTCGCCCAGCTCCAGCCCAGCGGAACACAGGATGGTACCGGCGAACGGAATTGTCTCGGTCATGTCAGGCTCCATAAACGGCGTCATAGGCCGTTGTCGTTGCGCGGGCGCGGCGAGAAACTTCTGCCGCATCCATGCCTGCCTTGTAAAGGCTGGAGCCGAGCCCGAAGCTCTTCAAACCGATCTTGGCGTAATCGCCGAAATTGTTTTCCGAGACGCCGCCGACAGCGGCGATCTCCAGTTCCGGCGGCAGCACGGCGCGGATGGCCGCAATGCCGGATGGGCCGAGCACGCTGGCCGGGAAGAATTTCAGCCCCGTGGCGCCCGCTGCCGCAGCAGCCAGGGCTTCGGTCGGTGTGAATACGCCGGGCATCGTTACCATGCCCTTGGAGGCCGCAAACGAGATCACCTCGGCATTGACGTTGGGGCTGACGAACAATCTGCCGCCGACGCTGTCGAGTTCTTCGACCTGTGCCGTGGTCAGAACGGTTCCCGCGCCGATCAGGCAGTTTGCCGGCGCCATCTTCACGGCAATCTCGATGGAGCGGAACGGATCGGGCGAATTGAGCGGGATCTCGATGGCCGTAAACCCGGCCTCGATCAACGCACCGACCACGCCTTCGGTTTCGCCCGGCTTCAGCCCGCGCAGGATGGCGATCAGCGGATATTTCATGGATGGAAAAGGAATACGGGTCACGGTTTGTTCTTTCTTCAAAGCGGCCAGATGGCGCGTGCGGCCGATGCCAGTCCATGACGCACGGCGTCATCGGCATCGATGAGGACAGGGGTGAGATCGAAGGCTGCAAGGGCCGCCTGATAGAGTGCGCCGAGCGGCCCGGAGGCGACAAGGCAGATGCCGCCGCCGGCAGGCACGGTGCTGAGCGCACCCGATATTTCCAGGCCGATCAGCGTGCCGGAAAGCCGTGCCTTACCATCCGTCGCGGGCAGGGCATGCAGAAGCTGCCCGGCACGCACGGAAAACAGCCGGTTGCTGGTGAGCGCCGGGTTGTCGCGGACCTGCGCGACGGCGTCGACGAAGGCCGGGTATGTCCCATCGAAGGAGCCGCCGTCGCCAACCGTGTGGCTCAGGATCGTGTGCTTGGAGATCGCGTCGAACAGCTCGCCGGTCATGAAGGTGGAAAAGCCTGTGGCGGTGCCGTTTGACACCCGCACCCATTTGCTGTGCGTGCCGGGCATGCAGACCAGATGATCGCCCGCCATCAGAATGTCGCCGGCACCAAGAAGCTGGGTTTCCTCGCCCCGCAGTACGTCGGCGGCCGACGGATTGCGCTGCGCAAGGCCGGGCAGGATGCGGACGTCGCGGGCAATGCCGGGAACGCGCACCGCTGCCTTGACGATATCGGCAAGCAGGGCCGGTGTGTCGAGATATCCGGCCTCGACCCAGCCTTGCCGCGCCCCCGCCATGCCACAGACGATGAAAGGCAGACCGGCCGGTGCAGCGACGGCATCGAGGTGCGACTGCAAAATGGCCTCGAATCCGGTTTTGGCGGCCGTCAGCATGCCTTCGCCGCTGCGGCGCTCGGCCAGCACGTCGCCCTCCGTACCGATCAGCCAGAGCCGGAAGCTCGATGTTCCCCAGTCCACCGCCACATAGGCTGCCTGCTTCGTCAAAGAACACCTCCATCGATAATCATGGTTTGCGCCGTCATGCCGGACGAGCAGTCTGAAGCCAGATAGAGGCACGGACCGACCACGTCGTCCGGCGCCAGCGCCCGTTTCAGGCATTGCTGCTCGATCATCTTGTTCATCGAATCCTCCGTCAACCAGAGCTCCTTTTGCCGCTCGGTCACCACCATGCCGGGCAGAAGCGCGTTGACGCGGATATTGCCGGGACCGAGATGCCCGGCGAGCGACTTCGTCAGGCCGATGATCCCGGCCTTGGCGGCGCCGTAGATCGGCAGCTCGCCCATATTGAGCAGAAAGGCGATCGAGGAAAAATTAATGATCGAGCCGCCGCCCAGCGCACGCATATGCGGCGCCACGGACTGTGCCATGAAAAAGTGGTGGCGGAGGTTGACCGCCTGGCTTTCGTCCCAGACGTCAGGCGTCACATCCTCAAGCTTGTGCCGGTCGTCCCGGGCCGCATTGTTGACGAGAACGCCGATCGGGCCTGTTGCGCGTGCCGCCGCCGCCACCGCCTGCTGCAGGGAAGCAATGTCGCGCAGGTCCGCTTGCAGGAAAACCGGCGCATGGCGTGCGTGTTGCGAGAGTCCTGCGGCCAGGGCATTTCCGGCACGGGCGTCGATATCGATGAAAGCAACGCGGCTGCCCTGGCGCACAAAGCCTTCGACAAGTGCCGCGCCGATACCCGAGGCGCCGCCCGTGATCAGAACGCCGCGATCCTTCAAATCTGGAAATTGCGCGGTCGGCATGGACATGCGGGCAGTTTCTCCCTGAGCCGGCAAGGCGCTGGCCTGTTCCATTATATGGAACTCTATTTGATTATTTGGAATTATCGGTCTATGATCGCGTTCTTGTCAAGTGACAGTGGCAGGCAGGTGAGGCGGATGGACACGATGCAGCACAGCAAAAAGTCTGCAGTGGACGGGGCTACGGATGTGTCCGGCAGCGGTACCGGAACGCTTGGCAAGGCGATGGCACTGCTTGATCTCGTGGCGGCAGCCGATGCGCCGTTGCGGTTCGTCGAAATTCTCGCTCTGACGCAGCAGCCGCGTGGAACCGTACACCGCCAGCTTTCCCATCTTGTTGAAGAAGGGCTTTTGGCGCTGCGTGAGGATCTGCGCTACGAGCCGGGGATCCGCCTTCTGACGCTTGCGTCGAACGCCTGGTCGAGAAACCAGTTTCGCGCCGTCGCCGAGCCGCATCTGAAAAGGCTGCAGGAGCAGACGGGAGAAACCATCCATCTCGGCATTCTGCGTGGTCTCGAAGTCATATATCTCGACAAGGTCGAAGGCCGTCAGGCCATCCGGATGCATTCGCAGATCGGCAACGCATCACCGGTTTATTGCACTGGTGTCGGGAAGGCCGCACTTTCCGTGCTGGACGAGGGAAAGCTGCTCGAAGTGATGGGGCAGCTTATATTTCATCCCTATACGCCGAGCACTCATCGCTCAGTCCGGTCTCTGATGGAGGACATCGTCCACATCAAGAAGCGAGGCTATGCTTTCGATCGCGAAGAGCACGAACGTGGCATCTGCTGCGTCGCGGCCCCCGTTCACTCGCGGCACCACGGCATTGTCGCCGGAATTTCCGTGACAGGACCAGTCCATCGTTTGCCGGCGGAAAAACTGGAAGCCTGGGCTGGCCTCGTCGACCACGCAGCCGTGGCGATTTCTGCCGATCTGGTGGCCCGTCTTGGGCCGGGCCGTTGAGCAAAAGCCCAAAGACCCCGAGAATGTTGTGAAACCAATCCATATAGACGTTCGTTTGACTAGACGAAACGCTAGGTGAAATGTAGCTTAGCTTCTTATCATACAATTGAATTGGCTTATGGGCCATTCGGCTCCAGAGGAATGGCGATGATCGATTTTTTTCAAAGCAATTCGTCTTCGATCATGCCGGGCCATGATGAGAACGATTGCGAGCTTGCGACCGAAGATGACGTGGCACGCTTGCTCGAACGTTTGACGGTGGCGTACGGGTTCAACGGATTTCTTGTCATCACGCTGCCATCGCAGCCCACTGAAACGCTCAAGGAAAATCTTCTTTTGACCAATTGGCCCAAGGAGATGCAGGACGCCTACGACGCGGCGTCGCTGTTCGGGGCGAGTCCGATCATTGAGAAGCTGCGCAAGGCGGCCGTGCCGTTTTCCTATGAAATCAAAAGCGCAAACCGGCGCCGGGGCGATGGCAAATCGGAGATTGCGATCAATCTTTTCGAACGGTTCGGCATGACCACCGGTGCCTACTTTCCCGCACAGCTTGCCGACGGGCAGCGCGGTGCAATTTCTGTTTCGGGAACGCGGGGTGTTCTGCGGCAGGAGGAGATGCTGCAGCTGAACATGTTTGCAAACTACATTTTCAACCGGGTGGGCCAGCTGCGCAAACCTGAGCGTGTGTCAGGTTCTTCCCTGTCGGAACGTGAACTTGAGTGCATCTACTGGGCGGCTGCGGGCAAGACGAGCTCGGAAATGGCCGGAATTCTTGATCTTTCTGAACACACCGTTAATCACTATCTTAACCGTGCAGGTCGTAAACTCGATGCGGTGAATCGCGTGCAAGCTGTAGCGAAAGCGTATCGCGCGGGATTGATCCATTGATTTTATTTCTATCGGGAATATCTATTCCATACTGGCGCTTATACTGTGAGAGACCATGACCGCCACGAAAGCGATATGGACGCGGCCTACAGACGGTGACTTTGCGCCGGAAATCGCCGCGCTCGCCACGCAGTTCGATGTCATTCGCTTCATGAAAGGCACGACAGCTGCTTTTGGTTTCAAGACATTCCTCGTTTTCAACATGCCGATCGTAACATCGGAAAAGCTGTCGACCAACTCGATCATCTCCAACATTGCCGTCGAACTGTTCCAGAAATACGATGAACTCGGCCTCTTGAAGCACAGCGACAGCATACGCAAGCTTCGCCAGACGACGGCACCGTTCCACTACACGCTCGATCAATGGTTCAAGGCGCTGAAGTCTGTGCCCGGTACCGAACCTGTCGAGCAGTATTTGCGCGACAACAATCTGCTCGAGGCCTATTTTTTCCCCGTGCATGACGCCGACGCCAACCGCGGCGCGGTGATCTGGAGCGGCGACCGCTCGAACGTGACGATGAGCGAGATCATGGAACTGCAGATGATCGCGATCCACGTCTACAACCGCCTGGCGGAAATCGGTGCGATGCTGAAAACCGGAAGTGTTTCACTGTCCGAGCGCGAAAAACACTGCCTCAGCTGGACGGCTGCCGGCAAGACCAGCTCCGAAATCGCTCATATTCTCGGTCTGTCCGAGCACACGATCAATCATTACCTCAATCAGGCAACGCGCAAGCTTGATGCGGTCAACCGCACCCAGGCCGTCGTGAAAGCCATGAAACGCGGCTTCATATCCTGATCCGACAGGGCGTGTTCAAGCCTACGCAGCGCGCTGCGGTCCTCATAAAGAAATACTCAAGAAAAGTCTAAAATACAGTTTGCCGTGCAATGTATTTCTGCACTGCGGTGTTTGGTTTTATAAGAACATTAATCATTAATCTGCAGGTTGCTCGAGACCGAATGATTCTGTCGGACGTCCTGCTGCTGCAAGCCGATTCCCCTGCACCCTGAATATTTCCAATAGCTGCTGCGCGACCCGTTTTCCGGTACGGCGATCGTATGACTGCGCGTTTTTTTAGGAACATCGATGCTTTTCAAGACTGCGACGTCCCGCAATATTTTCTCAGTTGTTGCAACGGGTCTCGTTGCCACGGTGGTCACCGCCGGCACGCTCTTCTGGATCTCCTACAAAGAAGTCGAGACGAACAGCATCAAGGAGATGAACCTCGCGGCTTCCGTCACGGCGGCAGGCATCGAACAGCAGATGACAAATGGCCTTCAGCTGGTCTCGGCCCTGCAGGGCACGATGAACGGCCTGAAGAAGGCGGGCGTCGACAATCGCGCGACCACCGACGGCATCATGCGCGAGCTTCTCGAAGAAACGCCCTATGTGCTGGGCGTATGGTCGGGCTGGGAGCCGAATGCATTCGACGGCAAGGACAAGGATTTTGTCGGCAAACCCGGGCATGATGCGACGGGACGCTACGTGCCTTACTGGGTTCGCTCCGATGGCAAGATCATCGTCGAGGCCCTGATCGACTACGACAAGCCGGGACCTGGCGACTACTACCAGCTGCCGTTCAAGTCGCAAAAGCAGGTGGTCATCGAACCCTATCTCTATCCGGTCAATGGCAAGGACGTTCTGATCACCACGCTGGTCGGTCCGGTCACCGTTGATGGCAAACAGCTCGGCGTCACCGGCATTGATATTGCGCTTGGTGATATCGCCACCCAACTGGCTGCGATGAAGCCACTGGGCGATGGTTCCGTATCGCTCATCTCTGCTGGCGGAAAATTCATCGGCAACCCCAATCCCGAATTCCTCGGCAAGGCCATCAAGGACACGACGGTTAACCAGGCCGCCTGGGAGAAGCTCATTGCCGCACCGGGAACACCTATAGAGATGACCGGTGTCGACGGCTCGTCCGAGTTCAGCGTTGCCGTTCCGGTTCGCATCGTGCCGGAAACCACCTGGTTCGCCGTCATTTCCGTTCCGAAGGCCACCGTTTTCGCACATCTGACCAGCCTTGCCTGGACCGCCCTTACCATCATCGCCGGTGCCTCGCTGCTGCTGGTTCTGCTCGGCACGCTGATTTCACGCAGTTTCCGCAAGCGTCTGGATGCGATTGTCACGGCCACCGGTGATATCGCCCATGGCAACACCGCCGTGGTTCTGGCGGATGCAGAAAAGAAAGACGAGATCGGCGACATGGCCCGCTCGCTGCTGATCCTGCGCGATGCCACCATTGCTAAAAAGCGTCTCGAAGCCGAAGCCGAGGAAAGCCGCGCCAGCGGCGATCAGGAACGTCAGCGCCGCGCCGCAGAGACGGCCGAAAATGAACGGCAGATGCGTCTGGCCGTGACCGAACTCGGTGCAGGCCTTCAGCATCTGGCCGATGGCGACGTCACCATCCGTCTTGAACAGCCTTTCATCGGCAGCCTTGATCAGCTGCGGCTCGACTTCAACACCTCTATGACCAAGCTGCAGCGCGCGCTGCAGGATGTCGGCGTCAACGCGCAGGGGATCCGCTCGGGCTCGACCGAAATTCTCTCCGCCGCCGACGATCTGGCCAAGCGCACCGAACAGCAGGCGGCCTCCGTTGAGGAAACCGCAGCAGCGCTCGACGAAATCACCCAGTCGGTCAAAGACTCCACCCGCCGCGCCGAAGAGGCTGGTGCGCTGGTTGCCCACGCCAAGTCCGGCGCCCAGGAATCGAGCATGGTCGTGCGCAAGGCTGTTGCTGCCGTCGGCCAGATCGAAAGCTCGTCGCTGGAGATCAGCCAGATCATCGGCGTCATCGATGAAATCGCCTTCCAGACCAATCTTCTCGCCCTGAATGCCGGTGTCGAGGCAGCACGTGCAGGCGATGCCGGCAAGGGCTTTGCCGTCGTCGCCCAGGAAGTTCGCGAACTGGCGCAGCGCTCGGCCAATGCCGCCAAGGAAATCAAGGCGCTGATCGCCAAGTCCGGCGAACAGGTCAAGACCGGCGTTGCTCTCGTTGGCGAAACCGGCAAGGCGCTCGAAACCATCGTTCGCGAGGTCGAAGAGATCAACGACCACGTTTCGGCGATCGTCGAAGCGGCCCGCGAACAGTCGATCGGCCTGCAGGACATCAACCGCGCCGTCAATGTCATGGACCAGGGAACCCAGCAGAATGCGGCCATGGTGGAGGAACAGACGGCCGCCAGCCACACGCTGGCGGCCGAAGCCTCGGCCCTGTCCGACCTGCTGGCCGGTTTCCAGCTCGGTCAGCCGGTGGCGTCCGGCCAGGCCCATCGCCCCGATCAGGGTTTTGCCCGCCAGCAGCCGGCCAGCCGGCAGGCCCCAACCGTGAAGCCGCTGGTCCGCCCGGCCTCCGCCGTCTCGCAGCCGGCCCGCTCTCCGGCACGCGCTCTTGGGCAGAAGCTTGCCGGTGCCTTCGGCGGCAACTCGTCTTCCTCGTCGGCGCCGACAAGCAGCGGCGACGGCTGGGACGAATTCTGAGACCAGATCAATAGCTTGAGCAGCAGGCTGTCCTTTCTTTGTGCGATCCCCTATGGCGGGCGCTGGAGAAAAGGCAGCCTGTTTTGCGTCTTGCCACAGGCTTCCGGCCTTGGTTGGCTAACGACCCTGTGCGATTTTCATTGGCTTAGCGCGCCCTCTCCACTATTTACGCTGCAGTGCAAGCAATGAGGGTTCGATGACGGACGTCAGCAAGGAACAGGTTCTGGACAAGTTGAGGACCGTGCGCGGTCCCGATATGGACGGCAACATCGTCGACCTCGGCCTCGTTTCGGATGTCTTCATCTCCGATGGCAAGGCCTACTTCTCGATCACCGTGCCGGCCGAACGTGCCCGCGAGCTCGATCCGATGCGGGCTGCGGCCGAACGTGTCGTCAAGGAAATCCCCGGCATCAAGGCCGCCATGGTGGCGCTGACCGCCGACAAGCGCGCCGCCACCGGCAGCGAACCCGCCGCCCGCAAGCAGCCGGCCGCCGCTGCGCACGATCATTCCCATGCTGGCCATTCCCATGCCGGTCACTATCATTCGCATGCAGGCCACAGCCATGCGCCGAAACCGGCGCCTGCCGCGCCACCTGCCAAGCCGGGCATTCCCGGTGTCGGCGCCATCATCGCCGTTGCCTCGGGCAAGGGTGGCGTCGGCAAGTCCACCACCTCGGTCAATCTGGCGCTGGGCCTTGTCGCCAACGGCCTGAAGGTCGGCATTCTCGATGCCGACATCTACGGTCCGTCGATGCCGCGCCTTTTGAAACTGTCCGGCCGTCCGCAGCAGATCGACGGCAAGATGATCAAGCCGATGGAAAATTACGGCCTCAAGGTCATGTCGATGGGGTTCATGGTCGATGAGGACGTCGCCATGATCTGGCGCGGCCCAATGATCCAGTCGGCGCTGATGCAGATGATGCGTGAAGTCGCCTGGGGCGAACTCGACGTACTCGTCGTCGACATGCCGCCCGGAACCGGCGATGCGCAGCTGACAATGGCGCAACAGGTGCCGCTCGCCGGCGCCGTCATCGTCTCGACGCCGCAGGACCTGGCCCTGATCGATGCCCGCAAGGGATTGAACATGTTCCGCAAGGTCGAAGTGCCGGTGCTTGGCATCGTCGAGAACATGAGCTATTTCATATGTCCGGACTGTGGCGGCCGCCACGACATTTTCGGGCATGGCGGCGCCCGCAGGGAAGCTGAAAAAATTGGTGTTCCGTTCCTTGGAGAAGTGCCGTTGACCATGGAAATCAGGGAAACCTCCGATGCCGGTACACCCGTCGTCGTCTCGCATCCGGATGGGCCGCACGCCAAGGTCTACCGCGACATCGCTGCCAGCGTCTGGCAGCAGGTCAGCGCCGCCAAGGGCAACGCTGCCCGCAGCATGCCCAACATCGTCTTCGAATGATCGCGGAACCGGCGCCCTTGCTCTTGCTCCAGATCATTGCCTTTAAGGCTCCGTCATCGCCGCAGGTGCGCCGATGATCACGGCATTCCGCGCCAATGGCGAAAGCTTCGAGCTGAAGCCCGATCCCGGCATCGTCTCGCTTGATGCTGACGTCGTGTGGCTCGATCTTCTGAAGCCCGATAAGGCCGAGGACACATTTGTCGAGGGGCTTCTCGGCATCGAGGTGCCGACCCGCGAGGACATGAAGGACATCGAACCGTCAAGCCGCCTGTATACGGATGGCAACACCGTGTTCATGACGGC
Organism: Pararhizobium sp.; assembly: GCA_030655075.1. Lineage (GTDB taxonomy): Bacteria > Pseudomonadota > Alphaproteobacteria > Rhizobiales > Rhizobiaceae > JAURWE01. Next base: position 184,633 of record JAURWE010000046.1, read on the forward strand.
GTCGTTGGTGTTCCGCGCCGACGAGGAACTGCCCGAGCTGACCGACGTCGCCTTCGTCCTGACCGGCAGCCGCCTCATCACCGTGCGTTATGCCGAGCCGAAGTCGTTCAAGCTGTTCAAGGCTTCGATGCATCGCATCCCAGGTGGTTGCAGGACAGGGCCGGTCATGGCCGCACGCCTGTTCGAGACCATCGTCGACCGCACCGCCGAAATCCTCGAGCAGGCCGTCGTGCGCATCGACAAGCTGTCGACGCAGGTTTTCGCTGACAAGACCCGCCGCACCCGGCGTCCGCCCCATTATCTTGAAGACCGGCTTCTCGACGTGGCAGGCCATCACCGTCTCATCGCCAAGGCGCGCGACAGCCTGACCTCGCTGTCGCGCGTGACGAGTTTCCTGTCGACGGTGCCGGCGGTGCAGGAAGACAGGGAAACGCTGGAACTCTGCCGCACCGTGTCGCGCGATATCCAGTTCCTGTCGGAACATGCCGCCTTCATCTCCGGCAACATCACCTTCCTGCTTGATGCATCGCTCGGCCTCATCGGCGTCGAGCAGAACGCCATCATCAAGATATTCTCGATCGCATCGGTGGTATTCCTGCCACCAACGCTGGTCGCCTCGATCTACGGCATGAATTTCGATTTCATGCCCGAGCTGAAATGGCTATACGGTTATCCGTCGTCCCTTGGGCTCATGATCGTATCGGCCATCGTACCGTTCTTCTTTTTTCGCTGGAAAGGCTGGCTCTAGGGCCTGTTGAACATCATGTCCCATTCTGGTGAAACGACGACCATGACCCGCGAGCAGAAAATCCGCAGATTTCTGCTTCTGTCGCTTGGCTCCGTCGGTGTCGTCTACGGCGATATCGGCACGAGCCCGCTCTACGCCTTTCGTGAAGCGCTGCGGCCGATCGCCCATGACGGCGTCACCCATGATGAGGTCGTCGGCCTGATCTCGCTGATGATCTGGACGCTGACGCTGATCGTCACGCTGAAATACGTTCTGTTCCTGCTGCGCGCCGACAACCACGGCGAAGGCGGCACCCTGTCGCTGCTGGCCTTGCTGATGAAGTTCGTCAAGGGTCACACCAGCTGGCTGTTCTTCCTCGGTGTCGCCGGTGCCGCGCTGTTTATCGGCGATGCGATGATCGCGCCGGCGCTTTCGGTTCTGTCGGCTGTCGAAGGTCTGAAGCTGGTGACGCCGGCCCTGTCCTCCTATGTCGTGCCGATTTCCGTCGTCATTCTTCTGCTTCTGTTTGCCGTCCAGTCACGCGGCACTGCCGCCGTGTCGAACTTCTTCGGCCCGATCATGGTCGTCTGGTTCCTGGTTCTGGCCGCCGGCGGCATCAGCCATCTCAACGACGATCTGTCGATCCTGGCTGCCTTCAATCCGCTCTATGCCGCCACCTTCCTGTTTAACGAGGGTTACATCGGCATCGTCGTGCTCGGCGCCGTCTTCCTGACCGTCACCGGTGCAGAAGCGCTCTACGCCGACCTTGGCCATTTCGGCCGCCGCCCGATCCAGTGGGCCTGGTTCTGTCTGGTGTTTCCGTCGCTGACGCTGAACTATCTGGGGCAGGGCGCGCTGGTGCTCAAACATCCCGAAGCGATCTCCAATCCGTTCTACCTGATGTTCCCCGACTGGGCGCTGCTGCCGGTCGTCATCCTGGCCACCTGCGCCACCATTATCGCCAGCCAGGCAGTCATAACGGGCGCCTTTTCGCTGACCCGCCAGGCCATCCATCTCGGCTTCCTGCCACGCATGGAAATCCTCCACACGTCCGAAACCCAGACCGGCCAGATTTATTTGCCGAGCGTCAACACGCTGCTGCTCTTCGGCGTCATGTCGCTGGTTTTCATTTTCGGCTCGTCGGAATCACTGGCAACCGCCTATGGCATCTCGGTCACCGGCGCGATGGTCGTCGATACACTGCTCGCCTATCTCTTCGTCCGTCTCCTGTGGAAATGGCCGCTCTATCTGGCGCTGATCATTCTTGTGCCGCTCTTCGCGCTCGAAATGGTCTTCCTTGGCGCCAACATGCTGAAAATCCACGACGGCGGCTATGTGCCCGTCCTCATCGCCGCCGCCATCATCCTGGTCATGTGGACGTGGATGCGCGGCACCCGCATCCTGCACGAAAAAACCCGCCACACCGATATCCCGCTGCCGGCCTTCATCAAGTCGATCGAGAAGAAGAGCGAGCATGCCCCGGTCGAGGTGCCCGGCACCGCCATCTTCCTCACCAGCGACCCGGAATCGACACCAGCCGCGCTGCTGCACAACATCAAGCATAATCACGTGCTACATGCTCAGAACTTCATCCTGACGATCCGCACCGCCAACACGCCGAAAGTGCCGAAGGAAGAGCGCTATTCGGTCCAGAAGATTTCCGACCGCTTCAGCCTGCTGGAGCTCAATTTCGGCTTTATGGAAATGCAGAACGTCTCGCAGGCGCTGGGTCTTTTGCGCAAGAGCGGCCTGAAGTTCGACATCATGTCGACCTCCTTCTACCTCGGCCGCCGCAAGCTGGTGCCCGATGCGCAATCCGGCATGCCGCAATGGCAGGACCGCCTCTTCATCGGCCTCGCCAACGCCGCCATCGACCCATCGGATTATTTCCGCCTGCCGGCCAACCGCGTCGTCGAACTGGGCTCGCACGTCATTATTTGATGTGTTTCGAGACTTCGCCGTTCCGCATAAAACCGGGACGGCATCGCGTCTCAACTATGTACGGGCGTGATGGTGAACCGCAATCCCAGCGCAGCAAGCATTTTGGCAACCGTTTCCAGTTGCGGTTTGCCGTTTTTGGACAGCGCCCGATAGAGATTTTCCCGATTGAGGTCGGCATGTTCCGCCACTGCGCGGACGCCGCCTTCCTGAGCCTTCGCCACGTTGCGCAGCGCTTCCTGAAAAAGCTCCATATCGCCATCCTCAAGGCATTCGGCCAGATAGGCTGCGGCATTTTCAGGATCCCGCAGCAGTCTGTCGCGAAGACTGAAATCAAATGGTTCGCTCGCTGCAGTCATGATCGTGCCATTCGTTGATAATCTGCCAGGTGGTCTTTTTTGCTTTTGTAATGACCTTGGCTTGGTCCTGCTTTGTCGAGCCCGTCAGCAACAGGACGATCTTCTGCCCGACGATTGTATAGAAAATGCGGTAGCCTTGGCCGTAGTGAATCCGCATCTCGAAAAGTCCTTTCGTACCCGAAAGAGCCTTTCAATGTCCGAAATTGCCGAAGGACGCTCTGTCGATTCGGGCAACAAGCGCGGTTTGAGCTTTCGCATCGCCGAGATTTTCGATCCACGTGCGAAAGGGAACGTCACCGCTCTCCGTCCTGTAGCTTTCGATGTCGTATCGTCGCATGATTTCAGTGTAGCTCAAAAACTACACACTTGGCAAATCAAGCTGCCTGTTTCTAGATTTGCCGTTTACGCAGACCAGCGGTCTCCTGCCATTAACCATGCATCAAGGTTAATGCTCCATTATCGCTGGACGTTGTGAGCGTCTGCGTGGAGTGTGGTTTGTGCGTAAGAGTATCGGTCTTTATGGCAAGTCCGGCTTTTCCATCTGGAATCGGCTTGCATCCCGGGCGTTCGGACCTTCGGTTTTTGGTCTTGCCCTTTTTCTGATCTTCCCGTCTGTGGCGGCCCATTCCGATCTCGCGGCATTTCTGTCGGGAATCAATCGCGGCGGCGAGCAGTGGCGCGGTTACATGACCCGATCACCGGCCGGCTCCCTGCACGAGGTCGAGATGGTCTTCAACGACCCGATCACGACGGGCGCCATTGCCAATGGGGCAGGGATCACGATGCCGGACGGCGGCACGGCGGCGCTGACGGCCGAAAGCAAGCAGCAGGACGCCCGGCCGGACGAGGACCGCATCAACCGGCGCGACAAGAAGGGCCGCATCGTTGCCGTCGTTCCCGTCTCGCCGCCCAAGGATTTTTCGGCCGGCACGATCCTTGAGCGCACCAGCTTCCTCATGTCGCCGCTGCTGGAAAGCGACGACCGCATGGCCTTCGTCAACCCGAAGATCAAGGGCAAGGAGATCTCGATCGCCACGGCCTTCTACAAGAAGAAGCCCGTCGAGGCCGACAAGGGCGTGCCTGTCATGCTGGCAAGCCTCGTGACCAATTCGAACGCTGATATTCTCGCCACGGCCTATGCCAAGCCGGAACCCGACTATGCCCGCGAATCGCCGTTTGATTCGATCCTTAAGACCGAAAAGCAGCAAGGCCGCTTTGTGCCGCAGATCGCTGCCGACGATCATGCCTGGGCTGCCAGCGTGCTGCCGGCCAGCGTTTTTTCCGCGTCTGAACAGCAGTGCCTGGCCAACGGCATCTACTTCGAAGCACGCGGCGAAGAGGTCAAGGGACAGGCAGCCGTCGCCCAGGTGATTCTCAACCGCGTCCGCAATCCCACCTACCCGAACACCATCTGCGGCGTCGTCTACCAGAACAAGGACTGGCGCAACCGCTGCCAGTTCTCCTTTGCCTGCGACAACATCCGCGACCGCATCTTCTCGAAATCCGACTGGCAGACCGCCTTCGACGTGGCGCTGGCCGTGACCTCTGGCAAGATCTGGCTGCCCGAAGTCGGCTCGGCCACCCATTATCATGCTGCCTATGTGCATCCGCGCTGGGCCAACACGATGAAAAAGGTCGGCCGCATCGGCCTGCACCTCTTCTACCGCACCTATGGCGGCGGCTGGAGCTGACGGCCTTCCAATACCAGCCGCAAAAAGACGACGGGCGCACCCTGCCGGAAAGCATTTTCCCGCAGGGCGCTTTGCTGTGCGGCCGATTCTTCCGGCCGATTGCTTGCTGTGGGCAGATTTACCCTCCAAATATATGATTTTATTGAGGTTTTTAATCAGGCAACAAGCCGGCCCGACGCCTTGACTAAGCAGGCCCCTAAAACTATGTTGCGGCCGACTTCAAAACGGGCCGAAAGGTGGCGAAAACCCGGCCGTTTGCATCACCGGACCCGTCCATTCGGGCGTGACCGGCCAGGCAAAAGGGGAGACTTGCCACATGACGGACAACCGCAACGAAAGTCTGGAGGATCGGCTGAAACGCCTTGATGCGGACCTCGCATCGAAGCGCAAGGACGATAAGAGCGAAGAGGCCATCGAGCAGAGCGCCGCCGAAAGTCGCAAGGGTTATGCGATGGCGATGAAGCTCTCCAGTGAATTCATCGCGGCGGTCATTGTGGGCGCACTTCTGGGCTATCTTTTGGACCGTTTTGCAGGTACAGCGCCTTGGGGGATGATCATTTTCCTGCTCCTCGGCTTCTGTGCCGGCGTGCTGAATGTGATGCGGGCAGCCGGCATGGTGGCCTCGCCTCATCCGGTCGATCGCCTTGGCGGCGACCCGGAAAAAAAGCGGGACGGCAACTAGACGCCGCGACGGTTACGAACGATGTGCGCCCCCGGGCGGCGGTAATGAAAAGAGAGCAACGGTGTCAAACGATCCGATTCATCAGTTTGTGGTCAACAAGATTGTTCCGATCGAAATCGGCGGTATCGATTTCTCCTTCACCAATTCGTCGCTTTTCATGGTTGCAACGGTCGCTTGCGCGACGGGTTTCCTTTATCTGACCACCGGCAGCCGCAGCATCGTTCCGACGCGCCTGCAGTCGGTCTCGGAAATGTCCTATGAATTCATCGCCTCGATGCTGCGCGAAGGCGCCGGCAGCAGCGGCATGAAGTTCTTCCCGATGGTGTTCTCGCTGTTCATGTTCATCCTGACGGCAAACCTTCTCGGCATGTTTCCGTATTTCTTCACGATTACCAGCCAGATCATCGTCACCTTCGCCCTGGCGATCTTCGTCATAGGCACCGTGCTTGTTTATGGCTTCTATAAGCATGGCTTGCACTTCTTCGGCCTCTTTGTGCCATCGGGTGTGCCCGGGCCACTGCTTCTTCTCGTCGTGCCGATCGAAATCATCTCCTTCGTCTCGCGCCCCGTCAGCCTGTCCGTCCGTTTGTTCGCCAACATGCTGGCCGGACACATCACGCTGAAGGTTTTTGCCGGCTTCGTCGCCTCGCTTGGAGCGCTCGGCGCGCTCGGCATCGGCGGCGCTGTTCTGCCCCTGATCATGACCGTCGCTCTGACGGGTCTCGAATTCCTCGTCGCTTTCCTCCAGGCCTATGTTTTTGCGGTGCTGACATGCATGTACCTCAACGACGCCATCCACCCGGGAAGCCACTAAGGAATATAGTCGTTGGCCCCCGCCGGCTTGCCGGTAACGGGGGTCAGGAATAGCCGCAACAACCATTTCGAAGGAGTTTATCATGGAAGCGGAAGCAGCAAAGTACATCGGCGCAGGTTTGGCTTGCTTTGGCATGGCCGGCACGGCTCTCGGCCTCGGCAACATCTTCGGCAGCTACCTGTCGGGCGCCCTGCGCAATCCTTCGGCAGCTGACAGCCAGTTCGGCCGCCTCGTATTCGGCTTCGCCGTTACGGAAGCTCTGGGCATCTTCTCGCTGCTCATCGCTCTTCTTCTCCTTTTCGCTGTCTGATTTCAGCGAATGGACGCTCATGGCCCGCAAGGGCCATGAGCATGCCTACCCTACGCAGTCTTGGAGATGAGCATGTTTGTGACCGCGGCATATGCCCAGTCAACCACAACCGAAGGCACCGCTGCCCACGACGCGGCTGCTGGCGAAGTGCAGACCGAAACGGGTGTTGCGCACGGTGAGGAGCATGGCTCCGGCGTTTTCCCGCCTTTCGACCAATCGACATTTGCATCGCAGCTCCTGTGGCTGGCGATCACGTTCGGCCTTTTCTATGTCCTGATGCAGAAGGTCATCCTTCCGCGCATCGGCAATATCCTCGAGGTGCGTCATGACCGGATCGCCCAGGATCTCGATCAGGCTGCCAGCCTGAAAGCGGAAGCCGACGCTGCCATTGCCACTTATGAGCAGGAACTGGCCCAGGCGAAAGCCAAGGGCAACAAGATCGCTGCCGAAGCCCGCGACGCATCCAAGGCGAAAGCCGATGCCGACCGCGCCGCTATCGAGGCCAGCCTCAACGACAAGATCGCCGCTGCCGAAACGCGCATCGCCGGTATCAAGACCAAGGCTCTGGCCGACGTCGGATCGATCGCCGAAGAAACCGCATCGGCGATCGTCGAGCAGTTGATCGGCGGCAAGGTAACCAAGGCCGAGGTCGCGTCCGCGATCAAGACTGTGAAGTAAGGGCGTTCGTTATGGCCATTGATGCAACATTTTTCGCCCTTGTCGGTCTGATCCTCTTCTTCGTTCTGGTTGCCTATCTCAAGGTTCCAGCCATGATGGGCAAGGCGCTCGACGCCCGCGCCGAGAAGATCAGCAACGAACTGGCCGAAGCCAAGCGTCTGCGCGAGGAAGCCCAGGCGCTGCTGGCCGAATACCAGCGCAAGCGCAAGGATGCCGAAGCCGAAGCTGCGGCTATCGTTGCCGCTGCCGAGCGCGAAGCCGCGATGCTGACCGCCGAAGCCAAGCAGAAGACCGAAGACTACGTGACGCGCCGCACCGCGCTCTCCGAGCAGAAGATCGCCCAGGCAGAGACCGACGCCATCAACGCCGTCCGCTCGACAGCCGTTGATCTGGCCATCGCTGCCGCCGAAAACGTCATCAGCAGCCGATCGGATACATCCGTGCAGAACGACCTGTTCAAGCAGGCTGTCGCACAGGTGAAGAGCCGCCTGAACTGAGGTTGCTGACACATTCGATATTCTGACATAGGCCGGGGAAACCCGGCCTTTTTCTTTGCGTCATTGTCTTTGCAGATAGTGATTGCAAAAGAAAAGCAGTTGCATAATACTCCTGATATCGACAGGCAATTGGGAGATATGCGATGACCAGTTCTCATGAGACGGCTGTCCAGCCCGCGATCTTCGTTCTGGTGCACGGCGCCTGGTCCGGGGCCTGGTCCTGGGAGCGGCTGGTACCCTTGCTGAGGGCCAAAGGACACCGGGTCTATGCGCCGGCACTGAGCGGCCTTGGCGAGCGCTCGCATCTCGATTCCACGCTCATCGATCTCTCCACTCACGTGCTCGACGTCGTCAACGAGATCCGCTGGAAGGATCTCGACCGGATCGTTCTGGTCGGCCATTCCTACAGCGGCATCGTCATAACAGGCGTTGCCGAAGAGGTGGGCGACCGGATCGCCTCGATCGTCTATCTCGATGCCTTCCTGCCTGACAATGGCCAGTCCTTTGCCGATATGGTTCCCGGCTGGGAGCTGACCGGCGACCGCATCGAACCGCCGCCGACAGAACCGGGCGATTATCGCCGCGAAGAGGACCGGGCCTGGGTGGATAGCAAAGCGACGCCGCAGCCGACGAAAACCCTGACCTCGAAACTGCGTGTCACCGGTGCCTATGAGAAGATTGGCCGCAAGACCTATATCCAGGCGACCGGCTGGGGCAGAGGGTTCGCCGAGACTGCCGAACGGCTGGTGGCACGTCCGGACTGGACCGTTCTCACTATCGCCAGCGGTCACGATGCAGCCATCGACGCGCCGGAGGAGCTTGCTGCCCTGCTGGAAACCTGCATCTGATTGCAGCTTCGGTCGTGGGTCAGTCCTCTTGGCGCAGCGGCTTGAAACTCATGCGATGGAGCGGGCAGGGGCCTGCTTCCGTGATCGCCTTGCGGTGAACGGCGGTGGCGTAGCCCGCATGCGATGAAAATCCATAGGCCGGGAAGTCGACATGGGCGCGCGCCATCATTCGGTCGCGCGTCACTTTCGCAACGATAGAGGCGGCTGCGATCGACACCGACAGCGCATCGCCCTTGATGACCGCCCGGCCGAGACAGGGAATCCCCGGCGGCACGTCGCGGCCGTCGATCAGCAGGAAATCCGGCCGCATCTCCAGCCCCAGGACGGCGCGGCGCATGGCGTCGAGGCTTGCCTTGCGGATATCGGTCGTATCGATGCGCCCGGCACCGGACGAAGCGATGGAGACGGCTGTGGCACAGGTAAGGATGACGTCGAACAGCGTCTCCCGCGCAGTCTGTGACAGTTGCTTGCTGTCGTTGAGCCCGTCGGGAATGTTGTTCGGATCGAGAATGACGGCAGCGGCCACGACCGGACCGGCCAGCGGTCCACGCCCGGCCTCGTCGGTTCCGGCCACCAACCTGAAGCCACTGGCATGGGCCTCGGCCTCCAGACGGAAGTCCGGACCCGGCTGGTCGAGAGGCCCCTCGAAGAGAGAGGGGGAATCGGGCGCTGTGCGATCTAACATGGGGTGAAACTCGCACATCCGCCCGATTCCCTGCAAGCCCTGGCCGACGGGGCGGACGGCCGGGGCAATCGCTGCCGTTCGATGCGGGCGAACGGCAGCGAAGATCAGGATCGGGCAGAGCCACGATCCGGATTTTGAAGCCCGGGATGACTGCGGCGGCCATCCCGGCCATCAAACACCAATTGCATGTCTCCCAAAACGCCACGGCGGTTCTGGAAGACAGGCATGTTTTAAAGCAGTGACAGCTGCACGCCGGTGCCGAGCGGCGGCACGAACAGGTCGGTGCGCAGCTGCCGGCGCGAGCGGTTGAGATCGAGTCTCTTCAGCGCCATCTCGAACCGGCGGCCGATCTGCCAGGCATAGGGCCCGGCACCCTTCATGCGTTTGCCGAACTCCGCATCGTAATCCTTGCCGCCGCGCATGGACCGGACCAGCGACATGACCCGCTGGTAGCGGTCCGGATAGGTGCGCAGCAGCCAGTCGCGAAACAAGGGGCTGACCTCCAGCGGCAGGCGCAGCAGGATATAGCTTGCCTCGCTGGCCCCGGCCGCCTTGCCGGCATCCAGCACCCGTTCGATCTCATGGTCGTTCAGCGCCGGCACGACCGGCGACATCATGATGATCGTCGGGATGCCCGCATCCGACAGTGCCTTGATCGCCTCCAGTCGCTTGGCCGGGGTCGAGGCGCGCGGCTCCATGCTGCGGGCCAGCTTGCGGTCAAGCGTCGTTACCGACAGGCCAACCTTGGCCAGGCCTTTCTCGGCCATAGGCGCCAGAATATCGATGTCGCGCATGACAAGCGCCGATTTGGTAACGATGGCGACCGGGTGGTTGGCAGCCTTCAGCACTTCGAGGATCTGCCGCATGATGCGCCATTCCTTCTCGATCGGCTGGTAGGGATCGGTGTTGGTGCCGATGGCGATGGTGCGCGGCACATAGCCGGGCTTCGACAGCTCCCGCTCCAGCAGCTTGGCGGCGTCCGGCTTGGCAAACAGCTTGGCCTCGAAATCGAGACCGGCCGAAAGCCCCAGGAACGCATGTGTCGGCCGGGCGAAACAATAGATGCAGCCATGTTCGCAGCCGCGGTAGGGATTGATCGAGCGGTCGAAGGGAATATCGGGGGATTCGTTGCGGCTGATGATCGTGCGCGGCTTTTCCACCTGCACCTCGGTGCGGAAGGGTGCGAGTTCTTCGGGAATGTCCCAGCCATCGTCGAGCGCCTCGCGCACCAGCGCCTCGAAGCGGCCGGTGGCGTTCATGCCGGCACCGCGGCCTCGCCTGCGGTCGATCTCGATCCGCAGCCCGGAACCAGTGATCATGGCATCGGCGACATCGGCCGTATTGGCAGGCGCAAACGCGGCCCGCCCGGTCTGGGACAGCTCGTTCATGGGTTTCTCCGGGTGGAATGTCGTGCACATTCCGTTTGGTGCATGATTATTTTCCTATCGCAAAAAAGAGAACAAGACAAGAACAAACTGCGCCGACCGCCAAAAAACCAGCTGTGGCAATTCCGGTTGCAATGCGATATTGACCATCCATGCTGACGATCATCCTGGAGAACCGGAACAACGAGGCCGAGCTCGCGCAGACATTGTCCGTGCTTGTTGCCGGTGCCATCGACGGGCTGGTGAGCGACGTGATCATCCTCGATCATGGCTCGCGAGACGGGTCGTCGCTGGTCGCCGATGCGGCCGGCTGCCGGTTTCACACGAGCTGGGACCTTCGCGAAATCATTCTGTCGGCGCGCGGAACCTGGCTCCTTCTGGTCGAGCCCGGCGCCCGTCCGGGCAATGGCTGGATCGAGGAAGTGTCGGAATATGTGGCGCTGAACACGGCACCCGCCCGCTTTTCGCCGTCGCGGACCTACCGCCGCCCGTTCTTCAGACGTCTCGGCCGCAGGCCTGCGCCGCTGGAACAGGGCTTTCTCCTCAGCAAGCGCCAGGCAACGGCGCTGGTGCGTCCGGGGATGGATCTGCCCGCCCTGGCGACGGGTCTGGCCGTGCGCAAGCTGGCGACCGAACTTGTGCCGGCCTGGGTGCTGGCCGGCCGGCGTTAGCTGTTCCCGCGCTTTAGGTGCTCCAGCAGCCTCGGCATGATTTCGATGAAATTGCAGGGCATGTGCCGGTAGTCGAGCTGTTGCTGCAGAATGCCGTCCCAGGCATCCTTGCACGCACCGGGAGAGCCCGGCAGCACGAAGACGAAGGTGGCGTTGATCAGGCCTGCCGTGGCGCGGGACTGGACGGTCGAGGTGCCGATCTTGTCGTAGGAAATCCGGTGGAAGACCGCCGAAAAACCCTCCATGCGCTTTTCGAACATCGGCTCGAGCGCCTCCGGCGTCACGTCGCGGCCGGTAAAGCCGGTGCCGCCGGTGGTGATCACCACGTCGATATCCCTGGCATGGGTCCAGGCCATCACCTGCGCGGCAATCCGGTCGCGGTCGTCAGGCACGATGTTGCGCGCCGCCAGCCGGTGACCGGCCTCCTCGATGCGCTGAGCCAGCACGTCGCCGGAGCGGTCGTCGGCAAGCGTGCGTGTGTCGGAGACGGTGAGCACGGCAATGCCAACCGGGACAAAAGGTTTTGTTGCGTCGATCCCGGGCATCATGCTCCCCCTCTGGCCGTTTCGGTTGCGGCAATGTACCAGCCCGGATGCGCTGCTTCCAGCCTGCCGGCGGCGGCCTCGGCCTCTGCTGCCGTCTCGAAAATTCCAAAACAGGTTGCGCCCGAGCCAGACATGCGCACAAGCCGCGCCCCTTGCCCGGAAAGAGCCGAGGAGACAGCGCCGATCTCCGGCGCATGGCCGGTCGCAGGGGCTTCCAGGTCATTGCGCATGCCTGAGAGGGCATCGATCCAGCCGTCGAACGTGAGTGCGCCCTCTGGCAGCACCAGCGGCGGGTTCGTCTTGCTGGCGAGCGAGCCGAAGATCGCCGGTGTCGAAACCGCAACCAGCGGATTGACCAGCACCAAGGCAAAGCCCGGAAGATTGGCCACAGGAACGATCTCCTCGCCGATGCCGCCGGCAAACAGCGGCCGCCCGGTCAGACACATCGGCAGGTCTGCGCCAAGCGTTAGCCCGAGCTCTTTCAGCGCCGTCAGCGAAAGACCGCCGTCCCACAACTGGTTGAGGCCGGAGAGCACAGCGGCCGCATCGGCCGAGCCGCCGCCGATACCGGAGGCGACAGGCAGGGTCTTGTCCAGATGGATGTGAACCTGTGGGGCCGAGCGCCCCAGCGCCTCGAGATGAGACCGCAGCAGATCACGCGCGAGCAAAACCAGATTGCCACCGCCGGCATCAGTGCCTGTTGGCAGACCCTCGGCAAAACGGCCTGACATCGTGAACTGGTCTTCCCCGGAAGCCGAAAACCGCAGGCGGTCGCCGCACCGGTCTCCCGTTGCGGCGAATGTCACCAGGCTCTGCAGCAGATGATAGCCGTCTGCCCGCCGGCCCGTGACGTGAAGCGCCAGATTGATCTTTGCCCAGGCCGTTCTCTCCATGCGAGCCAAGTTGCGGCCGCTTATGGTTTGGCGGCCGGCAGCTTGATGATCTGGCCCGGATAGATCAAGTCGGGGTGTTTGACCAGCGTCGGGTTCAGCGACAGGATGTCATTGAGCCGCTCGCCGTCGCCCAGCGTCTGCTTGGCGATCTCCCAGAGTGAATCGCCCTTGGCCACCGTATGCATGATGTCGGCAGCGACCGCGTCCTGCTTGGTAGTGGCTTCGCCTGTTTCGGCCGCGTTCTTCGTGTCAGCACCCTGTGCAGCATCGTCAGGCACGGGCATCTTGGCGTCGCGCTGCTTTTCTGCGGGCTCTGCGCCGACAACCGGCTCCTGCTTGGTGGTCGTTTCGTTCTGCGTGCCGGCCGGGTCGCGTTTTTCAGCCGGCTTTTCGTCCAGCGGCGCGGAGCCGCGCGTCTTCAGCGCGTCATCCTTCTTCACCGGCTGGGTCGTGTTGTCGGCAACCTGCACGGTGGCAACCGGCAGACCGTTCTTGATCTTGTCGTTGATCTTGGTGACCTCGGGCAGTTCCGGCTTCAGGCCCAGCGCCCGCTTCCACTGGAAGCCGGCCTCCAGCTTGCGGCCGACCTGCCAGTAGGCGTCGCCCAGATGGTCGTTGATCGTCGGGTCGCCGGCCTTCAGCTCGGCAGCCTTCTCAAGCTCGGACACGGCATCGGAAAACTTGCCGAGCCGGTAATAGGCCCAGCCGAGCGAATCGACGATATAGCCGTCATCAGGCTTCAGCTCGACCGCACGGCGGATCATGCTCATGCCTTCGTCGAGATTGATGTTCATGTCGATCCAGGAATAACCCAGATAGTTCAACACCTGCGGCTGTTCGGGGTTCAGTTCCAGCGCCTTGCGGAAGCTCGGCTCGGCGATGTCCCACTTCTTCAGGCGCTCGTAGGCGATGCCGCGCTGGAAGAACACCGTCCAGTTGGTCTTGTTGGGAATGGGACCGATGACCTTGACGGCGCGGTCGTAGACCTCGGCCATGGCCGCATAGTCCTTGGCTTCCGACAGCACGCTGCCATAGGCCAGATAGCTCCGGATGTCGCTCGGATCGGCGTCGATCAGCGCGTTGAGGTGCTTCTTGGCCTCGTCGGTCTTGCCGGTGGTGGCAAGCGCCAGGCCGAGTTGCAGCTCGGACACCCGCCGCATCGGTGAATTCTCGGGCACGCTGCGGTAAAGCGCGATCGCCTTTTCCGGCTTCTTGGTGGTTTCCGCCAGGCCGCCCAGCATCACCAGCGTATCGGCGCTGGCCGGATCGAGCGCGCGCGACGATTGCAGGTAGAGCGAAACGATGTCTTCCGCACCTGCCCGGTTCAGCGCACCACCGATCGAAAACAGCACGCCGGCAGCGCCCTGTGTCGCGTCCTTGACCTGCTGTTCCTGCGGTTCGCCCTTTTCGATGCTTTCGCGCAGCGCTTTCAGCGGCGAATAATTGCTGACCATATTGTCGCCGACAGCCAGCGCATCGAGCGCCTTCTGCTTGTTGCTGGCCGTGGCCTCAAGCCGTGCCAGCGCGACGACGGCGCGCATGAACGTATCGGGCGCCGCACCACCGGCTTCGCGGTTGGTCACCGCTTCATTCAGCAGCGTGCGGGCCGTGTCCGTATCGCCGGATGCAAGCGCGATGGCGCCACCATTGTAATTCTTGAACAGGTCGAACCATTCTGGGCCTTCCATGCCGCGGATCAGCGCGAGCGCGTCCTTTTCCTTGCCGCCGCCCATCTTGGCCCAAGCCTGCAGAAGGCCGTTCATCAGCCGGTCAAGGTCGTTTGGACCGGAATAGTTGAGGATTTTTTCGGCCGAACCGTAGTCCTTCTGCCGGATTGCCTCGATCGCCCGCACGATCGTCGTGATGCGCTCGACGGAGGCGTCGGATTTCAGCTCTTCGGCAAGGGCGGCCCCCTCCTCGAAATGGCCGTTCATCAGCTGCGTGATCATCAGCCGCTGCTTGACGTCGATATTGTTGGGCTCGAAACCGAGCGCGATCTTGTAGAGCTTGATGGCAGTATCGAGGTCGCCGTCGACATCGGCCGTGCGGGCTGCGAGGAACGCGCCCGAGAAGCTGCTGACGATCGAGTCATCGAACGGCGCGGTCTTTTCCACAGCCGGTTTGCTGTCTTGAGCAAGGCCCACAGTCGTTGCCGATACGGAGGCGAACGCCACGAGAGCAGCACCGCAAAGGAGACGAAGACGCTGTTTTTGCCGCATAATGTACCTTTCATAGCAGGGCGCCGTTCATGCGGCACACCTGTCCGGCCGATCCGGAATCGGTTCAAATCACCTGAGCGTTTGCGGCAACAGAATGGCTTTTTTGGCGCATCGCGGCAACAAAATCATTCTGGGGTGCAAAACGCCGCCCAGCATGTCAGTTCACACGGTCGATACAAAAGTCGATCACCTCGAGCAGCGCCGATTTCCAGGCATTATCGGGCAACGGCGCCAGTGCGTCACGGGCAATGGTGCCGTAATGCTCGGCCCGGGCGATCGTATCGGACAGGCCGCCGTAGCGGTTGATAAGGCCGAAAGCCCGTTCCAGGTTGGCGTCGCTGCTGTTGCCGCCCTCGATCGCGTCGCGCCAGAAGGCGCGCTCGTCAGCGGTACCGCGGCGGTAAGCCAGAATGACAGGCAGCGTGATCTTACCCTCGCGGAAATCGTCGCCGGTGTTCTTGCCGAGATCGGCTGCCTTGCCGCCATAGTCGAGCACGTCGTCGACCAGTTGGAAGGCAAGGCCAAGGTTCATGCCGTAGGATTTCAGAGCGTTGCGGCTGGCCTTATCGGTCTTGGCGACGATCGGGCCGACTTCGGCGGCAGCGGCGAACAGCGCCGCCGTCTTCGCCTTGATGACAGAGAGATAGTCGTCTTCCGTCGTTTCCATGTTCTTGGCGACCGAAAGCTGCAGCACTTCGCCTTCGGCGATGACAGAGGCCGCCGTCGACAGCACGTCGAGCGCCGGCAGCGAGCCGACGTCGACCATCATGCGGAAGGCCTGGCCCAACAGGAAATCGCCGACCAGAACGCTCGCCTGGTTGCCCCAGATCATCCGGGCCGTCGACTTGCCGCGGCGAAGGTCGCTCTCGTCCACCACGTCGTCGTGCAGCAGCGTCGCCGTGTGCATGAATTCGACGCTGGTGGCGAGCTTGATATGCGCATCGCCCTCGAAGCCGAACATGGAGGCGGATGCCAGCGTCAGCATCGGCCGCAGGCGCTTGCCGCCGGACGAGATCAGGTGGTTGGCCACCTCGGGGATCATCTGAACGTCGGAGCCGGCCTTCGACAGGATAAGCTGGTTCACCCGTTCCATGTCGGCCCTGGTCAGGTCAACAAGCGGCTTTACCGAAGCCTGTTTGTTTTTGCTGTCTTCCAGCGGTATCACTACGCCCAACGATCCGGACTCCTGTTTGTTGCGGAAGAACCATAGGAAGCGGCCGGAGCGGCGGCAAGAGGCGAATTGTCCCGTTCACCTTCAATTTGTCCCGTTCACCATAATTTGCGAAGAGAAAGACCTGCGCATGATTGAACTCATCAGGACCAACGATGCGGTCCTCCTGTCCTTTGTCGAAAGCCTGATGAAGGAGGCAGGTATTCTGCATTTCATCGCCGACAGCAACATGAGCATCCTGGATGGCTCGATCGGGCTCCTGCCGCGCCGCTTCATGGTCGAGGGCGACCGGGAAGAGGAAGCCCGCCAGATCATCCGCGATGTCGGTCTCGAAGCGGAACTGCGGGACTGAGCCAACGATGACCGACACGCACACGATCGATGCCTTCCATCGCGGCCGGTTCCTCATCGCCCAGCCGCTCGGGCAGGGGCACCGCTCCGGCGTCGATGCCATGCTGCTGGCCTCGCTGGTCGATGCCAAAGGCCCAGTCAGCGTCGCCGATCTGGGCGCCGGCTCTGGCGCTGCGGGCATGGCGGTCGCCTCGCGGCTGGCTGCTGCCAGCGTACTGCTTGTCGAGCGCTCGCCGGTCATGGCTGCCTACGCCCGCCAGAGCCTCGACATTCCTGACAATGCCGCCTTTGCCGGCCGCATGCTCGTTCTCGAAGCCGATGTCGCTCTGGCCGGAAAGGCGCGTGTCGCCGTCGGTCTTGCCGATGAGGTCCACGATCACGTTATCATGAACCCGCCCTTCAACAACGGCTCCGACCGCACGACGCCGGATCCATTGAAAGCCGAGGCGCATGCGATGACGGAGGGACTGTTTTCCGCCTGGCTGAAGACCGCAGGCGCCATCATGAAACCCGGCGGCCAGCTTTCGCTGATCGCCCGGCCGCAATCGGTGGCCGATATCGTCGATGCCTGCGGCAAACGCTTCGGCGGTATCGAGATTACGCCGGTGCATCCGCGCCCGGGCGAAAATGCCGTGCGCATTCTGGTGACGGCTATCAAGGGCAGCCGGGCGCGCCTGTCGCTGCGGGCGCCGCTGGTCATCCATGAGGGCCCTGGCCATGCCTTTTCCGCCACCGTCGACGATCTCAACAACGGCCGCATCGCCTATCGCCGCAAATGAATTTGGAAGCGGCCATTGCGTTCGCCTGCCCAATACATACATCCACAACCAGAGTGAAACACGGGTTGATGTGGAGTTGAGATGGCCGGATTTTGGAAAAAGCTGCTGCCGAAGCGGTTTCGCAAGCAGGGCACGGTCATCCCGGTCGTCCGGTTGCATGGAACCATCATGGCCGGCGGCAGCCCGTTCCGGCCGGCTCTCAACCTGGCGACCGTAGCGCCGGTTCTCGAAAAAGCCTTTTCGATGAAGGATGCGCCAGCCGTGGCGATTTCCATCAATTCGCCGGGCGGCTCGCCGGTGCAGTCGCGCATGATCTATCAGCGCATCCGCGATCTCGCCGTCGAAAAGAACAAGCGGGTCATTGTCTTCGTGGAGGATGTCGCAGCCTCCGGCGGCTATATGATCGCGCTCGCCGGTGACGAGATCATCGCCGACCCGACCTCGATCGTCGGCTCCATCGGCGTCGTCTCGGGCGGTTTCGGCTTTCCGGAACTTTTGAAGAAGATCGGTGTCGAACGCCGCGTCTACACGGCCGGTCAGAACAAGGCGATGCTCGATCCGTTCCAGCCGGAAAAGGACGATGACATCGAATATCTGAAATCGCTGCAGCTCGAAATCCATCAGGTCTTCATCGACATGGTCAAGGCCCGGCGCGGCCACATGCTGGCCGATGATCCGACGATCTTTTCGGGCCTGTTCTGGTCGGGAACGCGCGGCCTTCAACTGGGGCTGATCGATGGTCTCGGCGATATGCGCGGCGAGCTGAAAAAGCGTTTTGGCGAAAAGACCCGCCTCGAACTGGTGAGTGCCGCACGCAGCCTGTTCGGCCGCAAGCAGGCGGGCGTGCTGCTGGCCTCCACCCTGCCGGAGCGCATCGCCGCGTCGGCGGTATCCGGTCTTGCCGAGGTAGCCGAGGAAAAGGCATTATGGGGCCGCTACGGTCTTTGACGCAACGGACTGGGGGAGGGTGAATGCCGCAGGTCATATTTCTTTTGCTGATCGGGGCCATCGCCTGGTTCGGTTACAGGAAGTTCATCACGGATGCCGAAAAACTGACCCGCAACCGCAAGCGGCGGGATCAGGAGCAAAAAACCGGTGCGATCGGCACTCTGGTCAAGGATCCGGAGACCGGCGAGTACCGCTTGAAGAAGCCGGAAGAGTAAAGGATTTCAATCCTTCTCGCTGCATCAAGGTCAACAGGTAAGGTTAACGCGAAGTCCTGGCAGCTGTTCATATTTCGGCCGGTATTTTTGTGCGAAACTATTTTCGTCCACAACCGTAGATGCTTGCGAAAGCCCGCTCATGAGGGGTGGCGGATCATTGTTTTGAGTTAAGGAGGAGGCATGTATGGCCTTCCTTGATCTGTCTGATGTTTATGAAATTGTTGTCACGGGTGGAGCCGGGTTTCTGGGCTCGCATGTCGTCGATTGCCTTCTTGCAGCCTGCCCGAGGGCCAATATTCGTGTGCTCGACTGCCTGGTCGCACCCTCCGATATCGGCAATTTGCAGCCCTTTCTGCAAAAGGGCCGCGTAGCCTTTTACCATGGCGACATTTGCAATCCTGAAGTTGTGTTCCGCGTCACGGAAAATGTCGATCTGATCGTCAATCTCGCTGCTCAGACCGATGTCGACCTCGCCTTTTCCAATCCTGCCCATGGACACGCGGCCTCCGTCCTCGGCGTGCAGGTCCTGTCCGATGCCATGCGCCGCAACGGCGTGCCGCTGATGGTCCATGTTTCCTCCGCCGCCGTTTACGGCCGCTCGGCGCTTGAGCCCTGCGGCGAGGCTGCCCCGTTCCGCCCGGTCCATCCAGTTGCCGCTGCAAAGGCGGCCGCAGAAATGATCATCCGCAGCCAGCAGGAAGCCTATGATCTCGACATTCGCATTCTGCGGCCCGTGTCCATCGCCGGAACACGGCAAGGGGCGGGCCGGATGCTCTCGCGCTTCATCGACGATGCGCTTGCCCGCCAGCCGGTCACCATTCATGGCTCCGGCGAGCAGCAGCGCTGCTTCCTCGATATTGCCGATTTCTGCACGGCCATGCTGGCCGTCATTGAGCACGGCGAGACTGCCGCCTACAATGTCGGCACCACCGACGAACATCGCGTCATCGATGTCGCCGCCATGGTTTTGCGCCAGCTCCTGCCATCCACGGGCGACTACGTCACCATTCGCGATCGCCCGGCACAGGACATGCGCCGCGCCGTCAACAGCGATGCGCTGGCAGCACTCGGATGGACACCGGCCCGCAGGTTCACCGAGACGCTGAAGCAGATGATTGACTGGAAGATGCAACGCCTCTCCTTCAGCAGGCAGCGGCGGTTTTCCCTCGTGCCGCCTCTGGCACCAAATCTCGAGGAGCCTGACCTTGAGGAACCGGACAGGTTTGCACACGACGGCGGCAGCGATCCGGCCCTGCGCCGCTGACGCCCGGGACTGGCGGCATCTGCCAAAAGTCTTGACCGGTCAGGCACATCATGGCACCAGTCCGCCACCTTGAACGTTGACGTCCGGACCCGAGCCATGACCCTTGCCGCGCTGCCCGATCACATGAACCCGAAGCGTTCCTTTCAGGCGCTGATCCTCACCTTGCATGCCTACTGGGCCGACAAGGGATGTGCGGTTCTGCAGCCCTACGACATGGAAGTCGGCGCCGGTACGTTTCATCCGGCAACGACGCTGCGGGCGCTTGGCCCAAAACCCTGGCGCGCTGCCTACGTGCAGCCCTCGCGCCGCCCGACCGATGGCCGCTATGGCGAAAACCCCAACCGCTTGCAGCACTACTATCAGTACCAGGTTATCCTCAAGCCGAACCCGTCGAACCTGCAGGAGCTCTATCTCGGCTCGCTCGAGGCGATCGGCCTCGATCCGCTGCTG
Organism: Pararhizobium sp.; assembly: GCA_030655075.1. Classification (GTDB taxonomy): domain Bacteria; phylum Pseudomonadota; class Alphaproteobacteria; order Rhizobiales; family Rhizobiaceae; genus JAURWE01. The sequence continues at coordinate 204,753 of JAURWE010000046.1, forward strand.
CACGATATCCGCTTCGTCGAGGACGACTGGGAAAGCCCGACGCTCGGCGCCTGGGGCCTTGGCTGGGAGTGCTGGTGCGACGGCATGGAAGTCTCGCAGTTCACCTATTTCCAGCAGGTCTGCGGCATCGAGTGCCTGCCGGTGTCAGGCGAGCTGACCTATGGTCTCGAACGCCTGGCCATGTATGTGCAGGGCGTCGACAACGTCTATGACCTGAACTTCAACGGCCGCGAAGGCGCCGACAAGATCAGCTATGGCGACGTTTTCCTGCAGGCCGAACAGGAATATTCGCGGCACAATTTCGAATATGCCAACACGGCGATGCTGCACCAGCATTTCATCGACGCCGAAACCGAATGCCTCGCGCTTCTGGCTGCGGGCGCGCCGGGCGACGGCTCGAATTCGACCCTGCACAAATGTGTCTTCCCGGCCTACGACCAGTGCATCAAGGCCAGCCACGTGTTCAATCTGCTCGATGCCCGCGGCGTCATTTCCGTCACCGAACGGCAGAGCTACATCCTGCGTGTCCGCACCCTGGCCAAGGCCTGCGGCGAGGCCTTTTTGCTGACGGACGCCGGCGGTTTCAATCTTGGCAAGGCGGCTGCCTGAGCAGTCTGGAAAGAACTCCCCAAAAATAGGCGCCGGCTTAACCGCGAAGCGCGTTCCAAACGCGCGCATTCGTGTTTAAGTACCTGCGCTGCTTCGACACCTGGAGCGGCCTAAAAGAGGGGACGTCATGATAAGAATTTTGCTCCCGGTCGCATTGGGCCTGATGATGGCAGCCCCGGCTGCCGCCCAGACCGTGAACGCCGGCACCTACACCGTCGAAGGCACCAATCTCGACGGATCGAAATATTCAGGCACGGCTGAAATCACGCTCGCCAGCGAAACAACCTGCGTCATCGAATGGGATACGGCCGGCGTCAAGTCGACAGGCGTCTGCATGCTGAACGGTGACGCCTTCGCCGCCTCCTATGTGCTCGGTGATGCCATCGGCCTCGTCGTTTACAAGGTCGCCGGCAACGGCGTTCTCGAAGGTGCCTGGACAGTCACCGGCAAGGACGGCAACGGCACGGAAACGCTGACCGAAGCCGAATAAGCCAAGTCTCGCTCAAACGTTGAAAAGGCACCGGTGTTTTGCACCGGTGCCTTTTCGTTTGAGGACTGGAGGTCCGATCGAACGAAGATTTCAGATCATCTCGCTGGCGTCGACGCCGATCTGCCAGACGGGCTTCAGGGTCGGGAAGGCGCCGGTCGAAAGCTGGCCGGAATAGGTCTGGAGAGCCCGGCGCACACCTGTCGGCTTTTCGATCTGCAGGCCGCCGGCATAGGCGACGAAGAGAGCCGAAAAAGCGATGACGTTGACGATGGTGCGGGAGATTTTCATGGCCGGGGTCTTCATGGGTTCGTGTTGTTCGATGAACCCACTATCGCTGAAGCCCGCAGTCGGCGCGGTTCCCGGGGGAACAGGCCGATCAGCCCAAGAGTCGTTGATCTCCACCACGGCTTGGCGCTTCCCAACGGACGGGCGAAGCGCTAAGTCTTTGTTCGGCTTGTGCTTGAAAGTCTGAGGGAGAAATTGAGATGATTACCCTGATTGTCGTTGGTCTTCTGGTCCTCTACGCGGTCTATCTCTACAACAGCCTGGTCAAGGCGCGGCAGGTGAGTGAGGAAGCCTGGTCGGGCATCGACGTGCAGCTGAAGCGCCGCGCCGATCTCATCCCCAATCTGATCGAGACCGTGAAGGGCTACGCCGCCCACGAGAAGACGACGCTGGAAGAGGTGGTCGAATTGCGCAACCGGGCACAGGCCATACCCGCAGGCGACGTCACCCAGCGCGCCGCCGCCGAAGGGCTGCTGTCGCAGGCGCTGGGCAAGGTGTTTGCGCTGGCAGAAGCCTATCCCGATCTGAAAGCCAACGAGAATTTCTCCGAACTTCAGACCGCGCTCGAAAACATTGAGAGCGAGATCCAGATGGCGCGGCGCTATTACAACGGCGCTGCCCGCGATCTCAACGTCAAGGTCGAGAGCGTGCCGTCGAACATCGTCGCCAACATCTTCAAGTTCGAAAAGAAGAGCTATTTCGAGATCGCCAACGAAGCCGACCGGGCGGTTCCAACCGTAAAATTCTGATGCCGTTGAAGACGGAGACGACCATGACCCGGTTTCTTGCCGCCCTGCTGTTCGCGCTCGCCCTCCTGCCGCCGGCCTTTTCGGTGCGGGCCGAGGAGCATATCTCCTTCTACCAGTCCGATATCGCCGTCGCCAAGACCGGCACGGTGACGGTGACCGAGACGATTACGGCGGTGGGCGAAGGTGACAAGATCCGCCGCGGCATTTACCGCGATATGCCGCTGACGCAGAAGGACGCTGACGGCAACACCATCCGCGTCGATTTCAAGATCCTATCGGTTGAGCGCGACGGCGAGAGCGAGCCCTACCACACCGAAAACATCTCCGGCGGCATCCGTATCTATATCGGCGATGCCGACACGCTTCTGAGCCTCGGGCCGCACACCTTCACCATCGCCTACGAGACGGGCCGCCAGATCCGCTTCTTCGACAGCCATGACGAACTCTACTGGAACGCCATCGGCACGGAATGGGCTTTTCCCATCCGCGAGGGCCTGGCAAAAGTCACGCTGCCGCCGGGCGTCGAGCCGCAGGACACGGCGGTGTTCACCGGCGCGCTCGGCTCCACCGACAGGGATGCGCGGGTCACCCGCGAAAGCGGCCAGGTCGTCTTTTCGACCACACAGGGGCTTCGCCCGGGCGAGGGCCTGACCATCGCCATCAAGATGCCCAAGGGTAGCATCGACCCGCCGAGCGCGCTTGATCAACGCGCTTGGTGGCTCAGGGATCATCTGCCGATGCTGCTAGCCGGCGCCGGCCTCATCGTCGTGCTCGCCTATTATTCCTTTGCCTGGAACCGTGTCGGCCGCGACCCTGAGCGCGGCGTGCTGGTGCCGCGCTGGGATGCGCCGGACAACATTTCGCCGGCGCTGGTCAATTATATCGACAACAAGGGCTTTTCCGACGGCGGCTGGACAGCGCTATCGGCCGCAGCCCTGAGCCTTGCCGTCTCAGGCCACGTCGTGCTTGATGATCTCAAATCCGCGATCGTCATCCGCAGCACCGGCAAGGCTGCCGATGCGTCCATGCCGACAGGCGAGCGCAACCTGCTCGATGCGGTCACCAGCCGTGACGGCACGCTGACGATCGACAAGGAAAACGGCCCCGCCGTCCAGACCGTTGGCAACGCCTTCCGCAGTGCCATGGAAAAGGAACACCGCAACAAATACTACCACGCCAACAAGACCTATATTTTCCTCGGGCTGGCCCTGTCGGCTCTGTCGATCGTCAGCATTTTCGTTTTCGGCGATCCGGATGAGGCGACAGCGGGGCTTATTCTTGTTCCGGTGTTCATCTCCTTCGTTCTCGGCACCTCGATGATCGGCATCGGCAGCTCCATGCTGCGCGCCCGTTCGCTCGTCGCCCGCATCGCTGCCGTCATCCTCATGGCCTTCTTCAGCTTCGTGGCGCTGATCCTTCTCGCCGGTCTGGCGCTGGTCGCCTATCAAACCATGGATCTGGCCATCGAACTGCCGCTGATGGCGGCGATCGGCGGCATCATCCTCACCAATGCCGTCTTCTATTTCCTGATGGGCGCGCCGACCCCGATCGGCACCAAGATGATGGATGGCATCGACGGGCTCAGGCAGTACATGATGCTGGCCGAAAGGGACCGGATGAACATGGCCGGCGCCCCGCAGATGTCGCCGCAGCATTTTGAAAAGCTGCTGCCCTATGCGGTTGCCCTCGGGGTCGAAAAACCCTGGTCGAAAACCTTCCAGACCTGGCTCGCCGCCGCCACGGCCAGCGCTGCCGCGTCAGCCGCCTACCTGCCCGCCTGGTACAGCGGCGACGGCCTCAGCGCCGGGTCCTTCGGCGACCGCATGGGCAATTTCAGCAGCTCCATGTCCAGCACCATGGCCTCCTCGCTTCCGCCCCCGCCCAGCTCCGATTCCTCCGGCTTCTCCAGCAGCAGTGGCTCATCCGGCGGCGGCGGCGGCGGAGGCGGCGGCGGCGGGTGGTAGTCTCTATTACCTCCCCCTTGAGGGGGGAGGTCGCGCGGCACGCGCGGGTGGGGGTGAGCCCTTGGGTGACGCGGCAGGTCACCCCACCCCGGACCTGCGGTCCGACCCTCCCCCTCAAGGGGAGGGTACATAATCGGGCCTGACCTGCGTCACTTTTCAACCAGTGATAGCTGCGGTACTTTTGTATACCTCACCCCTGATGTGGGAGGTCACGGCAAAGTGGTGGGTGGGGGTGATCCACTGGGTTGCGCGTCACGTCATACCAACATGCATTACCGTCCTCCCCGCAAAGGGGCTCGGCATTCGTGGAGCATCGCATGACAAAAATGCCCTCGAAACTTGATCGTTTCAAAATCGCCAATGCCCGCCGCCTCCGCAACGGCGCCACCGATGCCGAGGCAAAGCTATGGTACACGCATTTTCGCCGCCAGGTTCCCATCGGTCCCTATTTCGCGGATTTCGCCTGCCACCAGATTGGCCTCATCATCGAGCTGTATGGTCACCAGCATGCCAATACAACCGCCGGACACCACGATGAGAAACGAACGGCCTTTCTGATCGGCGAGGGCTATCATGTCGTCCGCTTCTGGAACAATGAGGTCACGCAGGAGCTCGAGGCGGTTCTCGACACTATTTTTGCGGTTGTGGAGCAGCGGCAAATTTTGCTAGCAGAAGCCAGCCATTTTCACCGCACATCGGCACCCCGTGCCGCCCCTCCCGTTCGCGAGGAGGGTGAGGAAGAAATCTGATGCCCGATCTTCTGCTTGAACTCCGCTCCGAGGAAATCCCGGCCCGCCTGCAGCGCAAGGCCGCCGGCGATCTGAAGAAGCTCTTGACCGATGCGCTGGTCGAGGCGGGGCTGACCTATGAGGGTGCGCGCGAATACTGGACGCCGCGCCGGCTGACGCTCGACATTCGCGGCCTCAACACCCGCTCGGCCGATGTGCGCGAGGACCGCAAGGGCCCGGCGACGACGGCCAACGAGAAGGCTATCGAGGGTTTTCTGCGCAGCGCCGGTCTTACCGATATCAGCCAGGCGCATGTGCACAGCGATCCAAAGAAGGGTGATTTCTACGTTGCCCACATCGTCAAGCCGGGCCGCCCGACCGAAGAGATCGTCGCCGATGTGATGCCCGGCATTATCCGCAATTTCCCTTGGCCGAAGCCGATGCGCTCCGGTGCCGCCTCGGCAAAGCCCGGCTCCCTGCGCTGGGTGCGCCCGCTGCAGACGATTCTGTGCACCTTCGGCACGGAAATCGAGGAAACCCACGTCATACCGTTCGAGGTCGATGGCATCGTTGCCTCCAACGTCACCTACGGCCACCGCTTCCATGCGCCGGGGGAGATCACCGTGCGCCGCTTCGACGATTATCTCGACAAGCTGGAAAAGGCCAAGGTCGTGCTCGACGGCGACCGCCGCAAGCAGATCATCGCCACCGATGCCGCCAACATCGCCTTTGCCGCCGGTCTCGAACTGGTCGAGGACGAGGCGCTTCTGGAAGAAGTCTCCGGCCTCGTCGAATGGCCGCAGGTGCTGATGGGCACGTTCGAGGAAGACTATCTGGCGATACCGTCCGAAATCATCCGGCTCACCATCAAGACCAACCAGAAATGTTTCGTCACCCGCCGCCCGGGCGAGGAAACCCTGTCGAACCGCTTCATCCTCGTCGCCAATATCGAGGCCATCGATGGCGGCAAGGAAATCGTCCACGGCAACGGCAAGGTCGTGCGCGCCCGCCTGTCCGATGCCGCCCATTTCTGGAAGCGCGACCAGGCCGACCTGCCGGATCTCCAGACGCTGGAAGCATCTGCCGCAAAATTCAACCTCGATCTGAAAAAGCCGCTCGACCAGCGCATGGCCAAGCTCGACGCGCTCAACGTCACCTTCCATGCCAAGCTCGGTACGCAAGGCGCACGCGTCAGCCGCATCCGCACGCTGGCGGCGGAACTGGCCAAGGTGACCGGTGCCGATCCGGTGCTTGTCGACCGCGCCGTGGTTCTGGCCAAGGCCGACCTGCGCACCGATGCCGTCGGCGAATTCCCAGAGCTTCAGGGCATCATGGGCCGCAAATACGCGCTTCTGCAGGGCGAGGACCCGTCCGTCGCGGCCGCGATCGAAGAACACTGGAAGCCTCAGGGCCCGTCCGACCGCCTGCCATCCAATGCCGTCGGCTTGACGGTGGCGCTTGCCGACAAGCTCGATACACTGGTCGGCTTCTGGGCCATCGACGAAAAGCCGACAGGCTCCAAGGACCCCTATGCGCTGCGCCGCGCGGCGCTGGGTGTGGTGCGAATTCTTCTGGAGAGTGGCGTAAGATTGGGCCTTGTCGAGGCACTTAAAGAGATAAATCTCAGGTTTTACCCAGCTCCATACCGAAAAGATATTCGGCCCCAGTTTGATAGAATAAACCCACTAAGAGCAGAGTTTGAAGAAATAGCCCTTTTCGAGTTTTTGCAGAAAAGTTCAGAGTTTGGCGGAAACAAGTTAGTTGCGAGACCGAGCGTCTATTCGCTCCTCTCCTTCTTCCAAGACCGCCTAAAAGTGTACCTGCGCGATCTCGGTGCCCGCCATGATCTGATCGATGCCGTCATGGCTGCGCCCCCCTCATCCGGCCCTTCGGGCCACCTTCTCCCTTTGGGGGAGAAGAGGGAGCAAGAGGCCAGCCCGGAAACCTCCTCTCCCCAACGGGGAGAGGGTGGCGCGCATGCGCCGGGTGAGGGGGGCGGGCTCTCCGCAAATGACGACCTCCTCATGATCGCCCGCCGCGTCGAGGCGCTGACGGCGTTCATCACTTCAGCCGAGGGCCAGAACCTGCTGGCCGGCACCAAGCGCGCCACGCAGCTGCTGGCGGCGGAAGAAAAGAAGGGCACGGTCATCACCAGCGCCATCGACGAAAGCCTGCTGACGCTAGACGCCGAAAAGGAACTGTTTGCCGCCGTCACCACGGCAGCCACTGAGGCAAAGGCCGCCGTCGCCACCGAAGACTTCCGCTCGGCCATGGCGGCGCTGTCCACCCTGCGTGCGCCGGTCGACCGCTTCTTCACCGACGTGCTGGTCAATGACGAAAACCCGGCCATCCGCGCCAACCGTCTGGCCCTGCTGGCAGCGATCCGCACGGCCACGGGAACCGTTGCCGATTTCTCGAAAATCTCGGGATAAGAAGGCGGGGTGCGATGGCTAAAATCCTCGTCAGCGCCTGTCTCACGGGATTGCCGGTCCGCTACAACGGTTCGGCAAAACCTTTGCTGCATGCGGCGATGGACCGGTGGCGGGCCGAGGGGCGGCTGGTGACGATCTGTCCGGAACTGGCCGGTGGCTTCCAGACGCCCAGACCTCCGGCCGAAATCGCCGGTGCCCATTCAGGTCGCGATGTGATTTCGGGCAGGGCGCAGGTGATTGAGGCCGGTGGCCGCGATGTGTCCGGTCTTTATGTCGATGGCGCACGGGCGGCGCTGGCGCTGGCCCGGGAAACCGGCTGCCGCTACGCGCTGCTGATCGACGGCAGCCCTTCCTGCGGTTCCGGCTTCGTCTATGATGGCTCCTTCTCGGGAACGCGTCATTGCGGCGAAGGTGTCACGGCGGCGCTCTTGAGGGCCAACGGCATAGAGGTCTTCTCCGACCGGCAAATCGAGGATCTTGTCGCGCGTCTCGAATCTCTGGAGCCCTGAACGCAAAATTGCGCCCCTGCTTCTCTCAGCGGCGCAATTTCGGTGCCAGTTCGGCGCGAGGCCAGTCAGCCGGTTGGAGGTACGGCTAAAAGGCCAGGGACGTCAGTGAACGTAACATCACTTCAGGCGAAGTTCGAACGCCGATGGATCAAATTCCCGTGACTGTGCTGGTGGCGCATCATCGCTCACTGCGGAGGTCGTGGCCGACGCATCGACAGCGACCATGGCATCAGGGTTTCCTGTCGCCACACCCGCCTTGATTTCCTCGTCCGTCGCCTTCTGAATGAAGGTCACCGGCGAGCCGCCGAGCCAGGCCTCGGTCCGCACCACTTTCATTTCACCGTCGATGGTCTTGAGCTCGATGGTCTGCGTGCCCGGCTTCAGGTCTACAACCGGATATTTCGATTTCTTGGTGTCGATCAGCGGCGGGCAGCTCGAGCAGTCGATCTTGCTGATGCTGTGGTTGACAGATGCACCCGAGACGATCGGCTCGATGGACGATGCCCCGGCTGATCCCGAAACCAATGCAAATACAACAGTGAAAATCAGATGACGCATAGCCGTTCTCCGCCTTTTGTTGAGGGGAGATTAGCAAGGCTCCGTTACGTTCCCGTCAGGAGATTTGGTAAAATTTGAATGAGTCTTTGCTTTCCGGATCGCAACGCAGGACAGAGGTCAGCTTTCCCTCGCGACCGCCTGCCAGCCGATATCGCGGCGAACGAAGCCATTTTCCCAATTTATCTGGTCCACGACGGTGTATGCGAGCGTCTGGGCGGCCAGAACCGAACCCGCAACGGCGGTTGCGTTGAGGACGCGGCCGCCGGTGGCGACAAGCGCGCCGTCCTTCAGGGCTGTGCCAGCATGAAACACTTTCGTCTCGGCGCTATCGGCCGGAATGGAGACAATTGGCGTGTTCTTGTCGTAAGCGCCCGGATAGCCCTTTGACGCCATCACCACCGTCAGCGCCGTCATGTCGTGCCATTCGGCATCCACTGTGTCCAGCGTCCCGGTCGCGGCGGCATAGAGCAGCGGCAGTAGGTCGGATTTCATCCGCATCATCAGCACCTGGCATTCCGGATCGCCGAAGCGGACATTGTATTCGATCAGCTCTGGACCATTTTTGGTGATCATCAGCCCGGCAAACAGCACGCCGGAAAACGGGTGGCCGCTGACAGCCATGCCGCGAATGGTCGGCTCGATAATCTCCTTCATCGTCCGCGCCGTCATCTCGGCGGTCATGACCGGCGCCGGCGAATAGGCGCCCATGCCGCCGGTGTTCGGCCCTGTATCGCCGTCGCCGACACGCTTGTGATCCTGGGCGGACGCCAGCGCCAGCGCATTCGTGCCGTCGCACAGGCAGAAGAAGCTTGCCTCCTCACCATCCAAAAAAGCCTCGACCACGACCTCCGCACCCGCATCGCCGAAGGCACCATCGAAGCAGTCGCCGATCGCCGACAGGGCCTCGTCCGTGGTCATCGCCACGGTCACGCCCTTGCCGGCGGCAAGCCCGTCCGCCTTGATGACGATCGGCGCGCCCTCGGCCAGCACATAGGCCTTGGCGCTGGCCGCATCGGTAAAGCGCTGATAGGCGCCGGTCGGAATGCCGTATTTGGCGCATATGTCCTTGGTGAAACCCTTGGAACCCTCAAGCTGGGCAGCTGCCGCCGAGGGACCGAAGACGGCAAAGCCGGCGGCGCGCAGCACGTCGGCAAGGCCCGCCACCAAGGGGGCTTCCGGGCCAACGATGATGAAGTCGATGGCGTTTGCCTGGCAGAAGGAAAGCACGGCGGCATTGTCGGCCGTGTCGAGATCGGCAAGCTCGGCCTCTTCGGCAATGCCGGGGTTTCCAGGGGCCGCATAGAGCGCCGTCAGCAGCGGTGACTGGGCCAGTTTCCATGCCAGTGCATGCTCGCGGCCGCCGGACCCGATCAACAGAACTTTCATCGTCACGCCCTCTTTGCCCACGTTGGGTGCGGGTTAGGATGGTGATCGCGCGAGGTCAAGGAAAAAGGCTGTTTTCAGTCGCCTCTGCCGGTTTTTGCCGCCCGGACAGGGTCGAGGAGAACGATAGGCGTCACCGCAGAGGAGGCCGCAAGGCTGGCGGTGACGAACTCGTGCTCTTCATGCAGTGCAGGCTGGCGCAGCGCCCAGATCCTGAGGTCGTCAAGCGTCAGCGGCTTGCTGATCAGATAGCCCTGGAAAAGGTCGCAGCCGGCAGCGGTCAGCATCATCATCTTTTCCGGCGTATCGACGCCTTCGCCGACGACGGCCATGTTCTGGGCATGGCAGAGCGCGATCAGCGCCCGCAGCGTCTCGATCGCCTCCTTGCCGGTCAGGTTTTCGACAAGTGCCCGGTCGAGCTTGATCGTATCGGCCGTGTATTCGATGATCTGCTGCACGGAGGTAAAACCGGCGCCGAAATCGTCGATTGAGATCCGGAAGCCGTTGTCGCGCAGCGTGTCGATGTTGCGGCGGGAGAGATCCCCCAGCTTCAGCGCGAAGGTTTCCGTCAGCTCGATTTCGATCGTGCCGGCATCGAGCCCGTGGCGGACGATGCATTCGTTGAAGTAGCCGCTGATCGATTTCGAATGCAGCTCGGCGGACGAGATGTTGATCGCCAGGATCACATCGGGCCCGAACAGGCTTTTGAGGTCGGCGCAGTCGCTCATTGCCTTGTTGATCACCCACCAGTCGATCTTGGTGAAAAGGCCGGAGCTCTCGGCGATCGGCACGAATTCGTCCGGCGTGACGACGCCGAGCAGGGGAGACTTCCAGCGCAGCAGCGCCTCGCAGCCGATCACCGTGCCGCGCGCGTTGACGATCGGCATATAGACCAGATGGAACTGCTCGTCCGGGTTCATCAGGCGCAGCTCTTCCTGGATCTGGCGCGTCCGGTTGCGCTTGTCCTGCAGCGACCGCGAGAAGCCGGATGCCTGGTTCTTGCCCAGTGACTTCGCCTGATACATGGCGGCATCGGCGTTGGAGATCAGCTCGTTCAGATGCGTGGCATCATCGGGGCAGACGGCGATGCCGATGCTGGCCGTGACCGGGAAAGACTTGCCCTGCATCCCGAACCCGTCGGAAAACAGCGCCAGAATGGACTCTGCAATGCTGTTGACGATGCCGCCGCCGGGCGTGGTGCGCAAAAGAATGGCGAATTCGTCGCCGGAAAGTCGGGCGAAAAGTCCGGTCTCAAGCCCTTCGCGCATCGTAAAGCCGTTGACGATCTTCGCCACACGCTCCGCCAGCGCTTTCAGCAGGTCGTCGCCCACCTTGTGGCCGTACTTGTCATTGACGAACTTGAAATTGTCGATGTCGATAAAGAACAGCGTGCATCCGGTTCCGTCGAGCTTGGCTCTCTCAAGCATGTCAGCGGCGGCACTGTTGAAATGGGCGCGGTTGCTGATCCCCGTCAGCGTGTCGGTCCAGGAGGCCTTCTGAATCATTGCCATAGACTGCATGCCGTCGTCGTGCAGCTTCTTCATGTTGATCGACAGGCGGCCGATTTCGCCGGCCACTTCATGAACGACGATGTCGCGCCGCTCTCCGGTCATCACGCCGGTCAGCTGCTGGTCGAGCTGCGCGATCGGATTGGTGACGAACCGGCGCAGAAGCAGGACGATCAGGCCGATGGAGACGAAACTCATGGCGATGGCGCCAAATCCAAGAAGCAGGATCTGGTCACGCAACCGGCTCTGCATGTACGCCGGTGGTGCTGCCAGATGGATGTACAGCGATGGGCCGAGGCGGGCGATGGCCGCCAGTCCGCCGGACGTCGAAATCGGCGTTTCGGAGAACGTCATCGACGCCCCGTATTCCTCTTCCAGATAGCGCTGCATATCGATGAACTTGTCGGGACGGATCGCGGTCTGGATCAGGATCGCCAGCGACTTGCGGCTCGGAATCGGTTTGGCAAACGTGGTCGGATCGAGAAATTCCGACTGCACGATGAGGGGCGGCATGTCCGGTCCGCGCAGCAGTGTCCAGTCGTTGAGTTTGTCGCCTGCGACCAGTGTTTTGGCGAGCGCGATCTGCGCCGGCCCGATCTCGGCGAATGGGTCCTCGCTGTTCTCGAAATAATAATCGACGCCGAGCTTGGGCGAGACGATGGCGAAGGAGACGAATTTCTGCGGATTGTCGGAAAGCGACTTGATGCTTTCCTGCAGACGAGCACCGACGGCGGCACTGCGATAGTCGCTGTCGGCCTCGCTGACAAAGAGACGGATCGTGTTGCTGCCGATCAGCGAGAAGAGCAGGCTCTTGCTCTGCGTGACTTCGCTCTGGAAGTTCGCCTGCAGGTGATTGAGCTGCTGCCACAGGCGGGCGCGCTCCAGGCTCAGAATGGCGCGGCTCTGGGCAACATAGACGGAGATGCCGGCCAGAATGTAGCCAACGAGCAAGACAGGAAAGATCAGAAAAAGTGTTCGTCTACCGAGCGTCACGGAAATTTGCCAATGTGCTGATGATGCGCCGGCGCGCCTGGATCGACTCGACGCTCAGCTCAAGCTGAAACTGGCTTTTGGCCAGGATTTCAGGAGTGGCGAAGATCTCCGGGTTCGTCCGCATCTCCTCGGGAAGCAGTGGCATTGCGGCTGTGCTGGCGGTCGGCATCTGCAGTGCTACGGCGTTTTTGCCCGCCTGATCGGCGGACGATATGAAGTCGAGCAGTTGAAGTGCTGCCGTCTTGCGCGGGGATGAGGCTGTCACGGCCATGCAGTCGAGCCAGGAGAGCGTACCCTCTTTCGGCACCGAATACCGCCAGACACCCGGCGTCCCGGCCTTGTCGTTCAGCACATGCTGATCGCCGCTATAGCCGATCGCCATGTAGATGTCTTTGCCATAATCGGCATTCTGGCTTGATGTGATGACGTAATCGTAGGTTAGAACCGAAGGTGCCTGCTTCTTCAAGAGTTCGAAGGCCTGCTTCAGCGTGGGCATGTCATTGGCGTTGATCGATTTGCCCAGCAGGATCAGGGGTGCGACGAACGTTTCCTTGTGGTCGTCATACATGGCGATATGCCCCTTGAGGCTCGCCGCCGGCTCCATCAGGTCGGCCCAGGAGTGGGGCGTCTCGGTGATCTTGTCCGAACGGTAGAGAATGCCCATCGTCCCCCAGAGATAGGGTACGGCGTGCTCGCCGCAGCGGTCGCGCCAGGTGGCTGCGTAGTCCTTGAGCGAGGGGACGGTCTGCTGAGAAACCTGTTCCAGAATGCCACGCTTGCCATAAAGATGCGCGCCGGTTTCTCCGATCACGACGAGGTCGACATTGCTGCTCGGGTCCGAGAGGATCTCATCGCGCTGGTCGCCGCTGTCATAAAATGTCTGGTTGATCTCTATCCCGGTCTTGGTTGTAAAGGCCGTGAGGATTTCCTGATCGATATAGGATTCCCAGATCAGGATATTCAGCGTTTCTGCTCGCAACGGCGCGGCTGCAAGCATAAGCGCCGCTGTGGCCGTTGTCGCTCCAAGAAGCGTGATGCGCATGGCCCGGTTTCTCCACTGTTAGGAGTTGCAACAGTAGTCGCGAATACTTCATGAATCGTTACGGCACAGGGCCCGCCGCGTGTTTGGTTGTATCAATCGGGACCCTGGCGCGAACCTGCCGGTTGCGCACGTGTGGTCAATCAAAATCATGGCAAATGAAACTTCAACCGGCATGCTTAACGCGATCGTAACCGGGTGTGTTTTACAAGCTGCTTGTGAACACTGCAGGCGAAGACCGGGCGATGGAGCGCGGCAGCTGGTGCAGGACAATCGGAGTACGTGTTTTGCTTATTCGGTCGCGTTTCGCTGTTTCCGCCAGCCTGCTGGCGATGATCTCCCTGTTTTCAACGCCGGCAAGCGCTGAGGATGGCGCACATTGGTGGTCCGGCGACTGGTATCTGACCTTGGGCGCGACGGCTTTCCGGGCGCCCGAGTTCAACGGTGACGACAACTACATCTTCCAGGCCTCGCCGCTGATATCGATCGGCCGGGCCGGCAAGGCGGTACGGTTTTCCTCGCGCAACGACAACCCGTCCTTCGCCTTCATCGACACGGACGCATTTCGCGCCGGTGCGGCTGGCAAGCTGATCTTCAAGCGCGACAAGGACACCTCGTCCGATCTCGCCGGGCTTGAGGACGTCCGCTTCGGCGGCGAACTCGGCGGCTTTGCCGAAGTCTACCCGACCGACTGGTTGCGGGCCCGTGCCGAGGTTCGCAAGGGCATCCGCAGCCATCACGGTGTCGTCGCAGATGTGGCCGTCGATGGCTTCATCGATCTGACCGACAATCTCCGCGTATCCGGCGGCCCGCGCGTCTCCTTTGCCACAGCCGATTATTTCGATGCGTATTACGGCGTCGATGCTGCCGAATCGGTCGCCTCCGGACTGGCGCAGTACACGCCGGGCGGCGGGATGAAATCGGCCGGTATCGGCACGGCCATCACCTGGAAGCCGACCGAAAAGATCGAGACGACGGCCTTTGCCGAGTACGAGCGCCTGACCGGCCCGGCGGCCGATTCCAGCCTCGTCGAACAGCGTGGCTCGAAGAACCAGTTCATCTTCGGCCTGTCGGCCACCTACCGGTTCGACTTCACGCTGAACTGACCGCTTTCGTCCGCGTAAAATCAGCCCGCTGCCGCCAAAGCGCGGTGGCGGCGCTTGACGCCGTGTGTCTCTGATCGCAAACACATCTGCATGAACACGTTTTCTCCCGATACAGGGCGCGTCCACGATGCGCCGTCCGGCAACTGGGTCTACCGGCTGTTGCCCCGCTGGCTTTGGCCCTATGCACAACTGGCGCGCTGGGACAGGCCGATCGGCTGGCAATTGCTGCTCTGGCCCTGCCTCTGGGCCGCGACCCTGGCCGGCATCGTTGCGGCCGGCGCCGGCACGTTTTCGCCCGGCCGGTTCATTGCCCATCTCCTCCTGTTTTTCGGCGGCGCCATCGCCATGCGCGGCGCCGGCTGCACCTACAATGATCTGGTTGATCACGACATCGACATGGAGGTCGCCCGCACCCGCTCGCGGCCGCTGCCATCCGGCCGCGTCACCCGCCAGCAGGCCACGATATTTCTGGTGCTGCAAGCGCTCGCCGGTCTCGCCGTGCTTCTTCAGTTCAACGGGTTTTCCGTCGTGCTGGGTGCCGCCTCGCTGCTGATCGTCGCCATCTATCCGTTTGCAAAGCGCGTCACCGACTGGCCGCAGCTGGTCCTCGGCCTCGCCTTTTCATGGGGTGCGCTGATGGGCTGGGCGGCGGAGTTCGGGGCAGTGTCGGCCGCCAGCATCGTTCTCTATTTCGGCGCCGTCGCCTGGACCGTCGGCTATGACACGATCTACGCCTATCAGGACCGGGAAGACGATGAACTGATCGGCGTCCGCTCGACGGCCCGCCGCTTCGGCGACAATCCGCGTCCCTGGCTCGCCGGTCTCTACGCTCTCACGACGGTTCTTTTTCTGATCGCATTTTTGATGGCCGGGGCAGGGCTGTTTGCCTATCTCGGCGTGCTCGCAGCCGCAGGGCTTCTTGCCTACCAGATCGCAGTCCTCGATATCCGCGACGCCGACCAGTGCCTTGCCCTTTTCAAGTTCAACCGGATCGTCGGCCTGATCATCTTTGCCGGCTTGCTTCTGTCGCTCGGCCTGCGGCTGGTTTGGCCATAAAAAAAGGCTCCGCCGGTTGGGCGGAGCCTCTGCAGTGCAAAACCTGTCCACTCAGAAGCGGTAGGAGAGCTTGACCTGAACCGTGTGGAAGTCGAAATCGTCATTGGTGCCGAAACCCGTCGTGCCGGCACCGAATGCACCACCCACCAGATTGGCCCGGAAGTCGTTGCCGCCGAGGTTGGTGTAGAGATATTCGACACCGAACGAGACCTGTTCGGTCAGCTTGGCTTCCAAACCGGCACCAACCGTATAGCCGAACTTGCTGTCTTGACCGCCCGATGTCGTAGTGACAGCGCCCGAACCCGGCTGCGAGTAGCTGAAATCGACATCGCCATAGGCAAGACCACCCGTGGCATAGGCCAACATGCTGTCCGTCACTGTGTAGCCGAGACGCGCGCGTAGAGTTGCCAGATAGTCAAGATCACGGCCGATGGTGTAGGTCGCCGGTGTGATTGATCGGCCCTGCTGAATGTCGCCGATATCTGTTGCGCTGATATCGAAGATACCGCCCACGACCCAGCTGCCATATTGCTGGTCGTAACCGATATGCGCGCCGCCGACCACACCACTGTCGAAGTCACCGGAAAAACCGGGAGCGAATGCCGTCTGCAGTCCGCCGGTGAACGGCGTCACCGCAAACGTGCCGGAATCGCCGAAGGCGCCACCGAGCTGCACACCGGCGTAAAAACCGGTCCAGCTCGCGTAGGTCTCCGTCGCGACCGGCTCGGGCGTGGTCTCATAGACGGCGTCGGCCGCAAAAGCGCTGGAGGCAATAACGAGTGCCAGTGGCATCGTCAGTAGAAATGTCTTCATGGGTAAAGGTCCCCCGGTCAGTTGATCTCAAGAAGGCGGATTGCCTATGTCAACGAACTGGCGGGTTTGCTCGACGGCCAACTGTGGCCGAAGCACGGCAGGGCGGGCAAATAACGTTTTTGTGTGAGGCACATAACTCGGAGGGGTGATGCCCGGAAGTGACACTTCCGGTTGGGCCGGAAGTGTCGGGGCGGATCGTCTTCACGCCCAGCTCAGCTGTTCGTTCTGATCCTGATGACCGTCCGTATCGGCTGTGAGGGTGGACCAGCCGGTCTTGAGTGTTTCGATGACGGTGAGGAGGAGCTTATGCATGATGATTTCCCTTCTTTCGTATGCTGCCTTGCAAGGGCCATGTCGCATATCGAAGGGGTTTGGGCTGTTTCGCGGGGAACAGGCTCACAAACGTAAAGAACCGGCCGCAGGGAAGGGGCCGGTTCTTTGGTCGCTTAATACACTGGAGGAGTATCAGCGGCGTGCGATAATTTCCCGTCCGTCGATCTTCATCTGGACGCCGAGGCTGCCGGTCGAGCGGCGCACCAGGAAGCGCGGGCGGCGGTCGGCGAAGAAGGAGTGGCGGCGGCGCGGCTTGACGGCGCGGGTGCGCACATCGCCGAGATGCTCTTCCAGCGGCCGGGCGACGCCATCGGCTTCGACCATCAGCATGGGAATGTTGTAGGCTTCCGACCAGGAGCGCCAGTCGGCGGCGATGTCGGCGAGATCGTGGGCGACCAGCAGCGGAATGCACAGGTCCTGGTCTTCATGATGCAGTTCGAGGGTCACAGTCACATCTCCATTGCCATGGTCGATCGCCCGGGCGGCGACGCCCTTGAAGGCGCGGGCCGGCAGTGCGATCGACAGCGGCAGTCCGCTCGAAGGCAGGATCTTGCGAAGAACGGCCCCGCGTTCGTCGAGATTGATGGTGACATCGCTTGAGTGTCCGCGCAATGCATAGGTGACCTGTTGTGGAAACCGCTTCGGATCGAGCCGGAGAGTGCTTCCGGCCCATGCCGGCTGAGAGACTTTGTTCAACATTGCATTCGCCCTTGTTTTACCGTGAGAGCCCGTTGCCGGTCTGCTCCTTGGGACTTTGCGTCCTCTATGACCCAACAATAGGCGCGGCTCCTTCCGGGCAGCTTAAAAATCGCGGTTAAAAAACTTTGCATTTCCTGATGGTTAGCAAAAGCAGAGCGGTCAGGGTTTCCAGTTGGTGAATGTCCCGGCCTGGCCGGCCGCCAGCGGAAAAGCCACACGCAAGATAGAAAGCCGATGCTGGAGCCCAAATATCAAAGCCTGACGGGTTCGAAAAAATGGTCTCCACCTACATCAACTACAATCTCGTGACACGGGACATGAAGAACAGTCTGTCCCGCATCGCGCAGGATACGCTGGTTGCGCGTGAGGCCGCCTACTACAAAGAAAACATTGGAAATATCACCTCGGTCGAGGATTTCCTCGACGACTATCGTCTCTATTCCTACGCCATGAAGGCCCACGGCCTCGAAGACATGACCTATGCCAAGGCTTTCATGAAGAAGGTTCTGGAAAGCGATCTCAGCGACGACAACAGCTATGCCAACCTTCTGACCGACGACCGCTACCGCAATTTCGCCTCCTCCTTCAGCTTCTCCGAATCCACCGCCGTGGTTCAGACTGAGGCACAGGAAGACGCCGTCATCGGTCTCTACAGCCAGTCCCTTGCCAATGCCGACGATGCCGTCCGCTCGGATACGGCCTATTTCAATGCAATGATCGACAAGGTGACCAATGTCGATCAGCTCTGGGGCAATGAACGGCTGCGCAACTATGTCTATCAGGCCTTCGGCCTCGAATCCCGCTACACGTCCTACACCCATTTCAAGGCAGTGGTGACGAGCGACGTCAGCGATCCGAACAGCTACGTCAACGTCACGGCAAAAGCCTACAAGGACGATCTGCTGGCCAAGATCAATTCGACGGCGGCCGCCGCCAGCCCGGCGGACCTGGCAAATCCCAACAGTCTGCCGAGCAAGCTGATCGCCACCTACCAGTCCTATATCATGAACGCCCCGGACTTCGTGCCGCTCGCCGCCGCCTTCAATTTTCTGGACGACGGAACGCTGGCGCCCGGCGATGTGCCGATGAGCAATGCCAACAAGGCGATGACCAACGAATCCTATGTGTTCCAGAACCCGCGCGCCACCAAATCGGCGGCGATGCTCAACCAGCTCTATTTCGAAACCAATATCGGCACGGTCACGACGGCGGACCAACTGGTCAACAATGCCCGGCTGTTCAGCTACATGACGACGGCCTTCGAGCTGAAATCGACAACGCTGAAATCGACCATGACCTTCGTTTTGACCAGCGACCTGTCCGACCCCAACAGCTACGTCAACAAGCTCACGGGCGAGGACGCGGTAAAGTTCAAGGCGCTCGCCCAGCAGTTCAGCTTCCTCACCGACGGCACGCTGGCGGCCGGAACGACGGCCCAGACCACCGAGCAGACCCGCGTCACCTCAAATGCATACTTCTCGCACTACAATGACAAGGACGAGGAAAGCGACGCGACGCTGGTCGCCAGCTATCAGCGCCTGATCGCTTCGGTCGATTCCGTCGACAAGTTCATGTCGACGACATCGGTCTATAATTTCGCCCTGAAAGCCTTCGGGCTCGATCCCAACACGGAATCGGCCTTCAACATCCGCAAGGTGTTGACCAGCGATCTGTCAGATCCGAAAAGCTACGCCAATTCGCTGAAGGACAAGCGCTACCTCGAACTGGCCAAGGCTTACAATTTCCAGACGGACGGCACCGTCGGCATTCCTGTGCTCGCCCAGTCGGAAGCCGAAATTCTCAACATGGCAAAGGCTTATGTCATCCAGAAGAGCCGCTTCGGCGAGGAGGGCGTTGCCGACAAGGCCGAGGAAGAGGCCAAATACTACAGCGCCGAGATCGCCAAGTTCGACAATGTCGAAGATCTCCTCTCCAACCGCCGTCTCGTCGATTTCATCCTGACCTCGGCCGGCATCGATCCGGAAGACGTGACGACGGACTATGTCCGCCAGATGTTCCAGTCCGATCTCGACGACCCGGAGAGCTTTGCCAACACCGAAACCGACAGCCGCTACAAGGCCATCGTCTCGGCCTTCAATTTCGACATGCTCGGCAATGTCATCCGCGTCAGCGACGCCTCGATCCAGTCGCGGCGCGGCATCATCGAGACCCAGGACCTCTATCTCAACCAGACGCTGGAAGAAGAGCAGGGGGCCGACAATGCAGGCGTCCGGCTGGCGCTCTATTTCCGCCGCCATGCCGAAGACCTGACGACAGAGTTCGACATCCTTGCCGACTCGGCGCTGCTACAGGTCATCCAGACCGCCTACAGCCTGCCGGAGGAAATGTCCGGCGCCGACATCGACGTTCAGGCCGAATATATCAAGCGCGTCTTCAAGGTCGAGGACATGCAGGATCCGGACAAGGTGGAAAAGCTTCTGCTGCGCTTCACCTCGCTCTACGACGTCGAGAACAACACCGATGTCTCGCCGGTCCTGCAGCTCATGGGCGGCACCAGTGGCGGCATCAGCGCCGATACGCTGATGACCCTATCGCAGCTGCGCCTCGGCGGCTTCTGACCAACACGCCCATTGACCAGGAGCGGGACAACGCCGCTTGTTTTCGCGTGAGAGTCGATATATCCAGTGAAATATATCGCTTTTTCAGGAGGACTTTCATGCTCGCCGTTCATTCTCTGCTCAACCGTTTCCTGCCGGCAATCGCCGCTGTTTCGCTGCTTGTCGCACCGCTATCGGCGGCGCGCGCCGAAGACGGCAAGGTCACGGTCTTTGCCGCAGCCAGCCTAAAGAATGCCCTGGAAGAGATCGATGCAGCCTGGTCGGCCGAAACCGGCAAGACGGTGACGGCCTCCTTTGCCGCCAGCTCGGCGCTTGCCAAGCAGATCGAGGAAGGCGCCCCGGCCGATATTTTAGTGTCGGCCGATCTGAAGTGGATGGACTATCTGGAAAAGGCCAAGCAGATCAAATCCGACACCCGCGTCACGCTGCTCGGCAATCAGCTCGTGCTCGTCGCGCCGAAAGACTCCGCTGCTGCCGTGACCGTCGAAAAGGGCTTTGCACTCGGGACGCTGCTGGGCGATGGTAAGCTGGCCATGGGCAACACCGATTCCGTCCCCGCCGGCGTCTACGGCAAGGAGGCGCTGACCAACCTCGGCGTCTGGGCCGATGTCGAAAGCAAGGTTGCCCAGGCTGAAAATGTCCGCGCCGCCCTGCTTCTCGTCTCGCGCGGCGAGGCGCCGCTCGGTATCGTCTACGCAACGGATGCAATCTCCGATCCGTCGGTCAAAGTCATCGGCACCTTTCCGGAAGACAGCCACAAGCCGATTGTCTATCCTGCAGCCGTGACCACAGCCTCGGCCTCTGCCGAGGCGACCGCCTATCTCGCCTTCCTCGGCTCGGAAAAGGCCCGTGCGCTCTTCGAGAAGCAGGGCTTCAAGGTTCTGGCGCCACAGGGAAATTAATGCATGTCTCCCAAAACTGTGCAGCGGTTTTGGAACAAAGACATGCATAAAATAAAGACCAAGATCCTTTTAACCGGGCTGTAAAAACCACATGAGCTTTTCACCGGAGGAATGGACCGCGATACTGCTGACGCTGCGTGTCGCCAGCGTCGCGGTTCTGGTGAGCCTGCCGTTGGGGCTGGGGGTCGCCTATGCGCTGGCCCGCTGGGATTTCCCCGGAAAGATGATCCTCAACGGCATCGTCCACCTGCCGCTGATCATGCCGCCGGTCGTCACTGGTTATCTGCTGCTCATCACCTTCGGCCGCAAGGGAGCCTTTGGTGCTTTCCTCGACCAGTGGTTCGGCATCGTGTTGTCGTTTCGCTGGACCGGCGCCGCGCTTGCCGCTGCCGTCATGGGTTTTCCGCTGATGGTGCGGGCCATGCGCCTGTCGATCGAAGCCGTCGATCCTCGCCTCGAACAGGCTGCCTCGACGCTCGGCGCCAACCGCGCTCTTGTCTTTATTACCGTCACCCTGCCGCTGGCCATTCCAGGCGTCGTCGCCGGACTGATCCTCTCTTTCGCCAAGGCCATGGGCGAGTTCGGCGCCACGATCACCTTCGTCTCCAACATTCCCGGCGAAACCCAGACGCTAGCCTCGGCCATCTACACCTACACCCAGGTGCCCGGCGGCGACGCCAATGCGCTGCGGCTGACGGTGATCTCCATCGTCCTCTCCTTCGCCGCCCTCATCGCCTCTGAAATACTGGCGCGGCGCCTGTCGGTGCGGGCAGGTGTGGCATGAGCCTGTCGGTCTACGTTACCCACCGTCAGTGCGCCTTCACGCTCGCCGCTGATTTCCAGGTCGGTAGCGGCCTGACCGCGATCTTCGGTCCGTCGGGCTCGGGAAAAACCTCGCTGATCAACATTCTGGCCGGCCTGATCAAACCGGACGATGCAAGCATCAGCTTTGCCGGCACGGTCTGGAACGACACGGCGCGCGGCATCTTCCTGCCTGCCCACCGCCGCCGCATAGGTTATGTCTTTCAGGACGGCCGTCTGTTTCCGCACATGTCGGTGCGCGCCAACCTGCTCTATGCCGAACGCTTCCTGCCGAAGGGCGAGCGCACCGGCAGCCTCGACAGGACCGTCGATCTTCTCGGCATCGGCCACCTGCTCGACCGCCGCCCGTCGTCGCTCTCCGGCGGTGAAAAGCAGCGGGTGGCGCTCGGCCGTACGCTTTTGTCGGCCCCGAAGCTACTGTTGATGGACGAACCGCTCTCGGCGCTGGACATCGAGCGAAAGGCCGAGATTCTGCCGGATATCGAGCGCATCCGCGACGAGACCGGCGTGCCCATCCTCTATGTCAGCCATGTCATCGGCGAGGTCGCTCGCCTCGCCACCCACGTTATCGCCATGCGCGGTGGCCGCATCGTTGCCGCCGGTCCGCCGGGTCCGATTCTTTCCAGCCAGTCGGCCCTTGCCAGCGGCATGCCGCCCGGTTCCTTCCTCCACGCCACCGTTACCGGACAGATGCCCGAGCACGGCCTGACTGCCGCCAGTTGCAAGGCAGGAACCCTTTACCTGCGCCACCTGCCGGTATCCATCGGCAGCGACGTCCGTGTCCGTATCGCTGCCAGCGATATCATGCTGGCAATGGCAAGGCCTGAGGGCATCAGCGCGCTCAATATTCTGGAAGGTTTGGTGACGAAGATCGATCCGGTGGGCGAAACCGACGTCATGGTCTCCGTCGATTGCGGCGGCGACATGCTTGTGGCAAAGCTCACCCGCTATTCCGCAGGCCTGCTCGATCTGAAAGCCGGAATGCCGGTCTTTGCTTTGTTCAAGGCCGTGTCGATCAACAGCGAGGATCTGTTCCGGCTGGGCACGTGATCCCCCTCAGCCTTCCTCTTTCCCCGCCTTCGTGAAACCCGCGTCCATGTGCAGGGCCAGCCAGTCGAGATCATCGGCATAGGCGGCCGCCGCCTTGTCCTCCATCGCCCGGTAGCGTGCCAGAAGCTCTGTGCCGAACGCGGTCAGCACCGCACCGCCGCCGCTTTTGCCGCCATGCTGCGTGGCGACGGATGGCTCCTTGAACATGCGGTTGGTCTCATCAGCCAGCATCCAGGCGCGCCGATAGGACATGCCGATCGCGGCACCCGCAGCGCGGATCGAGCCATGCTCGGCGATGAGCTCCAGCAACTGCGCCTTGCCCGGCCCAAGGCGTGCACCGGTCTCGAAATCGAACCGCAGGGTCGGCGCGATCTTGTTCCCCCCCGTCATTCCGCCGGCCCGATCACCTTGCCGGGGTTCATAATGCCGGCCGGGTCGAAGGCTTGTTTGATGCGCTTCATCAGGTCGATTTCGATGGCCGGCCGCACTTCGGCAAGCTCGTCGCGCTTCAGCTGGCCGATGCCGTGTTCGGCCGAAATCGAGCCGTGGTACTTGAGCACGATCCCGTGCACGATGGCGTTCATCTCTCGCCAGCGGCCGATGAATTCATCCTTGTCGGCGCCCACGGGCTGGGAAATATTATAGTGGATGTTACCGTCGCCCATGTGGCCGAACGAGCAGATGCGTGCGCCGGGAATGGCCTTCATCACGGCCGCATCCGCCTCGGCCATGAAGGCCGGAATGCTCGAGATCGGCACCGAGACATCGTGCTTGATCGAGCCGCCCTCCGGCTTCTGCGCCGGCGACATGCTTTCGCGCATATGCCAGAGCGCCTTGGCCTGCGTCTCGTTCTGGGCAATCACGGCGTTGTCCACCAGATCGCGGGAAATCCCGTCTTCCAGCACCGCTTGTATCATTCGCCCGGCACTCTCGGCATGGTCGGAGGTGGAAATATCGATCAGCACGTACCAGGGATGCACCGTCTCCATCGGATCGCGCACGCCGGCAATATGTTTTGACGTAAATTCAACGCCGAGGCGCGGCATCAGCTCGAAACCGGTCAGTGCCGGGCCGCAGAGGCTGGAGGCGCGCTCGAACAGGGTGAGCGCATCGCCGACGCTTTTCAACCCGGCAAAGGCCACCTGATGGCCGAGCGGCCGGGGAAACAGTTTCAGCACTGCGCCGGTGATGACGCCGAGCGTGCCTTCGGCGCCGATGAACAGATCGCGCAGGTCGTAGCCGGTGTTGTCCTTCTTCAGCCGCCTGAGTCCGTCCCAGATCTCGCCGGTCGGCAGCACGACTTCAAGCCCGAGGCAGAGCTGGCGCATGTTGCCATAGGCGAGCACCGCCGTGCCGCCGGCATTGCTCGACAGGTTGCCGCCGATCAGCGCCGAGCCTTCCGAGCCGAGCGACAGCGGAAACAGCCGGTTATAGTCCTCCGCCGCCTTCTGGATATCGGCGAGAATGCAGCCGGCGTCAGCGACGATGACATTGCCGATCGGGTCGATGTCGCGGATGCGGTTCAGCCGCTGCAGCGACAGCACGATATCGGCCTTGCCGGTGCGCGGAATCTGGCCTGCCACATGGCCGGTATTGCCGCCCTGCGGCACGATGGCCGCCCCCGTCTCCGTCGCCAGTTTCAGGATATCGGACACCTCCTGAACCGTGCCGGGTCTCAGCACCAGCGGCGAGGTGCCCTTGTAGAGCCCCCGGCTCTCGATCAGGTAGGGGGCGATATCCTTGCTGTCGGACAAGGCATTGCTGTCACCGACGATGGCGGCGAAACGGGCAATGACGTCAGGCGAGGGGATGATGTTGCTCATGGCACCGATATTGAAATGAAAACGAGGATGCTGACAAGGCGCTCAAAGCGTCTGCGATCGATCAGCGTGGCGCTGCTGCCCGCTCCAACCGGTCATGAATGGCCTCTCCAAGCCCGTCCGTCGGGATTGGGCCGAAGGCGATGGTTTCGGCGCCACTGGCATCGGCCTGCTTCATGAAGGCAAAAAGATTGGCCGCCGCCTCGCGCAAGCTCCCGGCGGGGCTGAGATCAAGCACCAGTTGCGCCTGTTCTTCACCCGGCAGGGCGACACCGCCGAAGCGGATCAGCGCCTCGCCGGGGTGAACCGAAGTGGCGCCCAGCCGCACGGCCGCGCCCGGTGCGTAATGCGAGACCAGCATGCCCGGCGCTTCGATGATCGCGCCTGCCGTCTCCGGCCGTTCGAGTTTCCGGCCCGCCTCCTTTTCGATATCGGCCGCGTCCAGTCCGCCCGGCCGGAGCAGATGGATCGTCTCACCCTCGACCTTGACGATCGTTGATTCAAGCCCGATGCCGGCCGGTCCGCTGTCGAGGATGAGGGTGAGCTTGTCGCCGAGGTCATCCGCCACATGCGAAGCTGCGGTCGGGCTGATCTTGCCGGACGTGTTGGCGCTCGGCGCCGCCAGCGGCCGCCCCAGTGCCGCGATCACCCGCCGCGAAAATCCCTTGGGCATGCGGATGCCGAGCGTGTCGAGCCCGGCAGACGCCAGCGGATGCACGCCGCTGCCGGGCTTCAAGGGAAGAACCAGCGTCAGCGGCCCAGGCCAGAAGGCATCGGCCAGAAGGCGCGACAGGGGATCAAATGTCACATGCTGCTCCGCCATCGCCATGTCGGAGACATGGCAGATCAGCGGATTGAAGCGCGGCCGGCCTTTCATCTCGTAGATGCGGCTGATGGCGTCGGGATTGGTGGCGTCGGCGGCGAGCCCATAGACCGTCTCGGTCGGTATCGCCACCGGCAGCCCGTCGAGCAGAACCTTGACCGCCGTTTCAAGCGCCCGGTCCGGCTCTTCTGCGGTGTCGATGATGGTCAGGCTATGGGACATGGCTCTCGGGGCTTCTGATCGGAATAAGCCCGCTGTTTAGTCGTCCTTTGCGCGGAGCGCTACCGCAAAGAGCCTTAAAGTGCCCGGACTATTTTCCGTAATTCATCATGACCGGCGCCGAGCAGCAGCACGTTCTTCAGGGCGAGCTTCGGGTCGTGCGTGCGGAACAAGAGGCCGTTGCCACGAACCTTGCGGTTGATCGCCATCTTGCCGCCGTCGGCGGCCTGCTCCATGGCGACGGCGAAATACATCCGCGAGAAGCCGACATTGATCCGCTCGAAGAAAGCGTCGCTGGTGCCGATCTCGGAGAAGAAGTTGGCGATGTAGAAGGACCAGGCGACGTCGTCGAAACTGGAAAAGCTGCTGCGCGCCGCCGTCACGTGGCAATAGCCGAGATGCGGACTGTCGGCCAGCGTCCGGTGGAACAGCATTTTTGGAAACCGGATCGCATTGTGGAAACTGTTGATCCGCTGATGCGTGACGCTGCCGGCGGCCTCGAGCTTCTTGCCGGTCCGCTCGGCCACTTCCTCATGCGTCAAGTAGCGCCGCTCTTCCGGCAGCCAGTCTTCCTTGCGCCGGTTGATTTTTCCGGTGCGCAGGAATTCCGTGTGGATCGCCTTGCGCGATGGCACGGCCCGCTTCTTCTGCTCCGCCGTATCGTAATATTTCAGCTTGGCTGCCTGCACCGCGTCGCTCCTTGTTCGCAGCAGGATACGAAGTCTTGGTTAACGATATCTTCCATA
Source organism: Pararhizobium sp. (assembly GCA_030655075.1). Taxonomy (GTDB): domain Bacteria; phylum Pseudomonadota; class Alphaproteobacteria; order Rhizobiales; family Rhizobiaceae; genus JAURWE01. The sequence goes on from JAURWE010000046.1 coordinate 230,968, forward strand.
CGCCCAAAGCCCGGAATATGGGCAGATCATGCCCGGAAACGGGCTCTAAATGCCCGCACATGTCGCAATATGACGCTATGACAACGAGCAATCAGGTCGGCTGCGACAAAAGGTGTCATTTGCCGAAAAATAAGGCTATCGATTTGTTCCCATTTGTTTATTTGCGATTTATCGGCGGCCGTGATTGTTCTTTGAGCGTGTCGCCATTCATGAAACCCATGTCGCGAACGGGCAGCTGCCGCCGTTTCCCGTGCCTATAATCAAAAACGCTCAAGGTGCCGTCTTATAGGGAGGCGGAGAATTGGGAAGCCGGTTAAATTCCGGCGCTGCCCCCGCAACGGTGGTGGAGCGAAACCACGGCAAAAAGCCACTGGAGCAGTCCTGGAAGGCGTCGTGACCGTCCGCAAGGACAGCTCCTGAGCCCGGAAACCAGCCTTGTCGCAGCTTGAAAACATAACCGGTTGCGGAGGGCCGCCGGATTGTGAAACGTGTCTCTGCATCCGGCTTGGCCGGCTGCCGTTCCGTTCACGTCCGACGCCATCAGCGCCAAGAGCGGGAACGAGACCATGGATATTCGCAGCGAAGCCCTTCGCAAGCTGAAAACACGCCGTCAGGGCCACAGCCTCGATCAGGCTTTTTATACAAACCCCGATTTCTACAAGCTCGATCTCGAAAACATCTGGTATCGCGACTGGCTGTTCGTCGGCCACGATTGCGAAGTGCCGCGCGCCGGCAATTTTTTCACGCTGCAGATTGGCGATTATCCCGTCGTCGTCGTGCGCGATCGCCAGGGCACGGTCCGGGCGCTGCACAATTCCTGCCGCCATCGCGGCTCGCGCGTCTGCGCCCAGCAGAAGGGCTCGTCCGCCAAGCTTGTCTGTCCCTATCACCAGTGGACCTACGAACTCGACGGCAAGTTGCTCTTCGCCCGCCATATGCCTGAGGGTTTCGATCCGGCCCAGCACAGCCTGAAGCCGATCCATTGCGAAACGGTCGGTGGCTATGTCTTCGTTTGCCTCGCCGATGAAGCGCCGGATTTCGCGCCCTTCCGCGCCATGGTCGAGCCCTATGTCGCCCGCCACCGCCTCGGCGAAACCAAGGTCGCCTTCGAAAGCACGATCATCGAGAAAGGCAACTGGAAGCTCGTCTGGGAAAACAACCGCGAGTGCTATCACTGCGCCGCCAATCACCCGGAACTTTGCCGCACCTACCCGGAAGCCCCGACGGCGACAGGCGTTCAGGGTGCCAAGGATGACCCCGTCATCGCCGAGCACTGGGCGCGTTGCGAGGCCGCAGGCCTGCCGAGCGAGTTCCGCATGGACACGTCGGGCCAGTTCCGCGCCGCCCGCATGCCGCTGATCGCCGACGCCGAAAGCTACACCATGTCCGGCGCCCGCGCCGTCAAGAAGCAGCTCTCGGCCGATATCAGCGACAAGCACATCGGCACGCTCCTGCTGTTCCATTATCCCTCGACCTGGAACCACGTGCTGGCCGATCACGCCATCACCTTCCGCGTCACGCCGCTTGGCCCCGAAACCACGCAGGTCACCACCAAGTGGCTGGTCAGTAAGGATGCTGTCGAAGGCGTCGATTACAATATCGAGGAACTGACCCACGTCTGGACGGAAACCAACGACCAGGACCGCCGGATCGTCGAGGAAAATGCCTTCGGCATTCGCTCGCCCGCCTACCAGCCCGGCCCCTATTCGGTCGAGGACGAAGGCGGCGTCATGCAGTTCGTCGAGTGGTACACGACGTTTATGGAAGAACGCCTTCAGGGCGAAAAAAGTCCTCTGTTCCGGGTAGCCTGATATGACCATCGCATCGACATTTCAGCAGTTCGACGAGCTGCAGCCCTGGAACGACAGGCAGCACCGGCTCGAATGCATTGCCGTCACGACCGAAACGGCCGATGTGATGACCTTCACCTTCCGGTCCGACAAGCCGAACTGGTTCCGCTATCTGCCGGGCCAGTTCGTCACCCTGGAGCTTCCGGTCGATCCGGACGATCCAGTCATGCGCACCTATACCCTGTCCTCGACCCCGTCGCGGCCGTTCACCATCGCCGTCACGGTCAAGGCCCAGCCGGGCAGCGTCGGCACGCGCTGGATGTTCGACAACCTCAAGCCCGGCGTGTCGCTGAAGGCCTTCGGGCCGCTCGGCGATTTCTCCTTCGCCCGCCACCCGGGTGAAAAATACCTGTTCGTCTCGGCTGGTTCCGGCATCACGCCGATGATGTCGATGACCCGCTGGATGGCCGATTGCGCGCCGCAGAGCGATGTCGCCTTCATCTCCTGCGCCCGCCGCCCGGACGATCTGCTGTTCCGGCCGGAGCTCGAATATCTGGCCGCACAGATGCCGAACCTCGGTCTCGGCTATATCGTTGAAGGCCACGATCCGCGCCATGGCTGGCACGGGCTTCGCGGCCGCATTGATGCTGCCAAGCTGCCGCTGCTGGTGCCGGATTTTGCCGATCGAACCGTCTTTTGTTGCGGGCCCGAGCCGTTCATGCGCGGCGTTCGCGAACTGCTGCAATCGTCGGGTTTCGACATGGCGCGCTACCACGAGGAAAGCTTCCAGCCGGCAGCAGCGCCTGCCGCCGAGGAACTGGCCATTCGTGCCGGTGCCGGCGAGGCGGATACGGCGCAAGCCGCAACCGTCAGCTTCACCATGGCCGGCAAGCAGGCGAAATGTGTTCCGGGCCAGACCATCCTGCAGACGGCCCGCGCCGCCGGCGTGCGCATCGGCGCTGCCTGCGAGGGCGGTCTGTGCGGCACATGCCGGGTCATGAAAATCGCGGGGACCGTCGAGATGAATCACAATGGCGGCATTCTCGATGACGAGATTGACGAGGGCTATATCCTTGCCTGCTGTTCGCGGCCGATAGGGGATGTGCAGATCGAGGCGTAACGCTGCTTTCGAAATCGGCGGAACGATTCCAGCGGTTCCGCGTTATCGCCTTGAAAACGAACTTTTTCATGGGAGATGACGATGAAGTTAACGTCAAGAATTCTGGCTGCGGGACTGTCGATGGTGTTCATCGTCAGCTCCGTCGTTCCGTCGCAGGCCTTCATGCCGCGCGGCGGCGAAAGGGTCGCAGTTGCAACACCAATCGTGAACGTCCAGCTGCTTCAGGACTATGAAGGCGGCAATCTGAACCGTTATCACCGTGAAAACCGGAGGATCTATGTTCCCCGGCGTCACCGCAACGGCGGATATTATGAAGGCCGCCGCTATCGCGATTACAGCGACCGTGGTTATCGCCACCGCCGCAACAATGGCGCAGCGATCATCGGTGGTCTTGCAGCCGGTGCACTTCTCGGCGGTATCATCGCCAACGAAAACCGCCCTGTTTATCGCGAACGCCGCGTTTATCGCGAGCGTGTCGGCAACCGCCATGTGAACTGGTGCTACAACCGCTACCGCTCGTATCGCGCCTATGACAACTCGTTCCAGCCGAACAATGGCTCGCGCCGGGCTTGCTATTCACCCTATAGCTGATCGCTCGGGCTAAGATCGATATACAAGGCCGGGATGAATTCCCGGCCTTTTCCGTTTTTTACAGGATGCGCGCCCGCTTCAGGATCCACCAGGCAAAGCCGATCGAGGCGGCAATGATGGCAAAGGCGATCGCCGTGCCGCTGTCGGTGTGGGCAAAAGGCAGGTTGGCTGTGTTCATGCCGAAAAATCCGGTCACCAGCGTCGGCGGCAAGAGAAAGGCCGTCATCAGCGACAGGATGTAGAGATGGCGGTTGGTTTCGGCGGAGAGCCGTGAATCGATTTCCTCGTGCAGCAATCGGGCCCGTTCCTGAAGGGCGAAGACATCCCGGTCGGCCGCCTCCAGCCGGTCGCCCAGCCGTTCGGCCATGTCGATGAAGCCCGGCGGCACCTCGTCCTCTTCTGAAGACGCAGCCCGTCGCAGCAGCGCCAGAACCGTGCGCAAATGCCGGTGCAGGCGCACGGCGGTCCGGCGCAGCGGCGCAAGCCGGCGGCGGTCGTCCTGGCCGATATCGCCATAGACCGAATCCTCGATGATGTTCAGCTCTTCCGTCAGCTCCAGCACCAGTGTGATCAGCGTCCGCTGGAACTCCACCACGATCATCTCGAAAATATCGATCGGCGCCGAAGATTTGGCATTCTTCTCAATGGCAGCCCGCACGCGGTCGATGCTGCGCAGCGGCTGTAGCCGTGTGGTGACGATGATCTTGGCGGTGACGGCGAAATGCAGCCAGCCGATATCCTTGGTCATCGTGTCGAAGGTCCGCTCGAAATCGACCAGCGTGCCATAGATCACATCGTCGGCCACCGACAGCGAGGCTTGCGTGTCGTGGCTGATCAGCGATGCCTTGGCGAGGTCGGGAAGACTGCCCAGCGTGTCCAGAAGTCCCGGCGTGCGGGCATCGCTGAGGCTCAGGTGAACCCAGAGCCAGCCTTCGCCGCCGCTCAGCTCTTCCTGCGCGGCATTGGCGGCAATGCGGATGCACTGGTTTTGCCCCGGCAGAAAACGGTAGGCCCAGACAAGGCCGGGGATATCTTGCGATAGGAGGTTCATGAACAGGTTTCCGATGAGGACATCGCGGTGTCTTATAGCAACAACAAGAACGGTCGATGTCGTTTTTTCACGGAGCGGCCGGACAGACAAGCGGGGATGAAACCGTCGAGGCGGCTCCGAGATATTGACGTTTACGTAAAAATCAATAGGATTTCCCGAAATCTGAAACTGCCTCCGCGTTGCGCCCTGCGTCGCGTTCGGGAGGCGGCGAGGGCGGAGGAGATATCATGTACAAGGCACCCGTGGACGAGATTGCGTTCACCCTGAAACACGTTGCAGGCATGGCAACTGCCCTGTCGGATGGCACGTTCGGAGATCTGGCAGAGGATCTGGTCGATGCCGTCCTCGGTGAAGCCGGCCGCTTCGCCACCGAAGAGGTGGCTCCTCTCGGCGACATCGGCGACAAGCAGGGCTCCAAGCTCGTCGACGGCGAGGTCAAGACCCCGGACGGCTGGCGTGATCTCTATCGCAGCTGGGCCGAAGGCGGCTGGAACGGCCTGACGGCGCCCGAGGAGTTCGGCGGCCAGAACCTGCCGCATATGCTGCATGTCGCGGTCCTCGAAATGTGGAATGCCGGCTCGATGGCCTTTGCGCTCGGCCCGACGCTGACCATGGGCGCCATCGAGGCGTTGCACAAACACGGCTCCGAGGCGCTGAAGGACAAATATCTTGCCCGGATGATTTCAGGTGAGTGGACCGGCACGATGAACCTGACGGAGCCGCATGCGGGCTCCGACCTTGGCGTGCTCAAGGCCCGTGCCGAAGGCCGGGACGACGGCACCTATCGCATCTTTGGCCAGAAGATCTTCATCACCTGGGGTGACCAGGATTTCACCGACAACATCATCCATCTGGTTCTGGCCCGCCTGCCGGATGCGCCAGCCGGCACGCGCGGCATCTCGCTCTTCCTCGTGCCGAAATTTCTTGTTGGTGACGACGGTTCGCTCGGTGCCCGCAACGACCTGTTCTGCCATTCGCTCGAGCACAAGATGGGCCTGCATGCCTCGCCCACCTGCACGATGATCTATGGCGATGGCAAGTTCGGCGACGAAAAGGGAGCCATCGGTTACCTGATCGGCGAGGAGAACAAGGGGCTCGCCTGCATGTTCACGATGATGAACAATGCCCGTCTTGCCGTCGGCATGCAGGGCGTCGCCATCGCCGATGCCGCCACGCAGAAGGCGATCCAGTACGCCAAGGACCGCACCCAGGGCAAGGCACCCGGCTGGACCGGCAGCGGCATGAGCCCGATCATCGAACACCCCGACGTTGCCCGCATGCTGCTGACCATGAAGGCGCTGACCCAGGGTTCGCGCGCCATCACCTATGCCTGCGCCCACGCCATCGACATGGCCCATGCCACAGAAGGCGAAACTGCAAAAAACTGGAGCGAACGCTCCAGCCTGCTGACGCCGATTGCCAAGAGCTTTGCCACCGATGCCGGCGTCGATGTCGCCTCGCTCGGCATTCAGGTCCATGGTGGTATGGGTTTCATCGAGGAAACCGGCGCTGCCCGTTATATGCGCGACGCCCGCATTGCCCCGATCTACGAAGGCACCAACGGCATTCAGGCGATCGACCTCGTCATGCGCAAGCTGCCGTTGTCCGGCGGTGCGCAGGTGCGCGGCTATATCGCCGAGTTGAAGGATCTGGCCGCCGCCGTCTCGGCCTCTAACCTGCCTGGCTTTGGCGAAACGGGCTCAAAGCTTGCCGCCGCGATCGCCGATCTCGAAGACACGACCGAATGGCTGATCGATGCCGTCGCCGCCTCCAAGACCGCCGAGGCCCTGTCCGGCGCCACGCCTTATCAGCGCCTGTTCGGCCTCGTTCTGACCGGCGCTTATCTCGCCAAGGGCGGGCTGGCCGATGCCGGAGACAATGAACAGCCGGGCCGCATCGCGCTTTGCCGTTTTGCCGCCGAAAACCTGCTGTCGGAAACCGGCACACTCAAGGACCGGGTCGTCAACGGTGCGGCAAGCCTTGCCGCCGCACGCGCCGTTCTCGGCTGAGGGAGAAAAATCCATGACCGATCACATCCACGTCGAACGCCCCGAAACCCTGCCGGGCGTTCAGATCATCCGCTTTGCCCGGCCGGAGAAGAAAAATGCCATCACAAGGGCCATGTATGCCCGGATGACGGCGGCGCTCACAGAAGCGGACAGCGATCCCGCCGTGCGTGTGACGGCCTTCCTCGGCACCGAAGGCTGCTTTTCCGCCGGCAACGACATGGCGGATTTCATGGCTTTCGCCATGGGCGGCTCGATGGGGCAGGAGGTGCTGGAGTTTCTTCGCGCGCTCGCAGGCGCGGCCAAGCCCATCGTCTCCGGTGTCGATGGCCTGGCGATCGGCATCGGCACGACGATCCACCTGCATTGCGACATGACCGTCGCCTCGCCGCGCTCGCTGTTCAAAACGCCTTTCGTCGATCTGGCTTTGGTGCCGGAGGCCGCCTCCAGCCTGCTCGCCCCGCGCCTCATCGGCCATCAGCGCGCCTTTGCGCTGCTTGCCGCAGGGGAGGGGTTTTCGGCAGCCGAGGCCCATGCCGCCGGGCTGATCTGGAAGATATCGGAGCCGCAGAATGTCGAGGCCGAAACCCTGGCCATCGCCGCGAACCTCGCAAAAAAACCGCCGCAGGCTCTGAAGATCGCCCGCGATCTGGTCCGCGGCGACCGTTCCGATGTGCTTGCCCGCATCGAGGAGGAGGCCGTGCACTTTGCCGCCCAGCTGAAAAGCAGCGAAGCCCGCGCCGCCTTCGAAGCTTTCATGACCCGCAAGTAACCTGTTCACGCCTCCCAAAACTGTGCGCGGTTTCGGAGTAAGGAAGCGGAACAAAGCATTGTCTTCATCGTTGCCTCGAGGTCATTCCAAACAGGGACCATGAGCGATGCCGACAATTACCACGCGCGACGGGACGGAACTTTACATCAAGGAATGGGGCACCGGGCGACCGGTGATCCTGCTGCATGGCTGGCCCCTTTCGGCCGACAGCTGGGACGATCAGGCGATGGCAATTGCCGATGCCGGTATGCGCGCCATCGCCTATGATCGCCGGGGTTTCGGCCGGTCATCGCAGCCCTGGACCGGCTATGATTACGACACCCTGGCAGACGATCTGGCCGACGTTATCGCGGCGACGAATGCCGCAGACGCCGCCGTCATCGGCTTCTCCATGGGCGGCGGCGAAGTGGCCCGCTACATGTCGCGGCACAACGGCAAGAATGTCAGCAAGGCCGGCCTGATCGCCTCCGTCGTGCCTTTCATGCTGAAAACCACCGACAATCCGGAAGGCACCCCCCAATCGACCTTCGACGAGATGACCAAGGGTATGAAGGAAGACCGGGCGCATTTCTTCGCTAAATTCTTCAACGACTTCTATGGCGTCGGCTTCTTCGAACGGCCGGTCAGCGACGAGGTCCTGCAATGGTCGCTGGCAACGGCGATGATGGCCGGCCTAAAGCCGACGCTTGCCTGCGCCGGGGCCTTTTCCTCGACCGATTTCCGGCCGGACATGGCCGCCTTCACGGTGCCGACCCTGATCATCCACGGCACCGCCGACAAGACGGTGCCCATCAATGCGGCAGGCCGCGCGGCAGCGGCGGGCATTTCCGGCGCGCAGTTGATCGAATACGATGGCGCCCCGCACGGGCTGCTGGCCACCCACAAGGATCGCATCACCAGCGATCTGCTGAAATTCCTTCTTTCCTGACCATCAATCCAAAGGCTGCGGGCGCGTTAAGTGCCCGCAGCCGCTTTGCCGATAACGAAACCGTCATCGGTCTTTCGGCCCGACGCTGAGAGATTGTTTGGGTTTTGGCACTGAACTCGCCATATTGGCGCGGTGAGGAGGGTGCCAATGCCTGGGAGGATTCCGGTTATGTCTGCAAGACATGTCCGCACAGGAAAGAAATGATCTCGCATGCGCTCGAAATTCAAGATGCCGCTTTCCCGACTGCTCCATGATCAGCAACGATGGGGCCGGATCCTGCTCAAGGCGGCCAAGCTGTCGAGCGGCGTCCTGGATCCCGCACCAAAACGGCGGGCACCGATCAAAAAAGCCGCCGCCACAGCCGAACGCCTTCAGGAGGTTGCATCCTTCGGCACCAATCCCGGCCGGCTGCGCATGCTGCGCTACGTGCCACCGGCACTGCCGCGCAGATCACCGCTCGTCGTCGTCCTGCACGGCTGCCACCAGAGCGCCGAGGAATACGATCATCATAGCGGCTGGTCGACCCTGGCGCGCGAGCGCGGGTTTGCGCTCGTTTATGCCGAGCAGACCCGCTCCAACAACGGCAATCTCTGTTTCAACTGGTTCCGTCCAAGCAACGTCACGCGAGACCGTGGTGAGGTCATGTCGATCCGCCAGATGATCGGCAAGATGGCCACTGCCCATGCCATCGACAAGAAACGCATCTTCATCACCGGCCTGTCCGCCGGCGGTGCCATGACGGCTTCGATGTTGGCCGCCTATCCGGAACTGTTTGCCGGTGGCGGCATCATCGCCGGCCTGCCGCATGGGGCTGCGCGCGATGTCAGCCGGGCGCTTGATGCCATGAACGCCGCACCCATCCGCACACCCGAAGAATGGGGAAATCTCGTGCGCGCAGCCTCGCCGTCGCTGGCGCACCGCCCCACCGTGTCGATCTGGCACGGCACCAAGGACCGCACCGTCTCGATCTCCAACGCCCGCGCGCTTCTCGACCAGTGGCTGGATATCTATAACCTCGATGCCACGGCTTTCGTGGAAACGACCGTCGACGGCCACGCTCGCCGGGTCTGGCTCGACAAGAAGGGCAGGCCGGTGATCGAGCTCACGCTTATCGACGGCATGGGCCACGGAACCCCGCTGCGCCCCCGCGCCGCATCGCGCCCGCGGGCGGACACACCCGGCCGCTTCATGCTCGACGCCGGCATTTCCTCGACCACCCAGCTCGCCAAGACCTGGGGCCTGCGAAAGCCGTCTTTGCTTGCAACCATCAAGGGTGTGGTGAAGTAGATCGTCAGCGCCCAGGCGGTCGGTGGATTGCGCGTTCAGGAGACGGAGCGCCGCCTTGTGCAAACCGGGCAAATGATCACGGGCAATCTTCAGATTACCCGACTGCCCGGCGCCAGACCCAGGAATCGCGAAACTGATCGTCGGAGAGACCGGCGACCAGATTGGCGATCTGAACAGATTCGTCCACGATTTGATGCAGCCGGTTGGCGGGCGATTTGCTGGACGCCATTAGAAAATCCGGATCGCCTCGCGTTCGATGTCGGCAAGAAGATGTCTGGAAAGACCGGCGCGCGTGCCGAAATCGACCGGCAGGGCAATGGCCGCCGTCAAGACATCGTAGGCACCGACATAGTGCTCCAGCGCAGAAAAATCGCTGGATGCCGGATCGACAAAAATATCGACGTCGGAGCTGTCAGTCTGCTCGTTCAGCGCCCGGGAGCCGAACAGATAGAGCGATTCCACGCCATGCGCCCGCAAGGCCGGCTCGACACGCTTGATTTGATCGATGATATCTTGCCTGTCACGATACCGCCCTACCAAGAGGGGCTATCGTATCATAAACCGGAAAAGCGACAAACCTCACTTCTCCAGCGTCGCCACCACTTCCACATGGGCCGACCAGAGGAACTGGTCGATAGGTGTCACTGAGGTGATGCGATAGCCAGCATCGACGAGGATGCGCAGGTCGCGCGCCAGCGTCAGCGGGTTGCAGGAAACGGCAGCGATCTTCCTGACGCCGGAGCGGGCAATTTCGCGGGTCTGGGCTTCGGCACCGGCGCGCGGCGGATCGAACACGGCAGCGTCAAAGACTTTCAGTTCCTGCGCCATCAGCGGCCGGCGGAACAGGTCGCGCTTCTCGATCGTCACGGGCTTCAGCCCTTGCGTGTTGCGGGCCGCCAGATCAAGCGCTTTCAACGCCTTGTCTTCCATCTCGACCGCATGCACGCGAGCGCTCTTCGCCATGCGCAGCGTGAAGGTTCCCGAGCCCGAAAACAGATCGGCGATCCGCTTGGACTTGCCGACATGGGTCAGAACCAGCGCCGCCATGGCCTCTTCGGCCGTCTGCGTCGCCTGCATGAAACTGCCGGGCGGCGGCGAGACGGCAACAGAGCCGAAATCGATCAGCGGCTTTTGCGGCTCGACGAGAATTTCGCCGTTGAGCGACACGCGGGCAATGCCCCTCTGTCCGAGAACCGTTTCCACGGCTGCGCGGCGCTGCTGGTCGGGAACCGTCTTGAGGCCTTCGAACGACAGGTCGAGACCGGTGCGGGTTTCAAGAACCGCGATCCGGAACGGATCGGCACCCACAGCCAGAACCTTGCCGATGGCGCGGATGCTGTCGAGCCGGGCAACGATGCCGGGGCTCGTGACGGGACATTCGACGATATTGACGATGTGGTGGCTCTCGGCCTGGCTGAAGCCGAGCAGCAGATCCTTCTCGATCCGCCGGGCGCTGAACACCGCCCGCCGCCGTTCGCCCGGATGGGCGTGAATGAGCGGCGACACCACCGGCGTCAGCGCCTTCGTTTTCAGCGCGTCGATCACCAGCTGGCGTTTGAAATCCGTGTAGAGACCGTCGCTCGCATGCTGCAGCGTGCAGCCGCCGCAGGTGCCGTTCTCGCCGTCAGGGCCGAAATGTCGGCACTTGGGCGCCCGGCGTTCGGGCGAGGCGACGCTCATCGACATGACCGTGCCCTGCGTCTTGTTGAGCGCGATGGCGACGGTTTCACCTGGAAGCGTGAAGGGCACGTAGACAGGACCCCAGGCGCCCTCCGTCACGCCGTCGCCTTGCAGACCGAGCTTGTCGATCGTAACGGTTTCCGAACTCATGGCGCAACCGCTTCCGGCTTGCGGCCGCCAAGCAGGTACTCGACATTGCCGTCGCCGCCAGAGATCGGCGAGGGGATCAGCCCGAGGCTTTCCCAGCCCATCTCTTCGACCAGCCAGGCTTCGAGCGTGGCTGCGACATCGGGCGCCGTTTCCGGCAGCTTGAGCAGACCGGCCTTGCTGATCGCCTCGCGACCCGCCTCGAACTGCGGCTTGACCAGGAGAACGCAGACAGCGCCCGGCTCGGCAAATTCCAGCGCCGGCGGCAGCGCCAGCCGGATCGAGATGAAGGAGACGTCGGAAACGACCATGCCGATGGCGCGGCCGTCGAGATGATCCTCGTCGAGAACGCGGGCGTTCAGCCCCTCGTAATTGGTGACGCGCGCATCCTCGCGCAGGCGCGGATGCAGCTGGTCATGGCCGACATCGACCGAGATGACGTGATTGGCGCCACGAAACAGCAGAACTTCGGTAAAGCCGCCGGTCGAGGCGCCGATATCCAGGCAGTCGAGCCCGGCGGGGTCGAGCCCGAAATGATCGAGCCCGGCGGCAAGCTTCAGCGCCGCGCGCGAGACATAGGCCTGCACCGGGTCGTCGATGGAAATCTCGACATCGAGCGCAAAGGTCAGGCTGGGCTTGGTCACGGTCTTGCCGTTGACCATGACGGTGCCGCGCTGGATCGCATCGCGGGCACGCGAGCGGCTGGCGACAAGGCCCCGGTTCAGAACGAGCTGATCGAGGCGGATATGGGAGGATGTATCTGTGGACATGCGCCCCTCATGACGCCTCAGCGCCCGGCTGGCAAGCTCTATGGCCGCTCGCGCGCCAAATAATCCGGGCTTTCGCTGCCATTTTCATGCGAACCCGGCATTCCCCCAGCCTCAAACATGGATCGCCTCGAAATAGCGGATCATGCCGGCATACTGGCTGTCCGGCTGCACCATGGTGTGGATCAGGTCCTTGCTCATGTCGCGGATATCGGCGGGCACGCCCGGAGTATCGGCGGCTCTGCGGGCCAGCCGGTAGAACTCGTACTGCTTGTAGCGCAGACGCTTGAGCTCCGGCCGGTTCAGCCCGTAAATCCGCTCGACCGCATCGACGATCTTTTCGGCTGCCGGGTTCTGCGGCAGCGGCACCACCTCTACCTCCTTGGTGCCGTCGAGAATGTCCCAGGCAAAGATCGTTTCCGGATCGTCGAAGTAGGGGTTTGGGATCAGCGCACTCTCCTTGTGGTGCAGCGCCTCGAAGGCGGCGACCTGTGCCGCATCAAGCGGATCGGGAATGGCGCCTGCGGCAAGCTGGTCCAGGGCCGCATCGCTTGCGCCGACGAGCACGGCAGGTGCCGGCATCACCACGCCGACACATTCGAACCGGTCGCTCTTGAACTGCTGGTTGCACACCGCGCAGGAGGCGAGATAGTTGTCATAGACATAGGCCAGCCACCAATAGACAGACTTCGGCCGGTAATGCTCGACATCACCGAAAGCCACGACCTTGGTTGCCGTTTCGCAATAGGCGCATTTGTCGAAGGTTTCCTTGAGCAGTTGCTCTTTCACGACGGACCATTTCGAATCGAACTTGAGCGTCAGTTCGGCATTGGTGGCCTTCTGGGCACGCACGACCTTCATGATGTCGGTCAAGCGCTTCAGCGGCGTCTTGCCTCGGAACGTCGACGGTATCGCCTCTTTGGTGCGTATACGGTGCAGCCGGATCATTGCCCCGCCTTGTTGATGGTTTCCTCGAGCTTCCTGAGGATGTCCAGCTGCTCGGATTTGAGGAACGCCTGTTCACGGTCGCTGTCGGGCCTCTGTCCCAGCCGCGCGGCAATATCGGCCATCTGCTGCACCTCGCCGTCGGACTTGTCGGTCTTGCGGTGAAGCGAGCGGTAGGTCTGCTTTTCCTGCTCGACCAGCAGCGACTCGTCGGATGCGTTGCCAAAGGCCTCGGTCGCGATCAACTGGTTCAGGAGCAGCGTACGCGGATCGCCGGAGAACTGCTCGATGCGCACGTCGCCGTCGCGCCGGATGCAGTAGTGCAGCGCGCCAGGCTCGGCCTGCTGCGCCGTGACGACGGAATGGGTGGTCACCAGCAGTTGCATGTTGGGCAGCTGGAAATTCAGGAAATCCAGAAGCCGCCGCTGCCATTTCGGATGCAGGTGCAGATCGACCTCGTCGATGATCAAGAGGCCGCGCGCATGCAGCGGGTTCTTGAAATCACTGAACGTCTCGGTGACCTGGAACAACAGATCGCCGACCCAGGCGGCGACATTCTGAAAACCATCGGAAAGCTGGCCGAGCGACACCTTGCCATCCGGCGTGTTGAAGATCAGCGCGCCGCGCTGCTTGTCGATATGGGAAAACTGCATTTCCGGCAGAAAGTCGGAGAGAACGCCGGTGATCGTCTCCAGGCTCTGGCCGTCGCTGGCGTAATCCAGCTGCATCGCCCAGCTTTCCACCGGATTGAGCTCAGCCTCCTTGTCGAACAGCGACGCGGTGCTGCGGGCGCGTGGACTGCGGTATGTGCTGCTCGACAGGGACGCCGCCGACATGCGCCGCGAGGCCCCATAGGCAATCGTCAGAAAGCTGCGGGTCGTATGCTGCAAGGCGTCATCAAGCGGCGCCAGCGCTTCGAGATGGCGGCGCATAAATTGCGAGGTGCTCTCGCCCCGCACGAAATTGAGCACAACCTGGCGTTCCTCGCCCTTTTTGGTCTCGAACAGGACCGTCAGCGTTCCCTCGTCAACCTTGTCGTTGATCCATTCGGAAGGATTGCGCAGATGATCGAGAATGGCATCCGAACCGAGCATAGCCAGTGCCAGCGACCGCAAGACGGTCGATTTTCCGGTGCCGTTTTCGCCCAGCAGCACGGTCCATTTGCGATTGCTGCCGCCCGGCAGGTCAAAATCCAGCGACACGTCGGTGAAGCAGCGGATATTCTGGAGCCGCATGTGTTTGACGAACATCGGGTCACTCCGGAGCAGGCGTAGGGCCAAGAAAACCACACGTTTGCCGGGTATGCAAGCAGCGATGTCCCGTGCGGCTGTTTATATTCTTGTTGTCTAAAGTTTCAGGCCCGGCGATCAGACCGCCGCGCCGACATCGACCTGCTTCTGACCGAGGGCCCGGAACACGGTGGCGATAATACCGGCCCGGTCGAGACCGGCCTTGGCATACATCACCTCTGGCTTGGCCTGCTCCATCCAGATATCGGGCAGCACCAGTGGCCGGAATTTCAGGCCGTTGTCCAAGAGGCCCTCATGGCTGAGGAACTGCATGACATGGCTGCCGAAGCCGCCGACGGCACCTTCCTCGACGGTGATCAGCACCTCGTGGTGGCGGGCGAGTTGCCGGATCAAATCGTGATCGAGCGGCTTGGCGAAACGCGCGTCGACAACCGTGGTCGAAAGGCCGCTGGAATCCAGATCCTCCGCCGCCGTCAGACACTCGGCAAGCCGCGTGCCGAAAGAGAGCAGGGCGACTTTCGAACCCTGCTTCATGATCCGGCCCTTGCCGATCTGCAGGATTTCGCCGCGTTCCGGCAGCTCGATGCCGACCCCTTCGCCGCGCGGATAGCGAAACGAGATCGGGCCGTCGTCATAGGCCGCAGCCGTGCGCACCATATGCTTCAGCTCCGCCTCGTCGGCGGCCGCCATAACCACGAAGCCGGGCAGGGTGGCGAGATAGGTCGTATCGAACGAGCCCGCATGCGTCGGCCCGTCGGCCCCGACCAGCCCGGCCCGGTCGATCGGGAAGCGCACCGGCAGGCCCTGGATCGCCACGTCGTGGACGACCTGGTCGTAAGCGCGCTGCAGGAAGGTGGAGTAGATTGCCGCGAACGGCTTGTAGCCTTCGGCTGCCAGACCGGCAGCAAAGGTCACCGCATGCTGCTCGGCAATGCCGACATCAAAGCAGCGCGACGGATATTCCTTCAGGAACTTGTCGAGCCCGGTGCCGGACGGCATGGCGGCGGTGACGGTGACGATCTTGTCGTCAAAACCCGCTTCCTGGACGATGGCATCGGCAAACACCGACGTATAGGCCGGCGCATTCGGCTTGGCTTTCGCCTGGGTGCCGGTGATGACGTCGAACGTGTTGACGCCGTGATACTTGTCGGCAGCGGCTTCGGCGGGCGCATAACCCTTGCCCTTCTGCGTCACCACATGGATCAGCACCGGGCCCTTGGCATTGTCGCGCACATTGCGCAGCACCGGCAGCAGGTGGTCGAACGAATGGCCGTCGATCGGGCCGATGTGGTAAAAACCCATCTCCTCGAACAGCGTGCCGCCGGTGACATAGCCGCGCGCATGTTCGACGGCGCGGGTGATCGCCCGGTCAACCGTCTTGCCGAGATAGGCCGTCAGCTTCTTGCCGATATCGCGGATGCCCATATAGGTGCGGCCGGAGGCGAGGCGGGCGAGATAGGCGCTCATGGCGCCGGTTGGCGGTGCGATCGACATGTCGTTGTCGTTGAGGATGACGATGAGGCGTGCATCGAGCGCACCGGCGTTGTTCAGCGCCTCATAGGCCATGCCGGCCGACATGGCGCCATCGCCGATGACGGCGATGACATTGCGGTGCTGTCCCGACAGATCGGCCGCCACGGCCATGCCGAGACCGGCCGAAATCGAGGTCGAGGAATGCGCCGCGCCAAAGGGATCGTATTCGCTCTCGGCCCGGCGGGTGAAGCCCGAAAGCCCGCCTTCCTGCCGCAGCGTGCGGATACGGTCGCGGCGTCCGGTCAGGATCTTGTGCGGGTAACACTGGTGGCCGACATCGAAGATCAGCCGGTCATAAGGGGTGTTGAAAACGTTGTGGATGGCAATCGTCAGTTCGACCACGCCGAGACCGGCACCCAGATGTCCGCCCGTGCGCGACACCGCATCGATCATTTCCGAGCGCAGCTCAGCCGCGAGCTGCGGCAGGTCGCGGTCTTCAATCGTCTTCAGGTCGTCCGGACTGGAAACCGTGTCGAGAAGGGGGGTAACTGGTGCTTGTGTCACGCGTGCGCCTCATGGTCTCTTGCCCGTTTGCCCCGGCTTCGCTTTGAAGCCCGGCCCGGGTTTGCGGCTTTCCGCCGCGCTTGCCTGTCACATGCAGAATGCGGCGCGCGATTTCAACCGTTTAGGCAAGTCTAGAGCCTATTTTGCCGGATTGATACGGCACAAACCGACGCATTCCCCAGTATTGTCGGGTGATTGAGGCATTTTGCTGATGCCGGATTTAGGGGCTCACATCCGCTCGCCCGGCAGCTGGCTCGCCTGCTTGATCCACGAGATCAGCTGGGCCTCATCCAGCGCATCACCTTCATGAATATGGAAATACCGTGTCGATGCGGTCTTCGACGCAACCGGCGGCACGGGATCCAGCGAAGCGCCGGTAAAAAACGCAAGCTTGATGTATTTTGCGAAACAATGGACGCCGAGAAACCAGCCGTCGCCCTTGATGCCGTAAAGCGGTGAATTCCATTTGACTGCCTTGTCGACGCTCGGCACCGTCGTCTCGACCAGCGCATCCAGACGGGCGCCGACATCGCTTTTCCAACCGGGCATGGCGGCGATATAGGCTTTGACCGGCCCATCGCCATAACCCTTGGCGATCTGGGGATTGCCGCCCGCGAGAAGCGTGGGCCCGTTGGATATCTTGTCGGACGTCTTGCCGCTCATCGTCTGTTCCCGACATCAACTCGATGGCAGCGGAATGAACTCTTCCTCGTCGCCCGGCACGATGTCGAAACGGCCGGTTCGCCACTCTTCCTTAGCCTGTTCGATGCGCTCTTTCGACGAGGAAACGAAATTCCACCAGATATGCCGCTGCGAGCCAAGTGCCGCACCGCCGAACAGCATGACATGACAGCCCGCCGCTCCCGCCGTCAGCGTGATCGCGTCGCCGGGACGGAAGACCAGCAGCTGGTTGTCGGCAAAATGATCGCCGGCGATGATGACCTCGCCCGACAGGATATAGAGCGCCCGCTCTTCCCACTGGGCGGCAAAGGGCGCACTTTTGCCCGGTTCGAGCGCCAGATCGACATACAGCGTGTCGGAAAACACAGGCACCGGCGATCCCATGCCTTCGAACTGGCCGATGACGACACGACCGCTGATGCCACTATCGGCAAAAGCCGGCATGTCGCGTTTTTCCGTGTGGGAGAACATCGGATTGATTTCTTCATGGGCGTCGGGCAGCGCCAGCCAGGTCTGCAGCCCGGACAGGGAGTGCGGCTTGCCGCGCACATGTTCCGGCGCCCGCTCCGAATGCACGATACCGCGTCCGGCCGTCATCAGGTTGAGGTCGCCGGGGCGGATGACCATTTCCGTGCCAAGACTGTCGCGATGCTTGATTTCGCCGTCGAACAGATAGGTGACGGTCGACAGGCCGATATGCGGATGCGGCCGCACGTCGATGGCGGCACCGGCCTTGAACAGGGCAGGGCCCATCCTGTCGAAGAAGATGAACGGCCCCACCAGTCGCCGCTTGGCCGTCGGCAGCGCCCGGCGCACCTGGAAGCCGCCGAGATCGGTGGTGCGCGGAACAATCAGATGCTCGATCGCATCGCAAGCCGGCTTGTCACCGGCATGGGGGTCGTTTCCGGGAAAGAAGGACATGAATGAGTTCGCCCCTTATTTGTCGTCAGGAAGTTGAGGGATCACCTTGTTGACGTCGTCAAGCAATGGCACGAGTTTCGTCGCGATGATCGACCATATGGCTCGGTCATCGACGTTATCATACTCGTGACGCAAAATATTGCCGAGATCGCGAATGCCCTTCCAGTCATGCTGCGGCAACAGGCTCTCCGCCATTGCCCCCAGTTTGGAAGCCGCCTCCGATATTCGCGACAGACAACGCTCGACGGCGTCGTGAACCAACTGGCTACGAGCAAAAAGTTCGAAATGGTACCCGTTGGTATAGGTGCTGATGAGGTTGATATTCTCGACGATGTCCCGCAGCCGGGTTTTTGGTCTCTTAGAAGGCAACGACGCGATCCCGTTCAACATTGAGACGAAATCGTTCCTTTTTGATGGGCTCCGAAATGATGTCGACATTCTTTCCGGTGATCTGTTCAATCCGCTCCTTCAGCGACGCCAATGTGCTGAAATAACCGAACCCCGAAAAAATGACGGGATCGGAGAGCTTTACAAGCACATCGATATCCGATTCCGCCGTGGCTTCATTGCGTGCGACTGAACCAAACAAGGACAGATGTTCAACCCCCGCCGCCTCGAATTCGGCGCGGTGTTCCAGCAATGTCGCGATGATCTCGTTCTTGAGCATGCTCAAACGTACAAGAATTTCACGTTTAAGTCGAGTTCCGCCTCAGGCTCCGTCGAGCGGCTCGACGCCCTGCGGCTTGCCGGCGCGGTCGAGGCGGATTTTTTCGATGCGGTTTTCGGCGGCACCCAGCAGCGTCTCGCAATGTTTCTTCAGCGCTTCGCCGCGCTCATAGATCTCGATCGATTTGTCGAGCGCCACGTCGCCGCGCTCCAGCGCCGCAACGATCTTTTCCAGCTCCTCAACCGCCTGTTCGAAAGAGAGGGCGGAGACATCTATCGGGGCGGTGGCTGTCATCGGTTCAACCCTTCATCAGGCGCAGAATGTGCATGGCGGCCGATTCGGCCAGTCCCTCCAAGTCATAGCCGCCTTCGAGCACGCTGACGACCCGGTTGTTGGCAAAGCGCCCGGCGACATCCATCAGCCGCGCCGTCGCCCAGTCGAAATCCTCGGCGACCAGATTGATCTGCGCCAGCGGATCGCGATGATGCGCATCGAAGCCGGCCGAAATGATGATCAGATCCGGCTGGAAATCGGCAAGCGCCGACAGCACCCGCGACTTGAAGGCCTCGCGGAAATGGTCGCTGCCGGTGTCGGGAGACAGCGGCGCGTTGACGATATTGCCGGCCCCGGTCTCGTCCTTGGCGCCGCTGCCGGGATAGAGCGGCATCTGGTGCGTCGAGCAGAACAGCACCGACGGGTCGTCCCAGAAAATATCCTGCGTGCCATTGCCGTGGTGCACGTCCCAGTCGACGATGGCGACCCGTTCGGCGCCGTGTTTCTGTTGCGCATGGCGGGCGGCGATGGCAACGTTGTTGAAGAAGCAGAAGCCCATCGCCCGGTCTTTTTCCGCATGGTGGCCCGGCGGGCGTGAGGCGACGAAAGCATTGTCGGCCGTGCCGGAAAACACCGCATCGACAGCCGCCACGGCCCCGCCGACGCCGGTCAGCGCCGCCTGCAGGCTCTTCGGGCTCGCATGCGTATCGGCCTCGAAACTGTTGATGCCCTCTTCCGGAATAACGCTAATCACCGTCCGCAGGTGCTTTTCCGGGTGGGCCAGCAGCACAAAATCCTCGTTGGCCTGTGGCGCCTCCACACGGGTGAGCGGCGCGAAGCGCTCATGCTCCAGCGCCAGATTGAGCGCGCGCAGCCGGTCGGCCCGCTCAGGGTGACCTTCGGGCGTGTGGTGCTCGAGGAACACAGGGTTTTCGTACAGAAGTGTGGTCATGGCCGGAAACCTAGTGCGCCCGGCAGCCGAGGTCCAGAACAGCAGCGGCAAATTCCGCAGCTCTGCCGGATATCCACATGGCAAAGACGGCCCGGGCAGGGTGTCGGGCCCGTTGCAGACCGGTATCAGGCCCGGGCGTGCAGCAGCGGGTAACCTGCAAGCACGGCGCGGGCCGCCAGCGTGGCGATGACGGCCTTGACCAGGTCGCCCGGCAGGAAGGCGGCGGATCCCATGGCAACTGCGCTGAGCGGCGTCCCCGTCGTCATGCTGACCCAGGGCATGCCAATGGCATAGAGCACAGCGATGCCGCCGATGACCGAGGCGATGAAGAACCCGGCGAACTGGCTGACCGTGCTCTGGTCCTCTTTCACCAGCCGCTCGGCGATCAGGCCGGTGACGAAGGTGGCGACGATCCAGCCGAGGATGAAGCCGCCGGTCGGTCCCTGGATGATGGCCAGCCCGCCACGGCCGCCCGACAGGACGGGAAGGCCTACAGCCACCAGCAGCACGAACAGCACATAGGCCAGCGCCCCGCGCTTGGCGCCGATGATGCAGCCGGCCAGCATCACGCCCATCGATTGCGCCGTGATCGGCACCGGCAGGAAGGCGAGCGGCAGCGGCGGGATGACGCCGAGCACCACGATGATGGCGGTGAAAAGGGCAATGAGAACGAGATCTCTGGTGGTCATGGCGGGTCCCTGCTTTATGAGAATGAACGCATTACCGCATGTGTCCCGGAGGTGGCAACGGTTTTGGCAGACGGGCCTGGGTCAGTGCTGCGTCTGGCGCGGACGGCGAAAGCCGCGTGCGTCGATGGCCATGGCGATCGTGTCGGCATCCTTCAGCGTCAGGATGATCAGCGGTCCGAGGATCGTCAGCGGCCTGACTCTCAGCCCGCGCGCCCTGTGCGCCTCGCGGATTGCCTGGTAGCGGTCGAAAATGTCAGGCACGAAACGCAGCACCAGCCCGAAGGCCAGCCCGATGTCGGCCGATCGCACCAGCCCCAGGCGCTCGAGCGGTTGCGCCAGCCGCGTGATCTCGTCGATGAAATCGCCCGTCGCCGTCGTTGCCGTCACCGCGCCGGCAAACAGGATAATCGCCATCAGCCGGAAAAAGGTCTCCGCCACCGTGCGCAGGGAATCCAGATAGGCGGTGGCCAGAAGCAGGATGAACAGCGTGAACAGGATCGGCTTCAGCCGCGACAGCCCCTCGCGAATGGAAAGGCCTGTCGTGAAATAGACAAGGGCGCCGACAGCGAAGGCAGGCACCAGCACGGCCAGCGACGAGACGGCATAAAGCCCCAGCCCGGCAACAAGCAGGATGGCCAGCTTCATCCGCACGCTCATCCGGTGCAGTGGCGTCGTGCCCTCGATGTTGAGCCCGTTCAGCATGCCGCCACCGTCCGGTAGGCGTCGATGGCCTCGCTCGCCGCGCCGTCGAACACCAGCCGGCCCTCGTGAAAGACAAGCACGCGCTCGAAGGTTTCGATCAACGGCAGGTCGTGGCTGATGACGATGGTGTGTTCGGACAGCCCGGCAATGGTCTCTTCGACCAGCTTGCGGTTTTTGAGATCCAGCTGGTTGGTCGGCTCGTCGAGAATGAGGATGCCGGGGCCGGTCACCAGCACACTGGCAATCGCCACCAGCTGCGTCTCGCCGCCGGAGAGTTCATGCACGCGCCGTTTGGCCAGATGCGCAATGCCGAAGCGCTCCAGGACCGCTGCCGTGCGCTGTTCGATCTCGTCCCTCGTCAGTCCACGGTTCTTCAGGCCGAAGGCAATATCCTCATGCACGATCGGCATGATGATCTGATGCTGCGGGTTCTGGAAAATGAACCCGGCCGCCGCCAGCACGGCGCTGTCGTCCTTCACCGTATCCAGCCCGTTGACCGTGACGCTGCCTGTCACCGGCTTCACCAGCCCGTTGATCAGCCGCGCGAAGGTCGTCTTGCCCGAGCCGTTGAGGCCGATGACGCCGATGCGGCGCTCGCTCAAGCAAAGCGTCAGCGGCTGCAGCACCGTGCGCCCGCCAAAAGCCACCGAGGCGCCGGCAAACCGAATATCCAACCCGCAGTCCCCCGCATCCACGTATAGCAGGTTCTATAGGACGGTTTGGCGGCCCAAGGGAAGAGTTCCGTCTTCGGGAATTCGGGGCTCAACTGGCTTCAGAGCAAGCTTGCCCCCTCTGTCACTTCGTGACATCTCCCCCTCCAGGAGGGAGATTGTTCATTTCCCTCGACGCGCTCTACTTTCAAAGCTTGACTTTGTAAGGAAGGCAGATGGGCGATCTCCCCCCTTGAGGGGGAGATGTCAGCGAAGCTGACAGAGGGGGGTGAACGCCACAGACACGCAAGATGGAGATAGGGCACCGCCCAAACCCACCCCACAAACCCCTTGAACAAACTGTGAACATTCCCCTAGATTACCGTCATGACGATTCTCGTTTCCAACCGTGATGCCCGCCGTATCTTCCTTCACCGGCAGGGCCTGTCGGCCGCGCCCAACAAGGCGCAGAGCAAGCAGGGGCTTCTGGATCTCATCCAGGCGCTCGGCTTCGTCCAGGTCGACAGCATCGCCATCGTCGAGCGCGCCCATCACCAGATCCTGTTTTCGCGCAACCAGACCTACCGGCGCGAGCACCTGAGCGAGCTTCTGGAAAAGGACGGCGAGCTGTTCGAGAACTGGACACATGATGCCTCGATCATCCCCAGCGCCTTCTTTCCCTACTGGAAGCACCGGTTCCGCCGCGAGGATGCGACGATCATCGAGCGCTGGCGCAAGTGGCGCGAGCCGGGTTTCGAAGAAACCTTTGACGAAACGCTGAAGGGCATCGTCGACAAAGGCGCCTGCATGGCCCGCGATTTCAAGTTCGAGGGCCGCACATCCGGCGGCTGGTGGAACTGGCACCCGTCAAAGACCGCGCTCGAATATTTGTGGCGCACCGGCAAGGTGGCGATTGCTAGGCGGGAGAATTTCCAGAAGGTCTATGACCTGGTCGAGCGCGTGCTGCCGGGCCACCACCACGAGCGCGAGGTCAGCCACGAGGACTTCATCGACTGGTGCTGTGCTGCCGCCCTCGACCGGCTCGGCTTTGCCACCCACGGCGAAATCGCCGCCTTCTGGGCGCTGGTGAGCCCTCAGGAGGCAAAGGACTGGGTGACCGCCAACCGCAAGCGCCTGCGCGAGGTGCAGATCGAGCCCGCCGACGGCGGGAAGCCGCGCCCGTCCTTCGCCTGGAAGGATTTTCCCGAAAACCTCGGCGACATCCCCGAACCGCCCGATCGCATCCGCGTCTTGAGCCCCTTCGACCCGCTCTTACGCGACCGCAACCGCGCCGAACGCCTGTTCAATTTCACCTACCGCATCGAGATCTTCGTGCCGGAGGCCAAGCGCGAATACGGCTACTACGTCTTTCCGCTCCTGGAATCCGACCGCATGATCGGCCGCATCGACATGAAAGCCGACCGCAAGACCGGCACGCTCGACGTCAAACGCCTCTGGCTGGAAAAAGGCGTCAAGCCCTCCGCCGGGCGCATGGCCAAGCTGGAGGCGGAACTGGCAAGGCAGGCAAAATTTGCCGGCGTGGGGGAGGTTAGATGGCTGGAGGGGTGGGACGGGTAAGGCGTCCGCAGTGCCGGGCGCGGTCCTGATCAGTCTTCTGTCGGCTGGGCCATTTCGTGTTTCGCCGCTCTGGCCAGGAAACCCGACCGTGTCAGCCCGCGCGCTTCGGCATAGGCGTCGATCTCCTTCAGAACATCCTCTTGAAGTGTGATGTTCAGGCGCACGGCTTTTTTGCTCTGTGTTTTCAACGAGACGAGAATGGCGACACCATCCGTGTTCTCAGGATCGGACATGACGGCCTCCAGGCTCGACGGCTCGGGCAGCGCCTCGCCATCCTCGTTCATGCCGTCCACGTGCAGCGCCAGAGCCTCCTCAGCCAGACGGCGCGCATCGTCAAGATCGATACCAGCCGTAACCACGCCTGGAAAATCAGGGAAAGACACACCGAAATCGCTGTCAGCCTCCTTGTGGATCAGTCCGATATAGTTGTGCATCGTGCCTACCTCAGTTTCAGCCCGGATTGTTGTTCAACGCTCTTCAGCGTTCCGATCGGGATATCCCGCTTGGGATGCGGAATGGTGACGCGCCCCGGCTTGGTGGGATGCTTGAACTGGATGTGGCTGCCTCTACGGCTCATCTCGTACCAGCCATCCGTCTTCAAAGCAGAAATAATGTCACCGCTTTTCATTCGCGCATAATATACATTAGTGTGTATCGCGGCAATAGTAGCGTCGATGTCTTCCGCAGCGCATCACCCCTTCCTAACCACCATCACCTTCAACTCCTTCCGCACCCGAAACCCGATCGACTCATAAAGCCCGATCGCCTTGGTGTTCACCGCATAGGAATGCAGAAACGGCACCGTGCCGCGCGCGGAAATCTGGCCGCCGACATAGAGGGAGAGGCGGCGGCCGAGGCCTTTGGCTTGAAAGTCCGGGTGGACGCAGACGCTGCTGAGTTCGGTGAAGCCGGGGGCTTTCAGGCGTTCGCCGGCCATGGCGATCAGCCGTCCGTTGCTCTTCAGGCCCCAGAAGTCGCCAAAACTTTGTGCCTTAAGAGAGAAGGGGCCGGGTTTGGTCAGCGTTGCCAGCGCCAGCATCTCCTCGGCGTCACCGGCGCCTAGCGGCAAGATCTCGCCGTCCTGCACCTGGATGAACGGTTGGCTGGCCACCATCTGCACCAGATCGGCGGAGCTGACTTCGGTGAAGCCCGGCGGCAGGCGGATCGGGCCGGCCTGCACCATCAGCATCGTCTCGTCCGGGGCGGCCAGCGCCGCCACGGCCGTAAGGCACTCGTCGCTGTCGTCCTTGGCCGCCGTGAACAGGCTGACATCTCCTGGATAGCGTTTTGCCAGCGGCCCACCCAGCGCCAGGCCCGAGTGGCGGGTGGTGAGCGCCGTCCAGATCGGCCGGTCGAGCACATGCGGCTGCGGATCGATGGTGGGCGCTCCGGTCGGAGACGCGGGCAGGGGCACGCGGCCTTCCAGCGGCGTTGCATCCAGTCCGTCCTCGATGGCCGCCAGTTGCTCGAGCAGCGGTCCTCTGAGACTGCCGCAGAGGTCGGTCACCGCCGCCTCGATCTGCGGCCAGATCGTCTGCTTGGCCTCGCTGACCATTTGGCGCCCGTTGTTTGTCAGCGACATGATCTTGCGGCGCTGGTCCTGCGGCGCCGGGTCGGCCTCGACCAGGCCCCGCGTCACCAGCAGGCCGACGCTGCGCGTGACGCCCGGCTGGCTGATGCCGACGACCTCTGCCAGCTCGCCGATGGTGAGCGGCCCCAGCCGGTCGAGTGCTGCCAGAAAAGGATACTGGCTCGGCAGCACCTGACCCGCGTGCGCGCCCAGCATACGCTGCGTGTCGGCCTGCAGCCGCTCGCCGATCCGGCGCAGGCGGCTGCCCAGCGTGAGAAACCCGAAGGCGCGAACCACATCTTCCGTCAAGATCACATCCATTTAAATAACATGTTATATAAATAACTATATGTGTGCCGTGGCTGCTGTCAAGCTGTTGCCCTGCAACGAGTTGAGCAGTCCTGCTCCTCTCGGCAACGTGATCGATCTGCTGCAAAAAAACATCACCCGCCTCTTTTGAGCCAGATTTTTGATCCTATTTGCGACCCTGATGGAACTTTGGCGCGGGATCGAAGTTCATGCGTCGAGCGGTCGGGGATAATCCGGGCACGCTGTATTTTCCGCCGTGGGGCCCGGCACTTTGGTACGGCATCACGAAGACGACACCAGGGGTCGATCACCCCGATTTAGATTGATTTGGAGACTGTCCATGAAAACCATTCTTTTGGCCGCATCTGCGGTTCTGGCCATGTCGGGTGCAAGCTTTGCCGCCGATGCCGTCGAAGAGGTGCCGCAGGCGCCGATCGCTGTCGAGACCATGCCGGTCTTCACCTGGTCCGGCCCTTATTTCGGTATCCAGGGCGGCGGCGGCTGGGGTGACGGCGAATTTTCTGCCGGCGGCCCTGTCGTAACGGACAATTTCGACGGCGGTCGTTTCGGCGGCTTCGTCGGCTACAACTACCAGCTCGACAACAATGTCGTTCTCGGCGTTGAAGGCGACGTCACCTACAACTGGAACGACAACAACTATGTCGGCGGCGTCAACATCGGCACCGATTGGGAAGGCTCCGTCCGCGCCCGCGCCGGTTATGCCTTTGATCGCGCTCTGGTTTACGGAACCGGTGGTTTCGTCATGACCAAGGGCTTCATCGACACCCCGGCTGGCGACAGCAGCGAAACCTTCAACGGCTGGACGGTTGGTGCGGGCGTCGATTATGCCTTTACCGACATGGTCTTCGGCCGTGCTGAATATCGCTACAACGATTTCGGCAGCGAGAACATCGGTGGCGTAAACACCGACTTCGACCAGCACGCGGTCACCGTCGGCCTCGGCGTAAAGTTCTAAAAAACAGCTTCAAAAGGGCCGGTCTGAACGTCCGGCCCTTTTTGCTTGTTCTCGTACCGCCGTATGGCGGGCGAGACATGATCGCAACACCGTGCCACCTCTACGCCGCCCGTGCAGGTGCGCCTGGCCAGCTGGCCGTTGCCTCCATTGCCAAACCATGCGAAACGCCCGGAAACAAGGTGCTCCTCCCGCGCCGCAACAATCCGGGCTTTTCCATGATACGCATCGAAAACATCTCCAAGCAGCTCAGCCACCGCATCCTCTTCATCGAGGCCTCGGCCGCCCTCAACAAGGGCGAGAAGATCGGCCTCGTCGGCCCGAACGGCGCCGGAAAGACCACGGTCTTCCGCATGATCAACGGCGAGGACCTGCCCGACGAAGGCCAGGTCTCGGTCGAAAAGGGCGTCACGATCGGATATTTCAACCAGGATGTCGGCGAGATGGAAGGCCGCAGCGCCGTGGCCGAGGTCATGGATGGCGCAGGCCCGGTCAGCATCGTTGCCGCCGAACTGCGCGAACTCGAGGCTGCCATGGTCGATCCTGACCGGCTGGACGAGATGGACGCCATCATCGAGCGCTACGGCGAGGTCCAGGCCCGCTACGAGGAGCTCGACGGCTACGCGCTGGACGGCCGCGCCCGCGAGGTTCTGGACGGCCTGTCGTTTACGCAGGAGATGATGGACGGCGATGTCGGAAAGCTTTCGGGCGGCTGGAAGATGCGCGTGGCACTGGCCCGCATCCTGCTGATGCGCCCCGATGTCATGCTGCTCGACGAACCCTCCAACCACCTCGATCTCGAAAGCCTGATCTGGCTGGAAGAATTCCTGAAGAATTACGACGGCGCACTGCTAATGACTTCGCACGACCGCGAGTTCATGAACCGCATCGTCACCAAGATCATCGAGATCGACGGCGGCACGCTCACCACTTTTGCCGGCGACTACGGTTTTTACGAGCAGCAGCGGGCGCTGAACGAAAAGCACCAGCAGGCGCAGTTCGAGCGCCAGCAGGCCATGCTTGCCAAGGAAATCAAGTTCATCGAGCGGTTCAAGGCGCGCGCCAGCCACGCTTCGCAGGTGCAGAGCCGGGTGAAGAAGCTGGAAAAGATCGACCGCGTCGAGCCGCCCAAGCGCCGCCAGTCGGTCGCCTTCGAGTTCGCCACCGCACCGCGTTCCGGCGAAGACGTGATCAACATCAAGAACGTCCACAAGAGCTACGGCAGCCGTTCGATCTATGAGGGGCTCGACTTCATGGTCCGCCGCAAGGAGCGCTGGTGCATCATGGGCATCAATGGTGCGGGAAAATCGACACTCCTGAAGCTGGTGACCGGCACCACGGCGCCCGACACCGGCAGCGTCGCGCTCGGCGCCAGCGTCAAGATGGGCTATTTCGCCCAGCACGCCATGGATATTCTCGATGGCGAGATGACGGTGTTCGAAACGCTGGAGCACGAATTCCCGCGCGCGGGGCAGGGGCCGCTGCGTGCGCTGGCCGGCTGCTTCGGTTTTTCCGGCGACGATGTCGAAAAGCGCTGCCGGGTTCTGTCCGGCGGTGAAAAGGCACGGCTCGTCATGGCCATCATGCTGTTCGACCCGCCCAACCTCTTGGTGCTCGACGAGCCCACCAACCACCTCGACCTCGACACCAAGGAAATGCTGATCAAGGCCCTGTCCGACTACGAAGGCACCATGCTCTTCGTCAGCCACGACCGGCATTTTCTGGCCGCCCTCTCCAACCGCGTGCTCGAACTGACGCCTGATGGCGTGCACCAGTACGGCGGCGGCTACACCGAATATGTCGAGCGCACCGGCCACGAGGCACCCGGGCTGCACGTGTGATGGAAGCACCCTCCCTTGAAGAAGGGAGGGTTCGAGGTTTTCTTGATTGCAGGCCGGTTTACGCGGCCGGTACCCGTGCGAGATCCTTTCTCGCAAGACCGGAGAAGCCCAACTCCAGCCGGTGGCGCAAGAATGGCAGGTGGTTGGCGATCCTGAGCGCCGCGTTGCGCAGCATGCGCCGGGGACGGCTGTGAGCCGTGGCGATACTGGTCAGCGTTCCCGCAAGACCGAGAACCTGTGCGGCCGCCGGCCGGCGCAAAGCCTCGTACCTGTCGAGGCTGGCATCCGGCGCCAAATCGCGGATCACGGCTGTCAGCAGTTGCCCGAGCACGACCGCATCCACCAGCCCTGTGTTCATTCCCTGCCCGCCGGCGGGACTGTGCACATGCGCGGCGTCACCCATAAGGAACAGAGGGCCGGCGCGGTAGGAGCGCGCCAGGCGATGATGCAGCCGGAACCGTGAACTCCAGGCGATATCATGGACGCGCTTTGCACCAGCTTCAGGGCCCCGCGCATCGATGATCCGCTGGATGTCGTCGATTCCGGGGCGCTCCGGCGCGTCCTCCAGCGTCGCCACGACGCGGAACCTGCCGTTGGGCAGGGGTGCAACGACGAGCATTCCCGCCGGTGCGAAAAACAGGGACACCTCTGTGGCCCCGAGCGACCAGTCCATGCGCACATCGGCCAGCACGAAGGATTCTTCGTAGGCGCTGCCGTCGAACGCGATGCCTGCCGCCTCGCGCACCCGGCTGTGCATGCCGTCCGCGCCGACGACGTACCGCGCCGTCAAGGTCTGTTCGCCATCGGGTGTATCGAGAAGCACGCTTGCACCGCTACCGCCTTCAAGCTGCGTGATCTCCATGGCGGTCACATGTCTGTGCACACTGCCTCCGAGCATAGCCAGCCGTTCGGAAAGAACGCGTTCCGTCTCGTCCTGCGGGATCATCAAGACGGTCGAGTACGGCGAGGGCAATGCGTCGAAACGCAGGCCCATCAGCGCCCGGTCCCGCTCGCGGATCGAAAAGCGTGACAGCGGAAGCCCCCGGCGCATCATCTCCGCAGTTGCACCGATCCGCTCCAGCTCTTCGAGTGTATGTGCATGGATCACCGCCGCCCGCGAGGTGTTTTCACCTGATGCAAGGCGATCGACGATCACGTGATCGATGCCTGCCTGTTGCAGGGCGACGGCCAAAGCGAGGCCGGTTGGGCCCGCACCGATGATGAGGATATCCGTGTTTTGCGGAAGCATGATCAATCTCCATTTGTCAACGTGTGTTGACTTTTAATTGAGGCTCTTGAGTTTGTCAACAGACGTTGGCATTTTGTCATTCATGTTGGAAAAACAGAAAAAGCAGACGAAGGCGGAGAGGACCCGCGAGGCAATCCTGTCCGCCGCCCGCATCCTCTTTGCCGAACGCGGTTATGACGGTGCAACGGTGCGCGATATCGCCGCGCGCGCCGGCATCGATCCGGCAATGGTCATCCGCTATTTCGGCGGGAAGGACATGCTGTTTGTGCAGGCGGCGGATCTGGACCTGCGCCTGCCGGATCTTTCAGATGTGCCGGGCGATGCGATCGGCGAAACGCTTGTGCGCCATTTTCTGGCCATATGGGAAACGGGCGGCGCGGCTGGCGGACTGCCGGTCGCTCTCCGCTCGGCCGCATCGAACGAGCTGGCGGCCGGAAGGCTGCGCGAGATTTTCGCTACGCAGGTCGCCCCGGCTCTTGCGCGGGCACCGGGCATCAGGCCCGGTCCGCTTGCCGGTCTGGTGGCGTCACAGCTTCTGGGTCTGGCGTTCTGCCGCTATGTCCTGAAGCTTCCGCCGGTGGTCGTCATCCCCCCGGAAACACTCGTTATCGAGGTCGGCCGGTCAGTGCAGAGCCTGTTCGACGCAGCGCGCTGACCTCACCGCATCTCCGGCACACTCCCGGCCCCGCCCAGCGCCTTGTCCTTGATCTCGCGGAATTTCTCCGACGCGCCGGAAAGTTTGCTGTCCCATTCGGGGTTTGGTGCCTGTCCCTCGATCGCCTTGAAATAGACCGCCATCAGCGCGGCGATGGCGAAGGGTTCAAGCACGGCGGCCTTGAACGACCAGGCAAAGACGATGGCGAGCACGAAGGCGTAGCCGGCCCATTCGCCGGGCAGGTAGTAGAGCGCGGCTGCCGCCGGTGCCAGCGCCAGAATGAAGATGATCAGCGAGAACAGCCACAGGAAGACCGACAGCCAGACGGCGTTCCGGATCATCGTCTTGCCGTTCTGGGCATAAAGCACCAGGCCCTGGCGCGAGGTCTCCCAGGGGTTCTGGCTGTTCAGCCGCATGTTGTAGCCAAGGATGATCTCGTCGACATAGGTGAGCGACAGGCGGATGACGGTGTTGAGAAAACCCGCCACCGTATCGAGCCCGGGAATCGGCAGGAAGGCGGCGATCCCGCCGATGATGCCGGTGATGACGGAGATGACGCCGCGGATCAGCTGGTCGAGCGCAAACAGCACATTGGCCTCGCCGAAGCGGGCCGCGACCGTCTCGCGCCCATGGGTGATCTGGCTCTTGCCATCCGGCATCGGCTGACCGTCGATCAGCCGCACCATGACGGCGATATGGGCGGCCTTCACCATGTAGAGCAGCCATTCGCGGATCCAGTAGACACCGCCTGCCACAAGCCCGAAACCGAAGATGCCGCCCCAGACGGTAAAGCTCTCCGGGTCGTTGCCCATGCTGCCGATGCCGTAGCCGATACCGGCTCCGAGCCCCGTCGTCAGGATGAAGGTGATGGTGATGCCGAAATAGATCGCCATGCGCAGGATAATGAACGGCAGCGTCCGCATCAGGATCCACAGCGTCCCGCCGATGTTGAAGTCCCACATGCCCGCAACCCCCGTTGACCCGCAACCCCTTGCCCCACCGCACCATGATAGGCATGCCGGGTGATCTGTCTACGGTTGAAAACGGACAGGCGGCCGGGTTTATTCGACCGTCTGCCGCATTTCATCACACCAACGTGATGCCGGATATGCCGGTATTGCAGGGCGCTTGCCTTCCCGCAGACGCCCGGCGGCTTAGCTATCCCGCCATGGCCGGGCACTGGGCTGCGGCCGGGGAAGGACAATTCCATGAAGAACGTTTTTGCGGTTGCCGTCATGCTTGCCGGTGCAGCCATTGCCGGGCCGGCGTCGGCGACCTCGACATCGGCGGAAATCACCGCTGCGCTTGTCGGCAACACTTTTCAGGGCGGCATGGGCGGCGGCGCCTATTCCAGCTATTTCGGCCCGGACGGCATGTACAAGGATGCTTCCAGCACCGGCAAATATCTCATCGAGAACGATGCGGTCTGTTATCCCGGCACCGACTTCGGCTGTTATCAGGCAACCATCAAGGGCGAAGAGCTCGAATGGTTCAAGGATGGCAAGAGCGAAGGCAAAGGCACGATCGTCAAGGGCGATGCCATAAAGTGACAGGCAGCCATGAGGGGGGGCGCGGCCCCTTTATGGCGTAAAATATGCTCAAAGAATATCCGTCGCCGTGATCGCGATGCCGAAGCCTTCGAGGCCGACATAGTGGCGTTCGCGCGTCGACAGCAGCCGGATCGAGGTGATGCCGAGGTCTTTGAGGATCTGGGCGCCGAGGCCGATTTCCAGCCATTCGCTTTCGCGTACCTGTGCCTCGTCATGGCCTTCGCGGTCGTGTTTTCCCTTGCGGGCGGTCTGCGATGCGCCGACGCCGACGGAGCCTTCGCGCAGGTAGACGATGACGCCGCGTCCCTGAGCACTGATCCGCTTCATGATCTCGTCGATCTGCGGCGCGCGGCCAAACACGTCGGCGCCGACATTTTCCAGGTGCAGCCGCACCGGAATGTCCTCGCCGTCTCTGATATCGCCGAAGACGACAGCCAGATGCTGCATCGGGTCCCAGGGCAGGGAATAGGCGTGGCCCTTGGCCTTGCCATAGGGCGTGTCGATGTCGAAACTGTTCTCCAGCTCGATCAGCTTGTCCTTGCGCTGGCGGTAGGCGATGAGATCGGCGACGGAGACCTGCTTCAGGCCGTGCGTTTCCGCAAAGCTTGCCACCTGCGGGCCACGCATGACCGTGCCATTGTCGTTGACCAGTTCGCAGATCACCCCGATCGGCGGCAGGTTGGCGAGCTTGCAGAGATCGACGGCCGCTTCCGTGTGGCCGGACCGCATGAGAACGCCGCCCTCGCGGGCGACCAGCGGAAAGATGTGGCCGGGGCGGGTGAAGTCGGCAGCGCCGACATTCGGATTGGCGAGATTGCGCACCGTCAGCGTCCGGTCTTCGGCCGAAATGCCGGTCGTCGTGCCGTGCTTGAAGTCGACCGTGACGGTGAAGGCGGTGGTATGGGCCGAATCGTTCTCGGCCACCATGGCGTTGAGGTTGAGGCGGCGGGCCTCTTCCTTGGGCATCGGCGTGCAGACGATGCCCGACGTGTAGCGCACGATGAAGGCCATCTTTTCCGGCGTGCAGTGAACGGCGGCGACGATCAGGTCGCCCTCGTTCTCGCGGCCGTCATCGTCGGTGACGACGACGATTTCACCGGCCTCGAAGGCCCGGATGGCATCGGCAACACGCTTCTGGTCAAAAGGCATGCGGGTGTTTCCTTAGATTATTTCAGACGGCCAATCACTTCAGGCGGCCTGTCTGGCCCCGGTCGCGCAGATAATGGTCGGCAATGGTGCAGGCCAGCATGGCTTCGCCGATCGGCACGGCGCGAATGCCGACGCAGGGGTCGTGGCGGCCCTTGGTGCGGACATCGACCTCGTTGCCGTCGCTGTCGATCGACTTGCGCTCGGTGAGGATCGACGAGGTCGGCTTGATGGCGAACCGCGCCACGACCGGCTGGCCGGTAGCGATGCCGCCCAGAATACCGCCGGCATTGTTGGACAGGAAAATCGGGTCGCCCGAGGCGCTGACACGCATCTCGTCGGCATTCTCCTCGCCGGTGATTTCAGCCGCCGCAAAACCATTGCCGATCTCGACGCCCTTGACGGCATTGATCGACATCAGGTTGGAGGCGATGTCCTGATCGAGCTTGGCATAGATCGGCGCGCCGATGCCGGCAGGCACGCCGTCGGCCACCACTTCGACCACGGCGCCGACCGAGGATCCGGCCTTGCGGATTCCGTCGAGGTACTCTTCCCACACGGGCACCATCGCCGGGTCCGGGCAGAAGAACGGGTTGTTGCCGATCTCGTTCCAGTCCCAGTTGTCGCGGTTGATCCGGTGTTTGCCGATCTGCACCAGCGCGCCGCGCACCAGAAGGCCGGGCACGACCTTGCGGGCGATACCGCCGGCGGCAACCCGCGCCGCCGTCTCGCGCGCAGACGAACGCCCGCCGCCGCGATAGTCGCGAATGCCGTATTTGACGTCATAGGTGTAGTCGGCGTGGCCGGGCCGGTAGCGCTTGGCGATCTCGGAATAGTCCTTCGAACGCTGGTCGGTGTTCTCGATCAGCATCGAAATCGGCGTGCCGGTCGAGATCATCGTCTCGCCGTCCTCCTCGAGCATGACGCCGGAGAGGACCTTGACCAGATCGTCCTCGCGCCGCTGCGTGACGAAGCGCGACTGGCCGGGTTTGCGCTTGTCGAGCCAGCTTTGCAGCTCCGCAAGCGTGAAGCGCAGGCCCGGAGGGCAGCCATCGACGACGCAGCCAAGGGCGACCCCGTGGCTCTCGCCCCAGGTGGTGACGCGGAAAAGGTGACCGAACGTATTGTGAGACATGATCTTGTACCGGCGCAAACTGGACTGGCGGCCGCGATCAAGCGCCCGCTTGCGAATTGCCGAAACTCTTAGAGCATGCCGCCTGAAAGTGTAAGCGCTTTTCGGATCACGTCCTGTTTGAAGAGACCAAAAAACAGCTTAGGACGCTTTGCGCCACTGGCGGCCGGCGGCAAACTCCAGCACCGCCTCCGGGCTCAGCGGCTTGGCGAAGGTGTAGCCCTGCAGCAGCTGGCAGCCGAGTGCGCTCAGCAGTTCGGCATGCTGCATCGTCTCGACGCCCTCGGCGACGATTTCGATGTTGAGCGAACGGCCGATCTCGATGATCGAGCGCACCACGGACCGCTCATGCTTCGAGCTGAGGATGGGGCTGACCAGCTGCCGGTCGATCTTCAGCCGCTTCGGCTTGATCTTCAAAAGGCTGACGATCGACGTGTGGCCGGTGCCGAAATCGTCGATTTCGATGTCGATGCCCAGCGCCTTGATCTTCTCGATATTGCGCGTCACCACGTCGTCGCTTTCATCGAGGAAGATCGATTCCACCAGCTCGAAGGAGATCTGTCCTGCGGCAAAGTTCAGCCCCTGCAGCGAATCCACCAGGTTCTCGTCGCGCAGCCGCTTGGCCGAGACATTGACCGAAATTCTCGGAACAATCATGCCGGCCGCCGCCCAGCGCAGCCGGTGGACCAGCGCCTTTTCCAGAACGATCCGGTCGAGTGTCGCCATCATGTTCATTTCTTCGGCGATCTTCAGGAACCGGTCCGGCGTCAGGAGCCCCTCGCGCGGATGGTTCCAGCGCACCAGCGCCTCGAGGCCTTCAAGTTCCAGCGTACCGGCGGCGATCTGCGGCTGGTACCAGGGAATGAACTGGTCGTTTTCGATGCCTTCGAGAATCTCGTCGGCAATGCGCTTGGTCGTGGTGATCTCGGACTGCAGTGCCTGGGTGAAGAATTCGTGGCGGTTGCGGCCGCGCTCCTTGGCGCGGTAAAGCGCGATGTCGGCATTGATCAGCAGCGTACGCGGGTCGAGGTTCGACCCCTTGCCGATGGCGATGCCGATGCTGACGCCGAAGCGGCAGGGAAAACCGTTGTAGTTCACGGGCTGGCGCATCTCGACGATGATCCGCTCGGCGATGCCGGTGAGATAGGCCTTGTTCTTGGCATCGGTGACGACGATGACGAATTCGTCGCCGCCGATGCGGGCGATCAGGTCGTTCTCGCGCACATTGTTGCGCAGGATCTGCGAGGCATGCACCAGCATGGCGTCACCGGCCGCATGGCCCAGCGTGTCGTTGATCTGCTTAAACCGGTCGAGGTCGATGTGCAGCACGGCGATGTCGGTGGCGCCGTACTCGTCGCTGGCGGCAAGCCGCTCCAGCTCGCGGTCGAGCTTGCGGCGGTTGCCGAGATCGGTCAGCGGATCATGCAGCGCGTTGTATTCGATCCGGTCATTGGCATATTCGAGCTCTTCGTTCTTGGCATCGGCCAGAAGCTTGGCCTTGCGCAGCTGCTCGGTCATCAGCACGTCGTCGGTCACGTCCCAGCTGATGCCGGTGATGCGTGTCACGCCGAGAACATCCTTGTGCGCCGAGCCGACGCTGCGCAGGTGCCGAACGGTACCGTCCGGCAATACGATCCGGTACTGCGCCCGGAAGTCGATCCCACGCTCCTTGGTCTGCTGCAGAAGGGCGGCAGTTTCGTCGAGGTCGCCGGGATGGATGCCCGCAAGCCATTGTGCATGGGTCCGCTGGCCGCGCTCGGCCGCGAACCCGTGCAGAGAACTCATCCGGTCGTCCCAGTCGTGCAGGTCGGCCGCCACGTCGATTTCCCAGACGCCGATCTTCGACGCATCGAGCGCCAGGTCCAGACGGTTGGACAGCATCACCAACTGCCGTTCGCGGGCGCGGATCTTGGCGACGTTCTGCTGGCGCTCGTTGACGAAGCCGCCGGTAAGAATGATCGGCAGGATGATCATGAAGCCGGCAATGGCCATCATGATGCGCAGTTCGTTGGTGTTTCCAGGCTGCTGGTTCCAGCCGGCAGCCGGCACCGCTGCCATTTCCCACTTTCCGCCGGGAAACTCCAGCTCCTGCAGGATCGGCTGCCTGTCGAAAATATCGGCGTTTCCGTAGAACGGGTCGAGAATGCTGGTCTTGACGGACACGTCGCGCATGCTGATGTCGATGTGGAAATGCGTGTGGCTGTGATCGGCCTCCGAAG
This sequence comes from Pararhizobium sp., assembly GCA_030655075.1. Classification (GTDB taxonomy): domain Bacteria; phylum Pseudomonadota; class Alphaproteobacteria; order Rhizobiales; family Rhizobiaceae; genus JAURWE01. Next base: position 267,096 of record JAURWE010000046.1, read on the forward strand.
GCTCCGCGTCCGAATGGTAGACGTCGGCGTCCTGGTAGAGCCTTTTTTCGTCGATCACGCCCTCGATGAAACCCCAGAATGTGGAAATGCCCGTCCGCTTGGTGAAGACAGGAAAGAACAGCGTGAAGCCGCTTTCGCCGCTGGGCAGCCGCACGGGACCGGCAATGATCGGACGCAGCAGGTTGCGCGCCATGTCCATGGCCAGCCGTGAGGACTTGAAACGCTTGAAATCGGTGCCGATCATCTGTTCGTTGCCGCGATGCGGAAACACCATGGTGATCACGGCCTTCGGCGCAGTGCTCAGCCGCAGAAGCTGCGGGTTCTGCATCAGCAGCTTGTTGGCCTGCATGTCGAACAGCGCTTGCGGCAGGTCGGGCGTGGCAGACAGCGTGTTGGCAAAGCTGCGGATGACGGCAACGTTGGCGTTGATCTCGCCGCGCAGGCGCGTTTTCACCAGATTGAGCTCGCTGGTGACATTGGCCTTCAGTTCGTTGTGGAAGGTCCGCTGGTTCTGATTCTCGATAATAAAGGCGGCAAGCAGAATGACTGCCGTTGCAATTGCTGCGGGAACGAAAGACGGCTTTATAAATTGCGCGATGCTAATAAGCCTGCCTTTGAAAGCAGCGAGAATTTTCAAAGTCTTGTCCCCTTATTGTTGCCCTGCACAATAGGAGGCGAATCTTAAAATACACTTTCAGGACACCAGGACTTAAGCAGATGGCCCAGATTTTCCTTGGGATAATCAAGGGGCTGCAGCCGGTTGCTCTTGCTATTGCCGAAACACGGCCTTTCACTGTGCCCAAGCTGAGGCAACCGCGCAAAAATCACATTGCCGGGCAATTTTTGCCACAATCGGAGGTCAAATCATGAGGGCATCGAAATTGAATGACTTGGAAAAAGGGGCACGAAAGATGCGCTTCATCATAGCTGCACTTCTGGCAACAGCCAGCTTCCTGTCGCCGCTCACTGTTTTTGCGGAAAGCGCCGACGTCGAGGCGACGATTACCGATATCGATACCGACAAGCTCAGCCTGTCGCTGGACGATGGCAAGAACTATCAGGCCCCCGAAGAGTTCAACTTTGAAGGCCTGCAGGCCGGCGTCAAGGTCGTCGTGTTCTACACCGAGATCGACGGCAAGCGCGTCATCAACGATCTGGAAGTCGTCAAGTAATCTGCGAGCTGGCGTTTAGAGCCAGTCTATACCGGCATCGTCCAGCTTCAGGATGCGGTCCTGCGGTGTCTCGGCCGTTGCGGCCGCCTCGGACGACATGTTGGTGCGCAGCTTGAAAAGGGCCCGGATGACGCCGCCATGGGCGACACAGACCGTCGGCCTGTCGACGGAGGAAAGCCAGGCGCCGATCCGCCACGACAGGATCTCGTAGCTTTCGGCTGTTGCTCCCGGTGGAATGAAGTCCCATTTGGCCAGGTGCCGCTCTTCCACCCGCTCCGGCGCGTTTTCGCTCAGTTCCGCCAGCGTCGAACCTTCCCAGTCTCCGAAGGAAACTTCCTTGAGCCGGTCGTCGGTCCTGTAATCCAGGGGATCGAGCCCCATGGCCGTGCGGATGCGCTCCATCGTCTCGCGGGTCCGGCCCAGCGGGCTGCTGACGAAGTCGAAGCGGCTGGCACTGTCGCCGAGCAGGGCCTTCAGGGCAACACCGTTGCCCGTCGCCTGCTCGCGGCCGAGCGCGTTCAGCGGGATGTCCTGCTGTCCCTGGAGACGGCCATCGGCATTCCAGTCGGTCTGGCCGTGGCGGATCACATAGATGAGCACGGCGAGACCCCTGAAAGCAAATTTAGTCCTTGATGACCGAAATATCCGGCGCGTCGACGGCTTTCATGCCGATGACATGGTAGCCGCTGTCGGCGTGATGGATCTCGCCGGTGACGGAGCGCGACAGGTCCGACAGCATGTAAAGGCCGACATCGCCGACCTCTTCGATGGTGACGGTGCGGCGAAGCGGTGCGTTATATTCGTTCCACTTGAGGATATAGCGGAAATCGCCGATGCCGGAAGCCGCCAGGGTCTTGATCGGACCGGCGGAAATGGCGTTGACACGAATGTTCTTCGGGCCGAGATCGACCGCCAGATACTTGACGCTGGCCTCGAGCGCAGCCTTGGCGACACCCATGACATTGTAGTTCGGCATGACCTTCTCGGCGCCGTAATAGGTCATGGTCAGCATCGAGCCGCCATCCGTCATCAGCTTTTCAGCGCGGCGCGCCACGGCGGTGAAGGAATAGACCGAAATGTTCATCGTCAGCGCGAAGTTGGCAGCCGACGTATCGACGTAGCGGCCGGTCAGTTCGTCCTTGTCGGAAAAGCCGATGGCATGCACGACGAAATCTATCTTGCCCCAGAGCTGTTCGAGATGGTCGAAGACCGCATCGATGGTCGATTCGTCGCTGACATCACAGTGGCCGGCCAGAATGCCGCCGAGTTCGGCGGCCAGCGGCTCGACGCGCTTTCTCAGCGCATCACCCTGATAAGTGAATGCGATTTCGCCACCCTGAGCATGAATTGCCTTGGCAATGCCCCACGCGATGGAACGGTTGTTTGCAACGCCCATGATGACGCCGCGTTTACCCTTCATCAGACCATCTGCCTGAACCATGGTATGCTCCCTGATACTTCTTGAGGTCTGCCTATGGCATAGCCGGACTGGCTGTTCAAGCTAGGCTGCGATCAGCAACTGTAAGCTCCCGTAACATTGGGTGCTGAATGCTGTGCTCATTTAGAGGAATAGTCCTTCGCGCAGGCTGCGCATCAGGTCCGTCACCTTGCTGTCGGGCTTGTCCCAGAGCATGACGCGGATTTCGACCAGCAGATCGCCGCGCTTGCCATCGGCGTCGGCAAGTCCCTGATTTTCAATCCGAATGACGTGGTCGGAACCGGACCACGGCGGAACCGTCACGGCGATCTTGCCCTCGGGTGTGTCGACGCTGCTGTCGCAGCCGAGAATGGCATTCCCGATATCCACAGGAAGAACCACGCGCAGGTCGTATCCCTCGACACGGATCGTCTCGTCCGGCGCCAGCCGAACCGTCGCAACCGCGTCGCCGCGCTTCAGGCCGGGAACGCGGTGTCCCTGCTCCTTGAGGCGGATTTCCTGGCCGGTGGTGGTGCCGGCCGGCAGGCGGATGTTGAAGCTCTGGTCTTCCGGCAGGTCGGCCTTGACCCGTGCCCGGTTGAAAATATCGGCAACCGTGACGAACAGATCAAAGGTCAGGTCCGGCGCCCGCTCGATCACCTTGTCGGGCGTCTTGTTGGCAATGTTGCGGATGCGGCGCACGATCGCCGACACCAGATCCCCCGCCGGCGCGGTGCCTCTGGCGGGTGCTGCGGCAGCCTGCGCGGCCTCTGCCGCCTCCTGTTTGGGCTCCGGTTTCGGCTCCGGCTTGGATGCCGGTTGCGCCGGAGCTTCAGGTGCCGGACGTGCAGTCTGGCTTGAAGCGGCAGGTTGAGCAGGCGCCGGTCCGGCCGGGCCGCCCTTACTGCGCTGGTCGGTTCCGAAAATCCGCGAAATGACCTCCTCGGCGGATTCCTCGTCGACAAAGGCTTCGGCAGGCTGCGCGCCACCGGCTGCGCGGCGGCGCTGCTGGCTCATCTGCTCCATATAGCGAAGGTTGGCGTCGCGCCGCGCATCGTCGTAGCGGGCCCGCATCTGCGGGTCTTTCAGGATCTCGTAGGCGCGGCTCGCCTCGGCGAACCGCTGGGTCGCAAGCGGGTCGTCCTGGTTCTGGTCCGGGTGAAGGGCCTTGGCGACCGAGCGCCATGCCGACTTGATCTCGTCCTGGCCGGCGTTGCGTCTGACGCCAAGGATGGAATAGGGATCACGCATAACTCGTCACCATGTTTGCGAAGGCCGCCCGGGTTCTGGATCCCCCGGCGTTTCCGGATATTCGTTTGGGCCCGCAACCGTGCAGCGCCGTCGATCGTGATGATGCGGGGGAGGTTGCTAAATATCGGTTACTGCTGGCATCCCGCCTTGGCGGGCGTGCGAATGCCGCAAGCACGGCAGCGGCATTTTGCAAAACATGGTTACTCGCCGGTAAACGGCGATCCGCCATCGCGCGGCATGAAACTCATCAGGTGCCACTCGCCATTCTGCAGCAGGCAGGTGTTTCCATCGAATTTGGCAATGCCCTGATAGGAATGGCGCGTCGTGGTGAACGTCCGGCAGAGTGTGCCGTTCTGCTGCTTTTCCTCAATGCTGCTGATCACGCCGGCGCTGCCGGAATTCGTATTGGCCCAGGGAACCGGGTTGGCGCCGAGCTTGCCAATGTCAGCCGATGAGACGGCATTGCGCACGGTCAGTTCGTCGGAAATCGTGTCGGTGCTTTTGCCTGCGGGCACCGAACCGGTCGCCATGGTGCTGTCGACCGAGGACGAGCCTGCAACGTCGAGGCCGCTGCTCATGCAGCCCGACAGCACGGCACACAGCGCGCAGGTCATCGCAGCGCCCATCCGCCGCAGCTGGAAAGCCTTTGTACAAATCATCGACTTTGCTATGTCTCGCAAGGCATACCCGTTCTACTCGATACACATTCCGGCACTGGAAGACATGATGACCGACAAAGGGTTAACAGCTCGTGACTTTACCCAGGCAGAAGATCCATTTTCCCTTTTCGGGACATGGCTTTCCGACGCTGAAGGCACCGAAATCAATGATCCGAATGCCACGGCGCTGGCCACGGTGGATGCGGATGGTATGCCCGATGTGCGCATGGTCTTGCTCAAGGGTTTTGATGACAGGGGCTTTGTTTTCTATACGAACTTCGAGAGCCACAAAGGGCATGAAATTCTGGGCAGCATGAAGGCGGCCATGGGTTTTCACTGGAAAACACTGCGCCGGCAGGTCCGTGTTCGCGGCCCGGTGGAAATCGTCAGCGACGACGAAGCGGACGCCTATTTTATCTCGCGCCACCCGCAAAGCAGGCTTGGTGCCTGGGCATCAAAGCAGTCCCGGCCGCTGGAAAGCCGTGCCGTGCTGGAACAGGCCGTCGCAGACTATGCTGCGCAATATGCCGACGGCAACATCCCAAGGCCGCCGAACTGGTCGGGCTTCCGCATCCGGCCGCTGTCGATCGAGTTCTGGCAGGACGGCGAGTTCCGCCTCCACGACCGCGTCGAGTTTCGCCGCCAAACGCCGGAAAGCGACTGGGCCGAGCGGGTCCGCATGTATCCGTGAATCAGCCCCGGCCCATGAGCCGAAAGGGAATACCCGATGCCAGTGCCGCAACGTATTCGGCCTTCTGGTAAGACCCGTTGAGCGAAATCCGGGGCAGGTTGGTCGGCCCCGCTATGGCGCCGTCGCACAGCGTGCCTGGCCGCGTCGTCACGGCAATCTCGAAACCGAGGTCCCGGGCAATGCGATGCTCGCGCGTTGAGACGGAATGGCCGTCGCCGTAAGGATAGGCAAGGCATGTGGGCCGCTTGCCGGTAATGGCCTGGACGCGGTCAGCCGAACGGCGCAATTCTTCGCGTGCCTCGTCTTCTGCCAACCTCGCAAGCGCCCGATGGCTCACCGTATGGGCGCCAAGCTCGGCCAGAGGATTGAGCACCAGGCTCTCAAGCTCCGCCGCCCGCAGGGTCAGCCGCTCGACGATCAGCTCCGGGTCGATCCCATGGCTGCGCGCAACCACATTCAACTGGTTGATCGCGGCGGTCTCGTCGCCGGTCATGATGAATGCGGAAATCCTGTCGAAAGCCTCGATTTTTTCCCGGACAGTGCCGGCCGGTATCGAAACCGGCCCCGCGCCGAAATCGAAATCGATGACGCCCGCCTTGGCCAGAAGTGCCTCCAGCGTTTCCCACCACATTGTGTGCGTCTTGTCGATAAAGCCTTCCGTTACAAAAACCGTGAAGGGCACGCGATGGTCGGTAAAGACGGGCTGCGCGAACTCGGCATTGTCGCGATAGCCGTCGTCCAGCGTGAAGCAGGCAATCGGCTGCTGCGGCCGCTCGCGCCCGAGATAAGAGGGCAGGTCGGACAGCGCGACAAACCTGTAGCCGTCGCGCTTCAGCGTCAGGATCGCCGCGTCGAGAAATTCCGGCGTGATTTCGAGATGGCCATTCGGATCGAAGCCGCGCTCGATCTTCGGGCGAACATGATGCAGCGTGAAGATCGCACCGCGGCCACGCGCCGAAGACAGCAAGCCGGCGCGGCGGGCAAGCATCGACGCCCGCAATCCGCCGGTGATCATCGCCATCTTCAGGTTTCGTCGCACCGTGGATTTCAGGGACATGGACGGAGGCTCCGGTGCATCATCCCCATCCGCATAACAGACGCGGCTTAATTGAACCTGAATCCCGGCCTGTCTTGTCCCTTACGTCTGCGTGCCGCCGACGGTGATCTGGTCCATGCGCAGATGCGGCTGGCCGACGCCGACCGGAACCCATTGCCCCGCCTTGCCGCAATTGCCCATGCCGCCGTCGAGTTGCATGTCGTTGCCGATCATGGTGACGCGCTGCATGGCGTCCGGTCCGTTGCCGATCAGCATGGCGCCTTTCACCGGCGCACCGACCTTGCCGTTTTCGATCATGTAGGCCTCGGTGCAGCCGAAGACGAACTTGCCCGAGGTGATGTCCACCTGGCCGCCGCCGAAGGCGACCGCATAGATGCCCTTTTTGACGGAGGCGATGATTTCCTCCGGCGTCTTGTCGCCGCCGAGCATGTAGGTGTTGGTCATGCGCGGCATCGGCACATGGGCATAACCCTGGCGGCGGCCGTTGCCGGTGGCGGTCATGCCCATCAGACGGGCGTTCTGGCGGTCCTGCATGTAGCCGACCAGCTTTCCGTCCTCGATCAGCACGTTGTATGCAGAGGGCGTGCCTTCGTCGTCGATGGTGATCGAGCCGCGCCGGGCGTCGATCGTGCCGTCGTCGACAACGGTAACGCCCCGGGAGGCCACCTGCTGGCCCATCAGCCCGGCAAAGGCGGACGTCTTCTTGCGGTTGAAATCGCCTTCCAGCCCGTGACCGACCGCCTCGTGCAGCATGACACCCGGCCAGCCCGACGAGAGAACGACGTCCATCGTGCCTGCCGGGGCCTCGATCGCATCGAGATTGACCAGTGCCTGCCGCAACGCATCGTCGGCACCGGCCTGCCAGTTTTCGGTCAGCACGAAATCATCGAAGCCACGCCGTCCGCCGACGCCGTAGGAGCCCGATTCCTGCCGGTCGCCGTCACCGGCCACGACGGAAATGTTGAGCCGCGTCATCGGCCTTATGTCCTGCATGCGATGGCCGTCGGCACGCAGGATATCGACCACCTGCCAGCTGGCCCCGATCGAGGCGCTGACCTGCCGCACCTTCGGATCTTTGGCGCGGATATAGGCATCGATCTCCTGAAGCAGCGCCACCTTGGCCTCGAAGGACGGTTCGCCGATCGGGTTCTCGTCGCCGTAATATTTCTTGTTGGTGCGCTGCGGGGCAGCCGCATAGGAACCGGAATAGCCGCGCGTCACGGCGCCGACCGCGTCGGAGGCCCGCTTCAATGCCGCCAGCGACAGGTCGCCGGCATGGGCATAACCGACAGCTTCGCCCGCCACGGCCCGAAGCCCAAAGCCCTGGTCCGTATTGAAACTGCCACCCTTGAGGCGGCCATTGTCGAAGGACAGCGATTCCGACTGGATATGCTCGATGAAAAGTTCGCCATCATCGGCACCCAAAAGCGCCGAAGTCAGAACATCGCGAACGGCAGCCTCGTCGCTGTCGAAGAGGGCAAGAAGATCGGTGTTCATGGGTGCGGGCTCCGCATGCGAGGGCTAGGACATCCGCTCAATTTAGGAGCTGAGCTTGCGAAAACCAAGGGCCGGATCAGGGCAGCGCGTCGTAACCCGAGCCGAAGCCGTTGAGGTCAACCGGGATGCCGATGCCTTCTTCCGGCGACTGGAAGACGATGAACGTGGCCGACTTGCCGGCCCGGAAGGTCTTCAGCAATTCGTCTTCAAGCACCACCTCGGCATAGCAGCCATCGGCAAAGCAGCGCACGAAATAGGCGCGGCCGATATCCTTGCCGTCGACATTGAGGCCAAGACCGTTGGGCAGCAGCACGCCGAGAGGCGCCAGCACGCGGAGAATCTTTGCCTTGCGGTCTGCCGTCTTCAGCACGACCACAGACAGGCCGACTTCCGGCCGGTCATCGGCAATGACGTTCTGCATCAGCGCGCACTGTTCGGCCGTCGCCCCGGCAGGCTGGTCACAGACGATCGACCAGGCGCCATGATTCGACTTCACCGTGCCGGGTTGCTGGGCTGCAGCCTGACTGGAAAGCGGTAAGGCGGCGACTGCCAGAATGGCAAGGCCGAACGCTGCTTTCGAGACATGGGCAGGGGAAAGACGAAAAAGGGAGATCAGGCCCATAAATACCTCAAAGGATCGAATCAGGTGGGCTATTCTTGAAGTGCGCGCCTGGAAATGGAAAGCCCTAATACCAAGGGTCGGTGATAGGAACGGATAGGATGCCTGCAGCAGGTCTTTCGGCTAGGCGCGTTTCGAAGAGCGATGCTCTTCGCATCGGTCGAGAAGCGCAACAACGCCGAAAGACCTGCTGGAGGCACCTTCGGTCGGCTTCTCTTCGTCTCCGGCGGCGTCGAGGCTCTTGCACGATGCGACGGCATCGCGGCTGCGAACCTCTCCTAGCCGGAAACGAAGATCGAGCCGATGCTATCGATTCCTATTATCGATCCTTGGTATAACTTCTTTTCAGTCGGGTATGGCCGAAATTGGGCCATCCGTCCAGGACAGCGTTCTCGGCCATCAAGCTTGCCTCTGGCTATTATTTATAAAGACGATTGTGGGCGCCGCCAATCCGGGGTTGGCAAGCCGAGGGTGGTTCATGTTACAACGATTTAGCGGCCGCTTTAAATGCCATTCCTGCCCCGGTGCAGCTTTGCGCAAAAATGCCGCATGGGCATTCATGGTCAGTGGTTGCGGCGGCAACCAAACTGTGGTTTGAAGCGGTGAATGATGCAGGGATTCTGCGTCTTTGTTTGATGCCGATCAGACGCGTTAGGGAGATTCGTAGTGAAAAACAAAGCTTATGCAGTGATGGCCGCCCTGGCCTGTCTGTTTTTTGCTTCCAGTGCCTTTGCCGACAAGCCATATCCTTGGCAGTCGACCTTCCAGCCTGCTGCCACCAGCATCATGGAAGAAATCACCTGGTTCGAGCATTATACACTGTGGTTCATCATCCCGATCACGCTGTTCGTTTTGGCTCTCCTGATCATCGTCGTGGTGAAGTTCCGCGAGAGCGCCAACCCGGTGCCGTCAAAGACCAGCCACAATACGGCGATCGAGATCGTCTGGACCGTCGGCCCAGTCGTTCTCCTGCTGTTTCTGGCCATTCCGTCCTTCCAGCTCCTGACCAAGCAACTGACGCCGCCGGAGCAGCCGGACCTGACGGTCAAGGCCACCGGCTACCAGTGGTACTGGGGCTACGAATATCAGGTCGGCGAAACGCCTGTCACTTTCGATTCGCTGCTTCTGCCCGATGCCGATCGCGCCAGCGCCGGCAAGGAAGACAAGGAAGCCTATCCGCGCCTTCTGGCCGTGGACAATGAAGTGGTCGTTCCGGTCGGCAAGACGGTTCGTCTGCTCGTCACCGGCGCCGACGTCATCCACGCATTTGCAATGCCGTCCTTCGGCATCAAGATCGATGCCATTCCCGGCCGCATGAACGAAACCTGGTTCAAGGCAGACCGCGAAGGCCTGTTCTACGGACAGTGTTCCGAGTTGTGCGGCAAGGACCACGCGTTCATGCCGATCGCCATTCGCGTTGTTTCGCAGGAGAAGTACGACACCTGGATCGCGGCCGCCGCGACCAATGTCGGCGACGCGAACAAGGCGCTCATGGCATCGCTCGACGAGACGGCAAAGACCGTCGACGTCGCCGCACAGTAATTGATAGGAGCAACGGCCATGGCTGGAACACACACTGCTCACGATCAGCTTCAGGCGCATGCCGAACACGATCATGACCACCACGAACACAAGCCGCTCGGGTTCTTCGCCCGCTGGTTCCTGTCGACGAACCACAAGGACATCGGCACGCTGTACCTGATCTTCGCGATCTTCGCGGGCATCGTCGGCGGCACGCTGTCGGTCTTCATGCGCTGGGAACTGGCCGAGCCAGGCATCCAGATCTTCCACGGCCTTGCGTCCATGGTCTACGGCTTCGAAGGCGATGCCGCGATCGATGGCGGCAAGCACATGTACAACGTTTTCACGACGGCGCACGCCCTGATCATGATCTTCTTCATGGTCATGCCGGCGCTGATCGGCGGCTTTGCCAACTGGATGGTTCCGATCATGATCGGCGCGCCGGATATGGCCTTCCCGCGCATGAACAACATCTCCTTCTGGCTGATCATCCCGGCCTTCCTCTTGGTCTTCCTGTCGATGTTCGCAGAAGGCCCGGCCGGCGGTTACGGTGTCGGCGGCGGCTGGACGATCTATCCGCCGCTCTCGACCTCGGGACAGCCCGGTCCCGCGATGGATCTGGCCATTCTCGGCCTGCATCTGGCCGGTGCCTCGTCGATCCTCGGCGCGATCAACTTCATCACCACCATCCTCAACATGCGCGCTCCGGGCATGACGCTGCACAAGATGCCGTTGTTTGCCTGGTCGGTGCTGATCACCGCCTTCCTGCTTCTGCTCTCGCTGCCGGTTCTGGCGGGCGGCATCACCATGCTGCTCACCGACCGCAACTTCGGCACGGCCTTCTTCGCCCCTGAAGGCGGCGGCGACCCGATCCTGTTCCAACACTTGTTCTGGTTCTTCGGTCACCCGGAAGTCTACATCCTGATCCTGCCCGGCTTCGGCATCGTCAGCCACATCGTCTCGACCTTCTCACGCAAGCCGATCTTCGGTTACCTCGGCATGGCCTATGCCATGGTCGCCATCGGCGCCGTCGGCTTCATCGTCTGGGCGCACCACATGTACACGGTCGGCATGTCGCTCAACACGCAGCGCTACTTCGTCTTCGCCACGATGGTCATCGCGGTTCCGACAGGCGTGAAGATCTTCTCCTGGATCGCGACGATGTGGGGCGGCTCGATCCGCTTCGCCACGCCGATGGTCTGGGCGATCGGCTTCATCTTCCTGTTCACCGTCGGCGGCGTCACCGGTGTCCAGCTGGCAAACGCCGGTCTCGACCGCGCCATGCACGACACCTACTACGTGGTCGCCCACTTCCACTACGTTCTGTCGCTCGGCGCCGTCTTCGCCATCTTCGCAGCCTGGTACTACTGGTTCCCGAAGATGACCGGCTACATGTATTCGGAATTCATCGGCAAGCTGCACTTCTGGGTCATGTTCATCGGCGTGAACCTCGTGTTCTTCCCGCAGCATTTCCTCGGCCTTGCCGGCATGCCGCGCCGCTACATCGACTATCCGGATGCATTCGCCGGCTGGAACATGGTTTCGTCCTACGGCTCCTACATCTCGGCCATCGGCGTGTTGATCTTCCTCTACGGCGTCTTCGAAGCCTTCGCCAAGAAGCGCGTCGCTGGCGACAATCCGTGGGGCGAGGGTGCCAACACGCTGGAATGGACGCTGTCGTCGCCGCCGCCTTTCCACCAGTGGGAACAACTGCCGCGCATCAAGTAAGCGCCTGGCAAACCTCAAGGCCGCCGGAAACGGCGGCCTGTTTCTCCAGAGACGAAGACAACAAGCAGGACCGACATGGCGATCATCGACAATCACGAGGCAATGGGCGAGGACGGCGGTGTTCGCCTGTCCGAGGCCAGCGCACGGGATTTCTTCGAGCTGCTGAAACCACGCGTCATGTCGCTGGTGGTGTTCACGGCCCTTGCCGGCCTCGTGCTCGCCCCCGGCCACATCAACCCGCTGATCGGCTTCATCGCCATCCTCTGTATCGCCGTGGGCGCCGGAGCCTCCGGTGCCCTGAATATGTGGTACGATGCCGATATCGATGCGGTCATGACCCGCACCGCGACGCGCCCGATCCCGGCCGGAAAGATCCTGCCCGAGGAAGCGCTGGCTTTCGGCCTGATCCTGTCGGCCTTCTCGGTCTGTATCCTTGGCCTCGCGGTCAACTGGCTGTCGGCCTTCCTGCTCGCCTTCACCATCTTCTTCTACGCCGTCGTCTACACGATGTGGCTGAAGCGCTCGACGCCCCAGAACATCGTCATCGGCGGCGCTGCCGGTGCCTTCCCGCCGATGATCGGCTGGGCCTGCGTCACCAACAGCATCTCGGCTGAAAGCATCGTTCTCTTCCTCATCACTTTTCTGTGGACACCGGCCCATTTCTGGGCGCTGGCCCTGTTCAAGATGCGCGACTATGGCGCTGTCGGCGTGCCGATGCTGCCGAACGTGTCAGGCGAGGCGACGACCAAGACGCAGATCGTCATCTACGCCGTGCTGACCGCCATCATCGCCGTCGTGCCGTCCTTTATGGGTTTTGCCAGCATCTGGTACGGCGCCTTCGCCCTGGCGCTCGGCCTCGGCTTCGTCTGGTATTCGCTGGATGTGCTGCGTATGCCTGAAGGTGACGAGCGCATGCTGCCGGCCAAGAAGCTCTTCGCCTTCTCGATCGTCTATCTCTTTGCAATCTTTTCCGGCCTCATGGTCGATCACTGGGTGTCGGCCTTGCTGACAGCCCAGGGAGGTCTGGTCTGATGAAAATGGAAACCGTCAAGCTCAACGACGCCCAGAAAAAGTCCCGCCGCGGCCGCAACATCGCGCTCGGCCTGGTTCTGGCCGGCCTCGTCGTCCTGTTCTACATCGTCACGCTGGTGAAGTTCTCCGGCGGTATGGTGAGCTGATGTCGGGCAGGACCGGGAACGTGGAAACCCCCAAGGCCAAACCCGCAAAGACCGCCGCCGAGCGCAACAACGGCCGCGTCGTCATTGCCTGTCTGGTCTTCGTCGCCTCCATGGTCGGCATGTCCTATGCTGCCGTGCCGCTCTACAAGATGTTCTGCGAGGTCACCGGCTATGACGGCACGACGAAGCGCGTCGAGCAGGCCTCTGACGTCGTTCTCGACCGCGATATCACCGTGCGCTTCGACGCCAACACCGCCAACGGCCTTCCCTGGGATTTCCAGCCGGTCAAGCGCGAGGTCAAGCTGAAGATCGGCGAAACCGTGCAGATTATGTACAAGGCGAAAAACATCTCGAAGGTGGCCACGACAGGGCAGGCGACGTTCAACGTCACGCCGCTCAGTGCTGGCGCCTACTTCAACAAGATCCACTGCTTCTGTTTCACCGAGACGACGCTGCAGCCGGGCGAAGAGATGGAGATGCCGGTGGTGTTCTTCGTCGACCCGGCGATTGTCGAACCGATCGAAACAAAAGACATTCAAACTTTGACGCTTTCCTATACATTCTATCCGCATGAGGTGACAAAGCCGGTCGCCGCCATTTCCGGCGGCACGGAAAAGACCTCCAAGGATTTGTAACTGCCTGATCTTTCCGCTCCGGCGGGGACGCTACCTGAACGAAAGACATCCGGGGATACCGACATGGCCGATGCGCACCAGAAAAATCACGACTACCACATCATCGACCCGAGCCCGTGGCCGCTGCTGGCGTCGATCGGCGCCTTCGTCATGGCCGTCGGCGGTGTCGCCTACATGCGCTATATCGCCGGCGGCTCGTTCAAGCTGTTTGGCCTCGAACTGGCCGATCCGTGGCTGTTCTACATCGGCCTCGCCCTGGTGCTCTACACGATGTACGGCTGGTGGGCCGACACGATCAAAGAAGCCCACGAAGGCCACCACACGCGCGTCGTGTCGCTGCACCTTCGCTACGGCATGATCATGTTCATCGCCTCGGAAGTGATGTTCTTCGTCGCCTGGTTCTGGGCCTTCTTCGATGCCAGCCTGTTTGCCGGCGAGCCCATCCAGGCCGCACGCGCCGCCTATACGGGTGGTATCTGGCCGCCGAAGGGCATCGAGGTTCTCGATCCCTGGCACCTGCCGCTCTACAACACCGTCATCCTGCTCCTGTCGGGCACGACGGTCACCTGGGCGCACCATGCGCTGCTGCACAATGACCGCAAGGGCCTCGTCAACGGCCTGATCCTGACCGTGCTGCTCGGCGTGCTCTTCTCCTTCGTTCAGGCCTACGAATACGCTCACGCACCGTTCGCCTTCAAGGACTCGATCTACGGCGCCACCTTCTTCATGGCGACCGGCTTCCACGGTTTCCATGTCTTCGTCGGAACCATCTTCCTGGCCATCTGCCTCATCCGCGCGCTGAAGGGCGACTTCACCCCGAAACAGCATTTCGGCTTCGAGGCGGCTGCCTGGTACTGGCACTTCGTCGACGTCGTCTGGCTGTTCCTGTTTTTCTCGATCTACATCTGGGGATCGTGGGGCGCACCGCTGGCGCACGGCTGATCGGCCCGACACGGTCGAACATTCAAAGGCGGGTGCCCCGGGCGCCCGCCTTTTTCTTTGCCTGACGCGGCGCACAAAACGCCGCATGCCGCGCGGTTTCGCAACCCCGCCGAATGCTCTATGAAACAGGCAGGCAATGAACAGACAAGAATTGAACAGACAAGGACCACGCGCATGACCGAAGACAGCGCCCACTATCCGCCGGTCGATCCGGTGCGGACGGGTCTGCAAGGCTGCTGCCCACGCTGTGGCCAGGGCAAGTTGTTCGACGGCCTTCTGTCGGTCAAACCGGCCTGCGTCAATTGCGGCCTTGATTATTCCTTTGCCGATTCCGGCGATGGCCCGGTCGTCTTCGTCATTCTCATCATCGGCTTCGTGGTGGTGGGGGCTGCGCTGTGGATGGAGGTCAACTACAATCCGCCGCTGTGGATACACTTTCTGCTTTGGATACCGTTGGCCATCGGCCTTAGCCTCGGTCTGACCCGCGTGCTCAAGGGGCTGCTGATCGCGCTGCAGTACAAGAACAATGCCGCATCGGGCCAGATCGACCGTGGCTGAGCGTGTTTTGACAGGCAAGCGTTCGCTGGTCTTCCGCATCGTCTCCGGCCTTGTGCTTCTGGCCGTGCTTGCCACCCTCATCGGGCTTGGCAACTGGCAGGTCCAGCGCCTCGCCTGGAAGGACAATCTGCTGGCCTCGATTGCCGAGCGCCGCAGCGCACCGCCGGTGCCGCTCAGCGATATCGAAACCATGCTCGCAGCCGGACAGGATATCGAATACCGCACCACAACGGTTACCGGCACCTTCGACCACACCAAGGAGCGCCATTTCCTCGCCACCTACGACGGCGAAAGCGGCTTCTATGTCTATACGCCGCTGATCCTGACTGACGGCCGCACGCTCTTCGTCAACCGCGGTTTCGTGCCCTACGACCGCAAGGACGCCGCGACCCGCCCCCAAGGCCAGACAACGGGTGCGGTGACGATCAGCGGCCTTGCCCGCGCCAAGCTTTTGCAAAAACCATCCGCGATGGTGCCGGACAACGATCCGGCCAAGAACATCTTCTACTGGAAAGACCTCGACATCATGGCGGCCACCGACGGCCTCGACGCCACAAAGGTCGTGCCGCTGTTTCTCGATGCCGACGCCACCCCCAATCCCGGCGGCCTGCCGGTCGGCGCTGTGACCCAGATCGACCTGCCCAACAGCCACCTGCAATACGCCGTCACCTGGTATGGACTGGCGGCAGCACTGGTGCTGGTCAGCGGCGTGTTTGTGTTTCGGAAGAAGGGGTGAAGGGAGCTATTAAGCCGCTTCCAGAACCGTGATCGAGATCGATTTTCCGAGCGTGCGCAGGGCACTCTGCATGGCGCCGGTCTTGCTGGGGTGGTCCGGGTCGAGCAGACGGCGCGCTTCGGCCTCGTTCTTGCCGAGCCTGCGCGCCAGTTCGGTCTTGCTGATGCCCGATGCGCGGAATGCGTCGATCAGCGCAAGCTTGATCGCATCTTCGGCATCAACAGCCACAGGCGTTCCAGACGCAACGGCAGGCGTTGGCAACGGCCTTCCGTCTGCCAGATAACCGCGCAGGGCAAGGCCCAAAGCCTCGACCGCATTCGACAAGGCCGCCTCGTGCGTCTCACCATGGGTGATGGCCTCGGCAACATCTGCAAATGTCACGAGAAATCCGCCATCCTGATCAGGTGTGAAATCGGCGCGATAGACAAAATTCATGATGCGTCTCTTAGGTTCAGGATCAGATGCCAAGCTGTTTGCGTACTAGCTGCACGTAGGCCGGTGTCAGCTCTCCGGATTTCAACGTCGTTGCCCTGTCTCCCAGAGTGATACGGTAGTGCGAGCCCTTGCCGCGATTGACGATGATCTTCAGATCCAGACTTCTGGCGCGGGCAAGGTGACGAAGCTCCCTTAAAAACTGTTCCCGTGTCATAATGCGCCCTATGGGAATTTCGTACAAAAATGTCCGAAAGTCAACATCCGAAAAGATTTAGAGAAATCTAATTTAATGATCGCAAAAATTGAACCGGAATTTGCGGTGCAATAAAAGTATCGCGTAGGTTTTTCAAAACGCATTCGTGCTAAACCACCGGGCAGTTTGAATTCCGGCAAAGGGGCCGCGCTCATGACCATCCTGGTCAAAATCTTCATCGCCCTGACCGCGCTCCTGCATGTCGGCTTCCTCGTCCTCGAAATGTTCCTTTGGACAGGACCGCAGGGCCGCAAGATCTTTCGCATGACGCCGGAGCAGGCCGAGGCGACGAAGGTGCTGGCGGCCAATCAGGGGCTTTACAATGGTTTTCTGGCCGCAGGCCTCGTCTGGTCGCTGCTGCAGCCGGATGCCGCCTTTGCCTTTGAGCTCAAGGTCTTCTTCCTTGTGTGCGTCATCATTGCCGCTATATATGGCGCATGGTCGGTCAAGCCGCGCATCCTGCTCATTCAGGGCGGCCCGGCCATCGTCGCTCTTGTCCTGTCCCTGCTGGCATTCTGATCCATGGCTTCATTCGCGCAGAAATCTCCGCTCACCATCCGCCTGTGCGGCCCGCGCGGCTTTTGCGCCGGTGTCGACCGGGCGATCCAGATCGTCGTTCTGGCGCTGAAGGAATTTGGCGCGCCGGTTTATGTCCGCCACGAAATCGTCCACAACCGCTATGTCGTCGAGGGACTGGAAGCCAAGGGGGCGATCTTCGTCGAGGAGCTGAACGAGATCCCGCCGGAACATCGCAAGCAGCCGGTGATCTTCTCCGCCCATGGCGTGCCGAAATCGGTGCCCGCCGATGCCGACAGCCGCAACCTCTTCTATCTCGACGCCACATGCCCGCTGGTCTCGAAGGTGCACAAGCAGGCCATGCGCCACCAGAAGCTTGGCCGTCATGTCGTGCTCATCGGCCATGCCGGACACCCGGAGGTGATCGGCACCATGGGCCAATTGCCCGAAGGTGCCGTCTCGCTGGTCGAAACAATCGAGGATGCCGACGCCTATGTGCCTGTTGATCCCGATAATCTCGGCTTCGTCACCCAGACGACGCTGTCGGTCGACGACACGGCCGGCGTCATCAAGCGCCTGCACGAGCGCTTCCCCAATCTGACGGCGCCCGCCGCCGATTCGATCTGCTACGCCACGACAAACCGCCAGGAAGCCGTCAAACAGGCCGCCCCCGGCTGCGACGCCTTTCTCGTCGTCGGTGCGCCGAACTCGTCCAATTCCAAACGTCTGGTCGAAGTCGCATTGCGCGCCGGCGCAAAAAAATCCGTGCTCGTCCAGCGCGCGTCGGAAATCGACTGGGAGAGCCTGGGTGACATTCGTACAGTCGGCCTGTCCGCCGGAGCCTCGGCCCCGGAGGTCATCGTCGACGAGATCATCGAGGCCTTCCGCGCCCGCTACGACGCCGTCGTCGAGCTTGCCGATACGGTCGAGGAAAACGAGAACTTTCTGGTCAACCGCGAACTGCGCCATGTGGAGCTGACGGTGGCGGATATGGCGTTTGTGAACGGGGAATAGGATCAGCATTTAAAAGTTCGTGTCGTCGCGCCGCCCCCACTGCCGGCGACGCCGCCATCTCCGCCACAAGGGGGGAGATAGCCATCAGCTTTTGGGCGCGTCATGAAAAAGAACGATCTCCCCCTTTTGGGGGAGATGTCCCGAAGGGACAGAGGGGGTAAACCCTTCACGATCACAGTTGAAGCAACACGCAACACCGCGAGACAGACCTTGGCAGTTTATACCGACATCACCGAAGACGATCTGGCGGATTTTTTGACCGGTTACGACATCGGCACGCTCACCGCCTACAAGGGCATTGCCGAGGGTGTCGAGAACACGAACTTCCTCATGCACACGACCTCGGGCTCCTACATCCTGACGCTTTACGAAAAGCGCGTCGATCCCGGCGACCTGCCGTTTTTTCTCGGCTTGATGCAGCATCTGGCGGCCGGCGGCCTGTCCTGCCCGCTGCCGCTGCCGCGCCGCGATGGCGCACAGCTGGGCGAGCTGTCCGGCCGTCCGGCCGCCATCATCTCCTTTCTCGAAGGGCTGTGGTTGCGCAAGCCCGAGGCGAAACATTGCCGCGCGGTCGGCCGGGCGCTGGCCGAAATGCATGTGGCCGGTGAAGGCTTTGCGCTGACGCGGCCCAACGCTCTGTCGGTCGGCGGCTGGCGGCCGCTCTGGAACAATTCGGCGGCGCGCGCCGATGAGGTCGAAAAGGGCCTGAAGGACCAGATCGCCGGCGAGCTGGATTTCCTTGAAGCCAACTGGCCTTCCAACCTGCCGGGCGGCGTCATCCATGCCGACCTGTTTCCCGACAATGTCTTCTTTCTGGGTGACGCTCTCTCCGGCCTGATCGATTTCTATTTCGCCTGCAACGATCTGCTCGCCTACGATGTCTCGATCTGCCTCAACGCCTGGTGCTTCGAGAAGGACGGTTCTTTCAACATGACCAAGGGCATGGCGTTGCTGTCAGGCTACGAGAGCGTGCGCAGGCTGACCCCGGCTGAAGCCGATGCCCTGCCGCTCCTGTCGCGCGGTTCGGCCGTGCGCTTCTTTCTGACGCGGCTCTACGACTGGCTGATGACCCCGCCCGGCGCGCTTGTCGTCAAGAAGGATCCGCTCGAATATCTGCGCAAGCTTCAGTTCCACCAGTCGGTCACGTCCGCTGCCGAATACGGCCTTGTGCGCAGCGAGGGTTCCGCATGACTGGCGAAGCGATGAAACACGTCGATATTTTCACCGACGGCGCCTGCTCGGGCAATCCCGGCCCCGGCGGCTGGGGCGCGGTGCTGCGCTATGGCGAGGCGGAAAAGGAACTGTTCGGCGGAGAGCAGGACACGACCAACAACCGCATGGAACTGATGGCGGCGATCTCGGCGCTGAATGCGCTGAAGAACCCCTGCCTGGTCGATCTGCACACGGACTCGAAATATGTCATGGACGGCATCGAGAAGTGGATCCACGGCTGGAAGAAAAACGGCTGGAAGACCGCCGACAGGAAGCCGGTGAAGAACGGCGAACTCTGGCAGGCGCTGGAAGAGGCGCGCAAGCGCCACACGGTGACGCTGCACTGGGTCAAGGGCCATGCCGGCCACCCGGAAAACGAACGCGCCGACGAACTCGCCCGCAAGGGCATGGAGCCGTTCAAGAAGCGGTGATGCTCCCAGCCGGCAAGCTCACGCGTTCCACGGGCAAACCCGTCGAGTTCTCCTGAGAACCGGGGCAGAATGGCGTTGTCCCGCCCTAGCCGCTGCTCAGGCCGCGTCCGGGACGCGCGCGACAAATGTTGCTTTGGCAATGGAGATGCTGGTGCCGGCGCTCGTGCTTGCCGTCTCTATTTGTGCCCCCAGCTGCTTGACCAGCGCCTGAACGATGGCGGTGCCGAGGCCGCCTGAGGTCTTGGCGGCAGCCTCATCGTCTTTTCCGGCGCCATTGTCGGCAACGATCATCCGCCAGTCGCTGCCGTTGGTCTCGTAGGACACCGAAATCGCGGCATCCAGCTGCAGTGTCGGAAAGGCGTATTTGATCGCGTTGATCACCAGTTCCGTGACGATCAGGCCGAGACTGACAGCCTCGTCGGAGCCGATGAGATCGTTCTGTGACGACACCGTCATGGCGATCGGCTGCCCGTCGCCTGTCATCGAAGACGACAGGCTGCTGCAGAGCTTCGACAGATACGACCCGACGTCGATCTGGTCGATACCGCCGGTCACATGAAGATGGCGCTGAACTTCTGCCACCGACATCACCCGCTGATGCGCATCCTGCAGGTCGCGGCGCGTTTCTTCCGAGGTCACGGCGCGGGCCTTGAGGAGGAGAATGCTGGCAATGATCTGCAGGCTGTTGGCAACCCGGTGCTGCATTTCCCGCAGCAGCACGTCCTTCTGCCGCAGAAGCTCCTGGGTGCGCTCGTGCAGAACCTCTTTTTCGCGCTCGATGACGCGCCGGGCGGTGATATCGGTGAAGGCGAGCAGGATCGTCGTCGCCGAACCTTCGCCATAGATCACCTGCCGTGCATTCAAAAGCATGGTGCGCCGGCCGATGCCCGGAAAGTCGTGCTCGACCTCGAACCCGTCCATGGCGGTCTGGGCCGGGATGATCGTCTCCAGCAGCAGCCGCAGCGCCGGAATATCCCATTGCCCATCACCGAGGCTGTAGAGCAGCCGTCCGTGCGTGTCGGCCTCATCGACCTTGAACGTCTCGTAGAACGACCGGCTGGCGGCCATCACATAAAACTGCTCGTCGAGCACAAGCAGCGAATCGTGAATCGTGTTGACGATCGCCTGGGCGAGCGTTTGCGCGTGGTCGACGTTCTGAAAGCTGAGCATGATCGTACAGATCCATTGTGGACTGGAATGCCGCCCGTTTATCGGTCAGCACCATATCACGCTTCACCACTACACCCTCTTGGCGCCCCCGTCGCTATCTACCTTTGGGGGCGGCTGAGGCAGACCGGCGCAGAGCCCGGTCTGCCTGTTCACATGCTGTTGCTCAGAGCTGGTCCAGCATGGCGGCGGCTGCCGATACGGTCGCCTGTCCCGGGCTTTCCTCGATGTTCAGCGTCTTGACCACGCCGTCTTCGACCAGCATGGAATAGCGCTTGGAGCGCACGCCGAGCGTGCCGGCCGACAGGTCGATGTCGAGGCCGAGCTTCTTGGTGAAGGCGGCGTCCCAGTCGGACAGGAAATGGATCTTGCCCATGCCGCCCGAAGCGGTTGCCCAGGCGCCCATAACATGCAGGTCGTTGACGGCGACCACGGCAATGTCGTCGACGCCGCGCGAAAGGATCGCATCGCGATTTTCCAGATAGCCGGGCAGGTGGTTCAGCGAGCAGGTCGGCGTAAAGGCACCTGGTACGGCAAACAGTACGACCTTCTTGCCGGAAAACAGCTCGTCTGTGGTAATCTGGACCGGACCGTCAACGGTCTTTTCCTTGAATGTGGCGCTCGGCAGCTTGTCTCCGACGGAAATTGTCACGTCGCGTCTCCTTGGTTTTGCTTTTGGGTTTTCGCTTTGGGGGTTTGGCTTGGGAATAAAAAGAGGACAGGGCGAGGGTGTCATCACTCCGGAACGTCGCCGGAATATAGGTGCGGCTCACTTAAAGGCAAGGGTCGTCTGCATGCTGCGACCACCGGCAACCGTCACCAGCATCGCCGTTCCGGCTGATGGTGCTTGCTTGCCGTTTTCGCTGAGAACAGGCAGGTCTGCGGTGAGCTGGGTACCCGTAACGGAAACATTTTCCGGAGCACCGAAACGCACGGCGCCAGCGCCGGTGACGAACAGGTCCGGCGGGCTGCCATCGCTGATCTCTGGGATGGTCAGCACGACCCGCACCCGCGATGTTGCTGCGTCGAAATCGGCCGATTGCAGCGTAAAATCAGCCGATGGCTGTTCCGGCAGGGCGGAGCCCGCGCGCCGGATAGCGACCTTTTCGAGCGGGCTCGCTTCTTCGCCCGGCTTAAGGTCCAGTGACAGTTCACCCTGAACCGGAATGCAGATATCCTTGCAGATACCCAGAAACACCGACAACCGGATTGAGGCGCTTGTGCCGGTGCTTTTCAGCGTCAGCGGAAAGGCCACAGGTTCATCATAGCCGAAATAGCGCACGACGCCGTCATCAAAACGTTTCGGCGCAGGAAACCGGACCTCGGAAATCGTGGTGTTGCCGGTGTCCTGTGCGGTCACCTGCGGAGGAATGCCGCTTTCACCCGGATCGATCCAGTAGGTCTTCCAACCGTCTTTGAGCCTGATCTGCAGGATGGCCTGAATGGTGCCGCTCGCGTCCGGCGCCCCCGCCACCAGCCGGACATCGCCGCCTTGCGAGCTGATCCAGCCGGATGCCGCCGCCTGTGCGAAGCTCGCCGGAAGCCAGAGGAGGATAAAAACTGCGATGCGCCACATGACAGGCTGGTTCCTTGCCGGTTTACACCCGAAGCCATATCCGCTGTCTGTGGCGGTTTCCAGCCATGGCGGCGGCGACGCCGTTCATATTCAGGTGATCGCCCCCTAGTTAAATTTCGTTAGAAAAAATTTCGGCCCGGCGCTTTTCATTTGGCGGCGAGTTGGTAGGCTGTCTCTCATGATGCCGATATCGACGTTGCACAGCAAACGTGAGCGCGGATTGCTTGACGGTCAGTTCCTGATCGCCATGCCCGGAATGTTTGACAGCAGCTTTGCCCGCACCGTCGTCTATGTTTGCGCTCATTCTGCCGATGGCGCCATGGGCTTCGTGATCAACAGACCCCAGACCCTGACCTTCGCCGATGTGCTTCTGCATCTCAAGCTGATGGGCGAGCAGGAGATCATTCGTCTGCCGGAAAGCACCCGCGATCTGCAGATCCAGGCGGGCGGCCCGGTGGAAAGCGGCCGCGGCTTCGTGCTGCATTCGGACGATTATCTCAGCGAATCCAGCATTCCCGTCAGCGACGATATCTGCCTCACGGCAACGCTGGATATTGTGCGCGCTCTGTCGAAAGGCCGGGGGCCGAGCCGTGCCATGATGATGCTGGGTTACGCCGGCTGGGGTGCCGGGCAGCTGGAAGAAGAGATCGGCAACAACGGCTGGCTCAACTGCCCCGCCAGCGAAGAGCTGATTTTCGACCGCAGCATTCCCGACAAATATGACCGGGCTCTCGCCCTGATGGGTGTCTCGCCCGCCATGTTGTCGACCGAAGCCGGCCATGCCTGATCTTCCTTTTCATCGTCTATTTCGGTGAAATTCGCCGGAACTTTTACCTTCCTGTCCCGTTTTCTGTCTGCAAACGCGGCAAACGCGCCGCTATTTCCGGATTTACCAAGGAGAACGACGATGGGTAGCACATCCGACAAGGTCTCGGGCACGGCAAACGAACTCGCAGGCAAGGCCAAGAAGGCTGTCGGTAAAGCCACCGACAATCCCAAGCTGCACGCCGAAGGTGCCGGCCAGGAAGCCAAGGGTAAAGTCCAGAAGGCATCCGGCAAGGCGAAGGACGCGCTGAAAGGCGCCGTCGATCGTCTCTGATCAATTTCTCTTGCTTGCGGTGACAGGGCGCTGAACGTCCACCATCCGCAGGCGACCACGTGCGCAGCCAGTTTTTACCTGACGGGTTCAACTAGGTAGAAGCTTGCGCCGAGTGCCCGCCAACCCTTCGTGGTGGCGGGCATTTCCATGACATGGACATACGCATCATATATGTGACGACTGCTGCGGTTCGGGACCGCTGGCAAACGAGGGTTTTCAATGAGACTTTTTCAGTGCGACAATTGTGGGCAGCCGGTTCACTTTGACAACCGCGCCTGCATGAATTGCGGCGACCGGCTGGGCTTCATTGCCGAAACGGCCTCCATCCATGCCCTTGTGCCCGTGGGGAATAATCTCTGGGAAATCCGCAACAAACCCGGCCAGCAGCGCTATTTCTGCGCCAATGCCAACCTTGATATCTGCAACTGGACGCAGGCACCCGGCAACAAGGATGGTTATTGCGAGGCTTGCCATTTCAACCGTACGGTGCCGGTCACCAACACGGAAGAGGGCATTTCGCGCTGGAACAAAATCGGCCAGGCGCAGCGGCACCTGTTCTATTCGCTGATCCGCTGGAACCTGCCGCGGCCGGATCGGGTCAAAGACCCCGTCAACGGTCTGGTCTTCGACTTTCTGGCCGACGAGACAGGTGCTGATGGCCTGATCGTGCCTGCCATGACCGGTCACGAGGATGGGCTGATCAGCCTGCGCGCGGCCGAGGCCGACGATGCCGTACGCGAATATGTGCGTGTCTCCATGCGCGAACCCTATCGTACCCTGCTCGGCCATTTCCGCCACGAGGTCGGCCATTTCTACTGGGCCCAGCTTGTACGCGATGAAAAGGTACTGGCCGAGGCACGGGCGCTGTTCGGCGACGAACGGGCCGATTATGCCGCTGCCCTGCGCAAGAATTATGAAAACGGACCGCCGGTCAACTGGCAGAGCCAGTTTATCAGCAGCTACGCCAGCTCGCATCCATCAGAGGATTTTGCCGAGTGCTGGGCCCATTATTTCCATATCGTCGACACACTGGAGACGGCGCGGTCCTTCGGCCTGTCGATCGAGCCGGCCGCCCACCACCAGCTTGATGCCGAGGTGACATTCGATCCCTACAAGGCACCCAATGCCCAGAGGCTCGCCGATGCCTGGATCCCCTTGAGCGTTGCCATCAACAGCATCCAGCGCTCCATGGGCCAGCGCGACAGCTACCCCTTCGTGCTCTCGCCACCGGTGATCAAGAAGCTGGATTTTATAAATCGGTTGATTTTGAGGAAGTCGTGAATAGTGATTAGTCGGTAGTGATTAGGAGTCGTGTCCACAAACAATGATGTCCTACTACTCACTACTAAGCCCTTTTCATCAATGGAAACCGTTCCTTCAACAGCCGCTGCACCGAATCCGAGCCGATCGGAGGGCCGAAGAGGAAGCTCTGGCCGAAGTCGCAGCCCATCTTGGCGAGTTCGATGGCGTCTTCTTCCGATTCGATGCCTTCAGCCACCACCTGCATGTCGAGTTCGCGCGCCATCGTCACGACGGAGCGCAGCAGGATCGAACGCTTGTCACTGGTGTCGCGCACCAGCGACTTGTCGATCTTGATCGTGTCGAAGGGGAAACGGGTGAGATACGCAAGTGACGAATGGCCGGTGCCGAAATCATCAAGCGCCAGCTTCAGTCCGGCTTCCTTGATCTTGGCCAGCACCAGTCGCGCCTGTTCCGGCTGCTCCATGACGACGGATTCGGTGAGCTCGATCTTGATCTTGCCAGGCTCGCAGCGCGTCTTGTTCAAGACGGCGCGCAGGTCGTTGTAGAGCTCGTGGTTCAGCAGTTGGGCGCTCGACAGATTGACCGAGACGAAGATCGGCAGATTGCCGGCAATCGCCTGCCAGTCCATCAGGTCGGAGGCGGCCCGCTCGAAGGCGAACATGCCGAGCTGGTTGATCAGATCGGAAGTCTCTGCGATCGGAATGAATTCGGTCGGCGAAATGTTGCCGCGCTTCGGATGGTCCCAGCGCATCAGCGCCTCGAACCCGGCGATTTCCGCATCCACCAGCCGCACGATCGGTTGATAGACCAGGAACAGCTCCTTGCGCTCGATCGCCCGGCGCAGGTCCGTTTCCAGCTGCAGCCTGTCGGTTCCCGTCGAGCGGAAGGCGGGCCGGAACGGCTCGACGCGGTTGCCGCCGGCCTTTTTCGCCCGGTACATGGCCAGTTCCGCATCGGCCAGAAGGCCCGTGGCGCTTTCCTGCTGATCGACCCAGGACACAAGGCCGATGGACGCGGTCAGAACGATTTCGCGATTGGCGAAATTGAGCGGCACCATGATCGCCTTGCTCACCGCTTCGGCAAAATCCGCCACCTTGGCCGTGTCGCGCTCCGACATCAGGATCAGGCCGAACTGGTCGCCGCCGAGCCGCGCCAGCGTGTCCTGCGGTTTCAGAAGGCGGCGCAGGCGGCGGGTGAGTGCGATCAGGATATTGTCGCCGGCCGCGATGCCGAGACTGTCGTTGACAAGTTTGTAACGGTCGATGTCGATGGCCAGGACTGTCGGCCGCACCGTGTCGCCGTTCGGCGCCAGAGCCAGCACAGCCTGCAGGCGGTCGAGAAAGATCTGCCGGTTCGGCAGGCCGGTCAGATTGTCGTGCAGCGCGTCGTGCAGCAGCCGGTCGATCGAATTCTTCTGCTCGGTAATGTCAATGATCGTGCCGACGCAGCGGATGATTTCGCCGGTGGCGCCGAGAACCGGACGGGCCCGGATCGACAGCCAGTGGTAATGGCCGTCTTCGGCCCGCACCCGGAATTCGTGGTTGAGGCGGCCGCGGCGGTGCTCGAGCAGCACGTCGAGCGTGGCGCGGAACCGGTCGCGGTCATCTGGATGCAGCCGCGGCAGCCAGTTGCGCGCCGGCCCGTGCATCATGCCTGGCGACAGGCCGAGCTGGCCGGAAATGTCCGGAATGGTCACGACGCGGTCGCGGGTGACATCCCAGTCCCAGACCGTATCGCCCGAACCGGTCAGCGCCAGCGACTGCCGCTCCAGGTCGGAAAACAGGCCCTGGCTGTAGGCGCCACCGGCAAAGGCGTGCTGCATGACGGTGAAGCCGATGAGCAGCACGATCAGCACAAGACCGCCGCCCAGCGCCGGTTGGATGATGTCGTTGTCAAGCTTGCCGGTAACGGTCAGCCAGGCGCCGAACAGCCACACGATGATCAGCGCCCAGGCAGGCACCAGCAGGATCGCCCGGTCGTAGCGGTTGAAGCCGAGATAGATGATCAGCACGATGCCGAGCGAGGCTGTCAGCGCGAAGGACAGCCGCGCGATCCCGGCGGCTATCGAAGGATCGTAGATGGCAACGCCGAACAGGAGACCGAGACCCATGATCCACACCAGCGTCACGTAGCTCAGGTGCTGGTGCCAGCGGTTGAGATTGAGATAGGTGAACAGGAAGATCACCAGTCCCGCCGCCAGAAACACTTCCGCACCGGCCCGCCATATTCGCTCGTCACCGGCGGTGATGCTGATCAGCTTCGACAGGAAGCCGAAATCGACGCAGATATAGGCGAGAACCGCCCAGGCAAGCGCCGCCGTTGCCGGTAGCATCGACGTGCCCTTGACCACGAAGAGAATGGTGAGGAACACGGCCAAAAGGCCGGCAATGCCGAGCACGATACCGCGGTAAAGCGTGAACGCGTTGACGGTGTCCTTGTAGGCGTCCGGTTCCCACAGATACATCTGCGGCAGGTCGGGCGAGGCGAGTTCGGCGACGAACGTGATGACCGAGCCGGGGTTCAGCGTGATGCGGAAGACATCGGCCTCTTCGCTCGGCTGCCGGTCGAGCGCAAAACCTTCGCTCGGCGTGATCGACAAAATACGCTGCGATCCGAGGTCGGGCCAGAACAGGTTGGATTTCACCAGACGGAAATGCGGCGCGACGATCACGCGCTCAAGCTGCTCTTCCGAAACGTTGGCCAGCGCAAAAACCGCCCAGTCGCCCTGATGGTTCTCGGTCGAGGAGCGTACCTCAATACGGCGCACAATACCATCCGTGCCGGGAGCGGTGGAGACCTGGAAAGCCTCGCCGCGCCCCGAATAGATTTCCGTGGTGGCGGTGAGGTCGAGGGCGGTGTCTTCGCGTGAAATCTTCACCGGTTCTGCGGCTCGGGCCTGCCCGGTGCCGAACACGGCCAGCAGCGCCATGACGGCAAGCATCGGCGCAAGCAGCCAACGGGCCGGCAACCTGAACGGCGGGAAAAATGTCATTCGGTATTCACAGTCCTGTTCGGTTGAATATCCCGCTCCAACAGGGAAAAAATGACGTGGTCACGCCATTCGCCGTTGATCTTGAGATACTCCCTTAGATAGCCCTCGCGCTGAAAACCGGCCTTTTCAAGGAGGCGGATGCTTCTGCGGTTCTCCGGAATACAGGCTGCTTCGATACGGTGCAACTGAAGGACCGTAAAGATGTAGGGGATGGTTAGTTTCAGGCCGGCCAGCATATGCCCCTGGCCGGCATGTTTCTCGCCCATCCAGTAGCCGATCGTGCAGCCTTGTGCCGCGCCGCGCCGGATATAGCCGGCGGTGATGCCGCCCAGAAGCACATCATGGTCCCGGTCGAACAGGAACAGCGGAACGGCCTGGCCGGAGGAAAATTCCTGCTCGTTGCGGATGACGCGGCTGCGGAATGCACTCTCGGTCATCTCGTCGGCGCGCCAGACTGGCTCCCAGGGTTCGAGAAAGGGCCGGCTCTCGGAGCGCAGCCGATACCATTGCGAATAATCGGACTGGCGGGGCAATCTCAGAAGATGTGTACCGCTGGCAAGTTCCAGCGGACCCGGTTGCCTGGACAGGAACCGGAACATCGATCTGGCCATCAAACCCTCCCGGCATGCGGTGCCATTGCCCAAAGTGTGATCATACGCGTCCGGCCGCAGCGACGTCAAATCAGCGGGCCAGCTGACGAGCGGGGAAGGGGTGCAGGCCGAGCCCGGCTCAGCCGTTGACGGCCTTCTGAGGCGCGGCTTTGATCGACAGCGAGGAGACGATGTCGGTCATCGAGGCCAGCTGTTCGACGGGGCCGATGGCCGAAAGCGTCGGCACCGTGTCGAAGAACAGGCGTCCGGCCAGATCGGTCAGCCGCTCGGTCGTGATGCCGGACAGCCGGTCCATCAGTTCCTCGTTCGGGATCGTCCGGCCATAGAGCATCATCTGCCGGGCGATCTGTCCGGCACGGGCCGCCGGGCTTTCCTGTCCCATCAGCATCTGGGCGCGGATCTGGACACGGGCCCGGTCGATTTCCTGCTGCTCGATCCTGTCGGACGCCTTGCGCAGTTCGTCGATGATCACAGGCACCAGCTCCGGCAGGTTTTCACCGCCCGTCGCCGCATGGATGCCGAAAATGCCGGTGTCGGAAAAGCCCCAGTGGAAGGCATAGACCGAATAACACAGGCCGCGATGCTCGCGCACTTCCTGGAACAGGCGTGAAGACATGCCGCCGCCGAGAATGTTGGCGAGGATCTGCGAACAGTAGAAATCGCGGGCGTGATAGGCCTTGCCCTCGAAGCCGAGCAGAACCTGCGCGTCCATCAGGTCGCGCGTTTCGCGCACCTCGCCGCCGGTATAGTGGGCAGCGTCCATGACCGGTGGAGCTGACGGCGCTTCCGGCAGGCTGGCGAAACGCTCTTCCGTCTGGCGAACGAAGCTCTCATGATCGATCGCACCGGCACCGACGACGAACATGCGGTCCGTCGTATAGTTGCGACCGAGATAATGGCGGATTTCATCGGGAGAAAAGGAAAGAACCGTTTCCGGTGTTCCCAGGATCGGCCGGCCGATCGTCTGGTCGTGGAAGGCGGTTTCGGCAAACTTGTCGAAGACGACATCGTCGGGTGTGTCGCTGGCAGCGCCGATTTCCTGCAGGATAACCTGCTGTTCGCGCCGCAGCTCTTCCTCGTCGAAGCTGGACTCGGTCAGGATGTCGGCGAGGATATCGACCGCAAGCGGCACGTCATCCCTGAGCACGCGGGCATAGTAGGATGTCGTTTCGGTCGAGGTGGCGGCGTTGACCTCGCCACCGACATTCTCGATCTCTTCGGCGATCTGCCGTGCGGTGCGGCGGCCTGTTCCCTTGAAAGCCATGTGTTCAAGCAGATGGGCAATGCCATGCTCGTTGGCCGTCTCGTTTCGGGAGCCCGATTTTATCCATACGCCGAGAGCAACGCTCTCAAGGTGGGGCATGTTTTCGGTTACCACCGTCAACCCGGATTTGAGCCGGGTGCACTCAACTTTCATCATTCGTCTTTCTGCGATCGTTAGCCCCGAAGGATGCGCGCATGGTTTCCAATAAAGGTTTCCACCGCTTTAAGCTCCGGCTCGAGGATTTCGAAACGCTCCTCCCTATCCATTAAATCAGCAAGCCACGTTGGAAGCGCCGGGTCAATACCGCTTGCAGATTTTACTGCCGCAGGGAATTTTGCCGGATGCGCGGTCGCCAGCGTCACCATCGGCACGCCGGGCTTCTGGTGTTTGGCAGAAACGAAAACGCCGATTGCCGTGTGCGGATCGAGCAGGTAGCCGGTCTCAGCCAGCGTCGTCTTGATCTGCTTTGCCACCTCTTTTTCCGAAGCGCGGCCCGCCTGGAAGTCTTTTTTGATCATTTTCAGAGCATTGCCGCCAATTTCGAAAGAGCCGGACTGCTTCAGGCTCTCCATCGCGGCCCGCACTTTCGAGGCGTCGCGATCATAGGCGATGAACAGCAGCCGCTCGAAATTCGAGGAAATCTGGATATCCATCGACGGCGAGGTCGTCGCCTTGACGCCGCGCATCTCGTAGCGGCCGGTCTTCAGCGCCCGCGCTAGAATATCGTTTTCATTGGTGGCGACGACCAGCTTGCCGATCGGCAGGCCCATCTGCTTGGCGGCGTATCCGGCAAAAATATCGCCGAAATTGCCTGTTGGTACCGTAAACGAGACCTTGCGGTCCGGCGCGCCGAGCGTCACCGCCGTCGTGAAGTAATAGACGATCTGGGCCATTATGCGGGCCCAGTTGATCGAGTTGACGCCCGACAGCTGCACCTTGTCGCGGAAGGCACCGTCGTTGAACATCGCTTTGACGAGGTTCTGGCAATCGTCGAAATTGCCCTCGATTGCCAGCGCGTGCACGTTTTTTTCCTTCGAGGTGGTCATCTGGTGCTGCTGCACCGGCGAGACCTTGCCATGCGGAAAGAGGATGAAGATGTCGGTGCGGTCGCGCCCGGCAAAGGCATCGATCGCCGCGCCGCCCGTATCGCCCGAGGTGGCGCCGACGATGGTGGCGCGCTCGTTGCGCTCGCTCAGCACATGGTCCATCAGCCGGCCGAGCAGCTGCATCGCCACGTCCTTGAAGGCGAGCGTCGTGCCGTGAAACAGCTCCGTGATGAAGGCGTTCGGCCCGGTCTGGACGATCGGCGCGATGGCCGGATGCCGGAACGTTGCATAGGCCTCGTTGATCATCGCGCGGAATTTGTCGGCCGGAATTTCGCCTGCCGTGAAGGGTTCGAGAACCGTGAACGCGATGTCCTGATAGGATTTGCCCCGCATGGCGCGGATCTGCTTCTTGGAGAAGTGCGGCCATTCGGCGGGAACATACAGCCCGCCGTCACGCGCAAGACCCGCCATCAGTGCATCCGAGAAACCCAGCGATGGGGCTTCGCCCCGGGTCGAAACATACTTCACAATCATTATCCTTGGACATGCGAGCGTTTTGTCAGGTGCGTCAAACCATAGGAAATTTTCCCGGTTCAGGCGGTTCTCTTTGCGGCATCGGTTTGGTCGCCGGGGGTGTTCTGTTCTGCCCGATTGGCCGTCCCGTCCGAAATCCTGAGCCTTGCAGCCTGTCGGGATTCCGTTCCGGAAGGCATACGGAACCGGTTCCATTTGCGCGCACGTTGCTCTATACCATCGCAAAGGGCCGTGAAAAGGCCGGATTTGTCTTGTTAGCGAATGAAATCGTTCGCTAGGCTTTGAGCAGGGGTATTGTTGGTGTTTGGCAAAGTTTCCCGTCTTCTTCTGGGTGTCTCGCTTCTGGCGGTTCTCGCCGGCTGCAACAAGACCGAATCCGCCGCGGCGCTGGAGACAACGCCGGCCGTCGAAACTGCTGCGGTCGAAGACCCGAGCCGGGCGCCGTCTGTGGTGCAGGGCGTTTGCCCGCAAGTCTTCCTGCTGGATGGCACCTCGGCCTATAGAAAATACGCCAAGGGCGGAGCGACGGACGATCCCAAGCAGATCACCTATCAGGGGTCGCTGGCCGACACGACGCGCCAGTGCATTCTGTCGAACGATCAGATGGTCATCACCGTCGTCGCCCAGGGCCGCGTCCTTGCCGGTCCTGCCGGTGGACCGGGCACTATAAATCTGCCGATCCGCGTTGCCGTCAACGATGGCAAGTCGACGCTCTATTCCGAACTCGTCCAGCTGCCCGTCGAAATTCCGGCCGGTGGCACGAACCAGTTCGTCTTCACGCAGGCCAATGTCACCATTCCGGCCGGTTCGGCGGCCGACGCCAAGATCTATGTCGGTTTCGATGAAGGCCCGCCGAAGAAAAAGAAATAATCGCTCCAGCCACATGTTGGACACGAAAAAGCCGGCCCCGTTCATCTCAGGGCCGGCTTTTGATGCTGTATCCTGAAAAAATCAGGCCAGTGCGGTTTCCGACCATTCCGACAGCGCGGTGATGACAAAGGGCAGTTCGCTCATCCGCGAGATGACGGTTTCGGCACCGGCTTCGGTCAGCTTGTCGGCATGCGACGGATAGCTGTGCGAGGCGCCGGTAAAACCGACGACGCGCATGCCGGCGGCACGGGCCGCGTGCACGCCATGCACGGAATCCTCGACGACCAGAACGCGCGACGGGTCGATCTTGAACTGCGCAGCGCCATGCAGGTAGATGTCCGGCTTCGGCTTGACCCGGTCTTCACCGAGATCCTTGGCGGAGTAGACATGACCCGCGAACTGTTCCTTGAGACCCACCCGCTTCAGCATCATGTCCAGACGCGCGCTGCCCGAGTTCGAGCAGATACCGTAGGGCAGAGTGAGTTTGGCCAGCATGCCCTTGACGCCGTCGATCATCTGCACTTCGTTGGCAAGCACGATGTCCAGCGCCTTTTCGGCCTGGTCGAGCAGGGAGGCGGAGAGCGGAATGTCGGCTTCCTTCTCGATCGTCAGCAGAATATTGTGCCAGGTCATACCGGCAAAACGCTCGGCCATTTCCGCAGCCGTGATCGGGTAACCGGCATCGCTGACAAGCTTCGCCTCCACCTGGGCGGCGAGGATTTCGGAATCGACCAGCACGCCGTCGCAGTCGAAGAGAATGAGGTCGAAACTGTTCATGGAAAACTGTCCTTTGGGAAGATGGGGCCGACTTACACGATGCTCCCCCGAATCTCAACGCCGGAAAGCCCTTTTGCGCGAGCTTTTGCCATGACTGTACGCTTGCGCCCGCACCATCTGCTCTGCATGCTGACCTTCGTCGGCAAGGGTTACACGCCGCGATTCACCGAAAACTACAAGCAGATCGCGACAAGGCTCTCGGCCGGCGAGGATATTGTCATCATTACCGGGCCGGACGATATCTGCACCCCGATGCTGGACCAGCCCACAGCCCATTGCCATCTTCCCGGTCCGCTTGATCGCGACAACAGCGCAGCCATCGCTGCAGCAGGAATTCTCGGCCAGCCCATCGTGGCCGGCGCGACGATCGTGCCGGATGCGGCCATGCTCGCCACGATGCGGACCGCCTTCGCAGACGGCAGTATCCGCACCGGCTGCTACGGCTGTGAATGGAGCAGCCTCTGTACGAGCGTCGCAGCAGGCGGCTTCGAGGGCGCGCTGGTCATGGCGGCGGAGGGCGCGAAAAGCAATTGAAATAGTGCATCTTGTGCACTATATTTTAATGTGCCGGAGGTTTCGATGCCGACGATAAAGCGAAATGTGCATATCCGAATGTTTGCCAACGATCACAATCCACCGCATTTCCATGTCGTCACAACGGATCATCAGGCCGTGGTCAGCCTTGCAAGTCTTGAGCTTATCCAGGGAACCATGGATGCAGGCAGCCTGCGAACTGCTGTCGATTGGGCGACAGACCACTTGAAGGATTTGGAACGTGAATGGAGCCGGCTCAATGAGCAGTGATGCTATATCGGTGGGAAACCCACTCCCGAGGCTTCTTGCCGCCCATTTCGAACAGGGCCGCCAGGTGCGTATCGTCTGGGCATCCGGACGGGAGCGCGTCGTCGATCTGGCGCCCATCCTCGAAAGCCGCCGCATCTACATCGCGCTTCGCTCCGATGATGCGCTGTTTGCAACGCTGAAGGTCAGCGAGTTCGGGGATTCGATCGAATGGCAAGACGGCACGGACCTGTCTGCCGTCTGGCTGAGCAAGCTTCCATCGGTGATGTTCGAAAACGCTGATTTCGTCAAGGCTATGGACGATCTTGGCATGAGCCTCGACGGCATGGCACTGGCTCTGGACATCTCGCGGCGGCTCGTCGCCGGATACCGCAAGGACAAGCCGATCCCGCGTCACATTGCTTTCGCGACCCGTTACCTTGTCGACCAGCGCGAGCCGGTCAATGACAATCTGCCCGAAGGTCAGACGCTGCGCTCGGAAGCCTAGAGGCCTTTCTGGCCGGATGCTGGAAACAACCCCAGAAACGTCTTTTCCCCCGTCGCCGTGAACAGCACCGCGCGGCTTTCCTTTTCGCGTTTGGCCCAGCCCTTAGCGAAGAAGTGATCGAGCAGCGCCTGTCCGAGAGATCCGGCCAGATGTGAACGGCGCTCGCTCCAGTCGAGGCAGGAGCGGCAGACCGGGCGTTTCTGGCGGCTCAGCGCCTCGACATCGATGCCGAGCGCCTGCATGCCGGTCTTGCCCGTTTCGCTGAGTTCGAGATCGTCGCCCACCGGCACGATCGTGCCATCGGCCATCAGGCTGTCGAGCATGCGCACGCCGAAATCTCCGGCCAGGTGGTTGTAGCAGATGCGCGCCTTGCGCAGCGCCGGGTCCTTCGGGCCGGTCCGGTGCCGGTTGAAACCGCGATTGGCGGCAAAGCCCATCAGGCTTTCCAGCATGAAGCCGACATCGTCGTCGGTCAGCGAAAAGTAACGGTGCCGGCCCTGCTTGCGCTGGATGATCAGGCCTCCGGCTTCGAGCTTGGCCAGATGCGAACTGGCGGTCTGCGCGGTGATGCCGGCAGCCGCCGCAAGCTCGGTCGCCGTCAGCGCCTTGCCGCTGAGAAGCGCCGTCAGCATGTTGGCGCGGGCCGGGTCTCCGACCAGCGAACCCAGCTGCGCAATGTCTGGTCCTTCTTTCATAGTTCGATGCTAGTCGAAGCATCAGGTGCTGGCAAGATGGCGAAACAGGCCATCGAAACCCAGGGAGACGACCATGATCACCTGTTTCATCCGCTATGAAGTCGACCCGTTCAAGAAGGAGCAGTTTGCTGCTTATGCTCGAGCCTGGGGCCAGGCCATCCCGCGCTGCGGTGCGGATCTCATAGGGTATTTTGGCCCGCACGAGGGCTCCGCCTCCACAGCCTATGGCGTCTACAATATCGAAAACCTCGCGGCCTACGAGGCCTATCGCGCCCGCTTGACCGCTGATCCGCTCGGTATCGAAAACTACGCATTCGCCAGCCGCGAGCGTTTCATCCTGAAGGAGGACCGGATATTTCTGAAGAATGTGTCCCAGCCACACGCGGAGGCTGCCCGATGATCGCCGTGATATTCGAAGTGACGCCCGCCTATGGCCAGCGCAGCACCTATCTTGATCTGGCCGCACAGCTGCATGCGCGGCTCGACAGGATCGACGGCTTCATCTCCATCGAGCGCTTCGAAAGTCTGAAGCTGCCGGGAAAACTTCTGTCGCTGTCCTTCTGGCGCGACGAGGACGCGGTAAAGACATGGCGCAACAGCCCGCAGCATCGCGCCGCGCAGGTGGCGGGCAGGCACGGGGTCTTTGCCGACTACCGTCTGCGCATCGGCGCCATCGTCCGCGACTACGGCATGACCGAGCGCGATCAGGCGCCGCAGGACAGCCATGCGGTCCACGACACGGCAACAGCGGCCTGAAACGAAAACAGGCCCGCGTGACGGCGGGCCCGTTGGTGGTTTGATCGGCCGTCTTATTCGACGGTGATCTCGGTGCGCTCACCGGCGGTGATCTTCACCGGCTTGTCCTGCGGGGCCTTGTCGCCCTCGTAGGTCACGTGGACGATATAGTCGCCGGCGGGCAGTGTGTCCTTGTGTTCGGCGCCAAAGCTGGGGGAATAATCCTTCTGATTGCCCTGAATATCCTTCTTGGCCGATTGGATGTCGATCCTGTAGGCGCCCGGTGCCGTGACGGCCAGCACGCCGGCATTGATGTCGATCACCACGTCCTTGGCTTCGCCTGCCTTGATCGTATAGGGCGTCTGGCCGGTGGCCGAGCCGAGCTTGGCCGTCAGGATGAAGTCGCCTGCCGGGGAATCGATCTTGGTGCCTGTACCGTAGGTATTGCCGAACGTCTTGCGCTGGCCGTTGATATCCTTGGTCGCCGATTCGATCTGGAAGAAGATCTCCGAGGACTCCACTTCCAGGCCGCCAGCCAGATAGACCGCCTTGTTCATGACGACACCGGTTCCGATGATGATGTCATGTTCGACCGTTTCGCCGGCCTTGACCGGGAAGGAGTCCTGCACGGTGGTCGAACCGATCGTGCCTTCGAGTTTCACCTCGCCCGCCGAAGCATACATCTTGGCGCGGCCGTAATTCGTCGTCGAATAGCCGCCAAACGATACCCTGACGGCAGCATTGCCATCCGGCTCGGCATCCTCTGGCGTGCGCTTCGGCGTGATGGTGACGACCGCCGCATCGAAGTTGATATAGGGTTTGGCAACTTCGCCGTCCTTGACCTCGAAGCGAACCTCGCGCTCGATGGCGCTGTTCAAATTGGCCACGGCGATATATCTGCCGGCCGGATACGTCCCGTTGAATGCACCGTAATACTGGCTGTCGATATAGTCGCCGTCGCGCTGGTTGTCGGCGGTCGCCTTGTAGATCGTCCAGTGAACATCGGTGTTATCGTGGCCAAGCGACGGGCCACCTTCGGAAATCGTGCTGTCGAACATGGTGTTGTATTCGAGCTTCACCGGTTCCGGCTCTGCCTCGACCGGCTCTTCCTTGATCACGGGCGGCTTGGCCACGGTCGCGGCAAGGGCAGCCACCAGCTGGTCGGCGTCGGATGCCTGGAAATATTTGCCGCCGGTCTTTTCGGCAAGGCACGAAACCTTGCTGCCTTCTTCCTCGGTCAGGCCGAAGCCGACGACATGGGCGGTAAAGTCGACGCCCTTGCTTTCAAGCTCCTCGGCCAGCGCGCAGGGGTCCGCCTCGCAGGATTCCAGCCCGTCCGTCACCAGGACGACGGTGGTCTTCTCCTCGGTATATTTCATCGCCTCGGCGGCTTCACGCACGGCCTGTGTCAGCGGCGTCTTGCCCTTCGGCTCGACATTCTCGACGAAATCG
This sequence comes from Pararhizobium sp., assembly GCA_030655075.1. GTDB lineage: Bacteria > Pseudomonadota > Alphaproteobacteria > Rhizobiales > Rhizobiaceae > JAURWE01. The sequence continues at coordinate 303,987 of JAURWE010000046.1, forward strand.
ATGATCGCCGACTGCGTGCCGGTCGCCGGTGGAATGACCAGCTCGATGTCCGAGCAGGAGCCCTTGTCGCGGTGCCCGTATGCCATCAGCCCCAGTTCAGTGTCCTTGGAAACCGACGGAATGACCTTGCTGATCGTCTCACGTGCGATCTCGATCTTGGTCTTGCCGTCGATCTGGCCCCACATGGATCCGGACGCATCGAAAACGATCATGGTGCGGTCGGCCGAAACGGCGGGCAATGCAAAGAGAAGTGAGGCCGCAAAGGCCATGGCGGTGAGAAAGCGCACGGGGTTCTCCATCCTGGTTCACTGAAATACAATCTTGCACAGACCTCGAACGCAGGCAAATGCAGTTGCGACTGAATGCAGAACGGACACATGACCCGGATTATTCGCTTGAGACGACAAAGCTTTGGCAGGTCAGGGCTGTGATGTGCGGCTGACGATATCTTCAATCGCGGCCTTCAGAGGCCCAGTTCGTTGATCGTTACACCCCGGATCACGGCATCCGACAAACGGTGATATTCGTGGCGCAGCAGGTTGCCGACATTGCGAACCTGCAGCCAAGGAATGTCAGGGTAGCCGCCAGAATACGGCATTGCAGAAATTCTTCCATGTCTTTGATGACCGGGACATTTTTTCGCATTCCCTTCAGGCTTTCGTAACCATCTTCGGTAACCATGTTGATCAGTTGGTCCGAGTAAGCGTGAGTGTGAGTAGCCGATGTCCAGAGTTGTTTCGCCGATTGTTTCCCCACACGAATTCTCCCGCGCCGGTCAGTCTTCCGGCTGGCTCGATACGATCCTCAAGGGTGATTGTGTCGCGGCTCTCGAGAAGCTTCCCGATCATTCCGTCGATGCGGTCTTTGCCGACCCGCCCTACAATCTGCAGCTTGGCGGCACGCTGCACCGCCCCGACCAGTCGCTCGTCGATGCTGTCGATGATGAGTGGGACCAGTTCGCTTCGTTCGAAGCTTACGATGCCTTCACCCGCGCCTGGCTGCTGGCCGTGCGCCGGGTGCTGAAGCCGACTGGAACGCTCTGGGTCATCGGCTCCTACCACAACATCTTCCGCGTCGGCGCCACGCTGCAGGATCTGAATTTCTGGATCCTCAACGACATCATCTGGCGCAAGACCAATCCGATGCCGAACTTCAAAGGCCGCCGGTTCCAGAACGCCCATGAAACGCTGATCTGGGCTTCGCCGAGCGCCAAGGCCAAAGGCTACACGTTCAACTACGATGCGCTGAAAGCCTCGAACGACGACGTGCAGATGCGCTCCGACTGGCTGTTTCCGATCTGCAGCGGCGGCGAGCGCCTGAAGGGCGACGACGGCAAAAAGGTGCACCCGACGCAGAAGCCGGAAGCGCTTCTCGCCCGCATCATGATGGCCTCGACTAAGCCTGGCGATATCATCCTCGATCCGTTTTTCGGCTCCGGCACGACGGGCGCCGTCGCCAAGCGCCTCGGCCGCCACTTCGTCGGCGTCGAACGCGAGCAGGACTATATCGATGCGGCAACCGCCCGTATCGCCGCCGTCGAGCCGCTCGGCAAGGCCACGCTGTCGGTCATGACCGGCAAGAAGCAGGAACCGCGCGTCGCCTTCAACACGCTGGTCGAAAGCGGCATGATCAAGCCTGGCGCGGTGCTGAGCGATGCCAAACGCCGCCACAGCGCCATCGTGCGCGCCGACGGCACGCTGGCGAGCGGCGGCGACGCTGGCTCCATCCACCGTCTCGGCGCCAAGGTGCAGGGGCTCGATGCCTGCAATGGCTGGACGTTCTGGCACTTCGACGACGGGCAGTCCCTGCGCCCGATCGACGAGCTCCGTGCCGTCATTCGCGATGGCATGGCAAAACTGAACTGAGTATCGTTCGACATTGCCAAAGTATCGCGAAGCGTGCCTTTCGGTTTCGTACCTTCAGTCCCGAAAGGCTGCATGATGCCCCCGGAGCTTGCAAAAGCTTCGGGGGTTTATGTTTTTGGTAGATCTCTGACCTCGACCGATACGATGAGGCCGTTGGCATCGAAGGTGACAATCTCTTCGCCTTGCCGCTCGCTGCGTCTGCCGGTTACCGTGCTCGTGGCGGAAAGCCGCCACAGCGCCCGCGCCGAAAACGGCGACACCTGCTCGACGAGACTGTCTTCCGCCTGCTGGTCGGGAAATTCGGCAAAATACCGCTCGAACGCCGACATGATCGTATCGCGGCCTTCCGCCGGGCCTGTGCCGGCGGAACGATAGATGGCGTCTTGGGCAAAAAAGGACCGGATCGCTGCAAAATCTATCATATCGATGGCGGCATGATAGCGCCGCAGCAGATCGCAGGGGTCGATGCTCATGGCGTCACGCTACGGCTGGACGCCATAGGCCGAAAGATCTGCCGTCAGCTTCTGCGGATCGGTGAAATGCACGGCCTGCCAGCCGGCAGCGCGTGCGCCTTCGACATTGGCCTTGCTGTCATCGATGAAGATCGTCGCCGCCGGATCGAGATCGAACGTGCTGGCATGGAGCCTGTAGATCGCCAAATCAGGCTTCACCAGGCCGACGTCGCCCGACACGGTGACGCCGCGCGGCATGCTCAGGAATGGAAACAGTTTGCGCGCCTCGAGAAACGTGTCGGAGGCAAAATTCGTCAGCATCGTCACGTCGCGGCCCTCGGCAATCAGGCTTTCCATCAGCGAGACGCTCTCGACATAGGCATGCGGCACCATTTCGCTCCAGTATTTGCGAAAGGCGCGGATCTGTTCCTCGCGCTCCGGATGTTCGGCAATCAGCAGCGCTTCCGCCTCGCTCCAGGGCCTGCCGCGGTCCTGCTCGAGGTTCCAGTCATGGGTACAGACATTGGCAAAGAACCAGTTGCGCTCCGCCTCATCGGGGATGACCCGGCTGAAGGGCAGGCCCGGATCGTAGTGGATCAGCACCTTGCCGATGTCGAAGACGATATGCTGGATGGGGACTGCGGTCATCGACGGCCTCTGGCTCTCACAAATTTCAACACTTCGCTTATAGTAGCAGTTGTCGCAATATCGGTCTGGCCGGGCTCTTTCGACAGGGGGAGCGCTATGTTTATTTGACGCCGGTCTCCCTTTGAACGCTCAAGCTGCGTCAGGAAAACACGCCGGGCACGGCCTGGGCGATCGCCTTCTTCATCACGGTCGGCAAGGCTTGATGCCGTAGCGACAAGGCCGGTTCCCACCAGCCGTTGCCCCGGAAATCCGTCTTGCCGATATCGGCGCGATAGACCGACAGCCGCAATTCGAAATGGGTGAACACATGCGTGATCGCACCGCAGTCCTGCCAGTCGGCTGCAAAGGGACGCGCGGTCAGTGAAGGCTCGCCATCAAGCCGCGCCGTCCATCCGGTCCCCGGCACCTCCGTCATGCCGCCGAGCAGGCCTGTATCGGCGCGCTTCTGCAGATAGACCGCACCCTGTTCATTGATCGCGACAAAGGCGGCTCCGGTGCGCACCGGCTTGGCCTTCTTGGCCGCCTTCACCGGAAAACGCTCGGGGTCGCCGGTCTGGAAGGCGATGCAGCCGTCATTGAGCGGACAGAGCGAACAGACGGGCCGCTTCGGCGCGCAGATCATCGAGCCGAGATCCATCATCGCCTGCGCAAAATCGCCTGGCCGCTCCGCCGGCGTGATCGCGCCGGTCAGCGCCCGCAGTTTTGGTTTGGCGGCGGGCAGGGGCGTCTCGACCGCATAAAGCCGCGAGACGACGCGCTCGACATTGCCATCCAGCACCGCCGCTTGCCGATCAAACGCGATGGCGGCCACGGCGGCGGCCGTATAATCGCCGATTCCCGGCAGCAGGCGCAGGCCTTCCTCCGTATTGGGGAAACGGGCCCCATGATCTCGCGCCACCGCTTCGGCGCACTTTTTCAGGTTGCGCGCCCGCGCATAATAGCCAAGCCCCGCCCAGGCCTTCATCACCTCTTCCGTATCGGCCGCCGCGAGATCGGCGACCTGCGGCCAGAGATCGAGAAATTTCGCGAAATACGGTTTCACCGCCTGCACGGTGGTCTGCTGCAGCATCACTTCGGAAAGCCAGATGTGGTAGGGATCAGGCCGTACGCCGCGCGCACGCATGGAGGGAGAAACCCGCCAGGGCAGGTCGCGATGGTGGATATCGTACCATTTGAGCAGCGTGCGCGAAAACCGGTCTACATCGTCCATTTTTGGTCGCACCGCTGAGGTTTTTCGACTATCGAGGCTCTTGATGTAGGGATCAGGCCCTTTATCGTCAATTGCATTGCCATTACGAAAGACTATCGATGAAATTACCCGATATTGGGTCCAACAACAGGCACGGCGTCATGGCCGTTGGCGTTCTTGCGGGCGCTGTCGGCTCTGCCGTCACCGGATTGCTGCTCGTCTCTGCTGCCTGGGCTGCCCTGTCGTTGTTGATCGGCCGGTTTCCATTCCGCGTTACCCGCAGCGACGGTATCCTGCTTCTGTCCGCCAGCCTCTATTCCCTGATCGGTGTCTGTCTCATGCTGGTCAATCTGGAGACGGGCACGACCGATGGCGGCCGTCTTGCCAGCAAGGCAGTGCCTTTGCTGATGTTTCTGACCGTCTGGCTTCTGTTGCCGCGCCTGCGGGCGTCGTCCGCCGGCTTGTTGCAGGCCTTCATCTCCGGCGCCTCCATCTGCGGCCTCCTCGCCCTGCCGCCGGCCATCTGGCAATCAGGCTACCTAGGCATTCGAGCTGAAGGCTTTGCCGGCAATGCACTTCCCTTCGCGCTGATATGCTGCCTGTTTGGCGTCATCTCGCTCCTGAACATTACTTCGGCCGATATCTGGCGCAGGACGCTCGGCTGGTGCGGTTTCATCGCCTCGCTCGCCTGCCTGTTCCTCTCCGGCTCGCGGGGTCTTCTGCCTGTTCCTTTTGCGGGCCTTTGCGTTTTTGCACTGTTTTTCAGAAGTGCGATCGGCCGCTATTGGAACCTCCAAGGGCTGATTCTGTCGATCGTCGTCATCGCAGCCTTGAGTGTTTCGGCAATCTACAATGCCGGCCGGTTGGAGGCGCTCTACGGCATGGCGATGGGTGCAGCACGGGAGGAATCTCTTTCCAGCCGCCTGCTGCTGTGGAACCACGCGTGGAGCCTGTTTTGCGATCGTCCCTTCCTTGGTTACGGCATTCAGAACCGGTTGAGCCGGATTGCCGAAACCGGGCTAACCTATTCACATTTCCACAATGGCTATCTGACCGTCCTTGTGGATTCCGGCATCTTCGGTCTCGTTTCCCTGTTGCTGTTGCTGGCAAGCCCCGTGATCATCGCGCTGCGTGCCCCGTCCGACAATGCGCGCCGTCACCGAATTTTTGCTGCTGTTGCCCTGTCCAGCACCTATGCTTTCGGCGGTCTTACAAATTTCATCTTCGGCCATGATATCTATGACAGTGTGTTTCTTTGGGGCGCGATCGTCATCGCCGCTTCCGTGCCGCGCTCGCCGGAAAATCCGTTCTGGCCCTATAGGCAAGAGGAATAGGCATGGCCGTGCAGGGTAAATCCAGCCGTGGCGTTATCCAGATCAGTGAGGTGGCCAACCGTCTCATCGATCCGGTGCTGGCCAAGCGCGCCGGGATCAACACGCTGCTGCTCGGCTCCTGGGACGAGATTGCCGGGGACAGCTTTGCCGATTGCACGCGGCCGGAAAAGATCAGCTGGCCGCGCCGGGCCTCGGAGACCTCAAGCGAGGATGGCGGCCAGATGCCTGGCACGCTCACCATTGCCTGCGAAGGTGCCCGGGCGCTGTTCCTGGCCCATGCGCAGGGTGAGCTGATCCAGCGCATCAATGGCTTCTTCGGGTTTCCCGCCATCCGCCAGATCCGCATCGTCCAGAAGCCGGTTTCGCCGCAGTTGAAGAGGCAGCGCAAACCGAAGCCTCTGGTGGGCGAAGATGCGCGCCGGCTCGACGCCATGATCGGCGAAATCGAGGGCGAAAACCTGAAGAAGGCGCTCACCCGGCTCGGCACGGCGGTTATCGGCCGCAGCAAAAAACGCTGAGCGAAGGAAGAGAGGTCATCCCGCTCTCACAATTCTTTGAAGACGGTTGGAAAAGCAGGACTTGTTCCCGCCTCACAGTCCATATAATCGCTTTTGCCAAGACTTCCGATCCGATCCAGACAGGTGATCCATGCGACTTTCCGAACTGACTACCGTCAAGCGCCTTTTCGCTGGCGTCGCCGTTGCGGCTCTGGCCCTCACCCTCGTGGCCTGCAGCGACGAGAAGAAGGAGACGGCCTCGACCACGCCGGACGCAGCCCAGACCACGGCGGATACCACAAAGACAACCGACACGGCCACCGCCACCAAGGTCGAGACTGCCACGGCTGAAACAGCCAAGACAGAAACCGTGAAGACGGAAACGGCTCAGGCTGATACTGCCAAGACGGATACGGCCAAGACCGAAACAACGAAGACCGAAACAACGAAGACCGAGACCGCCACGCCGGCTGCCGCCGCCAAGGTCGAGCTGCCGGTCTCCGAAGGCGATATCGACGTTGCCAAGCTGATGGCGCCAGGCCCGCTGCCGGAGATGTCGATCGGCGAGGCCAATGCGCCTGTCACCATCGTCGAATATATGTCGATGACCTGCCCGCACTGCGCCCATTTCCACAACACCACCTTCGATGCGATCAAGGCAAAATATGTCGAGACCGGCAAGGTGCGCTTCATTCTGCGCGAATTCCCGTTCGATCCGCGTGCGGCTGCCGCCTTCATGCTGGCGCGCTGCGCCCCGGAAGGCCAGTATTTCCCGATGGTGTCGATGCTGTTCAAGCAGCAGGAACAGTGGGCTGCAGCCAAGGATGGCCGCGAAGCCCTGCTGCAGATGTCGAAACTCGCCGGTTTTACACAGGAGAGCTTCCAGGCCTGCTTGACGAACCAGAAGCTTCTGGATGATGTGAATGCCGTGATGCAGAAGGGCGCGAAGGATTTCGATGTCGCCTCGACACCGACCTTTATCGTCAACGGCAAGCGCTACTCTGGAGACATGTCGGTTGATACCATGTCGGCCCTCATCGACAGCATGCTTTGATCTGCAGTTTCTTTGCGAAACGGGCGGCGGTGAAAACCGTGCGCCCGTTTTTTTGTTGGTGCCGGGTGGGAAAAGTTACCCCCCTCTGTCAGCTTTGCTGACATCTCCCCCACAAGGGGGGAAATTGACCGTGATACTCGTGCGTCCCTTACGGCGGCAACGAGGGAAAAGACTGATCTCCCCCCTTGTGGCGGAGATGTCACGCAGTGACAGAGGGGGGTATGTCTCGGTACATGCGGATGCCCGCCCATGAAATTCAACCGGCTCCGTCTTCTCGGCTTCAAGTCCTTCGTCGAACCCTCCGAATTCATCATAGAGCGGGGACTGACCGGCATTGTCGGCCCCAACGGCTGCGGCAAGTCGAACCTTGTCGAGGCGCTGCGCTGGGTGATGGGGGAAAACTCCTACAAGAACATGCGCGCGTCCGGCATGGACGACGTGATCTTTTCCGGTTCCGGCAATCGCCCGGCCCGCAACACCGCCGAGGTCGGGCTGTTTCTCGACAATTCTGATCGCACGGCGCCTGCCGCCTTCAACGATCAGGACGAGATCCAGGTGACGCGCCGCATTGAGCGCGAGAACGGCTCGGTCTACCGGATCAACGGCAAGGAGGCGCGCGCCAAGGATGTGCAGCTGCTGTTTGCCGACGCCTCGACCGGCGCCCGCTCGCCCTCCATGGTCGGCCAGGGCCGCATCGGTGAACTGATCAACGCCAAGCCGCAGGCCCGCCGCCAGCTGCTGGAAGAGGCGGCCGGTATCTCCGGCCTGCATTCGCGCCGCCACGAGGCCGAACTGCGGCTGAAGGGGGCCGAGGCCAATCTCGAACGGCTCGACGATGTCACCTCGCAGCTGGAAAGCCAGATCGAAAGCCTGAAGCGCCAGGCCCGCCAGGCCAACCGCTTCAAGATGCTGTCGGCCGATATCCGCGCCCATGATGCCATGCTGCTGCATATCCGCTGGGTCCAGGCCAAGGAGGCCGAGGCCGAGGCCCAGAGCCAGCTCAACCAGATCACCTCCATCGTCGCCGAAAAGGCGCAGGAGCAGATGGAGGCGGCCAAGAACCAGGCGGTCGCCAGCCTGAAGCTGCCGGAACTGCGCGAGACCGAGGCCCGGTTCGCCGCCGCACTTCAGCGTCTGCAGATCGCCAAGTCGCAGCTGGAAGAAGATGCCGGGCGGGCGCTGCGCCGCCGCGACGAGCTTTCGCGCCGCCTGTCGCAGCTGGCCGAAGACATTGTTCGCGAGGAACGCCTCGTCGCCGACAATGCCGAAATCCTTGCCCGGCTCGAGGCCGAAGAGCTGGAACTCTCCGACATTCTGGCCGAGGCCGACGAGCAGGCGGCAGGCGCCCGTGACACGATGGAGGCTGCCGCCGAAAAGCTCGGCGAAAGCGAGCGCCTGTTTACGGCGCTGACCGCCGAGCGGGCCGAGGCGCAGGCCGGCCGCAACCAGCTGGAGCGGGCGATCCGCGATCTGGCCGAGCGGCAGGACCGCCTGCGCCGCCAGCTGGCGGACCAGGAGCGCGAGCGCACCGAGCTCGATGGCAAGATCGCCGCTCTTGCCGATCCGGCCGAAAAGCAGGAGGAGGTCGAGGCGGCCGAAGCCCTTCTCGAACAGGCCGAAGCCGGTATAGAATTCATCGAGGCGGCACTTGAAGCAGCCCGCGCCAGTGAGGCCGCTGCCCGGCCGCCGGTCGATCAGGCCCGCGCCCGGCTGAACGGCATCGAGACTGAAGCCCGCACCATCCGCCGTATGCTGGAGGCCGCCGCAGTTTCAGGCGCTTATCCCGCCGTGGTCGAGGATATCCGCGTCGATCGCGGCTTCGAGACGGCGCTGGGAGCGGCGCTGGGCGACGATCTTGATTCCGCACTCGATCCCGATGCACCGGCTCATTGGCGCCAGCCTGGTGATGCCTCCAGCGATCCGGCGCTGCCGGGCGGGCTCACGGCATTGATTGCCCATGTTCACGCACCGCCAGCCCTGTCGCGCCGCCTTGCCCAGATCGGTGTGGTGGCCGATGCCACGCAGGCCCTGGCGCTGATGCCGGCCCTGCACCCCGGCCAGCGTCTTGTGTCGAGCGACGGGGCCGTCTGGCGCTGGGATGGCCACGTCACCGGTGCCGATGCGCCGAGTGCGGCCGCCCTTCGCCTTGCCCAGAAGAATCGCCTGGTCGAGCTTGAGGCGGAAGCGGGCGAAGCCGCCGATGCGCTTGCGGCGAGCGAAGCGCTGCTCGCCACCGCCGCCGCCCGCATCGCCACTGAAAACGAACGCCTGCGCATTGCCCGTGACGATCAGCGCGTCCTCGCCCGGCGCCTGTCGGAGGCCCGCGATGCCCTTGCTGCCGCCGAGCGTGCCTCCGGCGATCTCGTCCGCCGCCGCGCCGTCATCGCCGAGGCGCGGAGCCAATTGCTGGCCCAGCTCGAAGAGGCGCAGGAGCAGTCGGAAGGTGCCCGCGACGCGCTCGAAGATGCGCCTGACCTCACCGAACTCGACCTGCGCCTGCGCAATCAGGGCGTGGATGTCGCCACCGACCGCGCCGGTCTTGCCGAAGCCCGCGCCGTGCACGATGGCCTGGCCCGTGAGAACGAAGCCCGCACCCGCCGCCTGCTGGCGATCGCTACCGAGCGCAACACCTGGAAGGGCCGGGCGGCGAGCGCCGAACAGCACATCGCCACCCTGCGTGACCGCGAGGCTGAAACGCGCGAAGAGGCTGAAGCCATCGCCGAAGCCCCGGAAGAGTTCGAGGAGCGCCGCCGGGCGCTGATGAGCGAGCTTTCGAAGGCCGAAGACGTCCGCCGCGCCTCGGCCGATGCGCTGGCCTTTGCCGAAAATGCTCAGCGTGATGCCGACAAGCTGGCCGCCACCGCCTTGGCGGAGCTCGCCGAATCGCGCGAGCGCCGGGGCAGGGCGGAAGAACGCCTTGTGTCCGCCCGCGAAAAGCGGGAGGAGGGCGAAGCCCGCATCCGCGATGCGCTCCATTGCCAGCCGCACGAGGCGCTGCGCCTTGCCAACCATCCGCCGCAGTCGGAGCTGCCCGATCCGCGCAATGTCGAGCGCGAACTCGACCGGCTGAAAATCGAGCGCGAGCGGCTGGGCGCCGTCAACCTGCGCGCCGACGAGGAACAGCAGGAACTTTCGGCCAAGCTGCAGGCGCTGATCGATGAGCGTGAAGACCTGATCGAGGCGATCCGCAAGCTGCGCACCGCCATTCAGGGGCTGAACCGCGAAGGCCGCGAACGGCTGCTGGCCGCCTTCGAGGTCGTCAACGCCCAGTTCCAGCGACTGTTTACCCATCTCTTCGGCGGCGGCACGGCCGAGCTGCAGCTGATCGAGAGCGAAGACCCGCTCGATGCCGGGCTGGAAATCCTAGCCCGCCCGCCGGGCAAGAAGCCCCAGACGATGACGCTGCTGTCGGGCGGCGAACAGGCACTGACCGCCATGGCGCTGATCTTTGCTGTCTTTCTCACCAATCCGGCGCCGATCTGCGTGCTCGACGAAGTCGATGCACCGCTCGACGACCACAATGTCGAGCGCTACTGCAACCTGATGGACGAAATGGCCGCCTCGACCGAAACCCGCTTCGTCATCATCACCCACAATCCCATCACCATGGCCCGCATGAACCGCCTCTTCGGCGTCACCATGGCCGAACAGGGCGTCTCCCAGCTGGTCTCGGTCGACCTGCAGACGGCGGAGCAGCTGCGCGAAGCGGTGTGATCAGTCGAATTCCATAACGAAAGAGTAGGTGCCGTCTTCTGGGCCCATGTCGTCCCAGGTGGTCATCTTGATTTCGCTCATGTCGACTGTACCCTGGGTGCTCGTATAGAACATGCCGAAATCGTCGCCACTCTTGTGTTCATTTGGCTTGTTTCGATGCCAGGATGAGAAATTGAAGGTTTCGTCGTTGGCCCAGCGCCATCCACCGCGTGGCTCTCGGCCGCCCGGATCCTGATATAGGCCAATCCACGGACCCATCTTGTGCGTCTCACCATCGCCATAGGTGATATTAAACAGTCGGTAGTCGGTGTGGGCGAGCGACGCGACGAAGGTATTTTCGTCGCTGGATGTGATGGTTGCCAGATGCGTCCCGCACTGTTTGGCGATATCTTCCGCCTGCTGCCAGCTGATCTCACCTCCATAGTAGACGACGACGTAGAGATGGCTCTCGTAGACGCCATAAATAATCTCACGGTTGGGAACGCAGTTGACCGCCTTCAACACCCGTTCGTCCGTCTCCAGACCCTTGAGATCGTCGACATTGTATCGCCGCGCCTCTTCGGCCGAATAGACCTCGTCGCCGGTTGCGACGACCGGGATGTTCAGCCGGGCCAGCGTGACGTCGGAAAGGAAACCTGTTTCGGGCAGGCCAAGCGCCTTCTGGTAGCGCGCAATCTCCCGCCGCGTCGTCTTGCCGAAGGCGCCGTCTGTCGTGCCGATGGCATAGCCGAGCTGCTTTAGCGCCAGCTGGATCTCGCGGCGTTGGGCCTCGCCCAGCTTCAGGCGCTTTTCGGTGTCCGCCGGTGATAGCCGGCCCTCAGAAGCCGTTCCTTCCAGCTGCAACAGGGCCTCACGCGCCAGATCGGCCTGTTCACCTGAAGGGTGCTTGGCGAGAAACTGTTTCCAGGTACGCGGCGTCGCGACGCGCTCCGCCTTGCCGAAATCGAGGTCGGCCAGGAAGTCAGATGTCTCGGGCGATGGTTCGGTGGAAGAGCTAAAATAGAACTCCAGTGCCAGCGATGACAGCAGCTGCGGTGATTGGCGATCGTGCGTTTCTGATCGCACCTGCCGGATGACGCGTTGAACGCGGTGCCGACCTCCAGCCCGGGTTTGGCCAGATTGTCGACCAGAGCCTTGGTGAAGGGCGAGTTTTCGCCGGTCCCGTCGAAGGCGACTTCGCCCGGCGCCGCCGCAAACGCCACCATCGTTCCGGCACCGCTCGATTTGATCGGCGCCAGGCCGCGCGTTGCCAGGCTGCGCGATTTGCCTTCGACTTCGTCGTTCAGCCGCTGGGCGAGCGGATTGTTGCGGCAGGCATCGAGGAACAGAAGAGCGATCTTTGCCCGCCGCTCGATCGCGCCCATGATGTCGGAAAGGGCCAGCGTTTCGCCGGCCACATCGAACTCGCTGGCAAGCTTCGCCTCCGTCGCCAGCAGGTAGTTCTCGCCCTTGAGCTGCATGCCGTGACCGGCATAGTAGAACAGGGCGGCATCCTGCGGGCCGATCTGCCGGACGAATTTCGATAGGGCTGAGGTCATCGCTGTCCGGTCGCCGTCGAGAAGCAGGGTCGATTCGAACCCGTTTGCGATCAGGAACGTGTTGAAGGCCTTGGCGTCCCGGCTTGCGTTCGGAAGGCTTCCCGCCGTCTTATAGCTGGAATTGCCAATGACCAGCGCCAGCTTCCTGCCGGTCTCTTGCGCCTGCGCATCCCGGTGGAAGGGCAGGGAGGCAAGAAGCAGCAGCATACATGCCGCATATCGAACCGCAGCGATCATGTGGTGTCCCCCTATCACCTGCAGCAACGGCCGGCAGGCCCCGATTATTCATCCCCGCCACCATAGTGCCGTGTCGCGCCGGAATTGCCAACATCGCCGTGAAGATCGTGTCGAAGGCGGTCAATAACGTATTTCTTATATTTGCAACTTGTAATTCCAGGCTGCCCGCATATTCTCAAACACGATCTTCTTTGCTCAGCTTGAAGGATTTGTTTCATGGCAGTTGGTGCTGAGGGCACGATCGATCCGAATGAAGCGAAGCGCCGGCGGGAGGAGGAAGCTGCGGCCGAAGCGAGCAGTCGGAACCGCTCCGTTCCGACCCGCACTTTCTCCACGGTTTTTGCTGAGGAACTGGCCGAGCTACGTGCCGCATCGGAAACCAAGGCGGAATCGGCCGCTGGCCCGCCCCAAAAGGGGCAGAAGGCCCAGAAGCCGCAGAAGCCGCAGGACCCCAAGGAAATCGGTCTTTCGCTCTCGGGCGGCGGCATCCGCTCGGCCGCGTTCAGCCTCGGCGTCCTGCAGGCGCTTCACGTCGCCCAGTTTTTCCCCAAAATCGACTTCCTCTCCACCGTGTCGGGCGGCGGCTACACCGGTGCCGCGCTAATCGCCGGCATCAAGCGTAACGGCGGAAAATTCCCGTTCGGCATGGACGACAGCACCAACCGGCTGGGCATGGGGGCAAACGAGATCGCTGACAACGACGCCGTGCAGGGCCTGCGCGACCGGAGCCGCTATCTGATGCCGAACGGCAAGTTCGACCTCGTCGTCTCACTCGGCATCATTCTGCGTGGTCTCATGGTCAATGCGGTCATGGTGGCGACCGCGATTTTCCTCGCCGCCGCCATCACGCTGTTCTTCAATCCGACGGAGGAGCTGCTGAGACAGCCCTGGGTCTATTCCGCGCTCGGCTGGAGCGATAAGGCAGGCACCGACTATTTCGGGCCATGGCTGGTGCTGACGAAGCTGCTGATTGCCGGTTTGGCGATCTGGCTCGTGCTCTGGGCGCTGGTGCGCTCGGCCACCCGCAGCGATGGCGACCACTCCGATCCTGGTTCGTGGTGGGCGGTTGCCACCGCTGTCATCCTGGTGGCGCTTTCGATCGTGCTTCTCTGCGAAATACAGCCGCCGGTGATCGCAAAACTGCTGCGCTGGAGCAGTGACGGCAACATCCAGAACGACTGGGTGTCGTTCCAGAAAACCGTGATGGCGCTGGGAGCCGGCAATGTGCTTCTGGCTTTCGTCTGGCGAAAGCTCGTCGGCTACATGCAGGCCGCCGACAAGAACAGCGTCTGGCGCGCCCGGTTCGACAAGCTTGTCGGGGGACTGCCGCTCATCCTGCTCGCGGCGACCCTGCCGCTGCTGATCTACGTGCTTTATCTCTGGGTAAGTGTGCTCGGCCTGCGGAAAGACGCTGTTCCCGCGATTCTGACGTCCGCCCAGGATCGCCTTGGCGTCATCTGGTTTCTGCTCTTGCCTGTATGGCTGATGACCTCGGTTGCCCATTGGTCTGCCAAAGTGGGAACGATCGGCGAGACCCTGCTCAACAAGGCCTGGTGGAAAAGCGGCAGCGTCTGGCAGCGCGACAGTCTCCAGGCATTGGCGGCGATCGGTTTTCTTCTGGCGTTGACGCTGATCCTTTGCTGGATCCTCGATGCCAGCATGGCCGCCGAGCAACTGGGGACATACAGGATTGCCTTCAATTATCTGGCGATCGCCATGATGCTCGCCATGACCGGCGGGCTGTTCACGGAGAATGCCAACTCGCTCCATCGCCTCTATCGCGACCGTCTGAACTCTGCCTTTGACCTCGGAGATAAACACAAGAAGGGATACAAGCTCACCGATCTCGTCACGGTCGGCAGCGGGGCGGCGGAGAGGCCTTTGCGGCCGCAGCTGATCGTCAATGCTGCAGTCAACATCCAGAACTCTGAAACGAACAAGCGCGGCCGCGATGCCGGCTTCTTCACCTTCACCTCGCGCTATGTCGGCTCGGATGTGACCGGCTATGTGCCGGCGGAAGCCTATCAGAAGGCCGAGCCTGACCTCGATCTGGCGACGACGGTGGCCATTTCCGGTGCCGCCGTTTCGTCGGCCATGGGGCGCGCCGGACCTGCGCTCGTGGCACCGACACTGGCCTTGCTCAATCTTCGTTTGGCCTACTGGCTGCGCAATCCGGCCCGCGTCCTCGTCAGCGGCCACGGCAAACGGCTTAATGCCGATGATTGGAAACTGCCCTATCTCTTCTTCGAGATGTTCAAGCTGCTGAACGAGAAACACGCCAAAGTCTATGTCTCGGATGGCGGCCATATCGACAATCTCGGTCTCTACCAGCTCTTGAAGCGGCGCTGCGACGTCATCGTCGTCTCCGATGCGGAGGCTGACCCGGCCATGACCTTCGCCTCCTTCGTGGATGTCGAGCGTTTTGCCCGCATCGATCTCGGCATCCGTATGGAGGTGCCCGTCGCCACGATCCGGGAGGCGGTCCTGAAGCGGCAGGCCGAACTGAAGAAGGCAGATGTCTTCTCCTATAGTGCGCCTGCGCACGCCCATGCGGTCTTCGGCAAGATCAGCTATCCGGCCATGTACGACGGCGAGACCCAGATCGCGACAGAAAAGGAAGGCATCCTCGTCTATATCAAGGCGACGGTCACAGGCGACGAGAGCACCTATGTGCTCGATTATGAAAAGCGCTACCCGAGCTTCCCGCATGAATCGACCGGCGACCAGTTCTTCTCCGAAGAGCAGTTCGAGGCCTACCGGGCGCTTGGCTTCCACGCCACTTCGCACGGCCTCAAGGATTCCGCCGGCACGCCGCAGTCGGATGGGTTGCGCAACAAGCTTCAGGTCATCCTCACCCGCGACAAGGTGGAGCAAACGTAATTCTCAGGGCGGGTTTGCTTCCGTCATTGGTGCAGCGCACCACGATGACGCAGTGCACAAAATAATTGGCCGTACCAATTTCCAACGAACGTCGGATACTGTAAACCAGCTGCTGGTCTGAAACACTCGGGGGGAGTGTCCGGGCGGTTTGCCGCGTTTTGTTTGCGGCAGCGGCAAATGGGTGGAGAATGGCATGGAAAAGTGGGTCTACACGTTTGGCGACGGCAAGGCCGAAGGCAACGCCGGCGACAGCGATCTGCTTGGCGGCAAGGGCGCCAACCTTGCCGAAATGTGCCATCTCGGCCTGCCGGTGCCACCCGGCCTCACCATCGTCACCAGCGTTTGCAATCACTATTACCAGAGCGGCAACAAGCTGACCGACCGGCTGAAGGACGAGGTCCGCGCCGGTATCCGCCACATGGAAAAGATCACCGGCCGCAAGTTCGGCGATACGGCGAGCCCGCTGCTTCTCTCCATCCGCTCCGGCGCCCGCGCCTCCATGCCCGGCATGATGGACACGGTGCTCAATCTCGGCCTCAACGACACCTCCGTGCAGGCGCTCGGCCACGATGTCGGCGACGCGCGTTTTGCCTGGGACAGCTATCGCCGCTTCATCCAGATGTATGGCGATGTCGTCATGGGCATCGATCACGAGGTCTTCGAAGCGATCCTCGAGGACGAAAAGGCGCGCTTCGGCCATGAGCAGGATACCGAGCTCTCCGCCGTCGAATGGCAGGGCGTGATCGCACTCTACAAGCAGGCGATCGAAGAGGAAATGGGTATTGCCTTTCCGCAGGATCCCGAAGTCCAGCTCTGGGGCGCGATCGGCGCCGTCTTTGCCAGCTGGATGAACGCCCGCGCCGTCACCTACCGGCTGCTGCACAACATTTCCGCCGAATGGGGAACGGCCGTCAACGTCCAGGCCATGGTCTTCGGCAATCTCGGCAACACGTCTGCCACCGGCGTCGCCTTCACCCGCAATCCATCGACCGGCGAGAATGCGCTGTACGGCGAATTTCTCGTCAATGCGCAAGGCGAGGATGTCGTGGCCGGCATCCGCACGCCGCAAAGCATTACCGAGGTCGCCCGGATCGATTCCGGCTCGGAAAAGCCGTCGATGGAAAAGCTGATGCCGGATGCCTATGCCGAGTTCCGCACCATCTGCGACCGGCTGGAGCGCCACTATCGCGACATGCAGGACATGGAGTTCACCATCGAGCGCGGCAAGCTCTGGATGCTGCAGACCCGCTCCGGCAAGCGCACCGCCAAGGCGGCGCTGCGCATCGCCGTCGAGATGGCCGAGACAGGCATGATCAGCCGGGAAGAGGCCGTGGCGCGCATCGATCCGGCCTCGCTTGACCAGCTGCTGCACCCGACCATCGACCCGCGCGCCCGCCGCGACATCATCGGTTCGGGCCTTCCTGCCTCGCCAGGTGCCGCCACCGGCGAAATCGTCTTCACCTCTGAAGAAGCCGTGCTGGCCCAGAAGGAAGGCCGCAAGGTCATTCTCGTGCGCATCGAAACCAGCCCCGAAGACATTCACGGCATGCATGCGGCCGAAGGCATCCTGACGACGCGGGGCGGTATGACCAGTCATGCGGCCGTGGTGGCCCGCGGCATGGGCAAACCCTGCGTCTCCGGTGCCGGCACCATCCGCGTCGATCTGCGCAACGAGGTTCTGATCGCCATGGGCGGCAACCTGCACAAGGGCGAGGTCATCACCATCGA
This sequence comes from Pararhizobium sp., assembly GCA_030655075.1. Classification (GTDB taxonomy): domain Bacteria; phylum Pseudomonadota; class Alphaproteobacteria; order Rhizobiales; family Rhizobiaceae; genus JAURWE01. The sequence continues at coordinate 321,123 of JAURWE010000046.1, forward strand.
CGGTTCCTCCGGCCAGGTGCTGAAGGGCGTCATCCCGATGATCCAGCCGGAACTGTCGGGCGATTTCGCCAAGATCATGCAATGGGCCGACAAGGCGCGCCGCATGACCGTGCGCACCAATGCCGAAACGCCGGCCGACGCGCGCGCCGCCCGCTCGTTCGGCGCCGAGGGCATCGGCCTTTGCCGCACGGAACACATGTTCTTCGAGGGCAACCGCATCAACGTCATGCGCGAAATGATTCTCGCCGAAGACGAGACGGGCAGGCGGGCTGCCCTCGACAAACTGCTGCCGATGCAGCGCTCCGACTTTGTCGAGTTGTTCGAGATCATGTACGGTCTGCCGGTCACCATTCGCCTGCTCGATCCGCCGCTGCACGAATTCCTGCCGAAGACCGACGCGGAAATCGCCGATGTCGCCGCCGGTCTCGGCATGGACCCGGCCGCCCTGCGCCAGCGTGTCGATGCCCTGCACGAGTTCAACCCGATGCTCGGCCACCGTGGCTGCCGCCTGGCCATTTCCTACCCGGAAATCGCCGAAATGCAGGCCCGCGCCATTTTCGAAGCGGCGGTTCTGGCCGCCCGCAAGACCGGCGCTCCGGTCGTTCCGGAAATCATGGTGCCGCTGGTCGGCCTGCGCAGCGAGCTCGACTACGTCAAGGCGACGATCGAGGCCGTGGCGAAAGAGGTGATCGGCGAGGCGGGTATCGCCATCGATTATCTGGTCGGCACGATGATCGAGCTGCCGCGCGCGGCCCTTCGCGCCCATATCATCGCAGAGGCTGCCGATTTCTTCTCTTTCGGCACCAACGACTTAACGCAGACGACCTTTGGCATTTCGCGCGACGACGCCTCGAGCTTCCTGTCGACCTACCAGAAGAAGGGCATCATCGAGCAGGACCCCTTCGTCTCGCTCGATTTCGATGGTGTCGGCGAACTGATCCAGATCGCTGCCGAACGCGGCCGCCGCACCAAGAACGGCTTGAAACTCGGCATCTGCGGCGAACACGGCGGCGACCCGCGCTCCATCCGCTTCTGTGAAGAAACCGGCCTCGACTACGTCTCCTGCTCCCCCTTCCGCGTGCCGATCGCCAGACTGGCCGCAGCGCAGGCGGCGATCAGCGGCGGGAAGTAGCTTTGATGGGAAGAACGATCACACCGGATTGACGGGCCGCATTGGTCAGCGCGGTGTCGAGGGTTGCCAGTGGCAGGCGCCGCCGTTGCGCCAGCTCCAGATAGGCAGCGTCGTAGATCGACAGTCCATAAAGATCTGCAATTTTTACGGTCGCCGTCCAGGCATGCACATGTGTCTCTTCATCCGTGGCGATGTCGATGCGCTTGAGATGGAGGAGAAGCTGATCGCGTGCGACGGCGGGTATCCGTTTCCGGCGCACTGCCACCGTCAGGCTGTTTGCAACTTCTAGATACCAGAGGGATGGAACCACAGCGCCATTTTGTACGACCGTGTCGAACAGGGCCGAGATCGCCGGGGTGCGTTCATCGTCAAGCAGGAATGCCAGTGTTGCCGAGCTGTCGAGGATGAGGCTCAACGGCCGCCCTCATCGCGATACGACTTCCATTCGTCCCAGTCGAAGCCATCAAGCTTCAGATTTTTGGAGATCTCCCGAATGCTTTCGGCGGCGGCCACGGCGGCAGCCCGATTCTGAGAGGCCGTTTCCCGCGTCATCCGGGCCACGGGTTTTCCGTGACGTGTGATCACGATCTCCTCGCCGTTTTCAACAAGGTCCAGCAGGGTACCGAGTGTATTCTTGGCCTCAAAGGCGCCGACTTCGCGCATGTGCATCCCCAACAAATCTAGCTGAGCTAGCTTAATCTCTTAGAGGCCTGCACGCAATTTTTGATTTTACGAGCCGCAGGCGCAGATCTAAATCTGCTGCAGCACATCCACAAATGCATCCGCGAAATTCTTTAGGCCTTCAGTGGCTTCGCCCGGTTCCTCGATCCGCACCGAGGTCGCGTCGGTGTTGAGACAGGCAAAGATCGTGCGCATGAATTTGCGGTCGTCGGACGGGATGCGCAGCACGGCGATGCGGCTGCAGTCTTCGGCAAGGCCCGAGGCCGGAAGGTCGAAGAGAAATTCGCCGCGCAGCTTGCGGGCCGCCTCGCGCATGGCAGCGGTAAAGCCGCCCGCGCCAGCCGTGAAGACATCGAGCGACAGCTCGAGTTCCAGCAGATCGAGGGAAGGTTCCACCTGGGCCGGTGTCGAGGTTTTGGAGGCTGTGGCAGGCGTGCTCTCTGCGGTCTTCACTGCACCGATTTCGAGGTTTTTCCCGGATGACAACATACGCATTCTCCTTCTCAACCCCCGTTTGTCCAGACTGATTAACGAGAATGGCGAATTTGCGGCAAGCGCTTTCGCCACCTTGCCGGTCCGGGGCGCAGAAGCTAAACAGGCAGTCTGCGCGGTGCAGGGGGTGGTTGTAATTCATGATGGTCAAGTATGAACGGCCCTATTCGCACGCGGCCCACTGGGCGCGGCACATCGCGCTTTTCGCCTTCCTGCTGCTTTGTGCCTCGGTGCTGTTCCACCGGTTCGGCCCGCTGACCACGCCGCATCTCTTGGCGCTGATGGCCGTGTCGATCGGCCTTGCAGCGATTGCCGTCATCCTGGCACTGATCGGCCTCGTCCGTCTGTGGCAGGTGGCGGCCAAGGGCGGCTTTGCCGCTTTCACCGCCGTTCTTCTGTCGCTGCTGCCGCTCGGCATGATCGGCCTTGCCACGGTGGCCTATTTCACCCGGCCCGCAATTCACGATGTCAGCACCGATCTGGCCGATGCGCCGCCATGGATCGTCACCCCCAAGGCCGATCAGGGCTGGCTGCAGCCGCAGGCTGCGGTGACATCGGCCGACAGGGCCGCCCAGCTTGCCGCCTATCCTGCACTCACCGGCCGGCGCTACGACGGCGCGCTCGACCGCGTGCTTCTAGGCGTGCGCACCGTGGCGGAAAAGACAGGGCTGAAGATCACCCAGGAGCGCGGCGCCGAAAACGCCGCTGCGGATCTTGAAGACATGGTCATCAACCCCGAAACCTCCCTGCCGGAGGAAAAGACTGCGGAAAAGAAGCTGCAGACCGTGCCGGTGCCGCTCGACCGTCCCCAATCCGGCCCGCAGGCAGGGGACATCCCGATCCGGCCGAACGAAATTCTGCTGCAGGGTGAGTGGCGCACGCTGGTGATTGGCTTCCGGCTGGATGTGGTCATCCGGCTGCGCGAAGAGGCGGAAACCACCTTCGTCGACCTGCGCGTCGCATCGCGCTACGGCACCCACGATCTCGGCGGCGCGGCCGGCTATGCCGATCAATATCTGCGCGCGCTGGATGCCGAACTGCTGGGCATTGCGGGCGATTAAACCGGCTCCGGATCGGGCGTCAGAAATCCCCGGTAGCGCACGATCAGCCCGGTGATCGGGCTGGCGATCTCGACGTGGAAGTGAAAGCGCCCATCCGCCTCGTGCTCGAAGGTCGTGCCGCCGGGCGCCAGAAAGCGGGGCAGGCGCAGGCCGAACAGGCGCCAGCCGCGAATGACGAGCTGTAGCCTTCCGCCGAGCGGTACCAAAGCGATCTGGATATCGAACGGCCCGAATGTCTCGATCAGAAGACCCGCGTTGCGGCCGGTGCCCTTGGCTTGCGTGCTGGCAAAACTCTTGCCCCCGAACGTCCGCGTCCAGATCTCGCGGTCTTCATTGATATCGAACTGCACCGATACCGGGATCTCGATGCCTGCCTTCGGAAAGCCCACCACCCAGGCGGTCAGCCGGGCCAGTGGCGATGCGCCGCGCTCCACCTGTGCCAGGCCGGAAACCCTGTGGCTCTCCGTGTGGTCATGCAGGGCGGCAACCGCTGCAGGAAGCGTCTCGAACGCCGTGCCGAGGACCCGCCGGTAGAGCGGTTTTTGGTCCATCTCCGCAGTGACATCCGTAACGCCGCTAACAATGTCCAGCCGCGAAAACAGCGGCGCGAAATCGGCAAGTGCCAGTGCATCTGCCGCGTGCCGCGCGCCCGGCTCAGGCTTCTGGCCGGTTACACATCGCCGCAGGATCGCCTCAGACGCCATCGCCGGAATGAACGGCCCATGTTCGCCCTCGGCAATCAGATGCCAGCATTTTTCATGGCGCACGCCTTGCGCATCATTGCCCGCCACCTTGAGAAACATGCCGCCGCGATGGTCGCCGTAGCGCAGCATCCGGCCCACCCGGTGCATCAGCCCGGCGACCGGCAGCAACGATGAAACCAGACCGGCCTTGACCAGCCGCGACAGCAAGGACAGCAGCCTCTGCAGGATCGCTGGCTCCGTTCCGGCCCCGAACCACACCGATTGCAGCCCTGGCAATGCCTGCGGCATCAGTGCCAGGTCCGGCACATCGACCAGCGCGAAGCGACGACGGGCAAGCGGCAAGGCGCCCGGCGGTGAGATGGTGAAATCGAATGTGTCGACCATTGCCGTGCCGGTCGCCGGTCTGCTGTCGCGCAGGAGCTTGACGGGCTTGCCGGCATAACCGGCGATCGCCCGCATCACGTTCAGCCCCATCTCCACCTTCGGCGACGGCGCGATGCCGCCGGTCACGGTTTCGACCGTCGCGAGCCCCTGCTGCAGATGGCGCAGCGCCGCAAACGACAGGGCCGGCAGCGTGCTCACACCTGAGAGCACGAACACGCCAGCCTCTCTTGCCGCCGCATCCAGCGTGCCGATGCCGGTGACGAAATCCGTTCCGTCGGCGAGATCGAGATAGGAGATCCCCTGTGCGATACAGGCTTCGGCAATGCGGTAGGGGCGGGGGCCGAATGTCTGGAACGGGCCGGAGGCATCAACGGCGATGGCGGGGTTGCAGGCAGAAAGCCCGGCCGCCACATCGCCGTCGCGGTCGAACACCACAGGTTCCGCCCCACCGCCGAGCTCCGCGCAGAACGCCCGCGCCTTTTCCATCGAGCGCCCGCCAATCAGCAGGAGGATGCGCGGTTCATCCGCCAGCAACCGCGCCAGCCGTCCGCCGAACGAGCCGTATCCGCCGATGATGAGCAGCCGGATCGCCGCCGTCATGAGAGAAAACGTCCGCGCTGTTCCGGCGAGGGCAGGAAGCAGCTCTGCAGGCGCCCGCCGATCTTCATGCGGTTTCGGGCGATGATGTCGTAGACATGGTCGCGCAGAAACTCCGGCACGACCAGTCCGGCCAAAAGCAGCGACCAGGGAAAACCGAGCGCCGCCAACGCCCTTATCCCGCCTTCGGCCTTGAAATAGGGCTTTCCGTCCTTCAGCAGCAGGCTGGTTTCATAGTCATCGGTGGCAAAGCCGTAATGTTTCAACAGCGCCGTGCCGAGCAGAGACTGGGCGCTGGCAAACCGCACGGCGGCCTTGGTGTCGCGTTTCAGGAAGAACTGTACCCAGCCCGAGCAGAAACCGCATTCGCCGTCGAAGATGATCAGCGGCCGGTCGTCGCGAAAGTCCGGAACGGCCGGGTCGGCCCGGTAGCTGAAATCAGGGCGCCCGATCATTCCGACACGTCCCCGGCCGGGACATACTTTGCGTGGAGCCCTACCGGTCCATCGGCCGTCACCCGGCCCTGCGCCACCAGATCTTCCAGATGCGCCAGCACCGACAGAGCGGCCGCCCCGTGCAGGCGCCTATCGGTCGAGGCATAGATTACCGCCACCATGTCGGCAATCGCGTGGTCGCCGAGCCGGATGCGCTCAAGCACGGCGCGCTCGCGCATCTTGCGATGCGCTTTCAGCCCGCGCATGAAGCTTGCCGGCTCATGAACCGGCCCGCCGTGGCCGGGCAGGAACAGCCGGTCGTCGCGCAACAGCAAGCGGTCGAGCGAGGCCATGTAGTCGGCCATCGCCCCATCCGGCGGCGCAACGATGGAGGTCGCCCAGCCCATGACGTGATCGGCGGAAAAGACGATGCCCTCCGTTCCCGGTGCGGTGAGCGCGAAGGCTGCATGATTGGCCGTGTGGCCGGGCGTCATCAGCGCCGTCAGCGCCCAGCCATCGCCGTCCACCCGGTCGCCTTCGGCCAGCGCAATATCCGGCACAAATTCGAGGTCGGAGCTTTCGGCAAAGGGGTTGATCTCGCCGGCATGAAGCGGCCGCGAGGCCCGGTGCGGGCCTTCGGCGACGATGGTGGCGCCGGTGGCTTCCTTCAACCGACGCGCCAGCGGCGAGTGGTCGCGATGGGTATGGCTGACGGCGATATGGCTGACGGTGCGGCCGGCAAGGGCGCTCATCAGGGCGGCAAAATGGGCCTCGTCCTCCGGCCCCGGATCGATGATCGCCACCGAGCGGCCGCCGACGATATAGCTGTTGGTGCCGTGGAAGGTGAAGGGGCTCGGATTGTTGACCGTGATGCGCGCGACACCCGGCGCCACCGGCACCGGCTGGCCATAGGCAGGCTCGAAGGAAAGATCGAAGGCGGGGCTGTCCATGCGCCGTCTGCTGCCTCTCACTTGTATTCGATTTCGATGAAGGACATCGGTTCCTTGCCGGCATTGACGACATTGTGCTCCACGCCAGCCTCGCGCCGGTAGGCTGCACCCTTGGCTATGTCCACGCGCCGGTCGCCGGCCTTCTCCTCCAGCAGGAACTGGCAGTCGGTCATCGGCACCACGACATAGCCCATGCCATGCACATGATGGCCCGTATCGGCCCCCGGCTCGAAATCCCAGCGCGTGATGCGCACGACCGCATCGTCGAGAAGAACGGTCGGAATGGCGGGCGGCCTGGCACGGTACTGGCTCATCAAAACTCTCCGCTGGTCCGGCGATCGGGCCTTGCTCCCGTCCGGCGCTGTGTCACCGGTCTAGCACAGGAAAAGGCGGGAGAGGCACCATAAATATGCCCGATGACCGCAACATAATGATTGTCGCACCGCTTTTGCTTTGCTAATCAGGGGCACGTTTTGGCACCCCTGTGTCGCCAAATGCGTTGGGGCGTAGCCAAGCGGTAAGGCACTGGTTTTTGGTACCGGCACCCCTGGTTCGAATCCAGGCGCCCCAGCCACATACTTCTTTTCAGGTTGAGAACTGCAGCTTCCACGCTTCGGCGTGAACGCTGGCCCTTGTGGCTTTTACCGCCCTTGCTCTGATGCGATCGAGCCATCGGGGCCAATGCGCCTTTCCTCGCGGCGGATAACGCAACGTGAGGTATATTTGCAACGGGTTTATATGTTTCAACATTAAAATATTAGAATTTACTTGATAATTGACCACGAATGTTCAACTTCCTGTTGAGACAACGCGAGGTTGAAGATTCGTCATGCCCGGATATCTAACTGCGGCTCTTTTCCTGCTGTCCGCCGCAGGCGTCACCAGCGAGCGTTTCGGCGATTGGGAAATCGTATGTCCGGCGCCGCCTGCAGAAGTGGCGGCTGCGGCTGCCGCGCCGGTCGGGGTCTGCCGGTTGCAGCAGGCGCAGGCTGTCAACGGCGGCAAGGATGTCGTCTTCCTGTTTAATATCGTGCTCCAGGCTGACCGGCCTGTCGCAATCATCTCGGCACCGTTGAACGTCTATCTTCCGGCAGGCTTGACCTTGAGGGTCGATGCCGGCCGGGTGGAGCGTGCGATGTTTGAGTCCTGCAATGTCAGCGGATGTCACGCAGGCTTCGCGCTCGGCCCGGCCCTGCTTGCCGCCCTGAAGAGGGGCATGCAACTCGTCGTGACACTCCAGGACACGAAAGTGAACAAGATTCCGGTGAAAGTCTCCCTTAACGGGATTTCGGCAGGCCTGAAAACGCTTTCCGAACGGCTCGGGGCGGCCGCAGCCGGCCAGGCTGCGGGGCAGCAATGATCCGAAGCATGTTGGAAGGTGCACGGACCAATCGAGTCCTTCGGACGGGTATAATGCTCGCCGCATGCTGCGTCGTGCCTGATGTATCTAGCGCTGCAGCACCCGGACAGTATTCTGATTGCGGCGGATCCGTGACATCGGCCTCAACGGGAGAGAGCCTTGCATTCGCGGCCCTCGCCGAGCGCTTAAAAAAGGCCGATATCGTGCTCTTCGGTGAGGTTCATGGCGTGCGCGAACACGCTGCGGCGTCCGCCTGTGTTTTGTCGATGCTGGCTGACAACGGCCGTCCGACCGGGCTCGTCATGGAAATTTTTTCTACCGGTGGCCAGACGGCGATCGATCGCTACCGGAACGATAATCCGGAGGATGCGGCCGGTCTCGGTGTGGCGCTGGAATGGTGGAAACGTGGATGGCCGGCCTTTGATCATTGGTTTGCCCTGCTGGATCGCGCCTTCGCTCTTAAGGTCGACATCGCCGGTGGTGATATGGGTGATGGGGATAGGCTTGATCCCGATCAGCGGCTGGGGGCGAACCTTGCAGCGGTCCGATCCTCCTGGACCGCTGCAATGGAACAGGCGCATTGTGGATTGCTGGACCGGCAGGAGGCCGCGCGGCTCGGTGATCAGCAAATCCAGCGCGACCTTTCCATGGCACAGCGCGCACTGACACTGCGCGCCCGGCTTTCGGACACCTGGAAGGCGAGCGCGGCTGTTCTCGTCCATGCCGGCAGAGGCCATGTGCGCAAGGACAGGTCGCTGTTCAAGGCACTCGGGCAGGAGGCAGATGCGTCCGTATCCCCGAAGATCATCTCGATCGGCGCCTTTGGTGCTGAGGACGAACAGGCCACCCGGGATTCGCGTGTTTTTGACTACATCTGGACCGCCGTTGAACCGGTTGTTGGGCAATCCGGTTGTTCGCTGGTGCAGGTTGGCAAGGCAGTGCCGGGCAGGGGGCGTGTGCAATGACGGGGACGGCATCCACGATCGTGAAACTTCGCGCCGCCCTTCTTGCCGGAGCAGCCTTGACCGCGACGGCCTGGAGCGTTGAAGCACAGGTCATCCCCGACGGCGGCACCCTAACCAGTGAGACGACCGACGCCAGCGGTGTAACCACCGTCGTGATCGCGCCGCCTGATTCGTCCCAGATTAGCTACAACACCTACACGGACTTCTCGGTGCCGACAGCCGGCGTCAATCTTGACAACGAAAGCCACGTTGCGCGCACCATCCTCAACGAAGTGACGTCCGCGCGGTTGTCCAGATTGAATGGTCCGCTGACGGTACTTGGCAATGCTGCCCACGTCATCATCGTCAACCCCAACGGCATCTCTGTCGACGGCGGGTCGTTCGTCAATACAGGCGGCGTAGTGCTGTCGACCGGCAAGGCATCGTTTAAAGCCTACACGACGCCGCTGGGCCACAGCCAGAACAATGTCGTGCTTGAGACCACAGGCGGGCGCATCGATGTGACAGGCGCTGGACTGTCCGGGGCAATGGAAAACCTGCAGCTGCTCGCTGCCGAGATCCGGATCGACGGACCAGTCGAAACCACCTCGGCAAGTGAACGCTCGCAAATCCTGTTGCAGGCCGGTGGCAGCCGCGTCGAGTACGACAGTGCGATCGCTCCAAACGCCAGCCTCCAGTCATGGGGCAAAGTGGAGGCTGTTCCGGGTGTTGCGGGCGATGCGGCGGTGGAGATCACCGGGCGAGGCTCCCTGAAGGCCAACACGGTGCGCATTTTGGCTACCGATCAGGGCGCGGGCGTGACCCATGCGGGCGAAGGGCTCGCCTCCGGCGGCGACTTCCTCATCGATGCCAGCGGAAAGGTTTCGATCACGGGCAAAATCAAGGCCGCACACAATGTCAGTGTCAAGGGCTCCAGCATCGAAGCCGGCTCGGCCACCGGCAAGGCTCAGACCACGGTCGAAGCGATCAGCGGTGCGCTGACGCTCATTGCGGCCACCGGCGACATCACCAATACCGGGGTCCTGATGTCCGGCAATGTTCGTGATGAGAACAACAATGCCTCAAAGGGCGGCGCAACGCTGGTTGCGGCAGGCGATATCAGCCTTTTGAGCGAACAGGCTGATCAACTCGCCATCGTTTACTCATCCACTGGCGATCTTGACGTCGTGGCTGGTGGCTCCGTCGTCAACAACACCGGCAGGCTTCTCGCAAACGGGAAAACCCGCATCGTGGCGGGTGGAGATATCCTCAATACGATCGATATCGTCGCCGGAGCCTCGCCCATGGGGGTCTGGACCCATGTGGAGAAGGTAGGCAAGCGCCTCTGGTATACGGCCTGGCAGAAAAGAACTGTTACAACATCCGCTTCTATCGACTACGGTCGCGAGCGGGTTCCCGGTAAGCCGGCCTACATTGTCGGCTCGGATGTGACGCTCAATGCCGGCGGGCGCGTTGCCAACACCGGTGGCACGATCATCGCAAATAGCGACGAGCCAGGAGCAGGCGGCGACGTCACCATCAATGCCGCCGCAATCGACAATACGGCGCTGGTGTCCGGCTCCCTCTCCTTCATGCAGACTTGCAAGCTCTTTTGCGTCGGCTATGGCACGTCCGACATGGCGCTCGTGGGCGGAACCATCAGCGGCAACGGTAACATGTCTCTCACGGCCGCCGGGACGATCCTGAATGCCGGCCAGATATCGTCTTATGGTGCTATGAACCTCGCAGCGCGCGAGGTCGTGATAAAGGGAACGCGGGTCACCAGTGTCTATCAACGCCCGCCGGGCCTTTACAATTTCTGGCGCGGATCGACCGTCTGGATGGGTGAGATGGATGCCGGCGGCGTGCTGGCCGCACCGGTGGGCGGCATAAAAATCGATGCGTTCAAACCCGTCGTTGTCGATGCCGGCCTGCTTGAAGCGCGCGACGGCGTCACGGTGCCAGGCGGTATCGATCTGATACGTGCTCCCCTGTCCGGACTGACGACTGCAAAGCGTCAGATCGGCCTCTTCAATCATTTGACGGGGAAGTAGGATGCGGTTTGAAGCCCAGCCTTTCCCATATGTGTGCCTTTCCTACGCCATGCTGGCAGGAATGGCCGCCGTTCTGAGTCTTGCGGGCGAGCCAGCGAGTGCGCAAACCCAACATTCCGGCCGCGACGAGCCCGTTCCTGTAGCCATTGCAACCGTCACCGATGGAAAAAGCGGCAGGAAGGCCGCGTGTTTTGCAGTCGACTGGATCCGGATCGAGGGACATCATGACCTGGTCGAGCGCGCAAGTTTGGAAGAGGCGGCGCGTCCCTTTGCGAGGTCCTGCCAGAACCAGAAATCCGTCAGCGGGCTGTTGCAGGCATTGAGCGGTGTTTTTGCCGACCGGGGTTTCGTGACGACACGGGCCCTGCTTCCCGAACAGGATATTGCCGAAAGCCGGCAACTGATCGTGCGGATCGTGCCGGGGCGTATTGACAAGGTTGTCTACAAGGAAGAGCGCAAACCCTATCGGGGCCCTTTGCCACGAATGGCGGCACTGGGGGGCACGGTTCTGAAATCCGGTTCGCTTGGCGATTTGGCGGAGAACGCCCGTGCCTGGTTTGAAGGCCTTGATGATGAGCTGGAATCCCTGACGCTGCTGCCGGAATCGGCGCGCATCGCTGTTGCCAGAACGATTGCGCCTGACGATGTCGTTCAGGTCGATGGCCTGCAGGATACGCTCGACAGTCTCAACCGCGTCGCCTCGAACAAGGCGAAGGCAGACCTTGCTCCGGGACGCCGGCCGGCAACGTCAGAGGTGAGGATTACCAACCGCATCGAGGATGCCTTCCGTCTCTATGCGGGGTATGACACGGACTCGGTCGAGGGGGTCGACAAGCTCCGCTTCGGCGTGACGATGGAGAAGGATAATCTTCTCGGGATCAACGACAGCTGGGACCTGACGCTGAAGAGCGGCATCGACACAAACCAGCTCACCGGTGGCGTCTCCGTGTCCGTCGGCCGCGCGACGCTGCGCGCCCGTGGCGACTGGTCGGAAAATACCGCCGAACTGGGACCGCTCCAGGAACTGTTCACCACCACCTGGAATGTCTCGGCCGGAGCCGACTACATCCTCCATTCCGCCCGGACGCAAAGCCTTGTCGCGGATGTTACCGTCACGCACCGCGAAGAAAACCGTTACTACAACGGGCTTTTTGCCCTGACGGATCAGCGCGTATCGGCACTTGAGACCGGGCTGACTTACAACCGGTTTTATGAACAGGGTTCGATTTCGGCGCGCGTGGCCTCGACGCTGGGCCTGCCGGTGTTCAACGCACGGGTCGACCCCGGCGATCTCGGCCGGGACACGCCGCGCAGCCAGTTCGCCAAGCTCGATGCGACCCTGGCAGGCTCTTACGTTATACCCGGAAAGGCCTCCTTGTCTTCATCGCTGTCGGCACAATGGTCCGCCGATCCGCTGCATTCCGACGATCAGATGACGATCGGTTCGCGGGCGTCGGTGCGCGGATTTTCAAGCGGCGGTTTCAAGGCGGACAGCGGCGTTGTCTGGCGCAACGAAGCGGCCTTTTCGCTCCAGGGCCTCCTTCCTGACGTTTCCGGCAAGGACGCCAGCGGCGGCGCGGCTGCGGTTGTGTCGCGCCTCAATCCTTATGTCTTTCTCGATGCTGGCTTCGGTCACGACATTCCCAACGACACGAACGGTTACCGCGTCAGCAGCGGTGGCGGCCTGCGATATGGCGGGCCGCTGTTGTCGCTGGACGTTGGTTATGCGCTTCGGCTTCTCAGCGACAGGGCGACCCGGCGTGCCGGCGGCGAGGCCGGAGAACTGTTTGTAACACTGCGCGCGAAGGTATTTTGAACGATGAGACACATCACTTCCATGCTCCTGGCAACGGCGCTTTGCGCAACGGCCTTTATAACCCTTTTGATGACTGGTACGAGAGCGAGCGAGCTTGACGATGGCAAGAGCCTGCTTGAACGCAAGGAGTATGCGCAAGCCGCCAAAACATTTGCCAAGGGCCTCGACAAAGGTGATGGCGAGGCCGGATTCCATCTGGCGCGTATGATTGAACTTGGCGTCGGGTTCGATGCGGATTCGGAGAAAGCGCGCGCCCTCTACATCGTTTCGGCAGACAAGGGGTCGCCCGCTGCGATGAACCGGCTCGGATTGATGTACCTGCGTGCCGAAGGTGTGCGTCAGGACTATGCGGCAGGTGCCGAGCTCGTCTGCAAGGCGGCCGATCTCGGCAATACGGAAGCCGAGTTCAACTGTGCCGGCCTCGCCCTTGAAGGCACCGGCCGCAAGAAGGATCCGCAAGCTGCCTTCAAATACCACACGGAAGCGCAGGTGGCAGGGCATGTCGGCGCGCTCAACATGCTGGCCCTGCTGACGCGGTCGGGAACAGGAACCGCCGCCGATCCGAAGCAGGCGCTCAAGCTCTTCGAGAAGGGCGCTTCCCTCGGCAATCCCGTTTCTCTTTTCCACCTGGGGCAAATGCTGGAGCGCGGGGAGGGAACCGCGCCGGATCTGGTGCGTGCGCATCTCTACTACAATCTTGCCAGCGAGCGTGCCCATCCGCAGGCGCGCCAGTCGCTCGAACGCCTGACGGCGCAGATGTCACCGGCACAGATCGAAGACGCGCAAACGCGGGCGCGGAACTGGAAACCCGTAACAAAGGCAGAGGGGCAATAATGATGGGGACACGGTGGCGGAACCGGGCGGGAACGGCGCTCGTGGTCGCGGGGCCGCTTGCGCTTGCCGGATGCCGGACGGCACGGCTGAGTGACGAAGAGCGCGCGCAGCAGGCTGAAATTCAGCGTCTGGACTGGCAGATCGTGATCAGCGAATGCGCCCTCGTCGATCAATTGAACGAAGGGCGAGAACTCGGCAAAAAGAAAGTCATTTCCGAGCGCGACTGCGCTCATGCCCGGAAAAAAGGGTCGATGGAGGGGTACTCAGACAAAATCGTCCTCCCAAACGTGATGATCAACAATCTCATCCTGCCGTTTGGCAGCATCGCATTCATAGCTCAGGACGCCAAGACGATATCAGACGCGAAGCGCGCCGCCTCGGCGGAGATTCCTTCAGCAATCGCGTCCAAGGGCGCTGCGGCCGAAATGACCTACCGGCGTAAGATCCGGCGCGGATTTGAGCAGGACGAGATTGTCGGCCTTGCCGGTAGCGGCGAGTTTTCTGCGGCGGTTCACGACATCGCCGCTGGGCAGGCCTTTGCTGCCGCGCACAGAAAGGTGCCATAGGCCGGCCTCATCGGCCGGCAGGGCGAGCGCACGGGACTGCTGATCGCCGACGAAAAGAGGATGAGGGCAATGGAGCGGAACATGACGACAAGGAATGAACAGCGCATCGGTTCAACGGCGCCGATATCCACACGGCTGGTGACCTTCATGACAGCATTGGGTTTCGCCGTCTCGACCCTTGCGGCATCGTTCACACCGGTATTTGCCCCTTCAGCCTTAGCCCAGACGATCACAGACCCGACGGCCGATATCGAATTCCGGCCGCGTGTGACCTCCTCGGCCAACGGTACGCCGACGGTCGATATCGTCACGCCGGGTGAAGGCGGGATCAGCCACAACAAATACCGCGAATACAATGTCGAGACGCGCGGGCTCATTCTCAACAATTCCGGTGCGGGCGGAACCTCGGTCCTCGGCGGTGCCGTTGCCGCCAACCCAAACCTTTCCGGCGGCCGGTCTGCCCGGGTCATTTTGAACGAAGTGACCGGCACGAACCGGTCGTTGCTGAACGGCATGACCGAAGTGTTTGGGGCAAAGGCCGATGTCATCGTCGCCAATCCGAACGGCGTGGGCTGTGTCGGCTGCGGCTTCATCAACACCGGCAACGTGACGCTGTCGTCGGGTGTACCCGATGTCGATGCAAAAGCGGGAACGGTTTCCTGGCAGACACGCACGGGCGATGTCACCATCTCGGGTGATGGCGTCAGCGCACCCGCCGGCCAGTTGCTCGGCGACGTCAACCTCATCGGCCGGACGGTGTCGATCGGCGGTACTGTGAAAGCAGGCGGCGACGCGCGCATCATCGCCGGCGCAACAGCCTACGACGAAGCGTCCGGCCAGATAAGGGTTCTGTCTGGAACAACTCCGGTTGCGGGAACCGAGGCGATCGTCTCGTCTCCGGCCGGCGTCATTGCCGCGCGCTCCATTGCAATATTGTCGAGCGATATCGACATGGGTGTGGTGCTCTCGGGCGATCTCCAGGCGAATGGCCCGGGCGCGGCTGGCCATCTGTCGATCAGATCGGCAGGCAACCTCAAGATCGTCTCGGCCCAGGCGACCGGCAATCTCGACCTTGTCGCGGCACGGCGCCTTGAAATCAGCCGCGACCTCGTGGCCAACGGCGCCATCGCAATCATCGCCGAAGATGCGTCCCTGCTTGCCACAACGGGTATTGCTGCAGGCGGGGCGCTTTCGATCGTCACCAGCCGCGACATGGTGTCGGCTGCCGTCCTGAAAGCCGGCGATGCGCTTCATGCCGCAGCCGGCCGCAACGCCAGTTTCACGGGCATGCTCGCTTCGCACAAGTCCATCGACCTTGAAGCGGCCAGCCGTGTTGCTGTCGCCGGCACGGTGCTGCAGGCTCCAGACATCCATCTTGATGGCGCAGCGGTCGATCTTGTCGATTCTTGGCTGATCGCGTCCCGGACGGCCGACCTTACCGGTACGGACGTGACGCTGGGGGCAAACGTCCTGTTCGAAACGGCCGCTCTCAGTGCGACAGCGTCCGACACACTGACGATCGGCAGCACTATCAGCGACCTCGACTATCAGCAGCTCAATCTCTCCTTCAAGAACCTTGCCGTCACGGCAAGCGGCGCCATCGACCGGGCGGATCTTGACCTTGCCACCGGCAGTTCCATCACCAACGCCGGCATCCTGCGTGGACGCAACCGCCTGAGCCTTGCGGTAGCCGGTCTCACCAATACGGCGACAGGCACCATTGCCGCCGGAACAGCCATCAGTCTCGATCTGAGCGGAAACCTCCACAATCTCGGGCGGATCGTCTCGGCCGGGACGCTGGCACTCCTCAAGGCGACTCTCGTCACTAACGAAGGGCTGATCCAGTCGGGCGGCAAACTCGAACTCAAGGCGAATGTTTTGCAAAATCTCGGCGTCAATGCGGAGATCGCTGCAGGAAACGCTCTCGCTATCGAAGCAAGCGATCATCTCGACAATGTTCTCGGCCGCATCTTCGCAAGAGGCCCTGCCATTCTCAGGACCTCGGGCACGCTGATCAACATGTCCGGTACGATAGAAACCGTGGGCGATCTCGAAATCAGCGCCCTCAGCCTCGTCAACACTGCGCTTGCCGGTACGGACGGCGGTACGCAGGTATTCGAAGACCTGGGCGATCTGAACATTGGCTATGCCACCCAGCGGACAAGCGGACCTGCCCGCTATTGGGGCACTATGACCGCTACCCGTGACGAGTATTCCGGTCTCCTCGACCTTGATATTCCTGGCACGATCCGCGCCGGGGGCAATTTGGCTATCGAAGGCAAGAGCCTCGAGAACCTTGATGGGCGCATCCTGGCGGCGGGGGATCTGTCGATCGACATGGACCGGGTCCTCAACGACGCGGTCCAGTACACTGTCGATCACTATCGCCTTGAATGGGGCGGCGACCGCCTGTTCATGGATGACGGTTCGGGCAAATTTCACGCGCCGGTCGGCACCGGTGTCGGCTGGCTGGCTCTGCCGTTCAGCGCCAGCGTCTTCAAGAATGCGTCGCTTGCAGCCGTTGCCCAAGACGGCGAGCGCATGATCGTTATCTCCAGCGGCAAGTCGCCCGTCACGATCTCCTATGCAGGCAACCCGGATCATGAAACGGGCGTCATCGCCAGCGGCCAGGTCGAAATCGTCGAATATGCCGATATTGCCAGCCTCGTCGACCTCAATGCCCTCGGCATCGATCCAGCCGATATTCCAGACGTGATCATGATCGGCAATCGCCTTGCCCACCTGAACAGCGCCCCTTACGGCAACTACCGCAAGACGCTGGTCGGCCAGTCGACCACGCTGGTCGGCTCTTTGATCAAAGCGAAGGGCGACCTGCTGCTCGCGGTGGATGCCACCACCAACCGTGGAACATTGGCCGGCGCGCTCGTCTCGATTGAGGGCGGCACGCTCGACAATGGCGCGAGCGGCGATTTCGTACTCGACGACGTGTCGGTCCCCAGGCTTGATTTCGGGCCGATCGGCGATCTCCAAACCTGGAGTCTCGATCCGAACGACTTCGAAAAGCTGAAAGCCTATACCGGCTCGCTCGAAGCGGCCGATCTTCTGCGCGGCGCCAGCATCACGGGCTCCGGCTTGCGCTTCTTCGCCGATCCTGTCGCAGAGGCCGCAGCCTTTGCCGACGCGATGCGAAAGGCCTCGGGCCGGTCCATGACGCTTGAGGGCTTGAGCGACGAAGAAGCCCGCCTTGTGCTCTACAGGAATGCGCAGGCCTTTGCTGAGGCGACCGGCGCCCGCTACGGCGTTGGACTGAGCGAGGCACAGCGCGCCATGCTGACGCAACCGCTCGTCTGGCATGAAACGCGCATCGTCAATGGCCAAAGTGTTCTTGTTCCCGTGCTCTATCTGCCGTCGGCGGACGAGCTGCTGCGGGGCGGGCGGGGTGCCGGCCTCGTCTCGGCCAAGGATCTGCTGATCGATCTCGACGGTCTCCTCAACAACAGAGGCACGCTTGCGGCAGACAACCTTGCCTCGATCGCGGCCGGCCAGGTCGTCAACGAGCGCAATGCAAACGGACAGTCGCTGTTGCGGGCGGACGGCGCGGGGTCGGGCGCCTTCGGGCGTGCCGATACCGGGCTGATCTCGGCCGGCACACTGCTGATGACCGTTGACGGCGATCTCGTCAATCGCGGCGGCACCATCGCCACGGCGGGCTCGATGGACCTGCAGGTCGGCGGCAGCCTCCTCAACGAGACCGCCAGGATCACCCGCACGGTCGATTTCATCGATGGCTGCATCGGCAAGGGCTGCGGCACCACACGCACCGACTGGAACGTCGCGCAGATCGTTTCCGGCGATGATCTGACCATCGTCGCAGGCGGCAATCTCACCAACAAGGGCGGCGCGATCGGCGCCGTGACCGATGCGCTGCTGGCGGCGGCCGGCGATGTCACCTTCGAGACCCTTCAGGACACCTATCTGCTCAAGGATTACAAGCAGCGCGGCTTCCTTTCCGGCTTTGCGGTGGTCGAACATGCGATCACGACGCAGGAGGCCTCCGCCGAAGCGCTCTTCGGCGACATGACCATTCTTGCCGGCTATTCGCTCTGCGACGGCGGCGGGCTCTGCCGCAACAAGGGGCCTGACGGCTCCGACGCCATCCTCAACGGCGCCCTGATCTCGGCCTATGGCGATCTCGCCATCCAGGCAAGCGGCGACATCGACATGGGCACCGTCTCGGCCGAGGTGGTCAACCGCTACAAAAAATGGGGCTTCCAGGGGCTCGGCTGGGGCAAGGTCAAACAGGTCTGGAACGAGATCGACACGCGCGGCACGCGGCTGTCCGCCAACAACGTCACGCTGTCGGCGGGCGGATCGATCGACGGCGTTGGGGTCAAGATCAGCGCCGCCACCGACCTCATGATGCTGGCCGATGGCGACATCCGCCTCGCCGCAGCGCAGGATGCCCACTGGTTCACCGAAAAAGGCTGTTATATCGGCCTGAGCTTCCCGGGATCTGGCGCCGTGGAAGCGGCGCTGAGGGGTGGCTCCGGCGGCGATATCCTGACCGGCCTTGCCGATCTCACGCCACTCACCCGCTCGCTGGCAAAACTCGCCCATGCCGACAATGGTTTGGCCGCCGGCCTGGCGGCGTTGAATTTGGTAACCACAGGCTTGGGGGCTTTCCACGATGCCGGTCAATCGACCAGGGGGCCGTTGCTGACCACGCCTATCGGGCGGATGGTGGACCCGTTCGGTAAATTCCGCGATAGCGTGACAGGGCAGATCACGCCCAAGTCCGTTGCCTCAACCATCGGCATCACCTTCTCCTCGTGGAAGAAAGAGCAGCACTGGTCCGAAAGCATGGCCTCGGAACTCGTGGCCGGTGGCGATATCGTGATGCGGGCCGGCATCGACGCCGTGCTTAATCAGGGCACACGGCTTATCGCCGGTGGCGACGTCTCCATCGACGCCGAGCGCGACATCAAGATGGCCGCATTGGTCGATTATGCCCGGGACAAGTCCTCCTCCTTCGGCCTGTCGCTGTCAGCAGATTCCTTAGGCTTCAACATCGGCAAGTCGAAGGGCTACGACGAGCGCCTCTCCAATGCGCAGATCGCCGCCAGCGGCGATGTCCGGCTCACCTCAGGCCGCGACACGGTCATTGCCGGCGGCAATGTCTCCGGCGCCACTGTCACCATCGATGCCGGCCGCGATCTGGCCATCCTCTCGCCGCAGGCGCAGGGCTGGCGCGACGGGTTCTCCTTCGGCCTGACCATAGGCCTCTCCCCGGCCTCCTTCTCGGTCTCCGGCTCCGTGGAAGACGGCACCAAGGCCTGGTCGTCGGGCTCCTCGATCATCGCCCGCGACAGTCTCGACATCACCGTCGGTGAAGACACCGTGTTTCATGGGGCGCTGCTGCAGGCGACCGACGGCGACATCCGCCTCGACACCGGCACGCTGACGGTCTCCGACAACCACGACACGGACCAGTACCTCAACGTTGGCGGCTCACTCGGCGTCAAGGGCAAGGGCCTCGACACGGCAGGCTTCTCCTATGAAAACAGGGACAAGCAGGGTCAGACCCGCACCACGCTCGATGCTGCCGGTGACTTGAACGTCACCATCCACGATGCCGACAAGGATGGTGTGAAGGACACCGCTGCCGACAAGGCCGCCGCCGAACAGCTCCTTGCTGCGATCAACAAGGACGCCGCCACCTGGCAGGAGATCACCAGGGACGAGTATACCAAGCTCTCGGGCGATGTGGATGTTGAGGCCCTGCGCAATCTCAGGCGCAACCTCAACTTCGCCCGCCGATACAAACAGGCGATGGATGCGCCCGTGGCGGACTGGATTGTAGCGAAAGGCCCTCAGGCTATCGACCAGTATCGCGAGGCGATGCTCTACGGTGGCGCCACTCCGGCCGAAGCCGAGGAACTGATGCGGACGCCGCGCTATCAGGCGATGTTGCGGGAGCGCAACTCTTTCGACGCCTTGAAACAAGGGGTGGTCGGCAATGAGGACCTGCTCAAATCGGTTCTGCTGATCCAGCGGGGTGAGGAACTCTATCGCGACCCCTCCAATGGTGCGCTCATGGTTCGCACCGTCTGCGGCACGAACGGGCCCTGCGGCAAAAGCGTATCTGAACTCAGCAAGATAACAAAAGAGGATATCGAGACATACATCCGGCCTCGTCTTGAGGCGGCCGGATATGCCGGCCTGCGCGAAGCCTTGGAATGCGCCATCGCCGTCGCTTACGTCTTGGACGATCCATCCTATCTTGAAGAACTGGAAACGTCTGGCCGCTACGATGCCGCCCAAATCGCCACCTATTCCCGGGTGGTTGAGAAGATCAAGAACCAAGGTGGATTGCGGAAGATACTCCCAGGCGCTGCGAACAGCGATATCGACGTCTTCATGAGCCTGACACAAACCGTTGTGGACCTGGAATCCGGAGCTGCGGCTGCGGATGTCGCTGCAATAGCGCTCATTCAGCAGATACTGGCGCAAAATGGAACGGTGAATTCCATCGTTGCTGCATCTGTTGTCGAAGCCTTTGAGGCCATGGGGTTCACCAAGACTGCAGCAGCCACCCGGACCCTGTTTGAAGCAGCTTGGGACGAATATGAGAGTGCGCTCAAACGGGCCGAGGCGTATCCGAATTCTGCCGAGGCGAAAGCCCTGCGAAGCGGAATATTGTTAGAATTGATCGTCAGCGCCATGACCTCCGGCCGCAGTGGTCTTGTGAAGGTCAAGGGAGCGAAAGGGCTGACAGTCGGTAGGCAGTTGCTCGATGAAGGGGTGGATCTGATTGATCTACGGATGAGGAAGGGTGTAAATAAAATAACCCGTACTTATCCAGATGGAACGTTCACTATTTCTGACTGGAGTGGGTATCCTGCAGGTGTTCCAAAGCCGCTGGAAGGCAATACGTATCGGCTTTTATCAGGCTCAGAATATACTGAGGCAAGGAGGCTGGCTAACGCTGCCAATGCGCAACTAAGGCGCAATGGGGTTGTGCCGGCCGGGTACGAAGTTCACGAAATTATTCCCGTGAAATACGGTGGTAGCCCCACAGATCTCGCCAATAAGGTATTTTTGCCACGTGGAGAACATAGGGCGGAACTTACGCCTTGGTGGAACCGCTTGCAGAAGGATTTGGGGCGATGACGGATTTCGATAAAATTCCAAATAAAGAGTTGGTCGAATTTAAAGAGGCGGCAACGGCCTTCTGGCCGGAACATGGAAATAATTTCGAGCTAAACAAGTTTTACGGGCTATTCAAGAGCGCCGAAGGCTGGCTAGGAAGAAGCTACGTCTCTTTTTGGAGCAGGAGTGAAATAGAAAGTTTTCGCGCATCGAATTTTGAAGCATACCCCGAGAAATATTGGTTCTTCGCGTCGGACAGAGGGGGGACGCAGTTCGGCTTTTTTCCTGAAGACGGCAATATATTATATATATCAGCACCAGATATTGGAGAGGAGAATGATATTCGTGTATTGGGAGACTGGGATCATTTCCTGTCCATGCTAGATTCCGGAGAATACATCTGACTGTTATTGCGCAGCCGAAGAATAAATCAGACCTCGTATCGCCAAAGCGCTTGTATAGTTCCTTGGCAGAAAAAAGTGGTTAGGGGTATGGAAAATACACACCTAGAAATATTTGGCCGCATTCTCATGTCAGCCGTTCGCGATCGAGCAATCCGAAAGTATGATTCTTCGGCGGACGGAAAAATGAAGTCGAAGAAGGCGTTGTTGGTGGCCGATGTAATTCAGGCGCTCAATGAAGAGGCGCAACACGGCGTCAGAAACGTTGTTATATCGACGATAGATAACGTCATATTCAATCTGTTGTTCATGATTGAAAGCGGCGAAGATTCTATAAATGTAATTATTTCTGATGGTTATGACTGGTCGGGCTCGCTTGCGGATCTTAGTGACGGTCTTGCCGGTGAAATGTTTGGTGATGAGGGTTGGATTGAGCAGTATAGCGAATTCCGAAACGACGGGTTTGATGACTTCACCTGAGTCAGCGGATAAAGCGTAGAATTGTTTTAGACCGATGCTATCTCGACAACCACGGCCAGTCGGTCGATCTCGACGTCGGGCGCGACGGTTTCTCCTTCGGCCTGACCATCGGCTTCAGCCCGGCCTCCTTCTCGGTCTCCGGCTCCGTGGAAGACGGCACCAAGGCCTGGTCGTCGGGCTCCTCGATCATCGCCCGCGACAGTCTCGACATCACCGTCGGTGAGGACACCGTGCTGCAGGGCGCGCTGCTGCAGGCGACCGACGGCGACATCCGCCTCGACACCGGCACGCTGACGGTCTCCGACAACCACGACACGGACCGGTACCTCAACGTTGGTGGCTCGCTCGGCGTGAAGGGCAAGGGCCTCGACACGGCAGGCTTCTCCTATGAAAACCGGGACAAGCAGGGCGAGACCCGCACCACGCTTGATGCTGCCGGTGACTTGAACGTCACCATCCACGATGCCGACAAAGATGGGGTAAAGGACACCGCTGCCGACAAGGCCGCCGCCGAACAGCTCCTTGCAGCGATCAACAAGGACGCCGCCACCTGGCAGGAGATCACTAGGGACGAGTATACCAAGACCTCCGGCTTCGGGATCAACATCGGCCCGGGCGGCATCCTGACACCGAGCATCGCCCAGCCGGCAAGCGAGGAAAGTTCCGGCACGGCGCTGTCGACCGTGTCGCCCGGCACCATCATCCTGCGCGATCAGGACGGGGACGGGATTGCCGGCACCGCCGCCGACAAGGCGGCGCACGAACAACTGCTGGCATCCCTCAACCGGGACGAGACCCTTACCAACAGTCAGGTCGCGATCTACGACATCGAGGCGCTGAAGAACCGGCAGCTGGATGCCACCGTCATCAGCCAGGCGCTGAACATGGTGGTCGGCGATATCGCGCAGGCGGCCGGTTTTGCCGAAGGTTCTCCGGAAAAGATCGCACTGCATGCGGCGGCCGGCGCATTGACCGCAATGGTTTCGGGCGGCAATGCCGGGCTGGGTGCACTGTCGGGCGGCACAAGCGAGGTGGTCAACGCCATCCTGATCAAGGCTCTTGCGCAAAACCCGGACATGACGCAGGAACAGCGCAAGGCCATCCTGCAATGGGGCGCGGTGCTGGCCGGCGCGGCCGTGGGCGGCGCGCAGGGCGCCGCCACCGCTCTCGACAATGTCACCAACAATTATCTGACGCATGAGCAACTGAAGCAACTCGCAGACGAACTCAGGGCCTGCAATGGAAGTGCGGATACGCAAGGTTGCAAGGCTGAGGTCTCCGAGCGCTACAGCAAGCTGGATTTCGATCAGGAAGGTAAACTGGACGCATGCCGGACCGTGAAATGCGTCACGGATCTGCTGAGCGACCTCAATGACAAACCTCAGCTTTCCTACAACGAGGTCATGGCATTACAGGAGCTTGGCGTCGAGGAAGGACTGGCGCAACGCCTGCTCGCATACCAGGTCCTGGAAAGGCTACTGACGGACGATTCGAGCCAGTTCGAAAAGCGGATTCTCAATGTTCTGGCCGGCGCTTCCTATTGTGAGGACACCGGAGGAGCCTCAGGTTGCTTCCTCAAGGGGCAGGCGTTAAA
>JAURWE010000054.1 GCA_030655075.1 Pararhizobium sp.
GCATTTTCAATTCTGGAGATATTGGCGGCAGAAGTGTTAGTTCTGAACGCAAGCTCATCCTGGCTTAAGCCTTTTTTCTCACGTAGCTTTTTAACGATTTTTCCAAGTTCCATGCGGCAAGTTTCGGTGCAACTTACGAAAACAGCAAAATCGTTTTTGTCAACCAATGTGATATATATTACATTTTTAGTAATATGTTTTCATTTCGAAAGATGACAATGCCTTACCACCTTCTAGCTGTACTCTTGGTTCTGCAATTTCTGCCGACAAGTGCCTATGCATTCGATAAATATAATGCGGTGCCAAGCCATAGATACTTATCCGAATATCAGCAGATGAACGATCCTGCGATTAAATCTTCATTGATGGCTGTCATCAGTCAAATCGATCCTGATTTAAAGATTACCGGACGCGAGTGTGGGCAAATTAATGCATTTTATAGCCCAGCAAATAAGGAAATTGTCCTCTGTTACGAATACTTGCATAACGCAGATAAAACCATAGACAAGCTTTATCCAAACCATCCCATTCAGACGCGAGCCTTACTCAATACAGGGGTGATCGCTGGCGTCTTATTTCACGAGCTTGGGCATGCCATCATTCATTTGAAAGATGTTCCAGTATTAGGCAATCAGGAAGATGCCGCCGACAACATTGCAACCATCTTCCTCATCGAAATGACAAAGCGTAACCCAGGGCTCGGCAAGCATTTGATTGTGGGGAAATTAGCCCATGACTGGCATGGACGGTTTAGCGCGCTAAGCAAACTGCTCATTGCAAATGACTTGTATGCTGACGAACATGCTCTGAATGAACAAAGGGTTTTTAATATGATATGCCTTGCCTATGGAAGCAATCCTGCGCTTTTCCAAGACGTTGCGATTAGTCTCAAGTTACCTCAAAACAGAGCAAAACGCTGTGCCTATGAGTATCAAAGCACGAGCAAGGCAGTTTTCCAGATGATCAAATAGAGACGGCTTTTGCTAAATCTTCAGTTAATTTTTTGCTCAAAGGCATTAAGTAAATTAATGGCGATTCAGGCATTAATCGGTTCCAAGATATTGAACGAATCTTGCCTCTGGTTTTACTGCTTCGGAATCTACCCCAAATTGATAATAAGCAATGGCTTTAACTGATCAAAAATAATATCTGAATTAATTTAAG
>JAURWE010000058.1 GCA_030655075.1 Pararhizobium sp.
ACGATCTTGGCATGGTGGATGAAGGCCTCTTCGCCCTCTTTCATCGAGATCGAATTGACCACGGCCTTGCCCTGCAGGCCCTTGAGGCCGGCCTCGATCACCGAGAACTTCGATGAATCGACCATGACCGGGACGCGGGCAATATCCCGTACGGCGGCGATGAGATTGAGGAAGGTCACCATGGCCGCTTCCGAGTCGAGCAGGCCTTCGTCCATGTTGACGTCGATGACCTGGGCGCCGTTCTCGACCTGCTCGCGGGCGATGGTCAGCGCCGCAGTGTAATCGCCGGCGGTAACAAGCTTGCGGAATTTCGCCGAGCCGGTGACATTGGTGCGTTCGCCGACATTGACGAAGGGAATGTCCTTGGTCAGCGTGAAGGGTTCAAGACCCGAGAGCCGCATCTGCGGCGCAATGGTGGGAATCTGCCGCGGCGGATGTTTGGCGACGGCCGCGGCAATCGCGCGGATATGCGCCGGCGTCGAGCCGCAGCACCCCCCGACGATGTTGACGAGCCCGTCGCGGGCGAAATCCTCGATCTGTGCGGCCATTTCCTCCGGCGTCTCATCGTAGCGGCCGAATTCGTTCGGCAGTCCGGCATTCGGGTAGGCGCAGACGAACGTGTCGGCGACGCTGGAAATTTCGGCCAGATGGGCGCGCATGGCATTGGCGCCGAGCGCGCAGTTGAGCCCGATGGTGAACGGGTCCGCATGCCGGACCGAATGCCAGAAGGCCGTTGGCGTCTGGCCGGACAGCGTGCGGCCGGAGAGATCCGTGATCGTGCCGGAGATCATCACCGGCAGTGTGACGCCCTTCTCGATGAAGATTTCCTTTGCTGCAAAAATCGCCGCCTTGGCGTTCAGCGTATCGAAGATCGTTTCGATCAGGATGATATCGGCCCCGCCATCGATCAGGCCGCGCAGCTGATCGCCATAGGCAAGTCTGAGGTCGTCGAAGGAGACGGCGCGGTAACCGGGGTTGTTAACGTCAGGCGAGATCGAGGCCGTCCGGTTGGTCGGCCCGAGTGCGCCGGCGACGAAGCGCCGCCGTCCATCCACCTGTTGCGCCCGCAGACCGGCCCGGCGCGCCAGCCGCGCCCCGTCGCGGTTAAGCTCGTAAACCATGCCTTCCATGCCGTAATCGGCCTGGGCGATGGAGGTTGAGGAAAACGTATTGGTTTCGAGAATGTCGGCACCGGCGATGGCGTAGGTATAGTGGATTTCCTCGATGGCGCCGGGCTGCGTCAGCGTCAACAGGTCGTTGTTGCCCTGCTGGTGGCAATCGCAGCCACCAAACCGCTCGCCGCGAAAATGATCCTCATGAAACCCCAGCCCCTGAATCTCGGTGCCCATGGCACCGTCCATGATCAGGATGCGCTCGGACGCCGCCTGTTTCAGGGCAGCCATGACCTCACTGCCGTCAGGGGCGGGCAATGTTGCGCCAAACAGATCATCAAGGGTGGCCATGGCGGGTTCCAATTCCAAAAGCGACAAAAGACTGGCGTGATTCAGTCACATAAAGATATCTTTATGTCAATATGTCTTTTGGAGATAGCGGATGGGGAATGCAAAGAGCCCTGAGGACAAAATCCTCTGGGCTCAGACATAAACAGCAATTTCGGCGCTCAGGCGGCCGGGCGTTCAGGCGTCGGCCAGCTTCAGGCTCGCCAGATCCTTGCCGAGCAGCGTGACCAGCGCCTCCACCACCAGATTGTGGTCGTCGCGCTGTGGCAGGCCGGAGACGGTGACTGCGCCGACGCAGCCTGTTCCCTTGACCATGATCGGGAAGCAGCCGCCATGCGGCGTATAATCCGCATCCGGCAAGGTCAGCTTTTCATACAGCGTCAGTCCGATCTGCTTCAGCCAGAGGCCGGCCCAGTAGCTGCTCTTGTAAAGCCTGAGAACAAGATTGCGCTTGCGCCGGATCCAGCTGGCATTGTCGGCGGTCGCCCCTTCAAAGGCGCAGAAAAACACCTGCATGCCGTTGAGATGAACATCGATGGCGACGGCCAGGCCCCGCGCACCCGCCATCTGCTGCAGCAGTTGACCGAGCTCCCGCGCTTTCGCCATATCGAACGCATCGAACTGCAACTGGCGTTCCTGCTCGGCCAGCTTGGCCAGATCATCGTCGAGACTCATGTTGCTTCTCCGAGGCGTCAATTCTTCCAGAGCCAGGCGGCGCCGCGCACACCGGAACTGTCGCCATGCACAGCCTTGCGGATCGGCGTTTCGAAGCTGCTGCCAAACACGTATTTTTCGATCAGCGGCGGCAATTCGTCATAGATTTCATCGACATTGGACATGCCACCGCCGAGTACATAGACATCCGGATCGACGATATTGGTGAGCAGCGCCAGGCTGCGCGCCAGCCGGTCGGTGAACCGCGCATAGACGGCACCGGCCACGGGATCGCCATTGCGCTTGTCGGAAATGATGTCACGACCACGCCGGTCGATGCCGGTCGTCAGCCTGTAGTCGAGCTCCAGGCCCGTGCCGCAGGCATACATATCAAGGCAGCCGTGTTTGCCGCACCAGCACTTGTGCCCGGGAAATTCCTCCGCCTTCATCCAGGGCAGCGGATAGTGGCCGATCTCGGCGGCAAATCCCTGGTGGCCCGCGTGGACCTGCTTGTCGATGGCCAGCCCGCCGCCATGACCGGTGCCGATGATGATGCCGAAGACGACATTGCTGTCGCTCCCCGCTCCATCCACGGCCTCGGATATCGCCAGGCAATTGGCATCATTGGCCAGACGCACGCGCCGCCCCAGCATGGCTTCGAGATCGTGGCGCAGGGGCTTGCCATTGAGAAGGACGGCGTTGGAATTGCGCACGAGGCCGCTCAGCGGCGAAGGGCTGCCGGGAATGCCGATGCCGATCGACCCCTGTTCACCAGTCGTCGCCTCGGCCGCGCTCACCAGGTCGGAAACGGCACGAATACAATCCTCATAGCTGCCGGACGGTGTCGCCACCCGGTGCCGCGCCTGAGTCGCGCCATCACGATCCAGCGCGATGACCTCCATTTTCGTACCGCCCCAGTCGATGCCGATATACATGCTGAATGATGATCTTCGCGTTGTTTCAAGCCGGAAACGATATCTAGAGCAGATCGCTTTGAAACGGAAGCATTGCGCCCCTGTCTTTTATCCACAGAACAACAAAAAACCTCGCCGAAGCGAGGTCTGTATGCGTGTCCAGCACGTGTCCGATCAGGCCGGCATGACGATGCCGTTGAGGTCGGTCAACTGGCCGAGATACTGCTCGAGGCGCGACTTGTTTTCGTCGCCGACAGCATTGTCGAGTTCGGCCCTGGCAACTTCGATCCGCTTGGCGAAATCATCCTTGGAGACTTCGTCGATATGCAAGGCCGATTCAGCCAGCAGCGTGCAGCCGGTCGGGATGATGTCGGCAAAACCGCCGAAAACCACGTATCGATCCGTTTTGCCGCTCGACGACTTCACAGTAACGACACCAGGCTTGATGGTGGTCATTGTCGGGGCATGGTTCGCCATGACCGTCATTTCGCCATCTGTCGCGGGGATGACGACTTCGCTCACCTGCTCCGAGAGGAGCAGACGTTCCGGAGAAACAAGCTCGAAATTGAAATCAGCCATAATCATTCGCTTCTTTTGACGCTACCGGCAAACAACCGCCGGCAGAATATCCGATCAGCTTCGACCGAACCAGAGGACCGGCGAAACACCTGAAAGATCATGGCGCCGAGGGGCGCCACGATCCAAGGTCATCAAGCGGCTTCGGCAGCCAGGCGCTTCGCCTTCTCGATCGCTTCATCGATCGAACCGACCATGTAGAAGGCAGCTTCCGGCAGGTGATCATACTCGCCGTTGACGAGCCCCTTGAAGCCCTTGATCGTGTCGGCCAGATCGACCAGCTTGCCCGGCGAACCGGTGAAGACTTCGGCCACGAAGAACGGCTGCGACAGGAAGCGCTCGATCTTGCGTGCGCGGGCCACGGCAACCTTGTCCTCTTCCGACAGCTCGTCCATCCCGAGGATGGCGATGATGTCCTGAAGCGACTTGTAGCGCTGCAAGGTCGTCTGAACCCGGCGGGAGACTTCGTAGTGTTCTTCGCCGACGATCATCGGGTCGAGCATGCGCGAGGTGGAGTCGAGCGGGTCAACGGCCGGATAGATGCCCTTTTCGGCGATCGAGCGCGACAGAACGGTCGTCGCGTCCAGGTGGGCGAACGATGTTGCAGGCGCCGGGTCGGTCAAGTCGTCGGCCGGGACGTAGATGGCCTGAACCGAGGTGATCGAACCCTTGGTCGTCGTGGTGATGCGTTCCTGCATCTGGCCCATGTCGGTCGCGAGCGTCGGCTGATAGCCCACGGCCGAAGGAATACGGCCGAGAAGAGCCGACACTTCGGAACCCGCCTGGGTGAAGCGGAAGATGTTGTCCACGAAGAACAGAACGTCCTGGCCTTCGTCACGGAACTGCTCGGCGATCGTCAGACCGGTCAGCGCGACGCGGGCACGGGCGCCCGGAGGTTCGTTCATCTGGCCGTAAACGAGAGCAGCCTTGGAGCCTTCGCCACCGCCGTGCTTGTTCACGCCTGATTCGATCATTTCGTGGTAAAGGTCGTTGCCTTCGCGGGTACGTTCACCCACGCCGGCGAAGACCGAGTAACCACCGTGCGCCTTGGCGACGTTGTTGATAAGTTCCATGATGAGAACGGTCTTGCCAACGCCGGCACCGCCGAACAGGCCGATCTTGCCGCCCTTTGCGTAAGGGGCCAAGAGGTCGACGACCTTGATGCCGGTGACGAGAATTTCAGCTTCCGTCGACTGTTCGACATAGGAAGGAGC
Source organism: Pararhizobium sp. (assembly GCA_030655075.1). Lineage (GTDB taxonomy): Bacteria > Pseudomonadota > Alphaproteobacteria > Rhizobiales > Rhizobiaceae > JAURWE01. The sequence continues at coordinate 4,819 of JAURWE010000058.1, forward strand.
GTCCTGATGGATCGAGCGCTTGCCCGATGTGACCAGCGGACCAGCCTCGTCAACCGGCTCGCCGATGACGTTCATGATGCGGCCGAGCGTTTCCAGACCCACCGGAACGGTGATCGGAGCGCCGGTATCGACGACGCGCTGGCCGCGAACCAGACCTTCGGTCGAGTCCATGGCGATCGTGCGAACGGCGTTTTCACCGAGGTGCTGGGCAACTTCGAGAACAAGGCGGTTGCCGTTGTTGTCGGTTTCCAGAGCGTTCAGGATCTTCGGGAGCTGGCCTTCTTCGAAGGTCACGTCCACAACGGCGCCGATAACCTGCGTCACGCGGCCGACCGAACCGGTCGCCGTCATGCCGATGGCACCCGACGAAGCAGCCTTTGCCTTGGCGGCCGGCGCTGTCTTTGCAGCAGCCGTTACCTTGGCACCGGCAGCGGCCTTGGCCGGCGCTGCTGCCTTTGCAGGCGTCGAAGCCTTTACCGACGCAACAGCCTTCGCAGGCGCGGCTTCCTTGACCACTGCCGCAGCTTTGGTCACCTTCGTCGTGTCTTTCGGGGTAGCTGCCTTAGCCATGATTCTTACCCTCTTTCCGTAACCTTAGAGCGCTTCCGCGCCCGAAATGATTTCAATGAGTTCCTTGGTGATCTGCGCCTGACGCTGACGGTTGTAGGAAAGCGTCAGCTTGTTGATCATCTCACCGGCGTTGCGCGTGGCGTTGTCCATCGCGCTCATTTTCGCACCCATCTCGCCTGCAACATTTTCCAGGAGCGCCCGGAACACCTGCACCGAGATGTTGCGCGGTATAAGATCGCTCAGGATTGCAGCGGCATCGGGTTCGTATTCGTAGACGGAGGCAGCCGACGTACCGGCAGCCGCCGCATCGCTCGGCACCGAGGCCGGGACGAGCTGCAGCGCGGTCGGAACCTGGCTGATGACCGACTTGAATTCGGAATAGAACAGTGTGCAGACGTCGAACTCGCCCTTTTCGAACAGTCCGATGATCTTGCGGCCGATCGCATCGGCATTGTCGAATCCGACGCGCTTGACTTCGCGCAGGTCGACGCGGTCGATGATCAGCGAAGCAAATTCGCGGCGCAGGATATCGTAACCCTTCTTGCCGACGCAGATGATTTTGACCGTCTTGCCGGCGGCCAGAAGCTTGCGCGTATGATCGCGGGCAAAGCGGGCGATCTGCGAGTTGAAGCCGCCGCAAAGACCGCGTTCGGCCGTGCAGACGACAAGCAGATGCACATCGTCCTTGCCGGTGCCGGTCATCAGGCGCGGTGCGCTGTCATCCGTGCCGACCGCTTCCGCGATATTGGCCAGAACGACACCCATGCGCTGCGAATAGGGCCGGGCTGCTTCAGCAGCTTCCTGCGCACGGCGAAGCTTCGCCGCAGCGACCATTTTCATCGCCTTGGTGATCTTCTGTGTCGCCTTGACGGAGGCGATCCTGTTTTTCAGATCCTTTAGTGAAGGCATCCGTTTTCCGTCCTATGACACGATCCGCATATCCGATCTTGCGGACACATGGCATGCGTGAATTCTAAGTTCCAGCACTGCCTTGCGCGGCCTTTCGGACGCACAAGGCAAAAAGTGAACCAATCAGGCGAAGGACTTCGAGAAAGCGTCGAGAGATGCCTTCAGCTTGCCCCGGACGTCGTCGCTCAGCGCCTTGTCCTTGCGGATGGAGTCGAGAATGTCCTTGCCTTCCGAATGCATGTAGGAAAGCAGGCCCTTCTCGAACTTGCCGACCTGATTGACGGCGATCTTGTCGAGGTAACCGTTCACACCGGCAAAGATCACAACAACCTGTTCTTCGGTCTTCAGCGGCGAGAACTGCGGCTGCTTCAGAAGTTCGGTCAGGCGTGCACCACGGTTCAGCAGGCGCTGCGTCGCAGCGTCAAGGTCGGAACCGAACTGGGCGAAGGCCGCCATTTCACGATACTGGGCGAGCTCGCCCTTGATCGAACCGGCAACCTGCTTCATCGCCTTGACCTGAGCGGCAGAACCCACGCGGGAAACCGACAGACCGACGTTCACCGCTGGGCGGATGCCCTGATAGAACAGATCGGTTTCAAGGAAGATCTGACCGTCGGTGATCGAGATCACGTTGGTCGGAATGAAGGCCGAAACGTCATTGCCCTGCGTTTCGATGACCGGCAGAGCGGTCAGCGAACCGGCGCCATTGGCGTCCGACAGCTTGGCAGCGCGTTCGAGAAGGCGCGAGTGAAGATAGAAGACGTCGCCCGGATAGGCTTCGCGGCCTGGGGGACGGCGCAGCAGCAGCGACATCTGACGGTAGGACACGGCCTGCTTCGACAGGTCGTCGTAACCGATAAGAGCGTGCATGCCGTTGTCACGGAAGTATTCGCCCATCGCGCAACCGGCGAATGGTGCGAGATACTGCATCGGAGCCGGATCGGACGCGGTTGCAGCAACGATGATCGAATACTGCAGCGCGCCGCGTTCTTCCAGAACCTTCACGAACTGGGCGACCGTCGAGCGCTTCTGGCCGATGGCCACATAGACGCAATACAGCTTCTCGCCGTCAGGACCATTGTCGTGAATGGCCTTCTGGTTAAGGATCGTGTCGAGGATGATGGCGGTCTTGCCGGTCTGGCGGTCGCCGATGACCAGCTCGCGCTGGCCGCGGCCGACCGGGATCAGGGCGTCGATGGCCTTGAGGCCCGTCGACATCGGCTCATGAACCGACTTGCGCGGAATGATGCCCGGAGCCTTGACGTCAACGCGCGAGCGCTGCTTGGCATTGATCGGGCCCTTGCCGTCGATCGGGTTGCCGAGCGCGTCGACGACGCGGCCGAGCAGTTCCGGACCTACAGGAACGTCAACGATGGAACCGGTCCGCTTGACCGTGTCGCCTTCCTTGATGTCACGGTCGGCACCGAAGATAACCACACCGACATTGTCGGCTTCAAGGTTAAGGGCCATGCCGCGAATGCCGCCGGGGAACTCGACCATTTCACCGGCCTGGACATTGTCCAGACCATAGACGCGGGCGATACCGTCACCGACAGAAAGCACCTGGCCGACCTCGGAGACTTCCGCCTCTTTGCCGAAATTTTTAATCTGATCTTTTAGAATTGCGGAAATTTCCGCGGCGCGGATATCCATCAGCCGACCTCTTTCAGTGCAAGCTTAAGGGTAGAAAGCTTTGTGCGAAGGGAAGTGTCAATCTGGCGCGAACCGACCTTGACGATCAGGCCACCGAGGATTGACGGATCGACAGTGACGTTGAACGCCACGTCTTTGCCGGTGACGCCCTTGAGCGCCGCCTTCAATTCTGTTGTCTGCGCTGCTGTGAGCGCATGAGCCGAAGTAACTTCGGCCGAAATTTCACCGCGATGACGGGCTGCGAGAATCCGGTAAGTCCTGACGATGCCGGGAACGGCAAAGAGGCGCCGGTTGCGCGCGACGACCTTGAGGAAATTGCCGACAAGACCCGAAATGCCGGCCTTGGCGGCGACGGCGGAAACGGCCTTGAACTGGTCTTCGGAGGAGAACACCGGGCTGACGATCAGACGCTTCAGATCATCGCTGCCGTCGATCATCGCCTGGAAACGGTCGAGATCAGAACCAACGCTTTCGATCGACCCTGCTTCGAGCGCGAGATCGAAAAGCGAAGAGGCATATCGTTCTGCAACACCGGAAATAAGCTGGGATGTGTCTGCCACGGGCACACGCTTCTCTCTTTTTAATTCTTGAATTTTGGCAGCCAGCAGGCTGAAAAGCCAATATCTTGAATTTGTTGCGGTATTTTTCAGGCTTTGCAAGCATTTTCGCCCGCATTCCAACGTTTCGCGGTTCGTCTAGCATAGGATATCTGGACTCGCAACACGCCAAGGGCAGGAATGCGGCAGAAGTGGAGTGTTCGGGAAGATTTTTTAGCCCAAACGGATTTGAGCACTATTAAAGATGCTTTTTCAGCGCCCCATTTTACTGGTCAGATCAGACCGAAAGCGTAGCCCAGCGGCAGCGCGGCGAGAGCGCCCTGCAGCAACAGATAGACCCAGTTCATCGGGCTATTGGCGCCATCGGACATCATCGACAGGAGCCGTCCGAAGAAAGCCAGCGCAAAGGCGCTTCCGAGCGCCAGGTAGACCATCGGCTGCGCCAGAAGAATGGCTGCCAACCCGACGCCCAGATGAAATCCGCCCATGGTCGAGCGCGCCTCGGAAAGCGCCCCCTGGCGGCCCTCGCGCTGGATAAGACCAAGCGCACGGAACGTCAGCCCCGGGGCCAGAAACATGAAAAGACCGAGAAGCCCCGTAACGCCTGCCGCGCAGAAGGCCAGAAACTCGCCCGTCTCCGCCGGAATATAGAACTCCATGTCACGCCCCTTGGCCACCTTGCTGATTTGCCACCATCGCACGGCGGATATCGTCAGCGAAAGCAAGGCCAGGGGTTATGAACAGCGTCTTTGCTGAGAGACGCACTCCTGACCTCAAAGAAAACTCTGCGGGTCGATGTCGAGCTGCACCTGTACGGAACCGCGCTCCTTCGGCCCATTGGCCAGCATCGCCTTGACAAAGGCCTGCATGTCGCTGTTGCGGCGCCCGTGCACCAAAAGCCGGAAGCGGTGACGTCCCCGCACCAAGGCCATCGGTGCCTCCGCCGGACCGAGAATGGCAATGCCGGACACCGACGGTGCGCTCTGCCGCAGACCCCTGGCGTGGCCCTCCGCCACGGCGCGCTGGTCGGCCGAGATGATGACCGAGGCCAGCCGCCCGAACGGCGGCAGCAGAGCCTTCTCCCGCTCGTTGATCTCCCGTTCGTAGAAGGCCTCAGAATCCCCTGAGATGATTGCCTGCATCACCGGATGTTGCGGCTGGTAGGTCTGCAGTAGTCCGAGGCTCTTGAGGCCGGTTCGCCCCGCCCGTCCCGTCACCTGCGACAGCAGCTGAAAGGTGCGCTCGGCGGCGCGCGGATCGCCATTGGCAAGCCCAAGATCCGCATCGACGATGCCGACGAAGGTCAGCATCGGGAAGTTGTGCCCCTTGGCCACGAGCTGCGTGCCGATGACGATATCCGCCTCGCCCTTGGCGATCGCTTCAAGCTCAAGCCGCAGCCGCTTGACGCCCATCAGGTCCGACGACAGCACGATGGTTCGCGCATCAGGGAAATGCCGCTCGACCTCTTCCGCGATCCGCTCGACGCCGGGGCCGCAGGCAACGAGATGATCGAAGGTCCCGCATTCCGGACAGGATTCCGGCGTCTTTTCCGCATAGCCGCAATGATGGCACTGGATCTGGCCGCGAAACCTGTGTTCGACCAGCCAGCTCGAACAATCCGGGCACTGGAACCGGTGGCCGCAGACCCGGCAGAGCGTCAGCGGCGCGTAGCCGCGACGGTTGAGAAAAAGCAGCGATTGCTCGCCGCGCTCCAGCGCCTTCGCCACATTGCGCAGCAGCACCGGCGACAGGAACCCGCCCCGTTCGGGCGGATGGCGGCGCATGTCGATGACGCCGAGCGTCGGCAGGGCAGCATCACCGAAACGCGTCGGCAAATGGATCGGCTTGTAGCGGCCGAAATCTCCGTTCACCCGGCTTTCAACTGACGGCGTCGCCGACACCAGAATGACAGGAAAATCGGCGATCCGGGCACGCACGACGGCCATGTCGCGCGCATTGTAGAACACCCGGTCCTCCTGTTTGTAGGCCGGGTCATGCTCCTCATCGACAATGATAAGTCCGAGCTTCTCGAAGGGCAGAAACAGGGCCGAGCGTGCGCCCGCGACCACGCGCACGTCACCGGTCGTCACCTGCCGCCAGACCCGTTCGCGGGTCCGGGGCGCCAGATCGGAATGCCACTCGGCCGGCTTCGACCCGAACCGGTCCTGAAACCGCTCCATGAAACTGGCCGTCAGCGCGATCTCCGGCAGGAGGATAAGAACCTGTTTGCCGGCTTTCAGGGTGGCCGCAATCGCCTCGAAATAGACTTCGGTCTTGCCGGAGCCGGTAATGCCGTCGATCAGCGACACGGAAAACCCGCCCGCCCCGATCGTCTCCATCAGGTCGACGGCAGCCTCGCGCTGCGGCCCTTCCAGACGGGACGCGGCAAAGTCCGGGTCTGGCAGAGCGACCACCGGCGGCGGCGCCATGAAGACCGTCTCGAACACGCCCTGCGCCGTCAGTCCGTCAATGACGCTTGAGGACGTTCCGGCCGCATGGGCAAGACCGGAGCGCGTCCAGGAAAACCCGTCATTCGCCGCTTCGATCACGCGGCTCCGGGCCGGCGTCATCCGCTCCGGCCGCGCATCGGTCAGCCGCAATCCCTCGATCATCGGCTCCGGGTCGAAGGCGGCCGGCGCCCGCAGCGCCATCTTCGCCACGAAGCCCGGCGGCGTGACCGTGTAGCTGGCCACCCAGTCGAGAAACGTTCGCATATCCGGACGCAGCGGCGGGCAATCGAAAACCGTCTCGATGCTTCGCAGTTTCTTCGGATCGACGCCGCCTTCATCGTCCCCGTCCCAGACGACGCCCACGACAAAACGGGGCCCGAGCGGCACCTGCACGATCGAGCCCGGCTCCACGGCCATGCCATCCGGCACCGCATAGGAATAGGGGCGCGGCGCGGGCAAAGGCACAAGCACTGGGACAATGCGGCGGGCCGGCGCATTCCCGAACAAATCGGACGAATCTTTGGTCATCAGGCGTGACCTTGCCTCCGCTTTCGTTTAAAGAAAACCCGAAACTGTGGTGTCACATCAGCTAAGTCTGTGTGGCCCCTGTCCCATCGCCGCAAGCGGGCGCCTGATTGGTCTTTTCACGGATCAGACATGCGAACGAAACAAGCATTTAATAGGCAAGCACGCCGTAAGGGAGAGTACCCATGAAATTTTTTGTTGATACCGCCGACGTCAAGGAAATTCGTGAGCTGAACGATCTCGGTCTCGTCGATGGCGTGACGACCAATCCATCGCTGATCCTGAAATCCGGCCGCGACATCGTCGAAGTCACCAAGGAAATCTGCGGCATCGTCGATGGCCCGGTTTCCGCTGAAGTCGCCGGCACCGAATATGCCCAGATCATGAAGGAAGCGGCTGTCATCGCCAAGATCGCCGACAACATTTGCATCAAGCTGCCGCTGACGCTCGATGGTCTCAAGGCCTGCAAGGCGCTGTCGTCGGACGGTCACCAGACCAACGTCACCCTGTGCTTCTCGGCCAATCAGGCCCTTCTCGCCGCCAAGGCCGGCGCCACCTTCGTGTCGCCCTTCGTCGGCCGCCTCGACGACATCGCCTTCGACGGCATGGACCTGATCCGCGAGATCCGCCAGATCTTCGACAATTACGGCTACGAGACCGAAATCCTCGCCGCCTCGATCCGCACGGTCAACCACGTCAAGGAAGCTGCCCTCATCGGCGCCGACGTCATCACCGCACCGCCGGCAACGCTGAAGGCACTGGTCAAGCATCCGCTGACCGACAAGGGCCTCGAAACCTTCCTCGCCGACTGGGCAAAGACCGGCCAGAAGATCGCCTGATCTTTTTCAGCTGAGCCACGATAGATCGAAGCCCCGTGATAGGCTCACGGGGCTTTTTTATTCCTCGTCATCGACCATGCCGGTGAGGCGCAACCCCTCGATCCAGGTCGCGCCATCCTTGCGAATGACGCGCTTCGCCTTCACCCCGCAACGCTCCGCCACGGCCTGCGCCAGAACCGGCGAATGTGTGACGATCCAGATCTGGCTGTCGCGCGATGCAACGGCGATCATGCCGGCAAGTGCCGGCAGCATATCCGGATGCAGGCTGGTTTCCGGTTCGTTGAGCGCAATGAACCGTGGACGGCGATAGGACAGCAGCGCACCGGCCAGCGCCAGAAACCGCAACTGCCCGTCCGACAATTCGCGCGGCGAAAAGACCCGCTGCGGAAACTCGGGAACGATGAGTCCGAATTCGGCAAATTGCTCCGGCTCGGGAAGAGAAAGCCTCGCACCGCCGAACGCGTCGGCGACGGCCTGGTCGAGATCAACGGTGTCTTCGCGCGTATGTTTTAGGGTGGCAAAGACGGCAGCCAGGTTTGAACCGTCTTCGTCCAGCATCGTTGCCGTGATAGCAAGGCAGGGCGTTCGAAGCGGTGAGTCTCGATCGGTTCGGAAGCCATGATAGAACCGCCAGCCATCGACCGCCCGGCGGAACGTTCCGATTTCAGGATAATGTCCGGCATCTCCCAGGAGCGCGATGGCCGTTTCCGATGTCAGCGCCTGCTCCGCATAGTCCTCCATACGGCCTGCACCGTTTCGAACAAAGACACCGGGACCGCTCCGCTTCATGACGGTGACCGGCCGTCCGGAATCGACCTTCAGCTCCTCTTCCTTAACCTGCGGTTCGAAGGCGAAACCGGCAGCGGCGCAAGGCGGGCGCAGGCCCGCCTCCACCCGGTAGTGAAAGGTCAGCGCGCGGACCTCATCCTCCAGCTCGACGTCGAGCTTGATGTGTGCAGGGCCGCTTGGCGATCGTTTGCCGCTCCACAAAGCCGACGCCATGCCGCCTTCCAGCGCGATTTCGTAGGCAAGACGGCCGCGCACGGCGGCCTGCACCAGCTGCAGGGCGCGGTAGAGGTTGGATTTTCCAACGCCATTCTCGCCGATGAAAAGATTGACGCCCGCCATATCCATGCGAATGGATTTCAGCGACCGGTAATTGGCGGCGGACATGGAGCGAATCTGCATGACAAGATTCTATATCCAGCCTACGGCCTTGTGAATGCCGCATCAGCGTCCCGCGCCAGATCAACCACCGTATGGCGCTCCAGCGCCCGCGTCACCTCGGCGAGATCACCGTCGAGCGCATCGGGTTCGATCAGCTTGCCGATGGTGAAATCGAACGTATCACCCTTCTTGTTCAGGAGCTCGTGGAACACGGTCATATCGCGAAGCTCGGTCGAGTGTTTCGCCAGCCAATAGAACAGGCCGGAATTGCGCGCCGTAATGTGCACAGGCAGAACCGGCACATTGTACTTGCGGGCAAAACCGACGGCAGAGGTCTTCCATGGACGCTCGTTCAGACGTCCATTCGCCCAATAGGCGATGCGGCCCGAGGGAAAGAGGATTGCGGCCTTCTCTTCCTCTATTGTCCGGTTGGTCACCTGCAGCGTCTCGCGCGCCTTCAGCTTGCTCTTGTGCTCCTCGCGCCACTCGACCGGAATGATCATCTCGACGAAACGCGGATTGACCCGGATCGCATCGCGATTGGCAAAGAACATCATGTCGGGGCGCCGGTGGCGCAAAAGATCGAACACGGCAATGCCATCGGCGATGCCGGTGGGATGATTGCTGACCATGATGAAGCCGCCCGTGCGCGGGATACGATCTTCGTGGCGGACGCGGACATCGAGCTCCAGGATACTGCTCAAGTGCTCGAAGGCCTGGAACCCCGGCATGTTGGCGACGCCATCGGCAAATTCGATGGCCTTGCGATAGTTCAGCAACAGATACAGGAACGGCCGCATCACCGGCCAGAGCGGATGGCGGACAATCTTCTGACCGCGCTCGGCAATCAGCGTATCGACCACATGGCCCGGCTGGCCCTGCGACACCAGCGCGACGGCCTCTGCAAAGTGTCCGAACCCTGTGACCGAACCGCGCCGCGCCATGACATCTTCCGCATTTGTCTTTCCAACCTATCGCAGGAGAATATGATCCGCCGATGACAGATTTCGAGGGGGCTTTAGCAAAAACCTAACGCCTGGCGCCGCACTGTCGTTACATCTCACCATTGACGGGGCAAACGCGTGAACGAACTGCTTGTGATCGCCGATCAGACGCTGATGACCGAGCGCCAGCGCTGGCTCGCGAGCCTCGCCCAGGAGCGCCGTCTTTCGGACAGCACGGTCGATGCCTATGAGCGCGACACGCGGCAGTTTCTCACCTTTCTCGCAGGCCACATCGGTGGCCCGGCAAGGCTCAAGGATATCAGCGCACTGAGGCCCGGCGATCTTCGCGGCTTTCTCGCAACCCGCCGCCGCAATGGCGCCGGGGCCCGCACGCTCGGGCGCGGGCTCGCCGGCCTGCGCTCCTTCCTGCGGCATCTGGAAAAGCAGGGTCTCGCCAACGCCGCCGGTGCCGCAGCCGTGCGCTCGCCAAAACAACCGAAGTCCCTGCCCAAGCCCCTCAGCGACACACAGGCGCTGACTGTTGTTGACCAGCAGGCTCAACTTGCCGACGAGCCCTGGATCGGCGCTCGCAATGCCGCCATCCTGACCCTGCTCTACGGCTGCGGGCTGCGCATCTCCGAGGCGCTGGATCTGACGCCCACGGATTTCACCGGCAGTCCGACCTCGCTGCGCATCACCGGCAAGGGCAACAAGATGCGCATCGTGCCGCTGATGACCGTGGCCATCGATGCCGTGCAGTCCTACATCAAGCTCTGCCCCTACCATCTGGCAGCCGACGAACCGCTGTTTCGCGGTGCCCGCGGCGCAAAAGTTCAGCCGGCCATCATCCAGCGCGAAATGCAGAAGATGCGCGGCGCCTTCGGCCTGCCGGATACCGCAACGCCGCATGCGCTCCGCCACTCCTTTGCCACCCACCTTCTTGCCGGCGGCGGTGATCTTCGCACGATCCAGGAGCTGCTCGGTCATGCCAGCTTGTCAACGACGCAGGTCTACACCGGCGTCGATTCGGCCCGGCTACTGGAGATCTACGACCGGGCCCATCCCAGGGCCTGATCGCATTAACCAAACGCTTTAAGACTATATGAGCCTCTGAACGCTAGGCTCCGGTGAAACATTTCGAAGGTGCCGATAGCATGACGCTGTTCCGTTCAAGACCCGCCCGCACACTGGCCGCTGTCGCCGGAGACACGGCGCTCTGGCTTGTGGCCGGCCTGCATGTGCTCTGCGCGCTCAGCCTTTTGGCGGTTCTCTTCATTGCCGGCCAAGCGCAGGCCGCCACTTCGGCAGACGACTGTGGCGGCACCGATGTCTTCATCGCCATGCAGAAGGATCATCCCGAGCAGCTTGCCGCCATCAAGAAAGCCGCTGCCGATACACCGAACGGCAAGGGCATTTTCTGGAAGATCGAAAAGGCTGGCATACCGCCGTCATGGCTGCTCGGCACCATGCACGTGACCGACGAACGCGTCATCGCCATGCCGAAAGGGGCTGATGCCGCCTACAAGCAGGCAGATACGGTCGTGGTCGAATCGGACGAAATCGTCGACGACCAGAAGGCGGCGGCAGCTCTGCTGTCGCATCCGGAACTGACGATGTTCACCGACGGCAAGTCGATTGGCGACTTCCTGAAACCGGAAGAGCGCGAAAAGCTGGATGTCGGCCTGAAGCAACGCGGCATTCCGCTGACGCTGGTGGCCAAAATGAAACCCTGGATGATCGCCAGTTTCGTCGCACTGCCCGCCTGCGAGATGAGCCGCAAGGCGGCGGGTGCATCCTTTCTCGACAAGAAACTGGCCGAAGATGCACTCAAGCAGGGCAAGACCCTGAAGGGCTTGGAATCGCTGGTCGAACAGCTGGGGGCCATGAACAGCCTGCCGACGGAATTTCATCTGCGTGCCCTGATCGAGACGCTGGCACTCGGCGATACGATCAAGGATGTCATGGAGACGACAACGCTGCTCTACCTCTCCGGCGACACCGGCATGATCATGCCGATGATGAAGGCGGTGTCCGAGCAGACATCAAAATCCGACGATACAGGCTATGCCGATTTCGAGCAGGCGATCATTATCGGCCGCAACAAGACGATGGCGGAGAGATCAAAGCCCATTCTTGACAAGGGCAATGTCTTCATGGCCGTTGGCGCCTTGCACCTGCCGGGCAGTGAAGGCCTGATCGAACTGCTGCGCAAGGATGGTTTTACCCTAACTGCAGTCAATTGACAGCCAAGCGGGACCTGTCGAGCTTTGCCAGAAACGCCGGCACGATCACGCGGTGGAACGGCGTCACAAGCGCCAGATAGATCCGGCCGAACAGGTTCTTGCGCTCAACCAGCGTCGTCAGGCCGATCACCTGCCCGTTCGCCCGGTTGGGCCTGATATCGACGACAACCCGAAAATTGAGATGCCTGTCGTCAAAGCCCAGCACCGCTTCGCGATCGCTTTCACTGATGACCGGAAACAGGCCGATGACGGGCACGCCCGCAGCGCGTGGTCCGGTTTTCAGCCCGAGAGGCCCGACGATCCGGTTCCTGACGGCAAGCAGCGCCGTCACCCAGCCCGGAGACTGAGCGAACGCCAGCCGCGCCGCTTCGATCGGTGTCAGCTGCCCGTTCGGCAGTTCGATTTCGAAGCGATCGGCCCAATCGGCCGATGGCAGGATGGTGTCGGGCAAGGGTGCATCGACGCGGATCGGTCTCATCATCATCTCCGGATTGAACACGATGATGAGCCTGCAAACGCGGCAATCAAAGGTGGCCGTTTGTCACAGCCACCCCGTCACATGATCACATGTGGATCGGCTTGAAGAACGTGGCCAGCGCTGCTTCCTTCACCGCTTCCGACATGGTCGGGTGCGCATGGCAGGTGCGGCCGAGGTCTTCCGAAGAGCCGCCGAATTCCATCAGCACGGCAATCTCATGGATCATCTCGCCGGCGCCGAAGCCGATGATATGACCGCCGAGCACGCGGTCGGTCTCCTTGTCGGCGAGAATCTTGACGAAGCCGTCCGTCGCCAGCATGGCGCGGGCGCGACCGTTGGCCGTGAACGGAAACTTGCCAACCTTGTAGGCGATGCCCGCAGCCTTCAGCTCCTCTTCCGTCTTGCCGACGCTGGCGACTTCCGGCTGGGTATAGACGACACCGGGAATGACGTCATAGTTCACGTGGCCCGCCTGACCGGCAATGATCTCGGCAACGGCCACGCCTTCGTCTTCGGCCTTGTGCGCCAGCATCGGGCCGCGCACCACGTCACCCAGCGCATAGATGCCGGGCACGTTGGTAAGGAAGTGATGGTCGATCTCCACCCGGCCGCGCTTGTCGAGCACGACACCGGCTTCCGCCAGACCCAGACCGTCCGTATAGGGCTTGCGGCCCGTGGCGATCAACACCACGTCGGCCTCGATCACGGTGGCATCGCCACCCTTCACAGGCTCGAACGTCACCTTTGCGCCTGCGCCGGACTTTTCAACGCCCGTAACCTTGGCGCCGAGCTTGAACTCCATGCCCTGCTTGGCCAGCATCCGGTGGAACTGCTTGGCCACTTCGCCATCCATGCCGCCGAGGATCGTGTCGAGATATTCGACCACGGTGACCTTGGCACCCAGCCGTGCCCAGACCGAGCCGAGCTCGAGGCCGATGACACCACCGCCGACCACGACCATGTTGGCAGGCACTTTTTCCAGTGCGATGCCGCCGGTGGACGACACAATGATTTTCTCGTCGATATCGACCGAGACGCCGGGAATGCCCGCGACGTCCGAGCCGGTGGCGATCACGATGTTCTTGGTCTCGAGGATCTGCTCCTCGCCTTTGTCGTTCGTGACGGAAACCTTGCCTTCGCCCAGAACCTTGCCTGTGCCGATAAACGCGTCGATCTTGTTCTTCTTGAACAGGAAGGCAACGCCATCGACATTCGACTTCACCGTCGCATCCTTGTGCGCCATCATCTTCGGCAGGTTCAGCGTTGGCGCCGGAACATCGACGCCAAGCTCGGCCACCGTGTGGCCGGTCTGGTGGAACACTTCCGATGCATGCAGCAGCGCCTTGGAGGGAATGCAGCCGACGTTGAGGCAGGTGCCGCCATAGGTGGCGCGCTTTTCGACAACGCCGACCTTGAGGCCAAGCTGGGCAGCCTTGATGGCGCAGACATAGCCGCCGGGGCCGGTGCCGATAACGATAAGATCATAAGCCATGTGGATGTCCTTCCTTCAGGGGCGGTTACCGCCCGCCGCTGACATTGAGAATGGCACCCGTCACATAGGATGCCGTATCGGAGAGAAGATAGAGAATTGCATCGGCCACTTCACCAGCCGTTCCCGGCCGTTGCAGCGGAATATGGAGTGCCATCTCATGGGCACGACCCGGAAGTCCGCCAGAGGCGTGAATCTGCGTGTCGATGATCCCCGGCCGCACCGCATTGACGCGAATGCCTTCGAGCGCCACCTCGCGGGCAAGCCCCACGGTAAAGGTGTCGATCGCGCCCTTTGAGGCCGCATAATCGACATACTGGCCGCCGGAGCCCAGAATCGATGCCACGGATGAGACATTGACGATGCTGCCGCCCTTGCCGCCGTAGCGCGTCGACATGCGCCGCACGGCCTCGCCGGCGCAACGGATCGAGCCGGTCACATTGACACGCATCATCCGGTCAAGCCGCTCGGCCGACATCTCGTCCACCCGCGCCGTCACATCGACGATGCCGGCATTGTTGACGAGGCCATCGAGACGTCCGAATGAGCTGTCGATGGCCGCAAAGATCGCCATGATCCCCGCTTCCGACCCGACATCGCCCCGAACCGCAAGGGCCCGGCCGCCACCCGATTCGATTTCCGCGACGACACCGTCCGCAGCGGCGCGATTGGAAGCATAATTGACGCCAACCGCCCAGCCGCGCCGAGCTGCGAGAACGCAAACAGCGGCACCGATGCCGCGGCTTCCGCCCGTGACCAGCAGAACGGGACGCTCACCGCTCATGGTTTGCATCCCCTGAGTTTCATCACGTCCCACGGCACAACGGTCGCTTTGCGCGTCTCCCACAGAACAGAGTTGCGGATAGCCGTCCCAAGCCCGGTGAACAGAAGTTGCGTGGCCGCCTCCCCGCCTTCCTGCGGAAGGGGATCGACGGTGCCCTTGTCGTCGATCGCATAGATCTCACCTTCCCAGATGGTGCAGGCGGCAATCTCGGCACCGGTCGCGTCGCCCTCCGGGCAGTTGAACATGAGCATACCGTTCGGCCGGAACAACTCATCGGACCGCTGCACGATACCATCAACCACGGTGCCGGATTCATAGATGTCGAGTTTGAAATGGTTGCTGGTCACCGCACTTTGTGAGCCGACCGGCTCGAACCTGAGCTCATAGGCACCGTCGACATCCTCGTAGATCGCATGTTCCTGCAGGCAACTCGCAGCAAAAGCCGGGCCTTGAACCAGCAGCGAGAGAGCTAGAGACAGCGAAACTGCGCGATGCATGGCTAGGCCGCCTTTTCGGTCGCGAGTTTGATGCCAAGACCGATGAACACGACACCGCTGACGCGATCGATCCATTGGCTGGCGCGCGAGAAGGCCGCACGCATGCGCGGCGTCGTCATGAACAGGCTGACGCCGACGAACCAGGCAATCAGGCAGCCGGCCATCACGAGACCGTAGCCAAACTTGACCGGGATCGGCGTATGGGCGCCGACCACGGTCGAAAAGATCGACAGGAAGAAGAACACCGGCTTGGGGTTCAGGGCATTGGCGGCAAAGCCAAGACCGAAGGCCTTGAAGGCGGACTGTTGCGGGCCTGCAGGAGCAGCACCCGCTTCGACCGTCATTTCGGTCCGGCCTGCACGCAGCGACTTGATCCCGATATAGATGAGGTAAGCAACGCCGCACCATTTGACGATATTGAAGAGGTAGATCGACTGGGAGATGATCAGGCCCAGCCCGAGGATCGTATAGGTGACATGGAACATCAGCGATGTGCCGACACCGAAGCTGGTGAAGACGGCCGAACGGCGGCCGTGCAGGATCGACTGGCGCATGACCATGGCAAGATCCGCTCCGGGCGAAACGATGGCGAAGGAAAAGATCGCCATCAGCGAGGCGAGTTCCAGAAGATAGGTGCTCATTCTTGCTCCAGCGGCGCGTTGAACGCCCAGATGTGGCCGAAAGTATCGGTGATGCGAGCGTACCGCGCGTCCCAGAAAACATCCGATGGCGGCATTGTGCCAAGGGCCCTGGCATCGACTGCCTTGGCAAAGGCCGTGTCCACCGCTGCTGGATCCGGCAGATTGATATTGATCGTAACACACGAACCGCCGAGAGTTTGCGGCGCGCTGACGGGCATGCCGAATTCCGGCAACTCGTCATGCAGCATAACTTCCCCGCCATAGATGGCCAGATTGGTGTGCATGACCCGCTTGCCGTCATCGGCAAGCTGATGAAACGTGTTTTCAGCGCCGAAAGCCCGCTGATAGAAAGCAATCGCCTCGACGCCGCCTTTCACGCAGACGTGCGGCTGGAGCGGGGGAACATTGGTGAATGCCATGCCTGCCTCCTAGAGGATAATTATGCTGGCCATGACAGCAAGGCCCGCCAGAGCGATGAGCCAGACGAGCGAACGAATATAGGGAATGCCGGCAAGATAGAGCGGGATATAGACGAGCCGCGCGATGAGCCACAACCACGCCCCGGCAAGGCCCCAACCCGCCGGATCACCCGCGATTGCCAGAGCAAGCGCGAGAGCGACGAAAGCCGGATAGGTTTCCTGAAAGTTGGCAGATGCGCGCGCCGCCCGCCCGGCCAGTTTTCCTGACGGTGTCTTGCCTTGATCGCGCGGACCGGCATTCCATTCCGGTCCGAGTTCAAGCGTCGCCATCATCCCCTGCAGCCCGATATGGACGATAAGCAGCAGCACACTCCAGCCGATCAGCGAGATGATGGGCGATGCCGCCAGTACTGCCGCGTCCATGCGGATATCTCCTTAGAGATCGAGAACCAGGCGTTCCGGATCCTCAAGGCTTTCCTTGACGCGAACGAGGAAGGTCACCGCTTCCTTGCCATCGACGATGCGGTGATCGTAGGACAGCGCCAGATACATCATCGGACGAACGACGATCTGGCCGCCAACGACGACCGGACGGTCCTGGATCTTGTGCATGCCGAGAATGCCGGACTGCGGCGCATTGAGGATCGGCGACGACATCAGCGATCCGTAGACACCACCGTTCGAGATCGTGAACGTGCCGCCCTGCATGTCGGCCATGCCCAACTGGCCATCGCGGGCCATCTTGCCGAGGCGGCCGATATCCTTCTCGATTTCGGCGATCGACATCTGGTCGGCATCGCGCACGACAGGCACGACGAGGCCCTTGTCGGTGCCGACGGCGACGCCGATGTGGCAGAAGTTCTTGTAGATGATGTCGGTGCCGTCGATCTCGGCATTGACGTTCGGGATTTCCTTCAGCGCATGCGTCACTGCCTTGGTGAAGAAGCCCATGAAGCCGAGCTTGACGCCATGCTTCTTCTCGAAAATGTCCTTGTACTTGGTGCGCAGGCTCATGACCGCGCTCATGTCCACTTCGTTATAGGTGGTGAGCATGGCGGCCGCATTCTGGGCGTCCTTCAGGCGCTTGGCGATGGTCTGGCGCAGGCGGGTCATCTTCACCCGCTCTTCGCGCGGCGCATCTTCGACCGGCGAGGGCCCGCGTGCCTGCACCTTGACCGGCTCGGCTGCGACCGGCGTCGCGACGCTCTTGGCCACAGCGGCGATGACATCGCCCTTAAGCACCTGGCCGCGCTTGCCGGACCCATCGACCTGATCGGCTGACAGGTTGTTTTCAGCCAGCATCTTGGCGGCCGCAGGAGCAGCCGGCATGGCCGACGCTGCTTCCTTGGGGACGGCGGCTGGTGCTGCAACGGCAGCCGTGTCCGTTGCCTTTGCGGCCGTGGCCGGAGCAGCGGCAGTGCCGGCGGCACCCGCTGCGATCTGGCCAAGCAGGGCACCCAGACCAACCGTTTCACCGGCAGCGGCAACAATCTCCGTCAGGACGCCGGCAGACGGCGCCGGAACCTCGATGGTGACCTTGTCGGTTTCAAGCTCGAGCAGCGGCTCG
Source organism: Pararhizobium sp. (assembly GCA_030655075.1). Taxonomy (GTDB): domain Bacteria; phylum Pseudomonadota; class Alphaproteobacteria; order Rhizobiales; family Rhizobiaceae; genus JAURWE01. Next base: position 22,551 of record JAURWE010000058.1, read on the forward strand.
TCGGCGGCAACGGTATCGCCGACCTTTTTGAACCAGCTGCCGACGGTGGCTTCGCTGACGGATTCGCCCAGGGTGGGAACGCGGATTTCTGTAGCCATGATATTTTCGGTCCGTTGATCAGATCGGTTTCTGTCGAAAAGGGTGTGAAGGCCAGGCGGCGTCAGCCGCCCAGCGCGTCTTCCAGGAAGGCGGCAAGCTGGGCCAGATGCTTCGACATCAGACCCGTCGCCGGAGACGCGGCCGCCGGCCGGCCGGTATAGCGAACACGCTGATACTTGGCATCGATATGCGCCAGAACCCACTCCAGATACGGATCGATGAACGACCACGCACCCATGTTCTTCGGCTCTTCCTGGCACCAGACCATTTCCGCATTGCGGAAGCGTGACAGCTCGTTGATGAGCGCCTTGGCGGGGAACGGATAGAGCTGCTCGACGCGCAGGATGTAGACGTCGTCGATACCGCGCTTTTCGCGCTCTTCGAGCAGGTCGTAATAGACCTTGCCCGAGCACAGAACCACACGCCGGATCTTGGCATCCTTCTGCAGCTTGATCGGGCCGTCCTTGATGACCTCGGCATCGTCCCACAGCAAGCGGTGGAACGAGCTCTCGCCGGCCATTTCAGACAGGCTGGAAACGGCACGCTTGTGACGCAGCAGTGATTTCGGCGTCATCATGATCAGCGGCTTGCGGAAGTCGCGCTTCATCTGACGGCGCAGAATGTGGAAGTAGTTGGCCGGCGTCGTGACGTTGACGACCTGCATGTTGTCTTCGGCGCACATCTGCAGCCAGCGCTCCAGACGGGCAGACGAGTGCTCCGGACCCTGGCCTTCATATCCATGCGGCAGGAGGCAGACGAGACCGGACATGCGCAGCCACTTGCGTTCACCAGACGAGATGAACTGGTCGAAGACGACCTGCGCACCGTTGGCGAAGTCGCCGAACTGGGCTTCCCAGAGGGTCAGCGCATTCGGGCGGGCCAGCGAATAGCCGTATTCGAAGCCAAGAACGGCTTCTTCCGACAGCATCGAGTTGATGACTTCATAGCGACCCTGCGTTGGCGACAGGTTGGCCAGTGGAATATAGCGGTCTTCGGTCTGCTGATCGTAGAGAACCGAATGGCGCTGAGAGAACGTGCCGCGCTCGCAATCCTGGCCCGACAGGCGGATCTTCGTGCCTTCGACGCAGAGCGTTCCGAACGCTAGCGCCTCGGCCATCGCCCAGTCGATCCCCTCGCCGGTCGAAATCATTGTGGCGCGGTTGTCCATGAAGCGCTGGATCGTCTTGTGCGCATTGAAATCGGAGGGAACTTCGGACAGCTTGCGGCCGATTTCCTTGAGCGACTTCATCGGCACGGAGGTCTTGCCCCGGCGCTGTTCGTCCTGATTGTCGGCAGCCCGCAGACCGGACCACGCACCATCAAGCCAGTCGGCCTTGTTAGGCTTGTAGGACTGGCCAGCCTCGAATTCCTGCTCCAGATGCGCGCGCCAATCGGCCCGCATCTTTTCCAGTTCGCCTTCGCTGATCAGCCCTTCGGCGACCAGACGCTCGCCATAGATCTGCACCACGGTCTTGTGGGCGCGGATGACCTTGTACATCTTCGGCTGCGTGAACGACGGCTCATCGCCCTCGTTATGGCCGAAGCGGCGATAGCAGAACATGTCGATGACGACAGGCTTGTGGAACTTCATCCGGAATTCGGTGGCGATCTTGGCCGCGTAGACGACGGCTTCCGGATCGTCGCCGTTGACGTGGAAGATCGGCGCTTCGATCATCTTGGCGACGTCGGACGGATAGGGCGACGAACGCGAGAAGGCCGGATTGGTGGTGAAGCCGATCTGGTTGTTGATGATGAAGTGCACGGTGCCGCCGACGCGGTGACCGCGCAGGCCCGACAGACCGAGAATTTCCGACGTGACGCCCTGGCCGGCAAAGGCCGCATCGCCGTGCAGCAGCAGCGGCATGACCTTGGCGCGCTCGCGCAGCGGAATGATGTCCCCCTCGAAGGTCGTGGCCATCTGGTCCTGCTTGGCGCGGGCCTTGCCCATGACGACAGGGTTGACGATTTCCAGATGCGACGGGTTTGCCGTCAACGACAGGTGAACCTTATTGCCATCGAACTCGCGGTCAGAGGACGCACCGAGATGATACTTGACGTCGCCGGAACCTTCGACGTCGTCAGGCGCGGCAGACCCGCCCTTGAACTCGTGAAACACGGCGCGGTGAGGCTTGGCCATCACGTTGGTCAGAACGTTCAGACGGCCACGATGGGCCATGCCGAGAATGATTTCCTTGAGGCCTTCCTGGCCGCCGCGCTTGATGATCTGCTCCAGCGCCGGAATGAGGCTCTCGCCGCCGTCGAGACCGAAGCGTTTGGTGCCCTTGTACTTGACGTCGATGAACTGCTCGAACCCTTCGGCCTCGATCAGCTTCTGCAGAATGGCCTTCTTGCCTTCAGCCGTGAACTCGACGCCCTTGTCCGGACCTTCGATACGCTCCTGGATCCAGCCCTTCAGTTCCGGGTCGGAAATGTGCATGAACTCGACGCCGAGCGTCGAACAGTAGGTCCGCTCTAGGATTTCCACCATTTCGCGCATCGTCGCGTATTCGAGGCCGAGCACGTTGTCGATGAAGACCTTGCGATCGAGATCCTTTTCTTCGAAACCATAATTCGAGGGCGACAGCTCGTGATAGTCGTCAACAGGGGCGGCGATGCCGAGCGGATCGAGCTTGGCGTGAAGATGCCCACGGGCGCGGTAGGCGCGGATCATCATGATGGCGCGCACGGAATCGCGCGTCGCCTGGTGCACATCGGCCGTGCTGATCGGCTGGCCGGTGATGGCGGCAGCCTCTTCGGCTTTGGCCTTGACCTTCTTCTCGATGACCTTTTCGACCGTACCCCAGTCGCCATCAAGCGCCGAAACAAGCTCGCCATTGGCAGCGATCGGCCAGTTCGACTTCTTCCATGAAGCGCCCTTGGCGGCATTCACCACATCCTCGGGCTTGTCTTCCAGCGCCTTGAAGAACGCCTTCCACTCGTCGCTCACCGATGCCGGATCGGTCTGGTATCGCGCGTAAAGCTGCTCGATATAGGCGGCGTTTGCACCGTCCAGGAACGACGTGATCTGAAACTGCTCGTTGGCCTCTTGCCTTGCCATGATGTTTTTTGCGGACCTGTCCGTCCGCCTCCTCACTTGTTGATCGTGCCGGAACGTCTGCCGGTATCTTCCACGACGTTGGTTGCGCCATGCTTATGTTTAAAGTGGGGTCGAAGGGGCCAGCAGCCAAGGCGCGGCCCCTTCGAATCTCGCTTCGTCGGGCCGATATCCGGCCCGACGAAAATCAGCCCTTCAGCACTTCGACAAGCGTCTTGCCGAGGCGTGCCGGCGACGGCGAAACGCGGATGCCCGCAGCCTCCATTGCTGCAATCTTGTCTTCCGCGCCACCTTTACCGCCGGAAATCACGGCGCCCGCATGGCCCATGGTGCGGCCGGGAGGGGCCGTGCGGCCGGCGATGAAGCCGACCATCGGCTTGCTGCGGCCGCGCTTGGCTTCGTCCTTGATGAACTGGGCAGCCTCTTCCTCGGCCGATCCGCCGATCTCGCCGATCATGATGATCGATTTGGTCGCTTCGTCGGCCAGGAACATTTCCAGGATGTCGATAAACTCGGTGCCCTTGACCGGGTCGCCGCCGATGCCGACAGCCGTCGTCTGGCCGAGGCCTTCGTTGGTCGTCTGGAACACGGCCTCATAGGTCAGCGTGCCCGAACGGGAGAGAACGCCGACCGAGCCCTTCTTGAAGATCGAGCCCGGCATGATGCCGATCTTGCATTCGTCCGGCGTCATGACGCCCGGGCAGTTCGGGCCGATGAGGCGGGATTTCGACGCATCGAGACGCGCCTTGACCTTGACCATGTCGGCAACCGGAATGCCCTCGGTGATGCAGACGATCAGCGGAATTTCCGCGTCGATCGCCTCAATGATGGCCGCAGCGGCGCCTGCCGGTGGAACGTAGATGACCGAAGCGTTGGCGCCGGTGACATCCTTGCCTTCAGCGACGGAGGCAAAGATCGGCAGCTTCTCGCCCTCAGCACCGGTCCAGGTCTCGCCACCCTTTTTCGGGTGGATGCCGCCGACCATCTTGGTGGCGTGATAGGCAAGCGCCTGCTCCGTGTGAAACGTGCCGGTCTTGCCCGTCAGACCCTGAACGAGGATCTTCGTGTCTTTGTTGATCAGAATGGACATGGATCAGGCCCCCTTCACGGCTGCGACGATTTTCTGCGCAGCGTCATCGAGGTCGTCAGCGGAAATGACGTTAAGACCCGATTCATTGATAATCTTCTTGCCGAGTTCGACATTGGTGCCCTCGAGGCGTACGACCAGCGGCACCTGCAGCCCCACTTCCTTGACGGCCGCGATCACGCCCTCGGCAATGACGTCGCACTTCATGATGCCGCCGAAGATGTTGACGAGGATGCCCTTCACGGCCGGATCGGCAGTGATGATCTTGAAAGCGGCCGTGACCTTCTCCTTCGAAGCGCCGCCACCGACGTCGAGGAAGTTGGCGGGCTCGGCGCCATACAGCTTGATGATGTCCATCGTCGCCATGGCGAGGCCGGCACCGTTGACCATGCAGCCGATGTTGCCGTCGAGGGCAACGTAAGCCAGGTCATACTTCGAGGCCTCGATTTCCTTGGCGTCTTCTTCCGTCGTGTCGCGCAGGGCGACGACGTCGTCGTGACGGAACAGCGCATTGCCATCGAAGGACATCTTGGCGTCGAGAACGCGCATGCGGCCGTTCTTCATGACGATCAGCGGGTTCACCTCGAGCAGGCTCATGTCCTTTTCGACAAAGGCCTTGTAGAGGATCGGGAAAAGTTTTTCGGCATCCGCCTTGGCTTCGCCGTCCAGCTTCAGCGCCGAGGTGAGCGCATCGAGATTTGCGGTCGTCACGCCGGCAACCGGCTCGATCGCGACGTTGATGATCTTTTCCGGCGTATCATGCGCAACCGTTTCGATGTCCATGCCGCCTTCGGTCGAAACGACGAAGGAAACCTGGCCAACAGCGCGGTCGACGAGCAGCGAAAGGTAAAGCTCGCGCTCGATGTCGGCGCCATCTTCGATATAGAGACGGTTGACCTGCTTGCCCGCGTCGCCGGTCTGCTTGGTCACCAGCGTGTTGCCAAGCATCTCTTCAGCGTGAGCCTTGGCCTCGGCAATCGAGAAAGCAAGGCGCACACCGCCCTTGGCGTCGGGGCCGAGTTCCTTGAACTTGCCCTTGCCGCGGCCGCCCGCATGGATCTGGCTCTTGACGACGTAAAGCGGGCCGGGAAGCGACTTGGCAGCGGCTTCGGCTTCGCCGGCCGAAAAGATCGCCACGCCTTCCGCCACCGGTGCACCAAAGCTCTTCAGGAGAGCCTTGGCCTGGTATTCATGAATATTCATGAGGATGTTCCTGTCTTCAGGGAAATGCTGTTCTGGTGGGAAACCGGATTACTTGAGGCTTGGCGCGATGTTGATGCAGGCTTCGCAAAGACCGGCGACGGCGCCGACAGACTTCTCGAAGGCTTCTTGTTCGGCTTTGTTCAGGTCGATTTCGATGATGCGTTCGGCGCCGCCGGCACCGATGATGGCGGGAACACCGACATACATGTCCTTGACGCCGTACTGGCCGGACAGATAGGCGGCAACCGGCAGCACGCGCTTCTTGTCCTTGAGGAAGGATTCGGCCATTTCGATCGCCGAAGCGGCAGGCGCGTAGTATGCAGAGCCGGTCTTCAAGAGGCCGACGATCTCGGCGCCGCCGTCACGGGTACGCTGAATGATTTCTTCGAGACGTTCCTTCGTGACCCAGCCCATCTTGACCAGATCGGTCAAAGGCACGCCGGCAACAGTGGAGTAACGTGCCAGCGGCACCATCGTGTCACCGTGGCCGCCGAGAACGAAGGCGGTGACGTCCTGCACCGAAACCTTGAACTCTTCCGAGAGGAAATGGCGAAAGCGAGAGCTGTCGAGAACGCCGGCCATGCCGACGACCATGTTCTTCGGCAGGCCGGAAAACTTCTGCAGCGCCCAGACCATGGCGTCGAGCGGATTGGTGATGCAGATCACGAACGAGTTCGGGGCATACTTCTTGATCCCCGCGCCAACCTGTTCCATGACCTTGAGATTGATGCCGAGAAGATCGTCGCGGCTCATGCCGGGCTTGCGCGCGACGCCGGCGGTGACGATGCAGACATCGGCGCCTTCGATCGCTGCGTAGTCGCTGGAACCGGTGATCGACGCGTTGAAACCTTCGACCGGAGCCGACTGGGAAATGTCGAGAGCCTTGCCTTGCGGAATGCCGTCAGCGATATCAAACAGGACGATATCACCAAGCTCTTTCAGTCCGGCGAGGTGGGCGAGAGTGCCACCGATCATTCCAGAACCGATAAGTGCGATCTTCTTGCGCGCCATAAAGTGCTTCCTTTGCGATCCAAATCTCCAAAGGCCCGCGTCGCAAACGCCCAGCCTTTCGGCGCAACGGATTAAACTTCTAACGAAAAAATATCAACCAATACTTTTGAGGGAAACAATTTCAATCGGTTAGATATTAAAATTCTTACGTAAACGTAAGTTTATCCGACATCAAACCGTCACGGAACCTTCGCATTTTCGAAATACCGCGCCGCATATTCACTGCTCTGGATCTCGATGAGGCGCGAGACCGTGCGGTCGAACTCGAAACCTTCAGTCCCGGCCTTCGCCGTCAGCAACTCTTGAGGCGCGGCTTCGGCGGAAGCAAAAAGGCGCGCCCCGTGATCGTAGAGCGTATCGACCAGCAGGATGAACCGCTTCGTCTCGTTGCGCTTTTCAGGCCCCAGCAGAGGAATATGGTCGACAAACAGCGTGTCGAAACGCTTGAGAATGGCAAGATAGTCGGCAGCCCCCAGCGGCCGCTCGCAAAGCTCGGCAAACGAAAACCGGGCACATGTACCGGCAGACGCGGGAACGGCGATCTTGCGGCCCTTGAACCTGATTTCGTCTGCAACGGCAGGCTTGCCTGCGGTCTCTCGGTGCCAAACACGATCCATCGAGACATCGGCCTCAGGCCCAAGCGGGTAACGCCACACAGGCAGACTGCCGACCTTCTCGAGACGATAGTCCGTATCGCTGTCGAGCGAGACGATATCCGCATGCGCCTTCAAAAGATCGACGAAAGGCAGAAACAGCCCGCGATTGAGCCCGTCCCTGTAAAGATTGTCCGGCTCGACATTCGAGGTCGCGACGAGCACGCAGCCTTTCGAGAACAGCTCGGCAAACAGACGCGAAAGGATCATCGCATCGGCAATGTCGGTGACGGAGAATTCGTCGAAACAGAGAAGACGGGCATCTGCCAAAAGATCGGCAGCAACGGGAGGAATGGGATCAGCCTGTCGCGTCTCGCCAGTCTTCAGCTTTTCGCGGTGCGCATGGATGCGATTGTGCACATCGGCCATGAAGGCATGAAAATGCGCCCGCCGCTTTCGCTGGATCGGCACAAGCTCGAAGAACATGTCCATCAGCATGGTCTTGCCGCGCCCAACGCCACCGTGAATATAAAGCCCACGCAGGGGCGCTGCATCCGTCTTGCGCGAGGCAAACAGCCAGCCGAGCGCACTCGACTTTCGCGGCGGTCTGCTGGCAGCAAGGCCGGCCAGCAACCGGTCAAGCCTTCGGGCAATGGAGATTTGATGGTCGTCGGCCTGAAGCGCGCCCGAGGCCACCAGAGCCTTCAGTTTCTGCGAGACGCTGTTTTCAGGATTGGGCAAACGTGCTTCCGGTCAGGCGAGATGGAACGGGAAAGATCCGGCAGCCCTGTCTTGGCCCTTACCGGCTGAGGCTGATCGGCTGGCCGCCATTCGTCGAGCCGTCGAAACGGGCATCCGCCGTCTTGAACAACCGTCCAATCGCCGTGCCATTGCGATCCTTGAGAACCACCTGCTTGCCGGACACTTCCCATGATCCCATCGCCGTCAGCTCTCCGGCGCAGCCACGTGTACCGCCGCGCGAACCGCTGCCAAGATTGGTCAGCGTCAGGAACATGTCGCAGGAGCTCGAACCATTGGCGACGCGCCAGTTGCCCACCATGGATTCCTTGGTGACATCGAGAGCATTGGCCGCCACCTGAACGCCGTCCGTTTGCGCAGCAACACCGGTGCCTGTCGCCGGCGCCTCGGGGAACTGCGACGTGTCCGTTGTCGCATCGGGAAGCTGGCTCGACGAAACAGTCGGTACGGGTTGGGCCTGAAGCGGCTGGATCGAGGTCGGCTGCTCTTCGAAGCCATCCGACGTCGTCCTGTTGCAGCCGGCAAGCGCCAGAACAATTGCCAATCCGCTGATCGCGCGTGTAACCCGCATGTCAAACTCCCACTGCTCGTGGCATCTGTCCGTGCCACGCAATATGTCACGGCGATTTATCGTGAACCTGCCTTGTGAATCAAGACAGGCGCAGACGTTTTCGCCCCCTGCACTCATTTGACAGGGCAATTATGGAGATTTTACTTCCACCGAGGGAATTGGGACACGCTTCCATATGTAATCCCAAAGAAACGGCATCCCTCAATGGGTCACCACGCCGGCGTAGGCCTTGTCGCCCCAGAGCGCCCGCACTGCCGTGTTGCGCCCACAGGCACTGCGATAATAGGCGTAGCGGATCGGATTCAGTGCGCCGAAATTCTGATGATAATCTTCGGCCGGCCAGAATTTTGCAGCTTTTTCGACCACCAGCGCAACCGGCTTGCCAAGATCGGCGGCCGCTCTTTGCGAGGCGGCTTGCGCATCCTTCACCTGCTGGCCATCGAGCGCGTAGATCGCCGGAGAATAGGCAAAACCGCGATCGCAGAACTGCCCGCCACCGTCGGTCGGATCGGTGGTATGGAAGAGAACGTCGGCAAGCTTTTCAAACGTCACCTTCTCAGGATCGAATTTGATCTGTAGCACTTCACGGTGCCCGCCTTTGACATAGTCCTGATAGGTCGGATTTTCGCTGGTGCCGCCGGCATAGCCCGACAGCGTTTCCAGAACACCGGGAACACTGTCGAAATCCGTTTCAACGCACCAGAAACAGCCCCCGGCAAACAGAGCCGTTTGCGGCTCCGCAGCTCGTGCTGGAAGCGTCGCGGAAAAGAGAAGAGCAAGGGCAAACAAGGTGCGCAGCATGGTGGTCACTCCCATTGTGGAAATATACCTATCCGTCTTGCCGAAAGTTTCAAATCACTTGCAATACACGCCGCCGTGACGGGATGTATTGCGGGATCAAATGGGGCCTAAACCCGGCGCTCGACCATCATCTTCTTGATTTCGCCGATCGCCTTGGCGGGGTTCAGACCCTTGGGACAGGTCTGCGCGCAATTCATGATCGTGTGGCAGCGATAGAGCCGGAAAGGATCTTCCAGATCATCCAGCCGCTCGCCCTTGGCCTCGTCACGCGAATCGATCAACCAGCGATAGGCCTGCAGCAGCACCGCCGGGCCGAGATAACGGTCGCCGTTCCACCAGTAGCTCGGGCAGGAGGCCGAGCAGCAGGCGCAGAGAATACACTCGTAAAGACCGTCCAGCTTCTGACGGTCCTCGTGGCTCTGCTTCCATTCCTTCGCCGGCGTTGGCGACACCGTCTTCAGCCATGGCTCGATGGAGCGGTGCTGGGCGTAGAAATTGGTGAGGTCCGGAACCAGATCCTTCACGACAGGCATGTGCGGCAGCGGATAGACTTTCACCGATCCGTTGATCTCGTCCATGCCCTTGGTGCAGGCGAGCGTGTTGGTGCCATCGATATTCATGGCGCAGGAGCCGCAGATGCCCTCGCGGCAAGAGCGCCGCAGCGTCAGCGTCGGGTCGATCTTGTTCTTGATGTAGAGCAAGCCATCGAGCACCATCGGCCCGCAATCGTCGACGTCGATGTAGAACGTGTCGATCGTCGGGTTCTTGCCGTCATCGGGGCTCCAGCGGTAGATCCGGTATTCCCGAACATTCGCGGCACCCGCCGGCTTCGGCCAGACCTTGCCTTCACTGATCGTCGAGTTCTTGGGGAGAGCGAGTTCAACCATGTCCAGTTCTCCTCAGGATCAATACACACGAGCCTTGGGCGCGATCTTCGCAAGATCGATGCCGTCAGCAATCAGTTCGGTATGAACCGGGCGATAGTCGAGCTTCACGTCGCCGGCCGCATTGACCCAGGACAGCGTGTGCTTGCGCCAGTTGACATCGTCGCGGCCAGCAAACGGCCCGCTCGTATAATCTTCGCGCGCATGGCTGCCGCGGCTTTCCTTGCGGGCCTCGGCACCGACGACGGTGGTGATGGCGTTGGCCATCAGGTTTTCCAGCTCCAGCGTTTCGACCAGATCGGAATTCCAGATCATCGAACGGTCGGTGACCTTGATGTCGCTCATTTCCTTCCAGATCGCGCTCATGCGCTTGCAGCCGGATTCCAGCGACTCCTGCGTGCGGAACACCGCCGCATCGTCCTGCATCGTCCGCTGCATTTTTTCGCGCAGCACTGCCGTCGGCGTGCCGCCCTTAGCGTGGCGGAGCGTGTCAAAGCGCTCCATGATCTTGTCGCAGGCAGCCACGTTGACGGCCGGGATGGCCGATGCGCGGTCGATCACCTCGCCGGCGCGAATGGCGGCGGCACGCCCGAAGACGACGAGATCGATCAGCGAGTTTGAACCGAGCCGATTGGCGCCGTGCACCGAGGCGCAACCCGCCTCGCCCACGGCCATCAGGCCGGGTGCGACCCGCTCCGGATTGGCGCTGTCGGCGTTCAGCACTTCGCCCCAGTAATTGGTGGGGATTCCGCCCATGTTGTAATGCACCGTCGGCAGAACCGGGATCGGCTCGCGCGTCACGTCGACACCGGCAAAGATCTTGGCCGATTCCGAAATGCCCGGCAGGCGTTCGTGCAGAACAGCCGGATCGAGGTGATCCAGATGAAGGTAGATATGGTCCTTGGCCTTGCCGACGCCGCGTCCCTCGCGGATTTCCAGCGTCATGCAGCGCGAGACGACGTCGCGCGAGGCCAGATCCTTGGCTGAAGGCGCGTAGCGCTCCATGAAGCGCTCGCCCTCGGAATTGACGAGATAGCCGCCTTCGCCGCGCGCACCTTCGGTGATGAGACAGCCGGCGCCATAAATGCCGGTCGGGTGGAACTGCACGAACTCCATGTCCTGCAGCGGCAGGCCCGCACGCGCGATCATGCCGCCGCCGTCGCCGGTGCAGGTGTGCGCCGAGGTCGCCGAGAAATAGGCGCGCCCGTAGCCGCCGGTCGCCAGAACCACCATTTTTGCGGCGAAGCGATGGATCGTGCCGTCGTCCAGGTTCCAGGCGACGACGCCGGTGCAGCGGCCATCCTCGGCCATGATCAGGTCGAGCGCGAAATACTCGATGAAGAATTCCGCATTGTGCTTCAGCGATTGGCCATAGAGCGTGTGCAGGATGGCGTGTCCGGTCCGGTCGGCAGCAGCACAGGTGCGCTGCACCGGCGGGCCTGCACCGTAATTCTGCATGTGGCCGCCAAACGGCCGCTGGTAGATCTTGCCCTCTTCATTGCGTGAGAAGGGTACGCCGTAATGCTCCAGCTCATAGACCGCCTTTGGCGCTTCCATGGCGAGATATTGCATGGCGTCGACATCGCCGAGCCAGTCGGAGCCCTTGACGGTGTCGTACATGTGCCATTGCCAGCTGTCCGGCGTCATGTTCTGCAGCGAGGCGGCAATGCCGCCCTGGGCGGCCACCGTGTGTGACCGCGTCGGAAAGACCTTGGTGATACAGGCTGTCTTGAAGCCCTGCTCCGCCATGCCAAGCGCTGCACGCAGGCCGGCACCGCCGGCGCCAACAACGACGACGTCGAATGCGTGGTCAACATACGTGTAGGCCGTGCCGGTCTGGCCAGGTGCGCTGGTGGATGCCATGAGAATTTATCCTGCGAAAGCGATCTTCAGGATGGCGAAAAGACAGAGCCCACCCATGAGAATAGCGAAAAACGTGTTGAGCATGACAAGCGCGATCTTGGCGCCTTCGGCGTGGATATAGTCCTCGATGATGACCTGCATGCCGAGCTTCATGTGAATGATGCCGGAGATGACCACAAGGCCCATGATGACCGCAACGAACGGGTTGGCGAGCGCAGCCTTGACCTCGGCAAACGGCGCACCGGCATACATCACCAGAAAGACGGCAAAGAAGATCAGCAGCGGAACGTTGGCGACGGCTGTCAGCCGCTGGCGCCAGAAATGATCCGTCCCCTCCTTGGCCGAACCGAGACCCCGGACTTTGCCGAGAGGCGTGCGCATATCCATGAGAAAACCCCGGGTTAGAAACGGATGGCGAGCGCGACGGCCCAGACGAGAACCGTGAGCACGGCTGCCGCGATCAGGTGGGCAACGGCAAGACGGGTCGAGAAATGTTTGTCATAGCCGTAGCCGAGGTCCCACATGAAGTGGCGCAGCCCCCCGAGCATGTGCTGGATCAGGGCCCAGGTATAGCCGAACAGGACGAGCTTGCCGGGGATCGTCCCCATGAACCAGCTGACCCAATCGTAGTAGCCTTCGCCCGAGGCAATGGCGATCAGCCACCAGGCAACGATGACCGTGCCGAAATACAAGGCACCACCGGTCACGCGATGGATAATCGACGTCCACATGGTCGGCTTGAAATGATAGATCGTCAGATGGGGGGAAAGCGGCCGGTTTTTCGTGACATCTGTCATGAGAGACTGTCCATCGTCTGTTGGCGGCCGTCAGCCGCATGCGTTTGCTGCATCCGAATCTGCGCATTGCACGCAGCCTGTTCGCCGGAACTTTTGCACAATTCGCTCTTTAGAGCGATTCGAATTTAGGAATTGTGCAATACATTGATTGCGACGTTTAATCGCCGCACTGCGGTACGACAAGTCTCTTTGAAATACAAAATGATTTTAATCGATTATAGGATGGCAAGCTCTTTTTCGGGCATCTCCACCCCAGACCCGCGTTAAGGTTAAAGCCTGAAAACCAGCGCGTTTTCGTGACTTTTCACCCCGCCTGCTCCACATTGCCGTTAGCATTTTGCTAACCAGACGCAGTAAGGGCGAACCCGATGGAAAAGGTTCTGTATTCCACAGCCGCAGCAATCCTGTTGATCAGCACAATGGCAAGCAGCGCCGAAGCGGGCGAGCGCCACAGGCACCGGCGCCACCATGACCAGCCGGTTTACAGCACGGACGGCAATCTGCCGTCTTTCCTGCCTGGCATCGGCACCTATGTCGGCGGCGTATCGGCCATCCGCGAGCGCGGCAACGGCATCTATTTCTATGTCGAGCCGGGTGTGAATGGCGCTAGCCAAGCCATTCCGGGGAGAAAGCGCCGCAAGGCCTCCATCATCACGGTCAATCCCGGCAGCCACGGCAAGGCCTGCTCCTGGGAAGCTGGGGTCTGCGTTATCAGAAACTGAGGCTTATTCCGGCAGGAACTGCCAGACCGTCGTCTTCTTGACGTCGCTGTCCTCCAGCGCTCGTGTCACTGGCACCTCATAGGTAGCGCAGGCTCGCATCCGCTCCTTCGGGCAATAGGACCTGCCGGGATCGCCCACGAGCACCATGGCGCCCCGGCCGGCAAGCGCCGAGAACCATGGAATAAGCCGCAAGGCGAAATCACTGTCGTAGAAGACATCGCCGGCCAGATAGACATCCGCGCCGTCATCGCGCCCGATGATGTCGCCGCCGGATTGATCCAGAGAAACGCCATTGAGCCCGCAATTCAGGCGCACTGCGGTCGCCGACCACGGATCGATATCGACAGCCAGAACGCTTTCGGCGCCGGCCAGCTTTGCCGCAATGGCGACCAGCCCCGAGCCGGAGGCGAAATCGATGACACGTCTGCCCTTAACTGTTTCCGGGTGATCAAGCACATACCGCGCCAGCCCCTGCCCGCCGGCCCAGGCAAACGCCCAGAAAGGCGGCGGCAGCCCGATCTCCTGCAACTCGTCTTCCGTTTTCAACCAGAGATCATGCGCTTCCGTCGCCAGATGCAGCTGGATTTCCGGCACATGCGGCGGACTTAGAATGACCGTGTTGTCCAGAATGAACTGCTGTGGACCGGTTTTCACCAGGCCGCCTCAGCGCGGCGGATGATCGAAACCGCCCATGCGGCAGACTTCGATCCATTCGTCCTCCGTCACCGGCTGCACGGATAGCCGCATCGAGGTAACCAGCGCCATGTTGGCCAACTTCGGGTTTGCCTTAATGTCCTTCAGCGTCACCGGCTTTGGGACATCCATGACCGCACGGATATCAACACAGTCCCAGCGCGCATCGCCGTCCGCAGTGGAGTCCGGGTGCGAAAGTGCACAGACCTCGCTGATACCGACGATCTCGAGACCTTCGTTTGAATGGTAGAAGAAGCCCTTGTCGCCGATCTGCATGCTGCGCATATTGTTGCGCGCCAGATAGTTCCGCACGCCGGTCCATGCTGTGCCCTTGGCACCGGCATCCTTCTGCATCTTCCAGGACCATGTGGACGGTTCGGATTTGTAGAGCCAGAACGCCATTCTCACGCCTCCGGGTTGTTGAAGACCCAGTTCCAGGGCTTGATATCGACAGAGGCGAACAGACCCGCCTTGGCATAGGGATCGGCCGCCGACAGCGCCTGTGCATCCTCTATCGTCTCAGCCTTCACGACCACGAGACTACCATTCGGCTTGCTTTCGGCGTCAAGAAACGGCCCGGCAAATTTCAATGTGCCGGCATCATTGAGACCGTTGAGCCAGGCCACATGTTCAGGCCGTGCATCCATGCGGACCTGGAGCGAATTCGGTTTGTCGGTGCAGAGAAAGGCAAAAAGCATGAAAGGCTCCATCGTCCTGTTATCGGTTCATTCCTGGGTGATCGGCCGCGACATCAGGCCCTTGAGCGCCGAGGCGACATCGAGCCGCCCCTCGATGATCGCGGCGATCGCCTGCGTCACCGGCATATCGATGCCGCGATCCGTCGCAACCCGTGCCGCGACACCGGCCGCAAACGCGCCCTCGACAAGTTCGCCAGACTTCGACGCCGTGCCGTTTTGGCCGATCGCGATGCCGAAGCGCAAATTGCGCGACTGGCGGCTGGTTGCCGTGAGAACCAGATCACCGAGACCGGACAACCCGCTGACGGTTTCCGCCTGACCACCATGAACACCAACGAACCGCGACAACTCTGCAAGACCCCGCGAAATCAGCGCCGCCCGGGCCGATTCGCCCAGCCCAGCCCCTTCGACAATGCCACAGGCGATGGCCAGCACGTTTTTCAACGCTCCGCCGAGTTGAACGCCGATCCGGTCGGCAGATGGGTAGAGCCGGAATGTAGCACCGGAAATCACACCGGCCAGATCGGCGGCATGCGCGGCGTCATCGGCGGCAATCACCATGGCCGTCGGCAATCCCTTGGCGATATCCGCAGCAAAACCGGGGCCGGAAAGAACCGCAATCGAATGACCCGGCAGTTTTTCGGCGAGAACGTCGGTCAGCAGACGGCCTGACGCCTTTTCCATTCCCTTGGCGCAGATAACCACAGTCGCGTCGGCAGACAGATAGGGCGAAAGCAATTGCGCCGCCTCGACCTGCGCCTGCGACGGCATTGCGAACAGCACGATATCGGCACGGCGCAGCACGCCCGGATCGTTCGACACCATCAGCGTTTTCGGCAGATCGATACCCGGCAGCACCGGTTCGTTGCGGCCGCTCTCTAGAATGGCCGCAACCACCTCCTGGCGCCGCGCCAGCAGGGTCACCGGCACTTTGCCGGTCTGCGCGATGACGGCGGCAAGTGCTGTGCCGAACGCACCCGAACCGACGACGGCGATGCGATGCTGCGCGCTCATGCCTTGGCTCCCCGCTTACCGAAGCCGATCAGCGTTTCGGCGGAACTGTCGAGCGGCCAGCGCGAGCGCGGAGACACATCAAGCGGATCGGCTTGGAAAGCGAGCGCCATGCGCTCGGCGCCCGCCCAAGCGATCATCGCGGCATTGTCGGTGCACAGCGCCAGCGGCGGCGCGATGAAGGTGAACCGGTGTTTGGCGCAAAGATCGAGCAACGTCTGGCGGATCATCTGGTTGGCGGCAACACCGCCGGCAACGACCAGCACGGGATTGGCGATGGTGCCCAGCTCGCGCCGGAAGCGCTCCAGCCCACGGCCGATCCGGTCCTGCATCGTCCGCGAAATCGCCTTCTGGAACGAGGCGCAGATATCGGCGACATCCCCGTCCGTCAGCGGTTCGATCGACTGGGCCGCCTGCCGCACGGCCGTCTTCAGGCCGGAGAACGAAAAATCGAGCCGGGCCTCGCCGACCAGCGGCCGGGGCAGGGAAAACCGGTCCGGATTGCCGTTCAGCGCGGCACGCTCGACGGCCGGTCCGCCCGGATAGGGAAGACCCAAGAGCTTTGCGGTTTTGTCAAAAGCCTCACCCAACGCATCGTCGATCGTCGTGCCCCAGCGCTCATAATCGCCGACGCCTTTGACCAAAACGAGCTGCGTATGGCCGCCGGACACCAGCAGCATCAGATAGGGGAAGACCACATTGTCCGTCAGCCGCGCCGTCAGCGCATGGCCTTCCAGATGGTTGATCGCATAGAGCGGCTTGCCGGTCGCCCGGGCAATCGCCTTGCCGGTCATCAGCCCGACCAGCAACCCGCCGATGAGGCCGGGGCCACTCGTCGCAGCGATGGCGTCGATCTCGGCCAAGGGCACACCGGAGCGCAGGATCGCCTCTTCGATCAGCGTGTCCAGCGCCTCCACATGAGCGCGCGCGGCAATCTCGGGAACGACGCCGCCATAGGCGCTGTGCTCTTCCAACTGGCTGAGAACGACATCGCTCAGGATGCGGCCGGAGCCGTCCTCGTCGCGCAAAACCACAGCGGCGGCTGTTTCGTCACAGCTCGTCTCAAGGCCAAGAACACGAAGCGGGGCTTTCATCAGCGAGACTCAAACATTGCGATGGACGGGAAACCTGTTTACGAGGACTTCCGGTAACAACGGATCACGGCGGATGCAAACAAAACCTTTCCGGATCGGCACGCGCGCCAGCCCCCTGGCGCTGGCACAGGCCCATGAGACACGCGACCGGCTGGTCATCGCCCATGGCCTGGCGCCGGAAATGTTCGAGATCGTCGTCCTGTCGACCAAGGGCGACCGGATCACGGACCGGTCTCTGTCCGAGATCGGCGGCAAGGGTCTGTTCACAGAAGAAATCGAGGCAAAGTTGATTTCCGGCGAGTTGGATTTCGCCGTGCATTCCGCCAAGGACATGGCGACGAAACTGCCCGAAGGCCTGTTCCTCTCCGCCTTCCTGCCGCGCGAAGACATCCGCGATGCCTTTATCGGCCGCACGGTCGAACATCTGATGGATCTGCATCACGGTGCCACCGTCGGTTCCTCGTCGCTCAGGCGCCAGGCGCTGATCCGGCGGCTGCGGCCGGATATAAACGTCATCACCTTTCGCGGACTGGTCGATACCCGCCTGCGCAAGCTCGATGAAGGCCAGGTCGATGCGACGCTTCTGGCCTATGCCGGACTGAAACGCCTCGGCAAGACCGACATACCGACGGAAATCCTCGATCTGGAAAGCTTCCCCCCGGCCCCGGCGCAAGGCGCCATCTGCATCGAAAGCCGCATCGGTGATCATCGTGTCCACGAGTTGCTGGAGCCGATCAACGATACGCGGACGCACGACACGGTCTCCTGCGAGCGTGCCTTTCTGGAGGTCCTCGATGGCTCCTGCCGCACGCCAATCGCCGGTTACGCGGTTTCGGATGGCGCGGCCCTGCGGTTCTCCGGCACCATCCTGACGCCCGACGGCAGCATCTTCCATGACATTGTCGTCGATGGCGGCGTGGCCGACGCCGTGTCGCTGGGTCGAAAAGCCGGAGAACTGGTCCGCAGCAAGGCCGGACCCCAATTCTTCGACGGCTGGTCTTGAGCCATGGCCCGCGTGCTGGTGACGCGCCCGCAACCGGCAGCCGCCAGAACGGCAGCCAAGCTCGCCTCTCTTGGCCACCAGCCCATTGTCCTGCCCCTCGCCGAAGCGCTGCATGATCTCTCCGCCGCCCGCGACGGTCTGGCGCAAAACCCGAAAGCCATAGCCCTCACCAGCGCCGAGGCCATTCGTGTTCTGGCAAAGCTCGGCACCGGCCTGCAGCCTTTCCTGGCCACCCCCCTGTTTGCAGTCGGCACGGCCACAGCGGAGGCTGCCCGTTCTCTTGGCTTCAAGACGGTCCTGACAGGGCCTGGCACAGGCGAAGGACTGGCCCGGCTGGTGCTCAAGAAGACTCCGGCACCCCTCCTGTATCTGGCAGGGACACCGCGCTCATCCGGGTTCGAAGAGGCCTTGATCCTGGTCGGGCGGCAGATCACGATCCGTGAGTGTTACAAGATGATCGACATCGACCATCCTCCCGGGACGCTTGAAACGATTTTTGCTGGAAGCCCTCCTTACGCCGTGTTGCTCTACTCTCCCGAAACGGCCCGCCGTTTCTTTAGTCTCGATGTTTTGAAGGAATCACCTCAAAAACTGGAGAGTACCCGGCTTCTCTGCATCAGCGACGCCGTTGCCCGCGTCGTGCCTTCTGCCTTCGACAGCGCGATCTCGGTCAGCCTTAATCCTGACGAAGCCAGCCTTCTTGGCTTGCTTTGACGCTTTTGGAACCAATTTTGATGAGAGGGCTTTCCCTACTCCCGAAGCCTGACTAGGTTTAGCAACAAGACACGCAACGTGAAGAGGCCAACATGGTATCGGGAAACCCGCCACGTCATTCGAAATCCGACAAGGATCCGGTGACAATCGAGCTTGAGGCCAACAAGACGGCAGCCGACGAAGCGCAGGATCTTGCCAACCGCTCCAGCGTCACCGATGAACCCGACGACATCGCAGCCACCGAAGAGCAGAGCGAAACCAGCACCGCCAATTCGGATGAGACCCCAAACCCTGCCCAAAGCGAACCGGCTTCCGAAACGGCCGCCGCCGCCTTCAGCGAAGAGCCCGCAGCCGCATCCGCATTCGAGAAAAAACCGCAGCCGGCGTCCACATCCAGTTCGTTTGCCGCCGGTATCCTCGGCGGCCTGATCGCGCTGGCCGCCGCCGGTGGGCTGCAATATGCGGGCATTCTGTCCTCGCTCGGCCCCGGCAGCGACAACAGCGCCAGCCAACAGGCACTCAAAAGCGACGTCGCCACCATCAAGGCCGAACTTGCCAAGGCGCCAGCACCGGCAGGCAATGTCGATCTGACGCCACTGGAACAGCGCATTGCCGGCATCGAGCAGAAGCTGGCGGAAGCCCCGGCAGCCGGCAGCGGTGCGCCCACCGACATTTCGGCTCTCGAAGCGACAATTGCCAATCTGACGGCAGAGCTCGATACACTGAAACGTGCGCTCGCCGACACCGGCAAGCAGCAGGAAACCGTGAAAACCGAAATCGACCAGCGGCTCGACGCTGCTGAACAGAAGCTCAGCGAGCCGAGCAACGATGCAAAAATGGCCCGTGCCGTTGCCGCAGCCGCGCTGAAGACGGCCATCGAGCGCGGTGGACCATTTCTGGCCGAACTCGACGCGCTTGCCAGCGTCGCACCTGATGACGCTGCCGTGGCTGCACTGCGCGCCGATGCCGCTACCGGCGTGCCGTCCCGTGCCGATCTGGCAAAATCCTTCTCCGAAACGGCCAACACGATGCTGGACGCCCTTGCCGACACGGGCGCGGAAGCCGGTGTTTTCGACCGCCTGATGAACAGCGCCTCGTCGCTGGTCCGGGTGCGCCCGGTCGGCAATATCGAGGGTGAGAGCCCGGACGCCGTCATCGCCCGCATCGAGAACAAGATCGTCAATGGCGATCTCAAGGGTGCCTCTCTGGAATGGGAAGCCCTGCCGGAAAAGGCGCGCACCGCCGGCGCCGATTTCAAGAGCGTGCTTGATCGCCGCATCAAGGCCGAGGAACTGGTCGGGTCCAGCGTTTCTGGCGCCCTGTCCAGCGGCAACCAGGGCTGAGGAGCACACATATGGTCAGAATCCTGGTTTTCATTCTTCTCGTGCTCGCACTCGGTACCGGCTTTGCTTGGCTGGCAGACCGCCCGGGCGAACTCGCCGTTACCTGGCAGGGCAGGCTCTATGAAATGGAGCTGATTACGGCTGCCACCGCCTTCGTCGCGCTGCTCGTTGCGGTCCTGCTGACGCTGTGGATCGTCCGCGTCGTCTGGACCTCGCCGCAGTCCGTCACGCGCTTTTTCCGCGCCCGCAAACGCGACCGCGGCTACCAGGCCCTGTCGACCGGCTTGATTGCTGCCGGTGCCGGTGACGCGGTGCTTGCCCGCAAGATGAGCGCCCGCACCAAGGGCCTGCTGCGCGCCGATCAGGAACCCCTGATGCATCTGCTGGAAGCGCAAGCCGCCCTCATTGAAGGCCGGCACGACGAAGCCCGCAAGAAATTCGAAGCCATGGCCGACGATCCCGAAACACGCGAACTTGGCCTGCGCGGTCTCTATCTCGAGGCAAAACGCCTCGGCGCCAACGAAGCCGCCCGGCAATACGCCGAACGCGCCGCCGACAAGGCGCCGCATCTGTCCTGGGCAGCGCTCGCAACGCTTGACCACCGCAGCCAGACCGGCCAGTGGGATGAAGCTATCCGCCTTCTCGACCAGAGCCGCCTGTCGCACGTCATCGACAAGCCGGAGGCCGACCGCAAGAAAGCCGTTCTCCTGACCGCGCGCGCCCATGAAAAACTCGAAGCCGATCCAAAAGGCGCCCGCGACGACGCGCTGGCAGCCCTGAAGCTGTCAGACACACTGGTGCCCGCAGCGCTCATCGCCGCCAAAGCGCTGTTTCGTGAAGACAATCTGCGCAAAGGAGCCTCCGTTCTCGACAAGGTCTGGCGCCAGGAGCCGCATCCGGAAATCGGTTATCTTTACGTTCTCGCCCGCAGCGGTGATTCCGCCATGGACCGTCTGAAGCGGGCCGAAAAGCTTGAAGGCATGAAGCCCAACAATGCCGAAGCTTTGGCCATCGTCGCTCAGGCTGCCCTCGATGCGCGCCAGCTGCCGCTGGCCCGCGCCAAGGCCGAAGCGGCCGCACGCCTGGCGCCGCGTGAAAGCGTCTTCCTGCTTCTGGCCGATATCGAGGAGGCCGACACCGGCGACCAAGGCCGTATTCGCCACTGGCTCAATCAGGCCCTGAAGGCGCCGCGTGATCCGGCCTGGACGGCGGACGGCATCACCTCACCGGACTGGCTGCCGGTTTCCCCTGTCACCGGGCGCCTCGATGCCTTCGAATGGAAACAGCCGGTCAGCCAGATCGCCGGTCCCGTTGAAGACGGATCGATCGACGCCGGCGATGCCGCCATCCGCAGTCTTCCGCCGGTTACGCGCTCGGTCGAGCCCATTGTCGTGGCGGAGACCAAACAGGCCAATCCCGAACCTGCAAAGCAGCCTCTGACGATTGAGGCCGAAAAACCTTTGGTGAAAGCTGTAGAAGTTCCCGTCAAAGCCGTCGAAGAGGAGGTGCCCGCCGTGCCGGTGATTGCCGCCAAACCAAAGGAACAATCGAAGGCCGAGACCGTCGTCGAGCCGTTCTTCGGTCGCCCGCCCGATGATCCCGGCGTTCGCGCCGGCAGCAAGCCCGAGGAAAAAGCCAACTTCCGCCTTTTCTGACTCAAACGTCGCCAGCCCAAACCCCGATAGGATGTGACCTCCCGCATGTTCGAACGTTTGCAGACCTTTCTCGCCAGCATCACTGGCTCCGAGCCTTCGCGCGCCTTCGAACCGGACGATCCACGCGTCGCGGTCATGGCGCTGTGCATCCAGGTGATGGAGGCCGACGGACAGATCAGCAAGTCCGAGCAGGTCAAGGTTCGCAGCATGATCAAGGACTATTACGCGCTCGACGACGGCGATCTCGAGGCCCTGATGGCGGCGGGACAATCGGCCGAAAGCGAGGCAATCGATTTCTACCGCTTTACATCGGACATCAAGCGCCATCTGAATGAGGAGCAACGGATCGAGCTTGTCGGCATGTTGTGGCAGATCGTCTATGCCGATGGCGAGCGCAGCGAAATGGAGGATCACGTTATCTGGCGGATTGCGGATCTTCTTGGGGTATCCGGCCGCGACCGGATCATCAAGAGGCAGGAAGTCGCCGCCCGGATGGAGGTTACCGGGGAGGATGCCAGCCAGGAACCCTGACATGGACAACGCTTCCGCCGAAAGACTGCTCGACAGGCCACCGATCCTGGTGGTCCTGCATCAGGAAAGCTCGAGCCCCGGCCGGGTCGGGCAGTTCCTTCACCGCATGGGATTTCCCTTGGATGTGCGCCGCCCCGTGCTGGGCGATCCGCTGCCGCGCACGCTCAAAAACCATAGCGGCGCCGTCGTCTTTGGCGGCCCGATGAGCGCCAATGACAACGAAACCTATGTTCGCGAGGAAATCGACTGGCTGGCGGTGCCGCTGTCGGAAAACCGGCCTTTCCTCGGCATCTGCCTTGGCGCCCAGATGCTGGTGCGCCATCTCGGTGGTGTGGTTGCTCCCCATGACGAAGGCCTGACGGAAATCGGCTGGTACCCGCTGGAGGCGACGGACAAAGGCAAGGCGATGATGGACTGGCCGCAGATGGTCTATCAGTTCCATCGCGAAGGTTTCGACCTGCCGGCCGGCGCCGAGCTTCTGGCTACCGGTCCGACTTACCGCAACCAGGCCTTCCGCTACGGCGAAAATGCCTGGGGTCTCCAGTTTCACGCGGAACTCACCCGGGCGATGATGCACCGCTGGGTCGTCCATGGCGCCCATCGCTTCGATTTGCCCGGTGCTCAGCACGGCAAGGCCCATCTGGATGGACGCCTGCAGCACGACGCACCCCTGCGGGCCTGGCTGACGACGCTGCTGAAAACCGTGTTTGAAACCGGCAATCAGCGCTGAGGCTGCAACGCCGCGCGTCAGATATGACGCGCAAGGGTCGCTGCAACTTATCGAGGAGGCGCGTCGAGATTGTCGATCTTGCGCAATTGCGGAAAGCTCAAGGCCCAGATGATCGACACCGCCAGCGTGCCGATGCCGCCGATGACCACAGCCGGAACCGCACCGATGATGTGTGCCATCGTACCGGCACGAAACTCGCCCAGCTCGTTCGACGCCCCGATGAACAGCATATTGACAGCATTGACCCGCCCGCGCACCTCGTCGGGCGTCCACAGCGCAATCAGCGTCTCGCGCACGTAGACCGAGATCATGTCGGCGCCCCCCATCAGCATCAGCGCTGAAATCGACAGCCAGGGCGTGCGCGACAGGCCAAAGACGATGGTACCGGCGCCGAACAGGGCGACGCCGATAAACATCAGCGTTCCGGCATTGTGACGGATCGGAAAGGTGACAAGCAGCACGGCAACGGCGATGCCACCGATACCGATTGCTGCCCGCAGAAGCCCGAGACCGAGTGGTCCGAGCACAAGAATCTCACTGGCAAACACCGGCATCAGCGCCATGGCGCCGCCGAGGAGGACAGCGAAAAGATCGAGCGAAATCGCGCCCAGCACGACCTTCTCCGACCGGATGAAGCGGAACCCGGCAAGGATAGAGTTCCAGCTTGTCGGCTCTTTCATCGTCCTCTGCTCCGGCTTTTCGATGAGGAAAACCAGAACCGCCGCAACGACCAGCATGCCGAGCGCCACGGAGTAGGCGGTGACGGCACTAAGACCGTACAGAAGGCCGCCGGCCACCGGACCGACGATCGAAGCGATCTGCCAGGACGAGGAATTCCACGCCACGGAATTCGGCAGGTCCTCGACCGGGACGAGGTTCGGCGCCAGTGATTGCACCGTCGGCGCCATGAAGGCGCGCTCAATACCGAAGACGATCAGAATGGCAAAGACGGGCCATGGTGAGAAAGCGTCTGCGATCGTCAGGCCCAGAAGGCTGGCCGCGCAGAGCGCGCTAACCACCAGGCAGATCGCAACGATGGCACGGCGGTTGTAGCGATCCGCAACGGACCCCGTCACCAGCATCAATACCAGCGACGGCAGGAACTGGAACAGGCCAATCAGCCCGAGATACAGCGTGTTCTGCGTTTGCTCGTACATCTGCCAGCCGACCGACACGCTGATGATCTGGGTAGCGAAGGCCGCGAGGAACCGGGCGAAGAAGAAACGGGCATAGGAGACGTGCCGGAAGGCGGCAAACCGGTCTCCGGTGGCAAGTGCAGACATGGGATGGACTTTCCTGACAACCGGCTGTTGGGCAAACCTTGTTCGCCGGAACCGCAATTAAGCATGTTTTCGGCAACCCGCACAGGCCGCACTTGCTCGTTTAGTCACCAATGTCTACATGTCTGTCAACTCGGAATTGGAGACGCACATGATTGCTGTCATCGGCACGCTGAACTTCATTATCAACATCATCTGGTTCATCATTATCGCCTCGGCGATTTTCTCCTGGCTCTATGCCTTCAACATCATCAATTCCAACAATCAGGTCGTCGCCACCATCGGCCGGTCGCTTTATAATTTGACCGAGCCGGTCTACCGCCCGATCCGCCGGCTTCTGCCGAACATGAACGGCGTCGATCTTTCGCCGCTCGTCGTGCTCGTCATCCTCTATTTCTTGCAGCTGTTCCTCAACACGACGATCGCGCCCGCCCTGCTCAGCTAAGTCCCGAGCGTGCTGCTCGCGCAGAATCCAGGCGGCAGTGCCCATAAAAAAATCCTCCGGATCGACAGTGACCGGAGGATTCGTTTTTTGCGATGATGACAATCCTGGCCAGTAACAATTATCCTTACTTTGCGGTCTTGGCGCGCTCGATGGCTTCCTGAATCAGCTGCTTGGCAACGTCGACACCCTGCCAGCCGCCGATCTTCACCCACTTGCCGGGTTCCAGATCCTTGTAGTGCTCGAAGAAATGTTCGATCTGCTGCAGGGTGATTTCCGGCAGGTCCGTGTAGTCCTTCACCTTGTCGTAGCGCTTGGTCAGCTGGTAGTTCGGCACGGCGATGATCTTTTCGTCTTTGCCGGAATTGTCTTCCATCATCATCACGCCGATCGGGCGCACATTGATGACGCAGCCCGGCACCAGCGGACGCGTGCTGGCGATCAGCACGTCGATCGGGTCGCCGTCATCGGACAGCGTATGCGGCACGAAGCCGTAATTGCCCGGATAGGTCATCGGCGTATAGAGAAAGCGATCGACGACGAGCGTTCCGGCTTCCTTGTCCATCTCGTACTTGATGGGATGGCCGCCGACCGGGACTTCAACGATGACGTTGACGTCATCCGGCGGGTTCTTTCCGATCGAAATAGCATCTATGCGCATTTGAGGCCCCCACGAGGTTTGAATTCGCCGTTTCGATAGAGCGAAAATCGAACGCGCGCAACAAGGACTTTGGTCGGCCGCTAAATTAGGCTAGACGCCGAATAACTGACCAACCAAAATCGTCTTCTTCCCTGACACACCAACCGGAAGTGACGATCGTGAAAACGCCAAGCATCCTTGCTCTTGCCTGCATTCTGGCTGCGCCCGTTTCAGTCCTGGCGGCAAACGACAGCGTCTATACCGATCTCAAGCTCGACACCTGCAAGACGATCGACGAGGCGGAAGTCAGCGTCACAATGAAATGCGGCGGCCTGAAGGACTATCCAGTCTATTTCACAGAGGGCGACCTGCGCCAGAGCGTGCTCTACGGCCCGGTCTCGCAAAGCTATATCGAAGGCACTTTCGAAAGTTTTAGTCCCTTCAACCACATCGGCGAAAAAGTCGAGTGGCGCGTCGATGACGAAGGAAAACCGACCGCAGCCATCCTGCGCTGGTTCATCGAAAACTCCAATCCGGACACCGGCGAGACCGATCAGAAACTGCAGGGCCAGGTTCTGGTGGTCTCCCACGTGGCGCAGGCGGATGACGACACCAGCTGCGTCACGGGCTATGTCGATGCCTTGGAGAACAAGGACGCCAACACGTTGGCGCGCCAGCTTGCCGATACCATCGCTGCCGATTTCGAGTGCGGCACCGACAAGGCGGAATTTCACGGCAAGCGCGGAGAAAAGACGAGCGAGCCGACCAGCAGCTTTCCGCAGAACTGACCGGCCTCAGGGCCAGACGTAACCGATTTTCTTCAATTCTCTTTCGCCGAAATCTTCCATGCCTTCGGCGATATCGTTGCCCCCGGCCGATCGGAAGAACCGGTCCGCATGTTCGCTGTCTTCCAGGCACCAGACCACGAGGCCGCTACAGCCGAGAGATTTCAGGAGGGCCCGGCCCTCGCCGAATAGCCGGCGACCGAGACCGACGCCCTGATATTCCGGCAGCAGATAGATTTCGTAGATCTCGCCTTCCTGCGGCAGCGAGCGGGCGCGGTTGAGGCCGAGCGTCATGTAGCCTGCCAGTGTTCCCGCCACGTCGAGAACCAGAACCGTCGCCGGCCCGCGTGCGGCCTTGCGCCACCAGACCTCGCCCCGGCGCTCGACCATCTGCATCAGCGGCTTGTAGGGAATGAGCCCGCCATAGGCCTGCAGCCAGGATTCCCTGTGCACGTCCGAGATCGCCCGGGCGTCCCGTGCTTCTGCTGGCCTCACTTCGATCGATAGCGTTTTCATCGCGGCACTCTAGACAAACGCAAACACAACAGGAATCCGCCAAAGACTGGCGATATGGCATTGCCCACAGGCAAGTTTGCCGGGAGCTTGCCAAAAGTTAACGCTTTTTTAACTTTTGCGGCAAGACGGAAACGCCGGCGCGCACAACAAAAAACCCCGGACAAGCCGGGGTTTTGAGGATTTTCACAATGCCGGGAAGCGCTTATGCCGCGCCGCGCGACTTTTCGAATCGCTTGCGATCGTTGGAATCGAGATACATCTTGCGCAGGCGGATGTTCTTCGGCGTCACTTCGACCAATTCATCGTCCTGGATCCAGGAAAGAGCCCGGTCGAGCGTCATGCGGATCGGCGGCGTCAGCTTGACGGCTTCGTCCTTGCCCGATGCGCGCATGTTGGTAAGCTTCTTGCCCTTCAGCACGTTTACTTCGAGATCGTTGTCGCGCGTGTGGATGCCGATGATCATGCCGGCATAGACCTTCTCGCCGACATCGATGATCATCGGACCGCGGTCTTCCAGGTTGAACATAGCATAGGCGACGGATTCGCCGGCGTCGTTGGACAGCAGAACGCCCTGCACACGGCCGCCGATATCGCCCTTATAAGGCTGATATTCGTGGAACAGGCGGTTCATGATCGCCGTGCCGCGCGTATCGGTCATCAGTTCCGACTGGTAGCCGATGAGGCCGCGGGTCGGTGCGAAGAACTTCAGGCGAACGCGGTTGCCGCCGGACGGACGCAGCTCGGCCATTTCGGCCTTGCGCTCGGACATCTTCTGGACGACGACGCCCGAATATTCCTCATCGACGTCGATGACGACTTCTTCGACCGGCTCCAGCATCTGGCCAGTGGCTTCATCCTTGTGCATGACGACGCGCGGACGCGAGACGGCCAGCTCGAAGCCTTCGCGCCGCATGGTTTCGATGAGAACAGCCAGCTGCAATTCGCCACGGCCGGACACGTAGAACGAATCCTTGCCTTCGGCTTCCTCGATCTTCAGAGCGACGTTGCCTTCGGCTTCCTTGAGCAGGCGGTCACGGATGACGCGCGAGGTAACCTTGTCGCCTTCGGTGCCGGCCAGCGGCGAATCGTTGACGATGAAGGACATGGTCACGGTCGGCGGGTCGATCGGCTGGGCGTGCAGCGCCTCGGTGACCGATGGGTCGCAGAACGTGTCGGCGACCGTGCCCTTGGACAGGCCGGCGATGGCGACGATGTCGCCTGCATGCGCTTCCTCGATCGGCGTGCGCTCAATGCCGCGGAAAGCAAGGATCTTCGAGATACGGCCGTTTTCGATCAGCTTGCCGTCCTGGCCGATGACCTTGACGGCCTGGTTCGGCTTGATCGAACCGGAATGAATGCGGCCGGTGATGATGCGGCCGAGGAAGGGGTTGGCTTCGAGGATCGTGCCGATCATGCGGAACGCGCCGTCTTCTTCGCCGACGCTCGGCTCCGGGACATGCTTGAGAACGAGGTCGAGAAGTGGCCCGAGACCGTCTTCCTTCGGACCTTCCGGATTGAGGTTCATCCAGCCGTTGCGGCCCGAACCGTAGAGGATCGGGAAGTCGAGCTGCTCGTCGGTTGCGTCCAGATTGGCGAACAGGTCGAAGACTTCGTTGATGACCTCTTCGTGGCGGCCATCCGGACGGTCGATCTTGTTGATCGCGACGATCGGGCGAAGGCCGACCTTCAGTGCCTTGGAGACGACGAACTTGGTCTGCGGCATCGGGCCTTCCGACGAGTCGACCAGAACGATCGCGCCATCGACCATCGACAGGATGCGCTCGACTTCACCGCCGAAGTCGGCGTGGCCGGGGGTATCGACGATGTTGATGCGCACACCCTTCCACTCGATCGAGGTGGCCTTCGCCAGAATGGTGATGCCCCGCTCTTTTTCGAGGTCGTTGCTGTCCATCATGCGCTCGGTCGTGCGCTGGTTGTCACGGAAGGAGCCAGACTGCTTCAGAAGTTCGTCGACGAGCGTGGTTTTCCCATGGTCAACGTGTGCGATGATCGCGATGTTGCGCATTTTCATGTGTTGGATACTCGGGGGGTTCTGGGTAGCTCTGAGGCCACGCCACATCTTCAGTTGCCGGGCTCATACAGGTTTTTTTGCATTTGCGAAAGGGGGCAGGCCGGAAAGTCTTCCCGCCCGCCTGCAGTTTCAAAAAACCGTCATATCAACTCGCGACGGCCCGGACCGGTTGATATCCCGCTTAAGCAGCGAGGCCTTTCTTGGCCAGCATGGCTTCCGGGCTCGGCAGTTTGCCCCGGAATGCCGTGTAGGCGTCTTCCGGATCGATCGACCCGCCGACCGAGTAAATATTGTCACGCAGGCGCTTCGCCATGGCCGGATCGAAGGCGTTGCCGGTTTCCTGGAAGGCGGCGAAAGCGTCGGCATCGAGCACTTCCGACCACATGTAGGAATAATAGCCGGCCGAATAGCCGTCGCCGGAGAAGACATGGGCGAAGTGCGGAGAGCGGTGCCGCATGACGATCGATTTCGGCATGCCGATTTCAGCAAGAACCTCGGCCTCGACAGCCATGGGGTCATCGACGCCGTCACGCGTGTGGAAGGCCATGTCGACCAGCGCCGACGAGGTGAACTCCACCGTCGCAAAGCCCGAGTTGAACGTCCGCGCCGCCAGAACCTTGTCGAGAAGCGCCTGCGGCATCGGCTCGCCGGTCTGCTCGTGCACCGCATAGGTCTTGAGGATTTCCGGAACGGTCAGCCAATGTTCGTACAGCTGCGACGGCAGCTCGACGAAATCGCGCGACACGCCGGTGCCGGAGACCGACGGATAGGTGACGTCCGACAGCATTCCGTGCAAGGCGTGGCCGAACTCGTGAAACAGCGTTCGGGCATCGTCGATCGACAGAAGCGCCGGCTTGCCCTCGGCCGGCTTGGCGAAATTGCAGACATTGTAGATGATCGGGATCTCACCCACACGGCCATTCTCCAGCGGCAGCTTGTGCTGCGACTGGAACGAACTCATCCAGGCGCCCGAGCGCTTGGAAGCGCGGGCGAAATAGTCGCCGAGGAAGAGCGCGATCAGCGTGCCGCTTGCATCCCTGATCTCGAAAACACGCACGTCCGGATGATAGGCCGGCACGTCCTTCTTCTCGACGGCGACGATACCGAACAGGCGCTGCGCCACATCGAAGCAGGCGTCGATGATCTTGTGAAGCTGCAGATAAGGCTTCAGCTCGCCTTCCGAGAAATTGAAAGTCTGCGACCGCAGTTTTTCGGCATAGTGGCGCCAGTCCCAGGGCATGATCTCGTGTTTGTTGCCTTCGGCCGCCGCCAGCGAGGCAAGGTCGGCCTCTTCCTCGTGGGCACGCACGACGGCCTTGTCCCAGACCTGCTTCAGCAGACCATTCACCGCATCCGGCGTCTTCGCCATCGTGTTGTCGAGCTTCAGCGCCGCGAAATTGGCATAGCCGAGCAGCTTTGCTTTCTCAGCCCGAAGCGCCAGCGTCTCGCGGATGATCTCGCGGTTGTCGGTCTCGCCACCGTTTTCGCCGCGCATGCTCCACGCCCGGAATGCCTGCTCGCGCAGATCGCGCCGGTCGGAAAAGGTGAGAAAGGGTTCGATAATCGAGCGCGACAGGGTCACGGCGTAACCGCCATCTTCGCCGCGCTCGCGGGCAGCCGCCGCCATCGCATCCCTGAGGAAATCCGGCAGGCCGGCGAGGTCTTCGTCCTTATGCAGGACAAGCGCCCAGCTCTTCTCGTCGGAGAGAACATTTTGCCCAAAATGTGCGCCCAGTCCGGCGAGCCGCTCATTGATCGCCGCGAGACGCTCCTGCTCGGGCTTTTCCAGCCTTGCACCGGATTTGACGAAACCCTTCCAGTGCCGTTCCAGTACCCGGAACTGCTCATGTGACAAACCAAGTGTTTCGCGCTGGTCCCAGAGCGCATCAATTCGCCCGAACAGGGCCGCATTCATGCCGATCCGCGAATAATGCCGCGACATTTTTGGCGCGACCTCGCGCTCCAGCGTCTGGATCGTGTCATTGGTGTTGGCACCGGCCCGGTTCCAGAACAGGCTCGACACACGCGACAGCGCATCACCGGCGATCTCCAGCGCAACAAGGGTATTTTCAAACGTCGGCGCCTCGGGATTGTTGGCGATCGCATCGATTTCGGCGTCATGCTCACGCAGGGCGGCGTCGAAGGCAGCAGCGAAGTCGCCATCATCGACCAGATCGAAACGCGGCAGCCCATGAAGCCCGTTCCAGTTGGTCAGCGCCGGATTGAGGGATGTGGCGGTCATGGCAGATCCTTTCGAAGTGCAGGCAAGGGAGGCGCCATCGGCGCGCCCATGCAATCAGAGTTGTATCAAGATGACGATCATGGCGGAAAGATGCGCGATCAGGGTTTGCGGACGCCGAGAAGGCCGGGCGCCGCATGCCAGATGGCCTGCACGGCAAACCCCATGAACAGAACGCCCGACAGGCGGACGATGGCAAGTTCGTGCCGGCGATAGAAACGGCGCACGACAGACGCGCCGATGATGCCGATCAGGATGACATCCGCCACCAGGAAACCGAGCAGAGACACAGCGAGCAGCGCCGGCAAAGCCTCAAAATCCAGCGCGTTGGCGGAGCTGGCCAGAAGGGCCGTAAAAGTCGCCAGCGCCACCGGGTACCCTTTCGGGTTTGTCAGGCCGAAGACCAGCCCCCGGCGCAAGGGCCGCTCGACGGTCAGCAGCGCCTGCCCCTGCCCGCGCGGCTTGGCGCGCAGCGCGCTCCAGCCGATCCAGGCCAGATAGAAACCGCAGAACAGGCCAAGCACATCGAAAACCGTGCTGCCGATTGTTTTCGCACCGACGATGGCAACCAGCGCCAGCGCCGACCACAGGAGGTCTCCGGCCAGATGCCCGCCCATGAACAGGGCGCCAGCCTTGCGCCCCTGCCCTGCACCGATGCCCAGCAAGGCCAGAAAGGCCGGACCGGGAATGAGGACGTAGAGCAGGGCTGCAAAAAACGCGCCCAGAAGCAGGGTATGCGACATGGTTTCTCCCAAACGATCGAATCTCATACGATCCTGCAGCGAGATATCCGTCAAGACAAGAACGACTTCGAAAACATCAGGCTGCCGTCCCCGGTGTTGCCCGCCTTCGGCCGGAATGCTACGCAAACCTTACGATCAATCGCGCAGGATGGCTGTTCATGCCCGCAAGGGTTCAATCCGATACGATCGGCATGCTGCTGACGGACGTCTCCCGCCTGCTGCGGAGCGCCTTCGACAGCCGCATCAACGCCGCCGATCTCGGCATCACCGCAGGCGAAGCCCGCACGCTGATTCAGGTCGCCTCTGTCGCTGGCATCAAGCAGACCGATATCGCCGCCCGCATGGGCATCGAGCCGATGACGCTCTCGGCCTGCCTCGACCGGTTGGAAGCATTGGGGCTGGTGGCACGGCTGCCGGACCCGGCCGATCGCCGGGCGAAGAACGTGGTGGTGACCGGCAAGGCCGATCCCCTGCTGGCGGCCATCATGCGCGAGGTCGATGCCGTCATGAGCCGGGTGACGGCCGATTTCGACGACGGCGCCCGGCAGGCACTTCAGGGCAGCCTGCTGCTCCTGCGCGACAATCTGCACGACATGCTTGGCTGCACGCTGGCAAGCCGGAGGAATGCTGCCGAATGAACCTCACGATGAGCCGCCGCCGCACCAGCATCATCGGCGCCTTGCTGGCGACGCTCGGCCCCATCTCCATGTCGATCTATACGCCGGCCATGCCGGAACTGGTGCGGGCCTTCGCCACCACCGAATCGCTGATCAAGCTGACCCTGTCGCTCTATTTCGGCGGTTTCTCGCTTGCCATGCTGGTGGCCGGGCCAATGTCGGACGCCTTCGGCCGCAAGGCAGCGACCCTTGCCTTTGTCGGCATCAATGTCCTCGGCAGCCTGCTCTGCGCCTTCGCACCGTCAGTCGAATGGTTGCTCGCCGGCCGGTTGATCCAGGGCATCGGCGCCTCCGTCGGCATTACCGTTGCCCGCGCCATCGTGCGCGACCAGTTCACCGGCACCGAGGCGTCACGCATCATGAACCTGATCGGCATCATGCTGGCCATCGGCCCGGCCATGGCGCCGACGATCGGCGGGCTGGCGCTGGCCGCCTTCGGCTGGCAGTCGATCTTTTTCATCCTGCTCGGGTTCGGGCTGGTGACGATCTTCTCGATAACTGTCTTCCTTCGCGAAACCTCGACACCGGATCCGCGCCGGGCACTTCCCGGCCCGCTTGTCGCTGCGTACAGCGAACTGATCCGCGACCCACGCTTCGTTGCCGCCGCCATCGTGCTCGGTGGCTCGGTCGGGGCGCTATACGCCCAGTCGACCATGCTTTCCTTCATTCTGATCGATCGTGTTGGCATGTCGCCCACCGCCTTTGGGATCGGCATGCTGATGCAGTCCGGTTTCTATTTCGCCGGCTCGATCGGTCTGCGCCTGACATCCGCGCGTCTTGGCGGTGAAGGCTCGGTGCGGTTCGGCCTAATCTGCTGTGGTCTTGGCGGCCTCATGATCGCGCTCTCGGTGCAGTTCATCGAACCGACCTATCTCTCCGTCATGCTGCCGATCGCCTTTTCCAGCGTCGGCATTGCCTTCCTGACCCCGCACATGACAACGGCAGCGCTGCAGTCCTTTCCCCATATCGCCGGCTCGGCCTCGGCGATGATGGGCTTCATCCAGATGGCGGGAGGGTTCTTGGGTGGACTGTCGGCCGCCCTGATCGGCTCGCCCTTCGACGCCTTCGGCATCGTCATCCCGGCCATGCTCTTCCTGTCGATCGCCAGTTACCTCTGGTTCCTTGCATCGACACGACGTCTGGTCCAAACGCCCACCAGCGAATGAAAGCCCACCTCCGTGTGGGAGACGGGCTTTGAACGACCGGAACGCGCGTTACCGTTAACGGCGGTTGCGGGCGGCCAGTGTGCGCAGGCGCAGGGCGTTGAGCTTGATGAAGCCGGCAGCGTCCTTCTGGTCGTAGGCGCCGTGGTCGTCCTCGAATGTCACCAGCTTGTCGGAATAGAGCGATTTGCTGCTGGTGCGACCGGTGACCATGACATTGCCCTTGTAGAGCTTCAGCGTCACTTCGCCCTCGACATGTTCCTGGCTCTTGTCGATCAGCGCCTGCAGCATCTCGCGTTCCGGCGAGAACCAGAAGCCGTAGTAGATCAGCTCCGCATAGCGCGGCATGATGTCGTCTTTCAGGTGGGCGGCACCGCGATCGAGCGTGATCGATTCAATGGCGCGGTGCGCCGTCAACAGGATCGTGCCGCCGGGCGTCTCGTAGACACCGCGCGACTTCATGCCGACGAACCGGTTCTCGACCAGATCGAGACGGCCGATGCCATTGTCGCGGCCGTAGGCATTCAGTGTTGCCAGCAGCGTCGCGGGCGACTGGCGCTCGCCATTGATGGAAACCGCATCGCCCTTCTCGAAACCGACCGTGATGGTGGTTGCCTTGTCGGGCGCTGCTTCCGGGGAAATCGTCCGCATGTGCACATATTCAGGCGCTTCCTGCGACGGATCTTCCAGAACCTTGCCTTCGGACGAGGAGTGTAGAAGGTTGGCGTCGACCGAGAACGGCGCTTCGCCCTTCTTGTCCTTGGCGACCGGGATCTGGTGCTTTTCGGCAAATTCCAGGAGATCGGTGCGGGACTTGAACGACCAGTCACGCCATGGCGCAATGATCTTGATATCCGGGTTCAACGCGTAAGCCGAAAGCTCAAAACGAACCTGGTCGTTACCCTTGCCGGTCGCACCATGCGCGATCGCATCGGCGCCGGTTTCCCGGGCGATGTCGATCAGGTGCTTGGAGATCAGCGGACGCGCGATCGAAGTGCCGAGCAAATAGACGCCCTCGTAGACGGCATTGGCGCGGAACATCGGGAAGACGAAATCCCTGACGAACTCTTCGCGCACGTCGGTGACGTAGATTTCCTTGATGCCCATCATCTCGGCCTTCTTGCGGGCCGGCTCGAGTTCCTCGCCCTGTCCGAGATCGGCCGTGAAGGTCACGACTTCGGCGCCGAGTTCCGTCTGCAGCCACTTCAGGATGATCGAGGTATCGAGGCCGCCGGAATAGGCGAGAACGACTTTCTTCACGTGCTTCTGCGATGTCATGGAGGATGTCCGTCTGGTCTTTGGCGGCACCGTCCGTGCCGCATGGAAAATTTCGCGGCACTTTTAGCCAGATTATCCGTTCGCGCAAGCCGCGACCTCAAGGAACGCCGCGACCGGCCTTGCAAAAAGGCCAAGCCCGCACCGGCGCTTTGTGCTATCGGCAGGACAACACCATCATCCGCCGAGAAAGACCGCGTCATGGATTTCCTGCCCAGCCTGCCGGCATTGCTTGCCTTTACTGCCGCGACGCTGCTGCTGGCTGCAACGCCCGGCCCGGACATGACGCTCTCCATCAGCCGCGCGCTGTCGCAGGGCAAGGCGGCCGCCATGTATGTGGTTGTCGGCACCAGTGTCGGCTGCCTCGTCCACACGCTTCTGGTCGCCTTCGGCATATCGGCGCTGATAACGGCCTCACCCACCGCATTTCTCGTCCTGAAAACCGGCGGCGCCGCCTATCTCTTCTGGCTCGCCGTCCAGGCCATCCGCTTCGGCTCAAGCCTGTCGGTGAAGAAGGAAGACAGCACGCAAGCTTCGCCGTTCGCCAACATCTCGACCGGGCTCGGCGTTAACCTGCTCAATCCGAAGGTCATCATCTTCTTCATGACCTTCCTGCCGCAGTTCGTCACTGCCCCTGACCCCAACGTCACGGGCAAGCTCATGTTCTTCGGGATTTTCTTCATCGTTGCCGCCATGCCGGTCAACATCGCCGTCATCCTGACAGCCGACTGGCTGTCAGCTTGGCTGCAGCGCAAGAAAAGCGTCATGCGCGCCATCGACTACACCTTCGCCGGTGTCTTCTCGATTTTTGCGCTAAAGATCCTGTTCACGCAGACGCGCTGACCTCAATCGTCGTCATCTTCGCCGTGATTTGCGATCATCAGCGCTTCCAGCGCCATCCGGTCCACCTTGCGCATGCGTTCCGAATCCGACTTCAGCTGGCCGCAGGCGGCGAGAATGTCGCGGCCGCGCGGGGTGCGGATCGGTGAGGCGTAACCGGCCGCATTGATGAAGTCGGCAAATTTCTCGATCTGCTCCCACTCCGAACACTGGTAGTTCGTGCCCGGCCAAGGGTTGAACGGAATGAGGTTGATCTTGGCCGGAATGCCCTTCAAGAGCCGCACCAGCTCCTTGGCGTCTTCCAGGCTGTCGTTGACGTCGCGCAGCATCACATATTCGAAGGTGATGCGGCGCGCGTTCGACAGGCTCGGATAGGCGCGGCAGGCCTCCAGCAGGTCTTTCAGCGGGTATTTCTTGTTGATCGGCACCAGGAGATCGCGCAGGTCGTCATTCACCGCATGCAGCGAAATCGCCAGCATGACGCCGATCTCCTCGCCGGTGCGGTAGATTTCCGGTACGATGCCGGAGGTCGACAGCGTCACGCGGCGCTTCGACAGCGACAGGCCATCGCCGTCGGTTGCAATCAGCAGCGCCTTCTTGACGCTTTCGAAATTGTAGAGCGGCTCGCCCATGCCCATCATCACCACATTGGTGACCTTGCGGCCCTCGTTCGGCACGATGGCGCCTGCCGGCGTGTCGCGGTCGGGAAAATCGCCGAGCCGGTCACGGGCGAGAAGCAACTGCGACAGGATTTCCTCGGCCGTCAGGTTGCGCACAAGTTTCTGCGTGCCCGTATGACAGAACGAACAGGTCAGCGTGCAACCGACCTGGCTGGAGACGCACAGCGTCCCGCGCCCCTGCTCGGGAATGTAGACTGTCTCGATCTCGACCGGACGTCCGGCACCACGCGGTGGAAACCGCAGCAGCCACTTGCGCGTACCGTCATTGGAGATCTGTTCTTCAACAATCTCGGGCCGCGCAATTGTGAAATGCTGCTTCAGCATTTCGCGCATATCCTTGGAGACATTGCTCATGTGATCGAAATCGGAAACACCGCGTACGTAAAGCCAGTGCCAGAGCTGGCTGACCCGCATCTTCACCTGCTTGTCCGAAATACCCTTGTCACGCAGGGCGACCGCCATGTCGTCCTTCGACAGGCCGATCAATGTCGGCTTTTCGGCCGCAGGCATGGTCCGCGCAGCCGGGATTTTTTCAATCGCGCTCGCATCGAGAAGGGCGGTGGCTGTCATGCTGTCAATCCTGCTGCACAACGGATGCGCCGATTTGAGGTGCCTTCACCTCCAATTCGCCTGACATGCCGTACATGGAACTCTGGAGGTTCGATCGAGCGGCCCATTGCCGCGACAAACCCGTCTTTGCGGCGCTCATAGCACCATTTTACCGCGCCGTCACCCTTTGCGCGGGCAGCTGCCGGAAACGCGAAAGGCCGCAGATGACGCGGCCTCTCGGAGAACAGGGATAGATGAAGCTTACTTGCAAGTCTCGATCTGCTTCAGGGCAGCCGAAATACCCGAGAGCGAATAGACATAGTTCGTGCCGGTGCCCTTGCGCGACTTGGCGCTGACCGACATGCCCTTGCCCGACTTCATCGACGCCACCAGCGCCGGCTCTTCAGCGGCATTCTCGACCCAGGCAGACTTGTCCTTGGTGAATAGCGTGAAGTTGCGCGCATCGATAGTGACCGTGACCTTCGAGCTTTCCTGAAGCGGATAACCCATCATCGCCTGCGGTTCATAGCTGATGTTCTGGCCCGGCCGCTGCGACACGAGGAAGAAGATATCGCCGTGATCGACGCCGGGAGGCGACTTTTCCTTCGGCACGGACAGGACGTAGCAAACTTTGCCGGCGCTCGTCTGGTAGGAATAGGCACCCCAGGCATTGAACTGCTTGATCAATGTTGGCGACTGCGCGGCAGCGATGCCGGCGGAAGCGACGAGTAGAGCGAGTGCGATCGAGAACTTTTTTACAAACATGATGTCCTGCCGGTTGTCTTGCCATCCACACCCGATACCGGGGTTCTCCGGGCAACGCATATCCACGATTTGATTTAATTTGACTTAATTCAGGTTACCAAACCGTCAACGGTCCGCAAATTTCATTCCTGCCATGCTCTAGTACGAAACAAAATACGGTGCAAACAGTTCACGAGTTTCGGCTTGGTGCCCTGACCGCATGAAAAGCCCGGCAACCGCGCATAGTCCTTTGAGGCTACTCCTCAATGGTCGATATCCACGAGATATTTCAGCAGGGGTGAACCACGGCCCTTCGAAATTTTATGTCACAAAGAATCGGGCAAGAGTTTGACCTTTGCCAAAACCATTGTACCTGTTGTCTAAATTGTGATCGGATTCTTCTGGAGACCCCTGCAGGCGCCATGGATGCTGACCGGAAACAGCGCTTTTCGGCCTTGGTAAAGGCGGTAGCCGATGCACGCGACAGAACCGCCTTCACCGAGCTGTTCGACTTCTATGCTCCCCGGCTGAAATCCTTCCTGATGCGCCAGCGCATGACAGCAGGCGAGGCCGAAGACCTCGCCCAGGAAGTGATGGTCGTGCTCTGGCACAAGGCCAGTCTCTATGACCCGGCAAAATCGTCCCTCTCGACCTGGCTTTTCCGCATTGCCAGGAACCGCAGCATCGACGCCGCGCGGCGCAAGCGCCGGATGCAGTTCGATGCGTCCGATCCGTTGCTGCAGCCGTTCGGAGACCCGTTGCCGGATGAGGGGCTGGAAACCGAAGATCGGGAAAGAGTAGTGCGCGAAGCTCTGGCACACCTACCGCCAGACCAGATAGACCTGATCCGCAAGGCGTTCTTCTACGGTCAATCACACACGGAAATCGCGGCGGAAACCGGCCTGCCGCTTGGAACCGTCAAATCGAGAATAAGGCTCGCCTTCGGCAAGCTGCGGAAGCTGCTGGACGATGCAGGCGTGAGCGGCACTTGAGGCTTAAACCACCCTCAGGCGGCTCCATCCTCCATCGAACCGGTCAGCGCCTTGTCTGCGGCGATATAGTGGTCTTCTTTGATATGCCCGCTGATGCTGGCAAACGCCGCCGTCAGAACGGCGATATCGTCGGAAAAGCCGACCATCGCCAGAATATCGGGAATGAAATCGAGCGGCATGACGAAATAGGCAAGCGCCGCCAGAAGGATGCCGCGCACCCTCGTCGGTGTTTTTGGATCCATCGCGCAATAATAGGCCGCCACCAGATCGCGGCTGAACGGCACCTGGCGGAAGGCGCGCTTCATCGTCGGCCAGAAGCGGCGGCGAATGGTGGAGGAGCGCTTCGCCTGCTGCTCTTCGTCGCCTGGCAGCAAAATCTCACCGATCTTGATGTCGTCCATCTGTTTCCCTCGTAAATGACCTAATCCTGATATGGCTCTTCGCCGAACCGTTTTCAAATGGCAGTCAGGCGCGCCGCGTGGCCGCCTTGTCCATCAACCCGGCAAGCTTGAAATCAAGCTCCGTCAGGCCCTTGGCGTCATGCGTCGTCAGGGTCACGTCGACCCTGTTGTAGACGTTGAACCATTCGGGATGATGGTTGAGCTTTTCGGCGCCCAGCGCGCCCTCTGTCATGAAGCCGAAGGCTTCCACAAATGACTTGAACTTGAATGAGCGCGCGATCGCCACACCGTCGTCACTGAGCTTCCAGCCTTCCGCCTTGCCAAGCGCCGCTTCGACCGCCGCCTTGTCGAGTTTTTCGTACTTCATGGCCATTCCTCTTTGCCGATCACATTGCGGGAGCTATGAAAACCAACGCGGCACGCTGCCGAAGGTTCACCTGCTCTTTGTCCTCTCGACGGAATACCATGAAACCGGCCGGAATCCTCTTCGTTTGTCTCGGAAACATCTGCCGCTCGCCGCTGGCCGAAGGCATTTTCCGGCACCTTGTTGCAACGCAGAACCGCATCCGCCAGTTCGAAATTGCTTCGGCCGGCACCGGCGGCTGGCACATCGGTGACCCGCCAGACCCTCGCTCGATTGCTGTGGCGAAGCGAAACGGCATCGACATCAGCGCTCAGCGGGGCCGCAAGGTGGTACCGGAGGATTTTGAACGGTTCGATCTGATCCTCGGCATGGATCGCAACAATGTCGCAACGCTACAAGCGCTGGCCCCGGCCGGAGCACAGCCAAAGATCCATCTTTTCAGCATGGCCGCAATGGGACAACCGACCGACGTTCCCGATCCTTATTACGGCGGTTCAAGCGACTTCGAAGCGGTCTACAGCATGCTCTTCGAAGGCTGCTCGTCGCTGCTCGGCAAGCTGTAGCCGGATGACCGTGCCTCGTGCAGCGGAAACACTTCTTCGGTGAGATAGGGACCGCCGCCGATCGAATCGCGTGACGACAGCAGCACGAAGCGCGAGGCCGTGAAGGTGGGTGTGTAGAAGTTGCCGCGCCCTGAAAGATAGGTCACGACATCCTCGACGCGGGAAGACCGCAGCCGCGCAAGCGTGACATGCGGCGTGAATTTTCTCGGGTCAGCGGGCAGGCCCAGCCGCTGGCATATGCGCTCGATTTCCGCCTGAAGCGCATAAATTTCCGGCACCTGCGACACACCAGCCCAGATCGAGTGCGGCTTCTTCGACCCGAAGGAACCGATCCCTGTCAACTGCATCTGGAATTCCGGCCGTTCGATCCGGTCGAGTCGGTCGACGATCTCGTCAGCGGTCCGGTTGTCGACATCGCCGATGAAGCGCAGCGTGATGTGGTAGTTCTCGACGTCAATCCACCGGGCTCCAGGGAGACCTCCGCGCAGCAATGAAAGGCTCATCGCCGCATTGCGCGGTATTTCGAGGGCGGTAAAAAGTCTCGGCATGGCGAGCTCCCCGAATCTGTAACTGACACCTCAACGAATCATGCCTTCCAGATGGGCGCAAGCCCTATTTCACACCCGGGACTTGGAGCCACAGGGTCGTGAGCGCCGGTCAGGGCTTGGAAAGACCCCCAACAAATGTCTCCGTGAGGGGCAGCATGCGCTCGGCCATCACCCCGACACCCTGAGCATTGGGGTGCATGCCATCTTCCAGCTGCATGCCGGCCTCGGCCATCACGCCATCGAGGAAGAACGGATAGAGCGGCAGTCCGTGTTTTTCCGCCAGTTTTGGAAAAATCGGATTGAACTTCGCCGCATAGTCCTCGCCCATGTTCGGCGGCGCCAGAATGCCGACCAGCAGCACGGCAATGCCACGCGCCTTGAGCTTGGTGATCATCGCATCGAGGTTCTTTTCCGTCTCCTCCGGCGGGATGCCGCGAAGCGCATCATTGGCCCCGAGCTCGAGGATGACGCCATCGGTGCCGTCGGGCACAGACCAGTCGATCCGGGCCAGACCGCCGGACGACGTGTCACCGGAAACGCCGGCATTGGTGATGCTCACGTCGATGCCCTTGTCGCGCAAGATCTTTTCCAGCCGCACCGGAAACGCGTCCGACGTTGGCAGCTGGTAGCCCGCCATCAGGCTGTCACCAAAGCCGACCAGATTGACCGGAGCGGCCATCACCATCACGGGGCTCAACAGAAACACGAGAAAGTGCAGGGGGAAAACCGCTCCGAACGCTTTAAAAATCATACCGTGCTTCCTAAATCCGTGAGCAGCCGCCGGGCCTTCCGGAGCATTCTTTAAAGATATAGGGCAAATTCCTTTGACAAAAACCATTATCGATTTGAAAAAAGCCGACTTGACGCTCGGTCAGGCCGCCGCCTCGGTTCATGTTCTCAAGGGCATGGACCTGAAAATCGAGACGGGTGAATCGATCGGCATCGTCGGCCCGTCGGGCTCGGGGAAGTCGACGCTGCTCATGGTTCTCGCCGGTCTGGAACGCCTGGACAGCGGTGAAATCCACATAGCCGGCACGGCCTTGCACACATTGGGCGAAGACCAGGTCGCCGAGTTTCGCGGCCGCAACATCGGCATCGTCTTCCAGTCCTTCCACCTCATTCCCAACCTGACGGCGCTCGAAAATGTTGCCGTTCCCCTGGAGCTCGCCAATGTCAAAGGCGCTTTCGATATCGCCCGCGAAGAACTGACCGCCGTCGGCCTCGGCAATCGCCTCAGCCATTATCCCGGACAGTTATCCGGCGGCGAACAGCAGCGCGTCGCCATCGCCAGGGCGCTCGCCCCTTCGCCGAAACTCCTCATCGCCGACGAACCCACCGGCAATCTCGACACCGAAACCGGCCGGCAGATCGCCGATCTCCTGTTTTCCAAACAGGCAGAGCGCGAGATGACGCTGGTTCTGGTCACCCATGATACTGCACTCGCCGCCCGCTGCTCGCGGCAGGTTCGCGTTCGCTCCGGCGAGATCGAGCCGGACGGCATTCATGCCATTCGCGCCGAGGCGATTTCCGCATGAGCAGCACCCGTTCGCTGCCCGGCCAATTCAGCCTCGCCCTGCGGCTGGCGCTGCGCGAAATGCGCGGCGGCCTCAAGGGCTTCTACATTTTCCTCGCCTGTATCGCGCTCGGCACCGCGGCGATTGCCGGGGTGAACTCTGTTTCGCAATCGATCACCGGATCGATTGCCACGCAGGGCCAGTCTCTGCTGGCCGGCGACATGCGCTTCGAACTCAACAACCGCGAGGCCAACACGGAGGAAAAAGCCTTTCTCAACGGTCTTGGCCGGCTTTCGGTCTCGGCCGGCCTGCGCTCCATGGCGCGC
Source organism: Pararhizobium sp. (assembly GCA_030655075.1). Lineage (GTDB taxonomy): Bacteria > Pseudomonadota > Alphaproteobacteria > Rhizobiales > Rhizobiaceae > JAURWE01. The sequence continues at coordinate 64,781 of JAURWE010000058.1, forward strand.
CTGCCCGATGGCTCCAACCAGGCGCTTGTCGAGCTGAAGGCCGTCGATGGCGCCTACCCGCTCTACGGCACGGTCGAAACGCAGCCGGCCCAACCTCTTGCAGAATTGCTGGCTGAAAAGAACGGCAGCTTCGGCGCCATCGCTGCCCCGCTGCTGCTCAAGCGCCTTGGCCTCAAGACGGGCGATACGCTGCTGATCGGCAAGGCAACCGTCACCATCACGGCCGATCTCGTCCGTGAGCCCGATGCGCTCTCCGACGGCTTTGGTTTTGCGCCGCGCCTGATGATTTCCCGACAGGCTCTGGCGGCCACGGGGTTGATCCAGACCGGAAGCCTTGTCGAACACACCTACAAGCTCCGGATCGACGACCCTCAGAACGTGGCCGTCCTTCGAACAACGGCTGAAAGCAGGTTTCCGGCCGCCGGGTGGTCGATCCGCACCAGCGAGAATGCAGCGCCGTCGCTCACCGCCAACGTCACCCGTTTCTCGCAATTCCTGACGCTCGTCGGCCTAACCGCACTGATCGTCGGCGGCGTCGGGGTCGCCAATGCGGTGCGCGCTTTTCTCGATTCCAAACGCGGTGTCATCGCCACGTTCAAGTGCCTCGGCGCGCCAGCCTCGATGATCGCCATGATCTACCTGTTGCAGATCCTGCTTGTGGCCCTCATCGGCATTGCCATCGGCCTCGTCGCCGGGGCCGCGACGCCGCTGGTCGCCGCCCGGTTTCTGGCGGATGTCCTGCCGATCTCGACGGAGCTGCAGCTGTTTCCTTCGGCGCTGGGGCTCGCTGCCGTCTTCGGCCTGCTGACCGCGCTGGCCTTCGCCATCCTGCCGCTCGGCCGGGCCCGCGACGTGCCGGCAACCGCCCTGTTCCGCGAACAGGGGTTCGAGCGCTCGCGCCTGCCCACCTGGCCCTATCTGCTGGGCACGGCCCTCTGCCTGCTCGCGCTCGGCGGGCTGGCGGTGGCCACCGCCTATGACCGCTATATCGCGCTGATTTTCCTCGGCGCCATTGCCTTCGCCTTCGTCATCCTGCGCGGCGTGTCTGTTCTCATCGCCATGCTCGCCCGCAGAAGCCCGCGCGTGAACTCTCCATCCTTGCGCCTCGCCATCGGCAATATCCACCGTCCCGGCGCGTTGACACCCTCCGTTGTTCTGTCGCTCGGCCTCGGGCTCGCCCTGCTGGTGACGCTGGCGCTGATCGACGGCAACCTGCGCCGGGAACTGACCGGCAATCTCCCGGAACGGGCACCGAACTTCTTCTTCGTCGACATTCAAGGCACCGAGATCGACGGCTTCCGCAAGGTCCTGAAAGACAGCATGCCGGGCGGCAAGGTCACCGAAGTCCCGATGCTGCGCGGCCGCATCCTGTCCTTCAACGGCAATGACGTGAACGCCATGAACGTGCCGCCCGGTGCGCGCTGGGTGCTGCAGGGCGATCGCGGCATCACCTATTCCGCCGACATGCCGGAAAATGCAAAACTCGCCGAGGGCACCTGGTGGGGCAAGGACTATACGGGCGAACCGCTCGTCTCGTTCTCGGCCGAAGAAGCCACTGAGCTCGGCCTGAAGATCGGCGACACGGTCACCGTCAACGTGCTCGGCCGCAACATAACGGCAAAAATCGCCAATTTTCGCAGCGTCCAGTGGGAATCCCTGTCTATCAATTTTGTCATGGTCTTTTCCCCCAACACATTCCAGGGTGCGCCGCATGCCTGGCTGGCAACGCTGATCGATCCCTCGGCCACGGCAGCGCAGGAAGCCACAGCGCTGAAGGCCGTGACCAACGCCTATCCGACCATCACCACCGTCCGCGTCAAGGATGCGCTCGACATTATCAACCAGCTGCTCGGCCAGCTGGCAACGGCGATCCGCGCGGCGGCGGCCGTTGCCCTCATCGCCTCGGTTCTGGTGCTGGCAGGGGCGCTTGCCGCCGGCAACCGTGCCCGCATCCACGACGCCGTCGTGCTCAAAACCCTGGGCGCGACCCGGCGGACGCTCATCCGCGCCTTCAGCTACGAATATCTGATCCTCGGCACGGCCACCGCCACCTTCGCGCTGCTCGCCGGCGGCGTCTCGGCCTGGTACGTCGTCAGTCGGATCATGAAACTGCCGTCGAGCTTCCTGCCGGACGTTGCGATCGTGACGCTGATCGTCGCGCTTGTGATGACGGTCGGCATCGGCCTTGCCGGCACCTGGCGCGTTCTCGGACAGAAGGCGGCACCCGTGTTGCGGGAGCTTTGAGACGCACTTTGCCCGTTAACGCTGAATCTCAAAATGCTGAAATACCGGTCACAATCTCGTTTCCGCGCACGCCGGGTCTTGTGCGAGACACATTTCGTCATCATATTTGCATGAGGCATGCTGGAGCCCCGCAGCGGCGCCTGGGAAATTCAGGAGCAACCGGTCCCTGACCGTTGCTCTCCCGACACCGTAATCTCCAACCGGGGCTTATTAAGAGGAAACAATGTCTGATCTTCGCAACTATCAAACCCGAACGTCGCCAGCGGCTGCCCAGTCCGGCGCGATGATCGATGAGGGCCTGCGCACCTATATGCTGCGGGTCTACAATCTGATGGCACTGGGCCTGGCCATCACCGGTATCGCCGCGTACGGCACCTTCGTCATGGCGACATCCAACCCTGCCTTCGCGCAGCTTCTGTACGGTTCGCCGCTGAAGTGGGTCGTCATGCTCGCACCGCTCGGCCTCGTCTTCTTCTTGAGCTTCAAGATCAACTCGATGAGCGTATCGGCAGCCCAGACCACGTTCTGGATATATGCGGGCCTGATGGGCCTGTCGCTGTCGTCGATCTTCCTGTTGTACACGGGCCAGAGCGTCGTGCAGACGTTCTTCGTCACTGCGGCTTCGTTCGGCGCGCTTTCGCTCTATGGCTACACGACGAAGAAAGACCTGTCGGCCATGGGCTCCTTCCTGATCATGGGTGTTTTTGGCCTGATCATCGCTTCGCTGGTCAACATTTTCCTGCAGTCTTCGGCCCTGTCCTTCGCGATCTCGGCCATCGGCGTGCTGGTTTTCGCAGGCCTCACCGCCTACGACACCCAGAAGATCAAGGAGATGTACTTCGAGTCCGATGACAGCACGGTCGCCGGCCGCAAGGCCATCATGGGTGCCCTGACACTCTACCTCGACTTCATCAACCTCTTCATGTTCCTGCTGCAGTTCCTCGGCAACCGCCGTTAACAGTAGCGACACAGATGGAAAAGGCGGCTTCGGCCGCCTTTTTTGTTGCGCATGGGGGTTCGCATCCGGAAGGATTGATAGCGCCCGACAGGTGTGACAACGAATGCCTTGCAGATCTATGCGCGGGAAACGCCGATGCCCCATACGATTCGTCCGACCACATCAGGCGATCTCGACACCATGACGGAAATCTACGCCGAATCGGTGCTGAACGGTGTTGCCACCTATGAGATCGAGCCGCCCTCGCGCGACGAAATGGCCGCCCGCTTCGCCGCCATCACGGCCAACGGCTATCCCTATATAGTCGCACTGGATGACAGCGGAACCATCCTCGGCTACGCCTATGCCTCGGCGTTCCGTACCCGGCCCGCCTATCGTTTTACGGTCGAAGACTCGATCTATCTTGCGCCCGAGGCGCGCGGCAGAGGTGTCGGCAAAGCGCTCCTGGCCAACCTGATCGCCAGCTGCACCAGCCTCGGCTTCCGGCAGATGTTTGCTGTCATCGGCGGCGCCCATCCGGTCTCTGTTGCCGTTCATGCGGCGCTCGGTTTCGAACATGCAGGCAGGTTCAAGGGGTCCGGTTACAAACACGGCCGCTGGCTGGACACGATCCTCATGCAGCTGGAGCTTGGCGACGGCAACAGGACATTGCCGGATCCCGGGGCCTATCCCGATACGCTCTATTCGAATTCCTGATCCCGTCTCAGGTGTCGATCAGCTTCAGCGCCTTGTCGAAGACCTTGAGAACCTGCGGCAGTTCGTGGCCGCGCTTCAAAATCTTGCCATGCGCGTTGATGACGCTGAAGGCCCCCTGCTTGGCGGCAAGTTTCGGGTTCTTCTCGATCCGGAACAGAGGCATCTCACCGGATCGCTTGAAGACGGAAAACACCGCCTTTTCCTTCAGATGATCGATCGCATAGTCCCGCCATTCGCCCTCGCCGACCATTCGCCCGTAGATGCGCAGGATGGCGTCCAGCTCACGGCGGTGGAAGGTGACCGGCAGCGGATCCTTGTTCTGGCGGTACGCGTGAAGATCGACAACCACGCCCGCCTCGGCTTGGCTTTGAGAACGGTTCCCGCCTTGCGGCAAATCCGGTTGGTCAGTCATCGAAGCTCCGAATTGTCTTCCGAACAGCGTCTTTGGCTGTGACAGCACCATGACACTCTGCCTGACAACGATCGAAATGCAACCCTGAAGGCACCGGATCGGGACCGCCTCGGGGTTTTTTGCCCCCGCCGCATTTCAGCCAACAGGCCGCCCCATTTGCAGATGAAGCTGCCCTTGCTTCCGGCGGTTCGCGTCACAGCGACCGCGTGAAGCACAATACCGTTTCCGTGATCACCTCAGGGCGCTTGCGGGAACTTGGTTCGGTTCGGCACCTTCGAACCCTCAGCCCCAGCCCCTCGTAGTGGCCGGACCGAACCAGACCATGGGGATCAGGATTGGTCTGCCGGCATGATCGTGTCGGCACCGATGATACTGCCGGGCGTATCGCCCTCGGTCACGGTCTGAAGCAGAACCGCACATCCGCCGTGCTTTTTCTTATCGAGCACAGACGCCGGCAGGGTGAACGTGGCAGCCTTGCCATCCCACATGCCGATGGTTTCGATATCGCGCACCGCATGCCAATAGGCGATGGTCTTGCCGCCGTTTTCGCCTGTTTCTACATTGACCACCTGCTGGCGGTCGAAATAGACGACGACGACACTGGCATTGCCGGTGCCCGAACCGATCTTGATATCTATCTCGTTGCCGCGCATTTCGGCGTCAACAGGCACATTGAAACCTTCGCCGGCGCCATTCATCCGCGTCAGGCTCGCATTGATGCCCGTCAGATCCGCGCCGTTCATGTGCTCGCGGCCATTCAGAATGGCCTGGGGTGTATAGACGCCATTGCGGCCCATCGACTTGGAATAGGCATATTGCCGGTCGGTGTTTTCCTTGGACGCCAGCGTGTCGGTCCAGCCGCGATAGTTCCAGTAGTCGACGTGATAGGCGAGCGCCACGACATCGCCCTGCTCGATCAACGCCTTGAGCGCCGAATCGGCTGCGGGACAGGACGAACAGCCCTGACTGGTAAACAGCTCGACAATGCCTTTGAGCGCAGAACCATCACCCGCCGATGCAGGTGAGGCAGCCATGACCAGAACAGTCAAAGCAGCCGTCAGGTTTGCGGATCTTGGCAGGCCCATCGTCGTCTTCCGTTCGAATTTCCGGCAATGGGACCACTGCCGCTGGATTGCCTCATTTCATACGCTGCCGGACCATCAACAGGAAGTCACGATGGAGTGAAACATTTCACAAAAATGCCGGGGCCCACAAGGGACCCCGGCACAAAACAGTCTCTATGAGACGCGTCAGGCTGCGAGATCGCGCAGCACGGTCTGCAGGATGCCGCCATTGTTCATGTAGATCACTTCATCCAGCGTATCGATGCGGCAGATGAGCGGGACTTCCTTCAGCGAACCGTCGCTGTAGGCAATCTTCACGACGCGCTTTTCACGCGGTTGAACATTGGTCAGATTGTCGATCGTGACGATTTCGTCGCCCTTCAGGCCGAGCGATTCCCAGGTCGTGCCCTCTTCGAAGACGAAGGGCACAATGCCCATGCCAACGAGGTTGGACCGGTGAATACGCTCGAAGGACTGGGCGATCACAGCCTTGACGCCAAGCAGGTTGGTGCCCTTGGCAGCCCAGTCGCGCGACGAACCGTTGCCGTATTCGACACCGGCGAAGATGACGAGCGGAACACCCTCGGCCTTGTACTGCATGGCTGCGTCGTAGATCGACATTTCTTCCTTCGACGGATAGTGGATCGTGAATCCGCCTTCCTTGCCGTTCGGCCCCATCATGTGGTTGCGGATGCGGATGTTGGCAAACGTGCCGCGCATCATCACTTCATGGTTGCCGCGGCGCGTGCCGTACTGGTTGAAGTCGGCAACACCGACGCCGTGACCAAGCAGATAGGCGCCCGCCGGAGACGCAGCCTTGATCGAGCCGGCCGGGGAAATATGGTCGGTGGTGATCTTATCGCCGAAAAGGCCGAGAACGCGAGCACCGACGATGTCCGAAATGCCGGACCCGGACTTGCCCATGCCCACGAAGTAGGGCGGGTTCTGCACATAGGTCGAGTTGTCGTCCCAGGCATAGGTCTGGCCGGCCGGAACCTGAACCGCCTGCCAGTTGACGTCGCCCTTGAAGACGTCGGCGTATTTCGACGCGTAGAGCGCGCGCGTGACGTATTTCAGGATGTATTCCTGAATTTCCTGCGAGGTCGGCCAGATATCCCTCAGGAAGACCGGCTGGCCGTCGCTGCCGATGCCGAGCGGCTCCGTGGTCAGGTCCTTCTGCACCGTACCGGCCAGCGCATAGGCGACGACCAGCGGCGGCGAGGCAAGGTAGTTTGCCTGAACGTCCGGAGAGATGCGGCCTTCGAAGTTGCGGTTGCCCGAGAGCACGCCCGACATGATCAGGCCCTTCTCGTTGATGGTCTTCGAAATGGGCGGCCGCAGCGGACCCGAATTGCCGATGCAGGTGGTGCAGCCGAAGCCGACGAGGTTGAAGCCGAGTGCATCGAGCGAATCCTGAAGACCGGACTTGGCGAGATATTCACCGACCACCTGCGAACCAGGAGCAAGCGAGGTCTTTACCCAGGGAGCGCTCTTCAAACCCTTGGCGACGGCGTTGCGGGCCAGCAGGCCGGCAGCGATGAGAACCGAGGGGTTGGACGTGTTGGTGCAGGAGGTGATGGCGGCAATCGCCACGTCGCCGTGGCCGATATCGTAGCCTTCGCCTTCGACAGCGTAGCGCAGGTCGAGCTGGCCGGGTTTCTTGTAGTCGGCTTCAAGCGAGGTTGCGAAACCCGACGCGATGTTTTCGAGCGGAATACGGCCTTCCGGACGTTTTGGACCGGCCATGGCGGGCACGACGGCGCCGAGGTCGAGCTCGAGCGTATCGGTGAAGACAAGATCGGCGCCATCGCCGTCACGCCACATGCCCTGCGCCTTGGAATAGGCTTCGACCAGCGCGATGCGTTGTTCTTCACGGCCGGACATGGTGAGATAGTTGATCGTTTCCGAATCGACCGGGAAGAAGCCGCAGGTGGCGCCATATTCCGGGCCCATGTTGCCGATGGTGGCGCGGTCGGCGAGCGTCATGTTGTCGAGGCCCGGGCCGAAGAATTCGACGAATTTCGAAACGACGCCCTTCTTGCGCAGCATCTGCACGACCATCAGCACGAGGTCGGTGGCCGTGACGCCTTCCTTCAGCCTGCCGGTCAGCTTGAAGCCGATGACCTCGGGGAGAAGCATGGAGACAGGCTGACCGAGCATGGCCGCTTCGGCTTCAATGCCGCCGACGCCCCAGCCGAGAACGCCAAGGCCGTTGATCATCGTCGTGTGGCTGTCGGTGCCGACGCAGGTGTCAGGATAAGCGGTGATCTCGCCGTCTTCTTCCTTCGTCCAGACGGTCTGGCCGAGATATTCGAGATTCACCTGATGACAGATGCCGGTGCCCGGAGGAACGACACGGAAATTTTTGAACGCCTGCTGGCCCCACTTCAGGAATCGGTAGCGTTCGCCGTTGCGCTCGTATTCGAGCTCGACATTGCGGGCAAAGGCGGTCGGCGTGCCGAACTCGTCGACGATGACCGAGTGGTCGATGACCAGATCGACCGGAACCAGCGGGTTGATCTTTTCCGGATCGCCGCCGAGCGACACCATCGCATCGCGCATGGCCGCCAGATCGACCACGGCCGGAACACCGGTGAAGTCCTGCATCAAAACGCGCGCCGGGCGGTAGGCGATCTCGTTTTCGGCAGTGCCCTTGTCGTTGAGCCAGGCAGCGATGTTGAGAATGTCCTGCTTCTTGACGGACTGGCCGTCTTCATTGCGCAACAGGTTTTCCAGAAGAACCTTCATGGAATAAGGGAGCTTCGATACGCCAGCCAGACCATTGGCTTCCGCCTTGGGCAGGCTGTAATAGACGTAATCGACACCGTTCACGGCAAGCGTTGAACGACAATTAAAACTGTCAAGGGATCTGGACACTGGTTACCCCGCTCCGTTTGATCGCCAAAAACTGACGTACGAACGCCCGAGCGCCGTGAAGCGCGATATGGGATGCGGGTACGGCCATTTCCGCTGTCCGTACGTGGAAATCATTCCATGTTCGGCGCTAGGATGAAATTCACGCCGACCGCTGGCGTGTTGAGCCGGTTATAGATAATTTCGAAGAAACGTGCCAGACCAACTATCCTCAAATTGAGACAATTTTTTTGCATTGCGGCAAACGTCGTAAAGGGACTGTGAATGCCACTGCGGCTGATCGTGGAAGACCTGAGCGCAAAGCGCGGTGACGACCTGATTTTTCAGGATATTTCCTTCGTTCTCGATGCATCCGAAGCGCTTGTGGTCACCGGCGCGAACGGGTCGGGAAAATCGACGCTGTTGCGGGTTCTGGCGGGTCTGCTCGCAGCTGAAACAGGCACGGTTCGGATCGAGGGTTTTGACGCCGAAATCGAACGGGCTGGCGAGGTCTCCCACTATCTCGGACACCGCAACGCCATGAAGCGCGAACTGACGGTCGGAGAAAATCTCACCTTCTGGAAACGCTACCTCGGCGATTCGCCTCATGGGACCGGCATGGACATCGATGAGGCCACCGATGCCGTCGGGCTTGGCGATCTCGTCCAAATCCCTTTCGGCTATCTCTCCGCCGGTCAGCAGAGGCGCATGGCCATGGCCAAGCTTCTGGTGTCCTATCGGCCGGTCTGGATCCTCGACGAACCGACGGCGGCGCTCGATACCGGCGCCGACCAGCTTTTTGCCGGCCTCGTCACCCGCCACCGGGCAAACGGCGGCATCGTCATCGCCGCCACCCACCAGCCGCTCGGTTTCGAGCAGGCCAAGGTGCTCGACATGAAAAGCTTTGCCGCAGTCCTGCAGGAAGAATGGGCATGATGATTGTGGGCATGCCGCTTACCCCCCTCTGCCCTGTCGGGCATCTCCTCAAGGGGGGAGATCGAATGTTGCGCGCCCTTCCCGCAAAGGCTGCTGTGAAGCAAGATGTGAGAGAACCGCTAAGATTTATGCCTTTGATTGCTTGGCTCAGCGCGCGCAATGCGCTCCAATCTCCCCCCTTGAGGGGGAGATGTCACACAGTGACAGAGGGGGGTAAAACTCTCCAGCCGCAAGGACCGCGCCCATGATTGCCCTCTTCCTGCGCGATCTCAAACTGGGCGTGCGTGCCGGAGGCGGCGCGATGATCGGCATTCTGTTCTTTCTGGCCGTCGTCGCCGTTATTCCCTTCGGTGTCGGCCCGGATCTCAACCTGCTCGCCCGCATCGGCCCAGCCATCCTGTGGATCGGCGTGTTGCTCGCCTCCCTGCTCGGGCTCGACCGCCTGTTCCAGGCCGAACGGGATGACGGCTCGCTCGACCTGATGCTGATGCAGCCGGCACCGCTGGTCTTGACCGTACTTGTTAAATGTCTGGCCCACTGGGTGGCCACCGGCCTGCCGCTGGTTCTGGCCTCGCCGCTGCTCGGGCTGCTGATGAACATGGGCGCCAAGGCGACCGGCGCGACGATGCTGACCCTGCTGGTCGGAACGCCCGCCATCACCTTCATCGGCGCCGTCGGCGCCGCCGTCGCCGTCGCCCTGCCGCGTGGGGGACTTCTGGTGTCGATCCTCGTCCTGCCGCTCACCATTCCCGTGCTGATTTTCGGTGCGAGCGCCGTCTATGCGGCCGTCGAAGACCCCGCCCCCTTCCTGCCGCCTTTCCTCATCCTCACCGCCATCACACTGTTCTTCGGCGTCATTGGTCCGCTGGCAGCGGCGCTGGCGCTGCGGCTTTCGTCCGACTGACAAAAATGTGATCGGCAAGGGTTGATTGCAGGCGCCCTGCAGAAACGTTAAACAGGCACCATGAGCGAAAACATCTCCGCCATCACCAAATTCAGCGACCTTGCCAACCCGACGCGGTTCATGGCGATCTCGGCGCGGCTTCTGCCGTGGCTGATCGGCATCACCATCGCGCTCTTCGCCGTCGGCCTCTATCTGTCCTTCACGACGGACGGGGACTACCAGCAGGGCGAAACGGTGCGCATCATGTATGTGCATGTGCCGGCCGCCTGGCTATCGATGATGTGTTATTCGGTGATGGCGATTTCGGCACTCGGAACGCTGGTCTGGCGCCATCCTCTGGCCGACGTCTCCGCCCGGGCTGCCGCCCCCATCGGTGCCGCCTTCACCTTCCTGGCGCTGTTGACCGGCTCGCTCTGGGGCAAGCCCATGTGGGGCACCTGGTGGGTGTGGGATGCGCGGCTGACCTCGGTCTTTGTGCTCTTTCTCATGTATCTCGGCCTCATTGCGCTCAATCGTGCCATGGATGACCCGGGCAAGGCGGCCAAGGTCGGCGCCATTCTGACGCTGGTCGGCTTCGTCAACATTCCGATCATCAAGTTCTCCGTCGAATGGTGGAACACGCTGCACCAACCGGCGAGCGTGCTGCGCCTGGGTGGCTCGGCCATCGATGCGGAATTCCTACGGCCGCTCCTGGTCATGGCGATCGCCTTCACGCTGCTGTTCTTCACGCTGCACATGGCCGCCATGCGCACGGAAATCATCCGCCGCCGCATCGCCTCGCTGCGCCGCCAGGCAACGCGCGCAGCCGGACGGGAGAGCTGAGATGACCCATACGGACTATGTGTTCGCCTGTTATGCCGCCACCGTGCTGGTGGTTGCCATCATGACCGGCTGGATTTTTCTCGATTCCCGCGCCCGCCGCCGCGAGTTGCAGGAACTGGAAGCCGCCGGCATCCGCCGCCGCTCGGCCGAGACCAAGCCATGAGCGTCAACGACAAGGGCGAGCAGGTCCCGGCTTCGCGGCTTCGCGGCCTCATGGTCGCCCTGCCGCTCATCCTGTTTGCCACTCTCGCTTTCATCTTCTGGACACAGCTTCACTCGGGCAAGGACATCAGCGAAATCCCCTCGGCCCTGATCGGCACGAAAGCCCCCCTGCTCGATCTGCCGGCGCTCGATGGCGCAGTCCGCAATGGCCTGCCCGTTCCGGCGCTGAAGGATGTGGCAATCAAGGGTAAGCTGACGCTGGTCAACGTCTGGGCCTCCTGGTGCGTGCCCTGCCGGCAGGAACACCCGCTCATTCTGCAGCTGTCGAAAGACCCGCGCCTGACGGTCGTCGGCATCAACTACAAGGATCAGAACGCCAACGCGCTGGGCTTCCTCGGCCAGCTCGGAAATCCATTCTCGGCCATCGGCACCGATCCGCGCGGCAAGGCGGCGATCGACTGGGGCGTCTACGGCATCCCTGAATCCTACCTCGTCGGAGCAGACGGCACGATCCTCTACAAGCGCGTTGGGCCGTTTGACGAGCGCAGCCTGAAAGAAGGTCTTTATCCGGCCATCGAAAAGGCGACCGGTACCGGGACTACAGCGCTCCCTGCCAAGTCCTGACCGCATCGAGCGGCCAGACCAGCATCAGCACATTCAGCGTGAGATTGTCGCGGATCAGCCAGCCGGTGAACAACTCGAAGACGATGGCGGCCGCCAGCGTCACCCAGACCGGCATGCGAGCGGCAAACAGGAAGCCGAGCGCCATGAACACCGTATCCATGGCCGAGTTCAAAATGCTGTCGCCGAAATAATCGAGCGAGATTGTCGCTGCCCGGTAGCGATTGATGATCAGCGGCGTGTTCTCAAGAATTTCCCAGGCGGATTCGATCACCGTCGCCAGCAACAGGCGGGCCGAAAGCGGCCTGCCACGCAGCACCAGATAGCCAAGCCCATAGAACAGGAAGCCGTGGATAATGTGCGATGGCGTATACCAGTCCGAAAGATGCTGGGAATTGCCCGGGCTGTTGACCACGGGCTCGAACAGCTTGACATAGCCGCACGCGCAGATCGGCAGCCGGCCCATGAAATATTCGGTGACGATCTGGATCAGCAGCACGCCAAGGCTGGCAGCCAGAAAGAATTTTGAACCCTGCCGCGCAGTAACCGCTGTATCGCTCACGGCTTGGCAGCCTCGTCATCCTTGTCGAGCGAATGGCGCATGATCAGGGGCATCTGCGCCAGCGTGAACCCGATGGTGAGCGGCATCGTGCCCCAGACCTTGAACGCCACCCAGGAATCCGTCGAGAAATTGCGCCAGACCACCTCGTTGAGCACCGCCAGCACCAGAAAGAAGACACCCCAGCGCAGCGTCAGCTTCTTCCAGCCGGCGTCATCAAGCCGGAAGGCCGCGTGAAAGACGTAGCCAAGCAGCGACTTTCCGAAAACCAGGCCGCCGAGCAGGATGACGCCAAACAGCGCGTTGACGATGGTCGGCTTCATCTTGATGAACGTGTCGTTCTGCAGCCACAGCGTCAGGGCCCCGAAGACGAGAACGACGATACCTGAAATCAGCGGCATGATCGGCAATGTGCGGGTGAGTATCCACGACACCGTCAGCGCCAGCGCCGTCGCACCCATGAACAGACCGGTGGCGATGAAGATCGGTCCGCCAAAATCTGTCAGGATCGGAAATGTCCGGGCTAGCCACTCGCCGCGCGCATTGGCAAAGAAGAAGACCATCAGCGGGCCAAGTTCGAGCACGAACTTCAGAAGCGGGCTGATTTCCTTTTTGGGCTTTTCAAAGTCGATCGACGACATGGCAGTTCCTGTTTCTTGAATATCCGCCATCCATAGACCCTTGGCTGGCCGGCAGAAAGGCAAAAGCGGTCAATGACCGGAATGTGACAGCCCGGCAATCGCATGGGCAAAATCATTGGCCTCGAACGGCTCGAGATCATCGACCCCTTCACCGACGCCGATGAAATAGACCGGCAGCTTGTGTTTGGCAGCGATGGCGACAAGAATGCCGCCCCGCGCCGTGCCGTCGAGCTTGGTCATGATCAGGCCGTTGACGCCTGCGACATTGCGGAAGATTTCCACCTGGTTGAGGGCGTTCTGGCCGGTCGTGGCGTCGAGCGTCTGCAGCACCGTATGCGGCGCATCCGGATCGAGCTTGCCGAGCACGCGGACGATCTTTTCCAGCTCCGCCATCAGCTCGGCTTTGTTCTGGAGCCGGCCGGCCGTGTCGATGATCAGCACGTCGCTCTTCTTCTGCCGCGCCTGCTCAAACGCCTCATAGGCAAGCCCGGCCGCATCGGCTCCAAGCTTGGAAGAGACGATGTCGGAGCCGGTGCGTTCGGCCCAGATCTTCAGCTGCTCGATCGCCGCCGCGCGAAACGTATCGCCGGCCGCCATCATCACCTTCAGACCGGCGCCGGACAATTTGGCGGCCAGCTTGCCGATCGTCGTCGTTTTGCCGGTGCCGTTGACGCCGACGACGAGAATGACATGCGGTTTGTGGCTGAGGTCGAGCTGCAGTGGCTTGGCGACGGGCGCCAGCACCTTGGTGATCTCGGCCGCCATGATCCGGGTCACATCCTCGCCGGTGACGTCCTTGCCATAGCGCTCGGCCGACAGGGTGCCGGTCACGCGCATCGCAGTCTCGACACCGAGATCCGCCTGGATCAGCAGATCCTCGAGATCTTCCAGCGTCTGGTCGTCGAGCTTGCGCTTGGTGAACAGGCTGGCGATCTGGCTGGTGAGCTGCGACGACGTGCGAAACAGGCCCTGGCGAAGCCGCTGGTACCAGCTGAGTTTCGGCTGCTCGGCTGCCACGATGGGCTCTTCCGGCGCCCGTTCGGCAGCGGCAAAACCCTTCGGCAGCACGACGGCCACGGGCTCCTCGATATCCGCCTCTGACGTCAGTGGTGGCAGGGACGCCAGAAGCTCCTCTGCCGTCAGCGGCTGCTCCGGCGGCGTGTCGTCGGGGGACGGGCCACCGGCAGTGTCAATCTCGGGCTCGTTCACCGGGTCGTCTGCCCCGGGAAGCAGGATCGACGCATGCGGTGGCGGCAGTGGATAGATACCGGCAGCATCGGCGTCATCAGCCAGCGGCTCGGGATTGGCGGCTTCAGCTTCATCCAACAGGTCATCGCGCTCGGCGAAGGCAAGCGCCTCGCTGGACGGCGCCGCCTCCTCGGCTGCAACAAACTGATCGTCGGCCGGACCCTCCGGCGCAACCCCGGGCTCGGCCGTCTCCGCCTCGGCGCTCTTGCCGAAGGAGAATATTTTCTTGATGAAACCCAGCGCCATTACAATTCCCAGATCGTGTCAGGCCGCAGCCAGGTGTTGTTTCGGTTGCATCGTCAGATGCTTGCCATTGTGGCCTGTGATGGTAACGCGAACAAGGTCGCGGGGTTTCAAATCGGTCGCATCGACCAGCGTGAAGTTTTCGGTGTGCGCGAGCCCGTTGTTTTCGACCAGAATGACCTGTTCCGTGCCGGCCATCGCATCGAGATGGGCGGCGTGCAGCCGGGCACCAGTGGCGCGAAGCCGGGCAGCACGATCCTTGACCAGCACCCGGTCGAGCTGCGGCATGCGCGCCGCCGGCGTTCCGTTGCGCGGGCTGTAGGGGAAGACGTGCAGATGCGCAATGCCGCAGGCCTCGGCCAGGCTTGCTGAATTTTTAAACATGTCTTCGGTTTCCGTCGGGAACCCGGCAATGATATCGGCGCCGAAGCTGACGTCGGGACGCAAGCGCCGGACTGCGTCGCAGAATTCGATTGCATCCGCGCGGCTGTGCCTGCGCTTCATCCGCTTCAGGATCATGTCGTCACCGTGCTGCAGCGACAGATGCAGATGCGGCATGAAGCGCGGCTCGTCGCCGATCAGGTCGAGCAGATGTCCATCCGCCTCGATACTGTCGATCGACGACAACCTTAGCCGGCTAATATCCGGCACCTGCTTCAGCAGCGTCTTGGCCAGAAAACCGAGCGTCGGCGCACCCGGCAGGTCGCCGCCATAGCTCGTGGCATCGACACCGGTCAGCACGATCTCGCAATAACCGCTTTCCGTCAGCCGCCGTGCCTGCTCGACCACCGCTCCCATCGGCACCGAGCGGGAATTGCCGCGGCCGAACGGGATGATGCAGAATGTACAGCGGTGGTCGCAGCCGTTCTGCACCTGAATGAAGGCGCGCACATGCCCGTCGATCAGCTTCACCATCTGCGGCGCCGTTTCCGTCACGCTCATGATGTCGTTGACGCGCAGTTTTTCCTCAGCCGAGACACCGAAATCGGGAAGCTGGCGATAGGAGGCACTTTTCAGCTTCTCCTCGTTGCCGAGCACGGCGTCCACCTCCGCCATTCCGGCAAAGGTCTCCTTCTCCGTTTGGGCGGCACAGCCTGTCACGATGATCCGGGCCTGCGGGTTTTCCCGCCGCGCCCGGCGGATCGCCTGCCGTGCCTGCCGCACAGCCTCGCCGGTCACCGCACAGGTATTGACGAGAATGGCATTGTTCAGCCCGGCCTTCTCGGCCTCGGCGCGCATGACTTCGGATTCGTAGGTGTTGAGACGACAGCCGAAGGTGATGACCTCGACACCGCTCACTGCGCGCCGGCCCCTGCCCTCTGGCCCGAAACGTCAGCGTCGCGGCTCCAGGCGCCGGTCACCGGATCGACCGTGCCGGACCATTCCCACTCGGCCGGACCGGTCATCACCACATGGCCGTCGCGCTCGCGCCACTCGATGATCAGCGGCACCGGCGACGGGCTGGTGGCGACATTGACGGTCACGGTGCGGCCTGTCTTGCCGGTACGGGCTGCACTGACGACAGCCGCACAGGCGGCCGATCCACAGGCGAGCGTCAGCCCGGCGCCGCGCTCCCAGGTCCGGGTCGTCATGGACGACGTCGACGTCACCTCGGCCAGCGTGATGTTGGCGCGCTCGGGAAACATCGGGTGGTTCTCGAGCAGGGGCCCGAACCGCTCGAGATCGAAGGACATCACGTCGCGATCGACCCAGAAAATCGCATGCGGATTGCCCATGGAGGCGACCGACGGCGAATGCAGGATCGGTGCGTCGATCGGCCCGATCTGAAGTTCGATGCGCCGCGTATCAGAGAATTCTTCCGACAGGGGGATCTTGGTCCACTCGAAAACGGGCGTTCCCATGTCGACCGACACCCTGCCGTCTTCATGTTCGACGGCGTTCAGGATACCGGCAACTGTCTGGAACGTGAACGTCTTGCGCCCGGTCTCGGCCGCCAGTGCCTGCACCACACAGCGCGTGCCGTTGCCGCAGGCCTGTGCCTTCGATCCGTCACAATTGAGAATGTCGATCCAGGCGTCGGTACCGGACGCCTTCGGATCGTGGATCGCCATGATCTGGTCGAACTGGGTCTCGGCCTCCGCATTGAGCGCTATTGCCGCAGCCGCCGTGACCACATCCTCACGTCCGCGCATATCCACGACGAGGATCTTGTTTCCAAGCCCGTTCATTCTGGCAAATTGCACTGCTGCGGTCATGACACGGCGTCCGTCGAGAGCCCCGGAAGGGACCATTGTTTCAATCTGGCTGTATATGGCGGAAATGCCGGTAAATTACCAGTGGTGGATGCTTCCTCGCCGGGGATCCGGTCTGCGCATGCGCCAGAAATCCACTGGCCGTTGCGTGATATCAAACCCCGGCGTCACCCAGCAGATGATTCCCCGGCAATAAGCGCGTTGAACAGTGGAGTCAGCAGGACCACCAGATCCTCCGGATCGGCATCGGCAAGCGCCGAAAGACCCATCATCTGCCGCATGACCTGAAATCCCGCCACCAGCGACAGAATAAGAGCCGCTCGCTGTGGCGCAAGATTGCCCGCCAGAGCCGAGGCCATGGTCTTTTGATGACCGGCTTCGATCTGTCCGCGCCCGATTTCGGACGCGCGCTTGCTGGAGGCTGAGTGCAGCATGATCAGGAAGCCTTCGAGCGGCGTGTCATCCGCTTTTGTAATCTCGACAAGAGTTCGAGCAATGGTCTGGCCGAGGTTCGGCAAAGCAAGGTTCTCCGGCGTGAGAATGGTTGGGGTCGCCATTGTTGATGCGATAACCTCTGCAAACAGCCTCTCTTTCGAGCCGAAGTAGCGGTTGACCAGCATCGCCGTTACGCCCGCTCCGGCGGCAATCTCGCGCACGCCAGCACCATCATATCCGGATCGGGCGAACGCGCGCCTAGCCGAAATCAGGATAGCATCTCTTGTTGCGGCGGCATTGCGGCGGCGTGGCGTTAAGGCAGCAGGCATGCATTCTTCCATTTTATATACGACTGTAGACTTTTGCTTCGCCATTAAGTATACGACTGTAAACAAGCGATGGCAACGCAAGCGTAGGCTTGGACTATCGGCATCTGAAAAGGAAACAAAAGTGACCGCTATCTGCGCATCCGGCGACAACTATCGCTTCTTCCGGGCCTGGCTTTCAAATCCGCTGAGAGTGGCCTCCGTTGCACCCTCAAGCCTGTCGCTATCGCGACTGATGACGCAGGAGATTCCACCGAATGCCCGGGTCGTCGAACTCGGGCCGGGGACTGGTGTTTTTACCCGGGCACTGTTGGATCGAGGCATCTCGCAGGCGAATTTGACGCTGGTCGAATACGGTCCGGAATTTATCGGCATGCTGCAAAAGCGTTTTCCGGAGGCTACGGTCCTGCAGATGGACGCTGCTAGGCTGGGCGGTTGTGATCTCTTTCAGGGCCGACAGGCCGGTGCCATTGTCAGTGGCCTGCCTCTATTGTCGATGTCCCCGCGTAAAGTCATGCAAATCCTGTCCAGTGGCTTCACCCATCTCCAGCCCGGAGGCAGCTTCTACCAATTCACCTATGGACCGCGATGCCCCGTGCCCTCGCCAATCCTCGATCGCCTTGGATTGGAAGCTGTCCGGATAGGCTCGACCATTCGCAACCTTCCTCCCGCCTCTGTTTACCGCATCAGCCAGATCACCCCTCTAGCGGCAAACAAGACCAAGACCTCCAGAACTGATGTGAAAGGCTTGAAATGACCGAGACCGTACTTATTACCGGTGGAACCGGTTATGTGGCTGGATGGTGCATCGCCGATCTTTTAAAACGCGGCTATCGCGTCAGAACCACCGTGCGCGACCTGGTTAAGGAAGCGGACCTCCGCGCCGCGATTGCGGCAGAAGCTGGCACGGCAACAGAATTGTCATTCCATATTGCCGACTTGTTGAGCGACGAGGGCTGGGATGCAGCCCTGGACGGTTGCGATTACGTCCTGCACACGGCCTCGCCGCTGGGCGGTGGAGACAGCCGCGACCGGTATTCGCTTGTTGCTCCGGCACGAGACGGCACATTGCGGGTGTTGAGGGCAGCCGTGAAGGCTGGTGTAAAACGCGTCGTCATGACCTCTGCGGCCGCCACAGCCAGACCACCGCTGGACTCCGGCATCACCAGCAACGAAACCGTCTGGGCCGACGCGGAGGACAGCCAGTTCGATTCCTACCGTGTCTCAAAGATCCTGGCCGAAAAGGCGGCCTGGGACTTCATGGCTGAACAAGGCGGAACGACAGAGTTTTCCACGATCCTGCCCGGCGCCGTCTTCGGCCCTGTCCTTTCAGGCAGCCAGCAGGGTTCCGTCACCATTCTCAACGATCTCCTGCATGGACGGCCGGCGGCCATGCCGCGGCTTGGTTTCTGGGTGGTCGATGTGCGCGATCTGGCGGATGTCCACATCCGCGCCATGACATCGGCCAATGCCAAGGGTGAGCGCTTCATTGCCGTTGGTGATTTCATGTGGATGGAAGAGATCGCCAAAGCCTTGCGCGCCGGCCTGGGTGCTCGTGGCAGAAAGGTACCGAAGCTCCGCATGCCTGATTTCATGGTGCGGTTTCTGCTGCCATTCTTGCCGCAGTTGAAGAGCATTGCGCCGCTGATCGGGCGCAAATTTCCGATCGATGCGCAAAAGGCGCGCACGGTGCTGGGCTTTGCGCCACGTCCCGGTGCCGTCACGGTTGTCGAATGTGCGGAAAGCCTTTTGTCCCATCGGCGGGCTTAATGCATGTTTCCCAAAAGTGAGCACGGTTTTGGGACAAGGGTATGCATAAAAACAAAGATCTAGGGGGCCTCACCAGGGAACGTCAAACACTTCCCCCGGGTGCATCGGCCTAAAGCGCTCCCGTGCCAAGCCTTTGGCATCCACAGCCGCTTCCAGCGCCCGCAGCGGCTCCTCGATACCCTCGTTTGTCAACTTGAACGTGCCCCAGTGATGGCCCGCAGCATGGGCGGCGCCACAGGCGATCAGGCCATCCACAGCCTCCTCTGGGTTTTGGTGCTGGCCCTTCATGAACCAGCGCGGCTCGTAGGCGCCGAAGGGCAGGATGGCGAGGCGGATGTCGCCGTGTTTTTCGCGCACCGCGCGGTAGTTGATGCCGTTGTGAAAGCCTGTGTCGCCGACATGGTAGATCTTTCCGGCCGGCGTGGTGATGACAAAGGCCGCCCACAGCGCCTTGCGCCGGTCGCCCATGCCGCGCGCCGACCAATGGTGGCAAGGCTCGGCATTGACGGACACGCCATCGATGATGTTGAGGGCATCGCCCCAGTCCATGGCCGAGATCTGCGCATCCGGCACCGCCTCGTGAATGATCGCATCATTGCCGAGCGGCGTGATGATGTGCGGCCGAAAGCGGGCCTCGAGCGCCTTCAACGTGGCGAGATCCATGTGGTCGTAATGATTGTGGGTGACGAGCACGAGATCGATCTTCGGCAGATCGCCAAAGGCAATGCCCGGATCGTTCACGCGCTGCGGACCGGCAAACGAGACAGGGCTTGCCCGCTTCGACCAGACCGGATCGGTCAGAATGTTGAGGCCGGCCACCTGGATCAGCAACGTTGCATGCCCGACCATGGTCACCCGCAGCGCTGTGCCGGCGACGGCGGCGTCTGGTACGGCCTTCGCAAAGGGACTGTCGTAGCGTGCCGGCCAGGCGATCTTTCCGCCGCCGAACTGCCAGCGCATCAAATCGAGAAAGCCGCCGGGCTCGATACCGTCGGGATTGAAAAACCGAGTGCCGTCGAAATGACCGGAGACCGGCCCCTGATAGTAGGGATTGCGGACCCGCACACTCTCGTCCGTCATATTGACCGCCCCTTCCAATACCGCCATCCGGCAGCAATAGGATCAAACTGGCGGACAGTCGCCCGAAAAGAAAGAAGGGCGTTAAAAAATTCTTGATACCTGCAACTCAGTTGCTACTCTGGTTCCATGCAGGTTCGATTCGACAAACAGGAACGCCTCTACCGCGCGGTCAAAATGGTCCGCTCGATCCATCTGAACGCACAGCGCACGATGGAAGCCGAGCTGGCTGGCTCCGGCATCTCGGTTGCGGAACACGCCGTCCTCGAGTTGCTGTGCGAGGAAATGATGACGGTGCCGAACGCCGCGCGCCGCCTGACGATAAAGCGTCAGTTCGTCCAGCGTGTCGTGGCAGGTCTTATCGAGAAAGGCCTCGTTCAGAAACAGGTCAATCCGGAGCACAGCAGCGCCTATTTCTGCAGACCGACCGAACGCGGGCAAAAACTCTACGACCTGGTCCACGAAAACGAACTGGCCTTGCTGCACCAGGCGCTCGGCAACATCAACCAGACAGAGGTGGTCGCAGCCCTTCGGGTCATGGCCCGTCTCGACGCCGCTTTTCAGGAATTGGCCCAGCGGCAGCCTTAAATCAGACAATCCTTGACTTTCCGCCTGCTTTCCTGTTTATCCCGCCAAATCTGCTCACCAAGTTTCACGACTTGAGCCGCCGACCGGGACCCGCAAAGGTATAAAGAGTTCCCGGAGGTCAACACCCGACAGCGCGTGGCGCCCTCGGGTGCTTTTTGGCTTTGCGTCTTGTTTCGGGGTGTCTGGATACCAACGTTTCGGGAACGGAGACAACCTCCCGGAAAAGGATGAATTGATGTTTGAAAGCCTCCAGGACCGCCTTGGCTCCATTCTGAATGGACTGACAGGCCGTGGCTCGCTGTCGGAAGCCGACGTATCGGCGGCCCTGCGCGAGGTGCGCCGTGCCTTGCTGGAAGCCGACGTGGCGCTGGAAGTCGTTCGCCAGTTCACCGACAAGGTACGCGAAAAGGCCGTTGGCGCCGCCGTGCTGAAGTCGATCAAGCCCGGCCAGATGGTCGTCAAGATCGTCCATGACGAGCTGATCGACATGCTCGGCTCCGAAGGTGTCGGCATCGACCTCAATGCCGCCGCCCCCGTTGTCATCATGATGGTCGGTCTTCAGGGCTCGGGCAAGACGACGACAACAGGCAAGATCGCGCTGCGGCTGACCTCGCGCGACAAGAAAAAAGTGCTGATGGCGTCGCTCGACACGCGCCGTCCGGCCGCCCAGGAACAGCTGCGCCAGCTCGGCGTCCAGACCGGCGTCGATACGCTGCCGGTTATCGCCGGCCAGTCGCCGACCGATATCGCATCGCGCGCCGTCCAGGCTGCCAAGCTCGGCGGCCACGACATCGTCATCCTCGATACCGCCGGCCGCACCCATATCGACGAGCCGTTGATGATGGAGATGGCCGAGATCAAGGCCCGCTCCAAGCCCCATGAAATTCTGCTGGTCGCCGATGCGCTGACCGGCCAGGACGCCGTCAATCTCGCCCGCAACTTCGATGAACGCGTCGGCATTACCGGCCTTGTGCTCACCCGTATGGACGGCGACGGCCGCGGCGGTGCGGCCCTGTCGATGCGCGCCGTCACCGGCAAACCGATCAAGCTGATCGGCGTTGGCGAGAAGATGAGCGAGCTGGAGGAATTCCATCCACGCCGCGTCGCCGACCGCATCCTCGGCATGGGCGACATCATCTCGCTCGTCGAAAAAGCCGCCGAAAACATCGATGCCGAAAAGGCTGCCGCCATGGCAGCCAAGATGAAGACCGGCAAGTTCGATCTCAACGACCTCGCCGACCAGCTGCGCCAGATGCAGAGCCTCGGCGGCATGGGTGGGATCATGGGCATGATGCCGGGCATGGGCGGCATGAAGGACAAGATGGCCGCTGCCGGCCTCGACGACCGGCTGTTCGGCCGCCAGCTCGCCATCATCTCCTCGATGACCAAGGCCGAGCGCGCCAATCCGGACATGCTCAAGCATTCCCGCAAGAAGCGCATCGCCAGCGGCTCCGGCACCGACGCCTCCGACATCAACAAGCTTCTGAAAATGCACCGCCAGATGGCCGACATGATGAAAATGATGGGCGGCAAGGGCAAGGGCGGCATGATGAAGCAGATGATGGGCGGCATGGCCGCCAAGATGGGCCTCGGCGGAATGGGTGGTATGGGCGGAATGCCCGACCTGTCGAAGATGGACCCCAAGCAGCTCGAAGCCCTGCAGAAACAGGCCGAAGCCGCCGGCCTCGGACGCCCGGGCGGCATGCCCGGCCTCGGTGGCGGCGGATTGCCGGGCCTGGGCGGCGCCAAGCTGCCGGGTCTCGGTGGCGGTTTCCCCGGGCTTCCGGGCCTGCCGAAGAAGAAGTGAGGATCAGGGTTTATGATTGATCCAGACGTCAAGACCCAGCTTACCAGCTACCGCCAGTCGATCGACAACATTGACGCGGCGCTCGTTCACATGCTGGCCGAACGCTTCCGCTGCACGCAGGCGGTGGGCGTTTTGAAGGCCAGACAGAATTTGCCGCCGGCCGACCCGGCGCGTGAAGAATACCAGATCGAACGCCTGCGCCGCCTGGCAAAGGACGCCAATCTGGATCCGGATTTCGCGGAGACGTTCCTGAACTTCATCATCCATGAAGTCATCCGTCATCATGAAGCAATTGCCGCCGAACATGGCGGAAAACACAACGAAGACCGCCTGACGGCGGCCAACATACTTAAAGGAGTATAGACTATGGGTATCAAGATTCGTCTCGCACGCGGCGGTTCCAAGAAGCGTCCTTATTACCAGGTCGTCGTTGCAGACGTCCGCAGCCCGCGCGACGGCCGTTTCCTGGAAAAGGTCGGCTCGTGGAACCCGATGCTGGCCAAGGACGACGCAAAGCGCGTTGAGCTGAACGTCGAGCGCATCAATCACTGGGTCGCCAACGGCGCCCTGCCAACCGACCGCGTTTTGCGTTTCATGGCTGAAGCCGGCATCGCAACCCGCGACACCCGCTCGAACCCGACCAAGGGCCAGCCGGGCAAGAAGGCTCAGGAGCGCGTTGCCGAAGCCAAGCAGAAGGCTGAAGACGCAGCCGCTGCAGCAGCGACCGCAGAATAAGTTTAGAGCGCCTATAGGCATTCTACAAAAACGGGCGGACCTCTCGGTTCGCCCGTTTGCATTTTTGCGTCCCGTCCGGCATGAAGACCGGACCACACACAGAGACCAGGACGAACGGTGACGGCATGGCCAAACTTGAAGATCCCGTACTGATAGCAACGATCGGCGGCGCGCAGGGGCTGCGCGGCGAAGTCCGGGCCAAGGCTTATACGTCCGATCCGCTGGCGCTGGGCGACTACGGCCACCTTCATTCCAAGGACGGGCGGGTTTTCGAGGTTCTCGACATCCGCGAGGCAAAGACGGTTGTCGTTGTTCGCTTTCGCGGCGTCAACGACCGCAATGCCGCCGAAGCCTTGAACGGCCTCGACCTCTTCATCGAGCGCGACAACCTGCCCGATGACGAGCTGGACGAGGATGAATTCTTCTACGCCGACCTTGAGGGCCTCGAAGCCTTCGACAAGGACGGCACCTCCTATGGCAAGGTCACCGGCGTCTTCGATTTCGGCGCCGGCGATCTCCTTGAGCTGAAAGGGCCGGGCAAGCGCCCCGTGCTCATCCCTTTTTCCGAGTGGTCCGTACTTGAAATCGATCTCGACGCCGGCCGCCTGATCGTCGATCCGCTCGCCGCAGGTCTGATCGACGACCCCGACGACAAGCCTGAAAGCCCGTTCACCCCGAACGGAAGTTGATCTGCCCGTGACCTTTCGCGCCACCATCCTGACACTCTATCCGGAGATGTTTCCCGGCCACCTCGGCACATCGCTGGCCGGGCGGGCCCTGGAGCGCGGCCAGTGGCAGGTCGATACGGTGCAGATACGCGATTTCACCGAAGACAGGCACCGCACCGTCGACGACACACCGGCTGGCGGTGGCGCAGGCATGGTACTGAGAGCGGATGTTCTGGCAAAGGCCATCGATCATCAGACCGCCGAAGGTGACACGCGCCCGCGGCTCCTGATGAGCCCGCGCGGCAAGCCGCTGACACAGGCTCGTGTGCGCGAACTGGCAGCGGGCGACGGCGTCGTCATCATCTGTGGCCGCTTCGAGGGCGTCGATCAGCGTGTCATTGACGCGCGCAATCTTCAGGAAGTCTCGATCGGCGACTATATTCTTTCAGGCGGCGAACCGGCGGCGCTGATCGTGCTCGATGCCATCGTTCGCATTCTGCCCGGCGTCATGGGGAACGAGCAGTCCGGTGTTCACGAGAGCTTTGAGGGCGGCCTGCTGGAGCATCCGCACTATACGCGACCATCGGTATTCGAGGGACGGGAAATTCCCGCTGTCTTGATGTCCGGCCATCATGGCGAAATCGCCAGATGGAGGGAAGAAGAGGCCCGCAAGCTGACGTTAGAGCGACGGCCCGATCTTCTCAGCGATCAGGCCGTCAAGAAATAATAGGCCGTCAGCAGCAGACCCACCGCCACGACGATGGCCCTTATAACCGCCTGCGGCACCCGCCGCGCCGCCCAGACGCCGGCATAACCGCCGAGCGCCCCGCCTGGGATCATGATGATCGCCTGCAGCCAGGCGATGACGCCACCGCTGGCAAACACGACGATGGCGACGGCAGCGATGATCATCGCGATGAAATTCTTCAGCGCATTCAGCCGGTGATAGTCGCCACCCTTGGACAGCCCCAGCACCGCCAGCATCATGATGCCCATGCCGGCTCCGAAAAACCCGCCGTAGATCGACGTGACGAACTGCCCAACGAAGCCGAAAGGCCCGATCGCATGCGCTTGACCCGTCGCCTTCGGCTTCAGGTAGGGGCCGGCCGCAAACACGGCGGTCGCCGCCAGAAGCAGCCACGGCACCAGGGCCCGGAAGGACGGGTTCGACATCGACAGAAGCAGCAGCGCGCCGCCGAGACTGCCGATGAGTGAGATCACGCCGAGAAGGATCGCCTCGCGCCTGTTTTCGAGAATTTCCTTTTTGTAAGCGAGCGCCGAGGTGATGTAGCCGGGAAACTGCGTTACCGAAGAGGTTGCGTTGGCCGAGATCGGCGGCACGCCCACCAGCGTCATAGCGCCAAAGGTCAGAAACGTGCCGCCACCGGCAATCGCATTGACCACGCCAGAGAAAAACCCTGCTGCAAACAGCATGACGATGGTAAAGATGGACATGCGTGCTCCGGGAGGCGAAAAGGCTCCGTTGCCTTAGAGCACCGGTTCAGGGGTGCCGCAAGCCACCGAATATCCCCCATATGCCGAAAAATCCCGCCCAAGGGATGACAAGGCCCGGAGATTGGTGTAATGGCCCACGCGATCGGGAAAATCCCGGCGACCATCAATTAAAGAATGGTGTATTCGCTCCTGCCCCACAAAGGCAAGGCTCGGCGGCCCAAGGGCCAAAGAACCGGTGTCGAGCGCTCTGGCTGTTTGAAGAAGAACGTAAAGGTTAGACCGATGAACATCATCCAGCAGCTGGAAGCCGAACAGGCTGCCAAGATCGCCGCCAAGCGCACGCTTCCTGAATTCTCCGCAGGCGACACCCTCCGCGTCAACGTCCGCGTGACGGAAGGGACCCGTACCCGTGTCCAGGCTTACGAAGGCGTCTGCATCGCCCGTTCCGGCGGCGGCATCAACGAGAGCTTCACGGTCCGCAAGATTTCCTACGGCGAAGGCGTCGAGCGCGTCTTTCCGGTTTACTCGCCGCTGGTCGAAAGCGTTGAAATCGTTCGCCGCGGCAAGGTCCGCCGTGCCAAGCTCTATTACCTGCGCGATCGTCGCGGCAAGTCTGCCCGTATCGTTGAAGACACAGGCGTTCGCGCCCGCAAGCTGAACGACGCCGAACGCGCCGCCGTTGCCGAAGAAAAGGCACGTCTGGAAGCTGAAAAGGTCGCAGCAGCACAGGCGCTCGCCGCCGAAAAGGCAGCAGCCGAAGCCGCTGAAGCCAAGGCCGCCGAAGAGGCAGCCAAGGCAAAGGCAGCTGAAGAAGCAGCCGCTGCTGCCGAGCCTGCAGCAGAATAAGTTTCGATCTCTCAAAGGGATTGCAGAAAAGGCGGCCTTCGGGTCGCCTTTTTTCGTTTGCGATGAAAACTGTAACGAAGTACCAGCTTTCGCTCGTCTTTTTCAGTTTCGGGACGGATTTGAGCACGGCTTCACCTTGCCAGCGGCAATCCAACTATGACAGTTTCGCCAAGCCTCAAATTCAGGAGATTTCCATGACGTCCCGTCGTCACCTTCTCGCCGGCCTTGCTGCCGTCATCGTTGCTCCCTTCGTATCCAGCGCGCCCGTCGCTGCTGCCGATCTGCCGGATCTGGCCGGCAAACCCGTCGTCGTCGTCACCGAAAACGCTTATCCGCCGCTGCAGTTCGTCGATCCGAAGACCGGCGAGGCGATCGGATGGGAATATGACGCGATGAACGAGATCGCCAAGCGGCTGAATTTCAAGGTCGAGTACCAGAACACCAGCTGGGACGCGATGATCCAGGCGGTTTCCGACGGCCAGTACAGCCTCGGCATGACCGGCATCACCATCAAGGACGAGCGCAAGGAAAAGGTCGATTTCTCCGATCCCTACATGCGTTCGCAGCAGTTCATGCTGGTGCGCGGCGACGAGAGCCGCTTCACCGACGCCAAGACCTTCGGCACGTTTGCAGACGGTCTTGTCGGTGCACAGCCGGGCACCTCGCCGTTCTATACGGCAGTTTATGAAATCCTCGACGGCAACGAACAGAACCCGCGCATCAAACTGTTCGAGACCTTCGGCGCCACGGTTCAGGCCCTGAAGGCTGGCGACGTCGATGTCGTCCTAACCGACAGCGTCGCCGCCAAGGGGTATGTCGATGCGTCTTCGGGTGGCCTCAAGGTCATTGGCGGCCCGCTCGGCACCGAGGATTTCGGCTTCATCTTTCCGAAGGGCTCTGATCTGGTCGGCCCGGTCAACGCCGCCATCAAGGCGCTCAAAGAGGATGGAACGCTGGAAGCGCTCAACAAAAAGTGGTTCCTCGACTACAAGATGGGTCAGTGATCCGGGCCGATGCTGCCTGCTCCCCCGGCGTCACGTGCGTCCAAAGGTGACCGGCCCTGGTGGCTGGTCGCTCTCGTTCTCATCGCCCTTGTCCTTGCCGGCGTCATCATCGCTAACGATATCTATACTCAGGTCTTCAGCGTCGTTCTGAAGGGCCTATGGGTCACGGTCTTCGTCACCATCGCCGGCTTCATCCTCGCGACAGTGCTCGGGCTCTGCATCGCGCTGATGGGCCTGTCGGACGTCACTGCGCTCCGCCAGTTCGCCCGGTTCTACACCGAAGTGATCCGCGGCGTGCCGATCCTCGTTCTGCTGTTCTATATCGCCTTCGTCGGCGCACCGGCGCTGGTGACGCTCTGCAACCTCTTACTCTCGCCCCTCATCTCGGTCGGCATCGCCGATCCGGTCGGCGTGCGCGACATCTCCTTGATGTGGCGGGCGATCCTTGCCCTGATGATCGGCTATTCCGCCTTTATCGCCGAAGTTTTCCGCAGCGGCATCGAGGCCGTCGACAAGGGACAGATCGAGGCCGCCAAGGCGCTCGGCCTGTCGCGCTATCAGCGCTTCCGGCTGGTGGTCTTTCCGCAGGCGATCCGCGTCATCCTGCCGCCGCTCGGCAATGATTTCATCGCCATGGTCAAGGATTCGTCGCTGGTCTCGGTGCTCGGCGTCGCCGACATCACCCAGATGGGCAAGGTCTATGCCTCGGGCTCGTTCCGGTTCTTCGAGACCTATTCGATCGTCGCCTATGTCTATCTGATCCTGACCATCGGCCTGTCGCTCGGATTGCGCGCGCTGGAGCAGAGGTTGAAAAAAGGCTTCGAGCGCTAGGTAAGCGGCAGAGCGCGACAGACGCGCAGCAATTGCCGAAATGCGATTTAGTTGCTATATGCAGCCCATGGAATCCAAATTCGGATGCAATGAGCAGAGAATCGTCGTGCTGCAGGACCACAAGCGTCTGCCGGCACGTTTCTTTGCGCTGATTTCGGGCGCGCTCAACAGCCGGCTGGGCTGATCTGCTCCCCCATTCCGGGCCGGCCGTTTGACCAGCCAGTTTTTTCCTTTTCTCTGCATGGATATCGCACAATGAGCGCACCGCGTACACTTTACGACAAGATCTGGGACGACCACATGGTCGATCAGCAGCCCGATGGCACCTGTCTTCTCTACATCGACCGTCACCTCGTTCACGAAGTGACGTCGCCGCAGGCCTTCGAAGGCCTGCGCATGACCGGCCGCAAGGTCCGCGCTCCGGAAAAGACCCTGGCCGTCGTCGACCACAATGTGCCGACTTCGCCCGACCGCCACCTCGGCATCAAGAACGAGGAGAGCCGCATCCAGGTGGAAGCGCTGGCGCAGAACGCCGCCGACTTCAACGTCGAGTACTATTCGGCCAGCGACATCCGCCAGGGCATCGTGCACATCGTCGGCCCGGAACAGGGTTTCACCCTGCCCGGCATGACCATCGTCTGCGGCGACAGCCACACCTCGACCCATGGCGCTTTCGGCGCACTGGCGCACGGCATCGGCACATCCGAGGTCGAGCACGTGCTCGCCACCCAGACGCTGATCCAGAAGAAGGCTAAGAACATGCTGGTGCGTGTCGATGGCGTTCTGCCCGAGCACGTCACCGCCAAGGACATCATTCTGGCGATCATCGGTGAAATCGGCACGGCCGGCGGCACCGGCCACGTCATCGAGTTCGCCGGCGAAGCGATCCGCGCTTTGTCGATGGAAGGCCGCATGACCATCTGCAACATGACGATCGAGGGTGGCGCCCGTGCCGGCCTGATCGCGCCGGATGAAAAGACCTTCGAATATATCAAGGGCAAGCCGCGTTCGCCGAAGGGCGAGGCGCTGGAACAGGCGATTGCCTACTGGAAGACGCTGAACACCGACGAAGGCGCGCATTATGATCGCATCGTCGTGCTCAACGCCGCCGACCTGCCGCCGATCGTCTCCTGGGGTTCATCGCCGGAAGACGTCATCTCGGTGCAGGGTGCGGTTCCGAACCCCGATCTTATCGAAGACGAGAACAAGCGCACCTCCAAGTGGCGCGCGCTCGACTACATGGGCCTGAAGCCGGACACGAAGATCACCGACATCCACATCGACCGTGTCTTCATCGGCTCCTGCACCAACGGCCGCATCGAAGACCTGCGCGAAGTTGCCAAGGTCGTCGAAGGCCGCACGGTTGCCTCGACCGTGTCGGCGATGATCGTTCCCGGCTCCGGCCTCGTCAAGGAACAGGCGGAAGCCGAAGGCCTCGATGTCATCTTCAAGGCCGCCGGTTTTGACTGGCGCGAACCGGGCTGCTCCATGTGCCTGGCGATGAACGACGACCGCCTGAAGCCGGGCGAGCGCTGCGCCTCGACCTCCAACCGCAATTTCGAAGGCCGCCAGGGCTTCAAGGGCCGCACGCACCTCGTGTCGCCCGCCATGGCCGCAGCGGCGGCGATTGCCGGCCACTTCGTCGATATCCGCGAGTGGAAGTAACAATCTGAAGGAGAGCGCGTTGCGCTCTCCTTTTGCCTATCTCACCACCACGACCCTTGTCCCGGCCCGCATGAACCGGATCAACCGCTTCATCGCCGGCAGGCTGACGGCGATGCATCCCTCCGTTGGCAGGTAGCCCGGCCGGTTGAGATGGAAGAAGATCGCTGAGCCGCGATTGCGGCCACGCGCTGAAATATTCCAGTCCATCACCAGACAGACATCGTAGAGACCGTCGCTGCGCATCAGCTCTTCATGGCTGGCTGTAAACGGCTTTGAAACCGGGCGATTGTAGCGCGCATGCGCAGGTGCGTCGCACCAGAGCATGCTGCTGCGCGTCCGCGCCAGCGGCAAAGCGGTCGGTGGCAGCGTCGTCCGGTCGGCCCGCAGATAGCCGCCAAGCAGCGCCATCGATGAAAGGGGTGTGGCGCCATCACCCTCGCGCTTGCGGCTGGTGATGCCGCTGCGGCCGATAGCGGCCTGCTCCACGCGGCCTCCGGCACAAACCAGTGCGCGGCTCTTCTGTCCGGGCGCGCGGCGCACTGTGATCTGGAAGCGTTTTTTCGGGGCCTGTTTTGGCATTGGGCGCATTTAATTCACAGTTATTTGCTTTGCCCGTGAGGTGAAACATCACCATAGCACGGAAAGGCAAGAACCGGCGGCTGAAACCGTCTAGACTTGCCACTGACCGATTTGGCTCAGGTTCGAATCGATAATCAAGAGGGAAACGCATGACAGCCCGGACGATTCTTCTTGTCGACGATGACAATGATCTGCGCGAAACCCTGGTCGAGCAGCTGTCGCTCTACGAGGAATTCGACATCAAGCAGGAATCCACCGCCACCAAAGGCATCCAGACGGCGCGCGCGCAGCAGATCGACCTTCTGGTCATGGACGTCGGCCTGCCGGACATGGATGGCCGCGAAGCGGTCAAGCTGCTGCGCAAGGGTGGCTTCAAGCCGCCGATCATCATGCTCACCGGCCACGATACCGATTCCGACACGATCCTTGGACTGGAAGCCGGTGCCAACGACTATGTGACAAAGCCCTTCCGCTTTGCCGTGCTGCTTGCCCGCATCCGCGCCCAGTTGCGCCAGCACGAGCAGAGTGAAGACGCGACTTTCACCGTCGGCCCCTACACGTTCAAGCCCGGCCAGAAGCTGCTGACGCTGGAAAACGGCCAGAAGATCCGGCTGACGGAAAAGGAAGCCGCCATCATCCGCTACCTCTATCGCGCCGACCAGAAGGTCGTCACCCGCGACGTGCTGCTCGAAGAGGTCTGGGGCTACAATTCCGGCGTCACCACCCACACGCTGGAAACGCATGTCTACCGGCTGCGCCAGAAAATCGAGCGCGACCCTTCCAATGCCGAGATATTGGTGACAGAAAACGGTGGCTATAAGATCGTCCCCTGACCGCCTGCCGGAGTGACCGCCCGTGTCCATGAACGACGACATCGCCTTGCTCTCCATCGTGCCGCTGTTTGCGGAACTCGGTGAGGACAAGCTGCGGCTGATCGCGTTCGGTGCTGAACACCGGCGCGTCTCGGCCGGCCAGGAGCTGTTCCGCGAGGGCACGCCTGCCGATTGCGGCTTTGCCGTCGGTTTTGGCCGCTTCAGCCTCAGCAGCGCCAGCCGGGATGGCCAGCCGGTGGTCCACGAGATGGCAGGACGGGGCTCGCTTCTGTCGGAACTGGCGCTGATTTCCGCCGTCCCGCGCAAGTTCACCGCAACGGCAGACGAAGACAGCGACGTCATCCGCATCAACCGTCCGTTGTTCCGGCGCATGCTGGAGGAATATCCCGAGGTTGCGACCATCGTCGAGACACGGCTGCGCGACAACCTCAGTGCGCTGGCCCGCCGGGCGGGCGCCATGCAGGGCCGTTTCGCCTAACGCATGTCTCCCAAAAGCGCGCAACGTTTTGGGATAAAGACATGGATAAAACCAAGATTTAAAAATCGAAATGCGCGATAACCGGCACATGGTCGGATGGCCGCTCCCAGCCGCGCGCTTCGCGCAGCACATCCACCTTCACCAGATGTGGGCCCAGATCGGCCGAGGACCAGATATGGTCGAGGCGGCGGCCCTTGTTGGCGGCAGACCAGTCCTGCGCCCGGTAGCTCCACCACGTATAGAGCTTCTCGCTCTGCGGCACATGCTGGCGCATCAGATCGAGCCAGGCACCGCGCCGCATGATCTCGGTCATGCCTTCGGTTTCGACCGGGGTATGGCTGACGATCTTCAGAAGCGCCTTGTGCGACCAGACGTCGTTCTCCAGCGGCGCGATGTTGAGATCGCCGACCAGCACCGAGGACACACCGGCCTCTGATTCCGCATGCAGCAGCTTCATCTCCTCGATGAAATCGAGTTTGTGGCCAAACTTCGGATTGATCGTCCGGTCCGGCTCGTCGCCGCCGGCCGGCACATAGAAATTGTGCAGCCGGATCGTCTTGCCACCGGCCTGAAACACCGCAGAAATATGGCGGCTGTCGCCGACATTGCAGTAGTCCTGCCGATGCGTGAGATCGAGCGGCACTTTGGAAATCGTGGCGACGCCGTGATAGCCCTTCTGGCCGTGCACGACGATGTGCGGATAGCCCATCTCCTGCAGCGGCAGGAAGGGGAACAGATCATTCGGACACTTGGTTTCCTGCAGGCACAGGATATCCGGCTGATAGGTCTCAAGGAAGGATTGAACGATCGGCAGCCGCAACCGGACGGAGTTGATGTTCCAGGTCGCGATCGAGAATGCCATGTCCGAGGTCCTGCTACCGGTATGAAAAAGGGCACCGCCACAAGCGGAGCCCCTTTATAGTCGGCATGCGATGCAAGACAATTGCCGCGCTTGAAAAAAGCACCGGTCTTCCAGCGGAAACAAAAGCCGCTTCGGACCGGTGCTAAAGCTTGTTGCGCGCCTCTTCGGGTATACGGAAAATCCGGTCGTTGAGCTCGACGCCGGTCTGAACGTTGAAAACCATGACGGAGGTGTCCTTGCCCTGCGCGTCGGTGATCGTCCACTGGCGGATATCGTAGCTCTTGGGGTCGAACATCATCGTGATGGTCGAATCGCCGAAGATCGTCTTGTCGCCGAGAACGATGGTGGTGAGATCGGCCTCTTCCTTGACGTTGCGCACCATCTTGCTCGACAGATCGATCGTCTCGCCGAGCAGCAGCTTCAGCGGCGTCTTCGACAATGGATAGATGTCCCAGGTCTTCAGCTTCTGGTTTCCGATAACCACCGACTTGCCATCGGAAATCACGCGCATCGGCGACGGTTCGTCGTAGTTGAAACGGATTTTCCCCGGACGGCCGATGAAGAACTTGCCGCCGGTCTGGTCGCCGCGCGGCCCGAACTGCACGAATTCGCCACTCATGGTTTTGACCGAGGCAAAGTGGTCGGCAATTTTCTGCGCTGCGGCGGACGCTTGCGCCAAAGCCGGCCGCGCCGTCAGCGACGGCAGGCCAAAAGCCGCGATCAGCGCCAGCCCGCCGATAAACGAGCGGCGGCCAACGGCAGCGCCATCCTGCAAAACGGCTGTCTGATGCTGAACAATCTTGCTCATGTGTATCTCCTTCAAGTCTCGCACCTTATCTGGAGCGCAAGTGCGGCTCCTTCAAGGCGTTGACGCCAGCCATCGGTGGTCATCAACCCGGCGTACCGCCAGCGGGAGCCGGTCTTACCGGCCCGTGATTTCGTCTTCGGTCGGCACCAGAATTTCGCGCTTGCCGGCATGGTTGGCAGCACCGATCAGACCCTCCTGCTCCATGCGCTCGATCAGGGATGCGGCCCGGTTGTAGCCGATGCCGAGACGGCGCTGGATATAGGAGGTCGAGGCCTTGCCGTCGCGCAACACCACGGCAACCGCCTGGTCGTAGGGATCGTCGGAATCCGAAAGGTTGGAAGTGCCGGCCGGGCCACCGCCATCATCGTCGTCCTCATCGTCATCTGCCGTGATCGCATCGAGATATTGCGGTGTTCCCTGCGTCTTCAGATAGGCAACGACGTCTTCCACCTCGGTATCCGACACGAATGGGCCGTGGACGCGCTGGATGCGGCCGCCACCAGCCATATAGAGCATGTCGCCCATGCCGAGCAGTTGCTCGGCCCCCTGCTCGCCGAGAATGGTGCGGCTGTCGATCTTCGAGGTCACCTGGAAGGAAATGCGGGTCGGGAAGTTGGCCTTGATCGTGCCGGTGATGACATCGACCGACGGACGCTGCGTCGCCATGATGACGTGGATACCGGCGGCGCGCGCCATTTGCGCCAGGCGCTGCACCGCGCCTTCGATATCCTTGCCCGCCACCATCATCAGATCGGCCATTTCGTCGATGATGACGACGATGTAAGGGATCGGCTGCAGGTCGAACTCTTCGGTCTCGTAGATCGCTTCGCCGGTCTGGCGGTCGAAGCCGGTCTGCACGGTCCGGCTCATCGCCTCGCCCTTGGCCATGGCCTGCTCGACCCGGCTGTTGAAGCCGTCGATGTTGCGCACGCCGATCTTCGACATCTTCTTGTAGCGCTCTTCCATCTCGCGCACGGTCCACTTCAGCGCCACGACGGCCTTCTTCGGGTCCGTGACCACAGGCGATAGCAGATGCGGAATGCCGTCATAGACCGACAGTTCCAGCATCTTCGGATCGATCATGATCAGGCGGCACTGTTCAGGCTTCAGCCGGTAGAGAATCGACAGGATCATCGTGTTGATCGCCACCGATTTGCCCGAACCGGTCGTACCGGCCACCAGCAGATGCGGCATTTTCGCGATATCGACGATCACGGGCTCGCCGCCGATGGTCTTGCCGAGCGCCATGGCGAGCTTGGTCTTGCTGGTTTCGAAATCTCTGCTGCCGATCAGTTCTCGCAGATAGACGGTCTCGCGGCGCTGGTTCGGCAGTTCAATGCCGATGGCGTTGCGGCCGGGCACGACGGCGACGCGGGCGGCAATTGCGCTCATGGAGCGGGCAATGTCGTCGGCAAGGCCGATGACGCGCGACGACTTGATGCCGGGTGCTGGCTCAAGCTCGTAGAGCGTCACGACCGGACCCGGGCGCACATGGATGATCTCGCCCTTGACGCCGAAATCCTCCAGCACGCCCTCGAGCATGCGGGCATTCTGCTCCAGCGCATCGGCAGACAGGGTGGCATCCCGGGCAACATTCTTTGGTTCGGCGAGGAAATGCAGCGGCGGCAGGGCAAAATCGTCCTCTGACGGAACGAACGATGCCTGGGCCTCGCGTTCGATGCGCTGGCCGGATTTCGGGCGCGGTGCGGCCGGAACGACGCGCGTGCCCGGTGCAGCGGACGTCATGCCGGGCTTTTTTGGAGCGGACCGCGGCGCCCAGTCGGCGGCAGGGTCGACATCTTCGAGATCGTCATCATCGGACAGAATGCCGTTCGGCAGCGGCTCGCGATCGAACGCATCGGCGCCGTAATCGTCCTCGTCGTCGATCGCCATCGGCGGCGCGGAAACAACCCGGCGCTCAGAGCGGTCCAGCGATGGCTCGACCCGTTCCGACAGGCTCATGGCCTTGGCGCGAACGGGCTCGTTCAAAGTCCCGAACTCGTCATTGTTGAAATCATAGGGCTGATCGAAATCACGGGCGCGCGGGCGGCGATGGCCCTGGAGGCCAAAAATCCGGCGCAGACGCGCCTGCCCCGTATACCAGACATGCACGACCGCGCCGAAGGCCAGCATCAGCGGTCCTTCGACATCGTCGTCGGCGTCCTCGACCGGAACCGTTCGGGCCTTGCTCGGCGCAGTCGCCTTGGGCAGGTCCTCTTCGTCCTGGTCGAGTTCGTGCGCGCCGATAAGGCCTGCGCTGAATACCAGCAGCCAGACGGCGGGGCCGGCAAAAAGACCGGCGAGAATCGTCGCGAATGTGCCCGTCGGATAGGTCCCGGTAAACAGCGCCGGGAAACGCAGAATCATATCGCCAAAAACGCCGCCAAGACCGTTCGGCAGAGGCCAGGTCACCGGTGCCGGAATACAGCTGAGTGTGGCAGCACCGAGGATCGAACCGGCAAACCAGGCGCCGGCCCGTGCGATGATGCGGCCGAACGGCTTGCCCGTGACAAGCACCAGACCCCAGGCGACGACCGGCAGCAGCGACAGCACACTGGCAAGCCCGAAGAACTGCATGAAGAGATCGGCAAAGGCAGCGCCCGTATAGCCCAGAATGTTGGTCGGCTCATGGGCCGTGGCAAAGGAGAAGCTCGGGTCCGCAACGTTCCAGGTCGAAAGAGCGGCGATGGCCAGCGCCAGCATGACAAAGGTGCTGAAGCCGAGCAGAGCGGCCATTTGCCGCCAGACGAACGTGGACAACACGAATCCGTTTGAACGGCCGTCAATCGCTGCCGGATTGCTTCTGCTCATGTTCCGCTGCTCGCCTGTTTTCGACAACCTCGAACGGCGCATTGCGCGCCATTGGCAGCAAACTAAACGTAAGGGGGTTAACGCCACATTAACCATGGCGGAGCGGAGGCGGCTAGCGGCCACTATATTTGCGCTGAGGCCCAAAAGAAAAGGCCCGGACTAGGGTCCGGGCCAAGCGCAGCCTGCCAAGGCAGGACCACGGCGGGAGAAGGAGAAGGTTGGGGGCAGCCTCAACGCTGCCCCGCAACGTCTTAGGAGTGGTAAGCTGCTTCGCCGTGCGACGACAGGTCGAGACCTTCGCGTTCGGCTTCGACCGGTACACGCAGGCCGACGATGAGGTCGACGATCTTGTACAGGATGGCAGAACCAATGCCCGACCACAGCAGGGTGACGATGACGCCCTTGGCCTGAGCCCAGACCTGCGTGACCGTACCAGCATAACCAGCAGCGAAATCGGCTGTCGAGTAATCGACGATACCTGCGCCACCCAGAGCCGGGTTGACGAAGACACCGGTCAGGAGAGCACCGATGATGCCGCCGACGCAATGCACGCCGAAGACGTCTGCCGTGTCGTCATAGCCGAACTTGTTCTTCACCGTGGAGACGAAGAAGTAGCAGACCGGCGAGGCGACAAGACCCATGACGATGGCGCCCATCGGGCCGACGAAACCGGCAGCCGGCGTGATGACAACCAGACCGGCAACCGCACCGGAGGCAGCACCGAGCATGGAGGCCTTGCCACGGGTGAAGGTTTCGACGAGCGACCAGGCAATGATCGCCGCTGCAGTGGCAACGAAGGTATTGATCATGGCAAGCACGGCATAGGCGTTGGCTTCGAGGTTGGAGCCAGCGTTGAAGCCGAACCAGCCGACCCAGAGAAGCGATGCGCCGATCATGGTCATCGTCATCGAATGCGGAGCCATCATGTCCTTGCCGAAGCCTGTGCGCTTGCCGATCATGATCGCGCCGACGAGGCCCGCGATACCAGCGTTGATGTGAACGACGGTGCCGCCGGCAAAGTCGATCGCGCCGAAGCCGAAGATGAGGCCGGTCGGGCCGTCAAATGCGCTCGGACCACCCCAGAACCAAACCATGTGGGCCATCGGGAAGTAGATGAAGGTCAGCCACAGAATGGTGAACAGGATCACGGCCGAGAATTTCACGCGTTCGGCAAAGGCGCCGATGATAAGGCCGGGCGTGATGGCTGCGAAGGTCATCTGGAAGCAGACGAAAACCAGCTCGGGAATGGCAACGCCCTTCGAGAAGCTTTCTGCAACCGTCGTCACATCGACGCCGGACAGGAACATTTTCGAGAAGCCGCCGACGAAGCTGTTCAGCGAACCGCCGTCGGTGAACGCCAGCGAGTAGCCGTAGGTCACCCAGACGATCATGGCGACAGCCGCGATCATCAGAACCTGCATCAGGACCGACAGCATGTTCTTGGTGCGCATCAGGCCGCCGTAGAACAGCGCGAGGCCGGGAACGGTCATGAGAAGCACGAGGATGGTCGACAGCAGCATCCAGGTGGTGTCACCCTTGTCGACTGTCATGGCTGGAGCAGCAGCGACCGCTTCGGCCGCTGCCGGTGCGGCTTCCTGGGCGAAAGCAACGACCGGTGCAAGCACGGCGGCCGCAGCAACGCCCAAGCGCCCGAGAGTTGTTGAAAATTTGAATGATGACATTGAGTAAAGCTCCCTCATGGCCGTTGTTACAGCGCTTCAGAATTGGTTTCGCCGGTGCGGATGCGCACGGCATGATCGATCGAGTAGACGAAGATCTTGCCGTCGCCGATCTGGCCGGTCTTTGCGGCTGCAGCGATGGCTTCGACGGTTTTATCGACGATATCGGAGGCCACTGCGATCTCGATTTTCAGCTTCGGCAAAAAGCTGACGGCGTATTCCGTGCCGCGATAGATTTCCGTGTGTCCCTTTTGGCGCCCGTAACCCTTGACCTCGGTTACGGTCAGGCCCTGAATACCAACAGCCGTGAGGGCTTCACGAACCTCATCCAGCTTGAACGGCTTGATAATGGCCATCACAATTTTCATCTGGCTTCCCATCCTTGTGTTCGTCTGCGGCGTTTGCGGCCGTTTTTCATTGCCGGAGGACCAAAAATGTCGGCCGGTCGGCTATCTACATTCAAGGGGCGTGCCAGATTCAATTGCGACGGTCAAAATCTTGAAAAGTCATGGAAAAGTCACATTTTCACGGGGATGGGCCGGAAAAGGTAAAAAAATCGTCAATTTAAAAGTCTAAAAAATAGGCAAAAACAAATTTTTGCACAAATATCACTCAGATGCCTTTTTACGAATCAGTCCCTCCTGAGCGACCGACGCAATCAGAACACCGGAGCGATCAAAAAGACTACCGCGCGTCATTCCACGAGCGCCCGACGCGCTAGGACTGTCCTGCGTATAGAGAATCCAGTCGTCGAGCTTGAACGGCCGGTGGAACCACATCGAGTGATCGAGGCTGGCGACCTGCAGATTGCGGTCAAAGATCGACGTGCCATGCGCATAAAGCGATGTATCGAGCAGCGTCATGTCCGAAAGGTAAGCAAGAACTGCGGCTTGCAGGTGCCGGTCATCCGGCACGGGCCCGGTCGCCCGGACCCAGACATTCTGTGCCGGCTCCAGCTTCTCGCGGGAAAAATAGTGTTTCAGCGACACGGGCCTGATCTCGATCGGCCGCGGACGCTCCCAATATTTGCGCACGTTCTCCGGAGCGCCGGCCAGGAATTTCTCCTTGATCTCCTGCTCGCCCAGCAGCGTTTCCGGCCCGGCAATTTCCGGCATCGGCACCTGATGCTCGAACCCGTCCTCATCATATTGAAACGAGGCCGAAAGCGAAAAGATCGCCTTGCCATGCTGGATGGCCACCACCCGGCGCGTGGCAAAACTGGAGCCATCACGAATGCGGTCGACATCGTAGATGATCGGAACTGCAGGATCGCCGGGACGCATGAAATAGGCATGCAGCGAATGCACATAGCGGCCTTCATCGACG
Source organism: Pararhizobium sp. (assembly GCA_030655075.1). Taxonomy (GTDB): domain Bacteria; phylum Pseudomonadota; class Alphaproteobacteria; order Rhizobiales; family Rhizobiaceae; genus JAURWE01. The sequence continues at coordinate 103,940 of JAURWE010000058.1, forward strand.
GTGCGCTGCGCCGCCACCAGCGCCTGGCCGATCACCTGCCCGCCGAAAACCCGCTGCCAGCCCACCTGCGGGCTCTGGCCGCGAAACAGGTTTTCCTCGAGCTTTTCGAGATCGAGTGTTGCGAGCAACGTCTCCATGGCAGAGCTGTTTTCGTCCGGGCGCGACATTTCGACTTTGACCTCCAAGGTAGGAAGATTGCGGTAATTGATCTATAGAGATGGGGTTGAATGCTCAAGGCCGGCGGGAGAGACAATGATCGACATTCTGGTTGCCGGTGGTGGCTATGTGGGCCTTTCGCTCGCCGTATCGGTGAAGAAGGCCGCACCGCATCTGGCCGTAACCGTCATCGACGGTGCGCCTGACGACGCCTGGAAGAAGGATGAGCGCGCTTCGGCGATCGCGGCCGCTGCCTCCCGCATGCTCGACGTCATCGGCATCTGGCAGGATATCCTGCCGGAAGCCCAGCCGATCGAGCGCATGATCATCACCGATTCCAAAACCAGCGATCCCGTGCGCCCGGTCTTCCTGACCTTCGAGGGCGCGGGCGAAGCGGGCGAGCCCTTTGCCCATATGGTACCGAACCTTGCTCTGGTCGGCACTCTGCGCAAGGCCTGCCAAGACCTCGGCGTCGACGTTCGCCAGCGCACCGTTGCCGAAGGTTTCACGGCAACCGATCATGGCGTCAACATCGCGCTTTCCGGAGGCAGCAGCATCGATGCCAAACTGCTCGTCGCCTGCGATGGCGTGCGCTCGAAGCTGCGCGATGCGGCGGGTATCAAAACCGTCGAGTTCGACTATGGCCAGTCCGGCATCGTCACCACGGTGGAGCACGAACGCCCGCACGAAGGCACCGCAGAGGAGCATTTCCTGCCCGCAGGCCCGTTCGCCACGCTGCCACTGAAGAACAACCGCTCCTCGCTGGTCTGGACGGAACGCACTGCTGACGCCGACCGGCTGATTGCCAGCGACGATCTGATATTCGAGGAAGAACTGGAACGCCGTTTCGGCCACAAGCTCGGCACGCTGAAAGTGGTCGGCGGACGCCGTGCCTTTCCGCTGGGGCTGACCCTGGCGCGCGATTTCATTGCCCCGCGCTTTGCGCTCGCAGGCGACGCCGCCCACGGCATTCATCCGATTTCCGGACAGGGCCTCAACCTCGGCTTCAAGGACGTGGCAGCGCTCGCCGAAACCATCGTCGATGCCGATCGGCTGGGTCTCGATATCGGCTCACTTGCGGTGCTCGAGCGCTATCAGAGCTGGCGCCGGTTCGACACGTTCCGCATGGGACTGACGACCGACATCCTCAACCGGTTGTTTTCCAACGACATCACGCCGATCCGCGTAGCGCGCGATATCGGCCTCGGCATCGTCGACCGGCTGCCATCATTGAAATCGTTCTTCATCAAGCAGGCGTCGGGATTGTCGGGCGATGCGCCGAAAATGCTGTCCGGCCACACGATTTGAACGCGCCTGATCAATCCTCGATCTTACGCGCCTCTGATATCAGCATGATCGGAATGCCATCCCGGATGGGATAGGCGAGCCGCGCCTTTTCCGAAATAAGCTCGTTGTCGTCGGGCAGGTACTTCAGCCGCCCCTTGGTCAGCGGGCAGACAAGCAGATCGAGCAATTTCGGATCGACGCGGCTTGTTTTCAGTTCCATTGTCCAACTTTCTACTGAAGCACCGTGCCGATGTCGCCGAACGTGCGCGCGAGCACGATCTCGGTAATGGCAATCAGCGTCTCCGCCCGCGTCTTCAGATCCGGCGCCTCGAGCAGCGCCTGTTTCTCCGCCGGGCCATAGGGTGACATCATCGCCATCGAATTGACAAGCGTCGTATTGCTGGCGCGCTCGACACTTTCCCAGTCGGCCTCCAGCTTGTTGGCATCGAGATAGGCCTTGAAAGCCGCCAGAAGCGCCTGCCGGTCGACATGGCTCTCATCGTCGCCGGGACTGAGATCGGCCGTGAACGGCGCAATTTTGAAGCTGCGATAAGCTCTGTGATCGGTCACTTCGTTGAGCAGCCGGAAGCGGCAGACGCCGGTGAGCGAAATCACATAACGGCCGTCGCCTGTCTCCGTGAACGACGTGATGCGGCCGATGCAGCCGACCTGGCAGAGCGCGGGCACCGGCGCATTGCCGGCCTCGTCGCGCTGCTCGGCGAAAGATGGCTGCACGATCCCGATCAGACGCTGGCCCGCCAGCGCATCGTCAAACAAAGAAAGATAGCGGGGTTCAAAAACGTTCAGAGGAAGCTGCGATCCGGGCAGCAGAAGCGCACCGGCCAGCGGAAAAACGGCAAGCGTTTCCGGCAAGTCGCCGGTCTTCAGATATCGCGCGTTTCCCACCTGCATTCTGTTGACGTCCTGTCCAATCCGGCGGGCCTGGGGTACAAATCCCACCGGCCCGGCACTCTCATAGACATGGTGCGCAGCAGACAAATCTCAAGACAGAAATCGTGTCGATTGGTCAGGAGAAGAGAATTGACGACAGCTTGCGCCGTGCCGCAAGCGTCGCCGGATCCATAGCACCCCAGACATCGAAGAACTGCAGCAGCTCGCGGCGGGCGCCGTCATCCTGAAACGCGCGGTCGCGCTTCATGATCGTCAGCAGGTGGTCGGCAGCAGCCGTCCGGTCGCCCTCGACATTGCGGATCTTGGCAAGGTTCAGCCGCGCCTCGTGATCATCAGGATTGGCCGCCAGCTGGCGCTCCAGCAGCGCCGGATCGCCGAGCTTGCGGGCTTCGTCAATCTGATCGAGCTTTTTGAGGATTGCGGCGACTCCGGCGTCCTTCAGCAGGTCTTCCGATAGGCCGCTCAGCACCTCCCGAGCCTCGTCAGGGCGCCCCGTGGCAATAAGGCAGTCCGAAATTCCGGCAAGCGCGGCCGCATTCTCCGGCTCGGCCTGCAGCACGGCGCCATAAAGGCTGCCTGCATTCTCGATGTCGCCCTCGTCGAGAAAGCTCTTCGCCTCAAGCAGCACCGCCTCGATTTCAGCCTGCCCCTGGTCGATGGCAGGACCGGCGATCTTGTCGATGAACTGCCGGATCTGGCTTTCCGGCACGGCGCCCATGAAACCATCCACCGGCCGCCCACCGACAAAAGCGATGACGGCAGGAATGGACTGCACGCCGAGTTGCCCGGCAATGGAAGGATGGTCGTCGATGTTCATCTTCACCAGCTTGACGCGCCCGCCGGCCTCGTTGACCGCCTTTTCGATGATCGGCGTCAACTGCTTGCACGGACCGCACCACGGTGCCCAGAAATCGACAAGAACGGGCTGCTGACGGGATTCCTCCAGCACGTCGCGGGTGAACCCGGCCGTGGTCGTGTCCTTCACCAGACCGGCAGGCGGCGTAGCGGGCACGGCATTGCCGCCGTAGCTGGCAGCACCAGTCATCTGGTTTCCATAAGACGAGGCATAGGGATTGTCGGTCATCTGATCTGCTCCTGCGGCACCGCCGCCAAACGTTCTTTTCCGGAAACCGGTTGAAAGCCGGTAGATCGTGGTTCAGGCGGTCACTTTCAAGACGGTCGGCGTATGCCCCGTCGCCTCGATGAACCGGATCAGATCGCTGGACGCGATCGAGGTCGTCGCATCGTTGGACAATGGATGCGCGTTGACGATCTCGTTGCGCATCAGGTCTTCGTCGAGAAAGATGCTGACATTCTGGGCCGTATCATTGATGACGCCGAAAGGCGTGACGGCGCCCGGGATAACACCGAGATATTCCATCAGCTTTTCAGGCCGGCCGAACGAAACCTTGCTGGCAGCGCCGATGAGCGTGTGAATGGTTTTCAGGTCGACGACCGCGTGCTCCTCGACGGTCAGAAGGAAATAGTTGTCCTTCTTGTCCTTCACGAACAGGTTCTTCGTATGACCGCCTGGTATTTCATCCCGGAGCGCCACCGATTCGGCCACCGTGAACACCGGCGCATGTGTCTTCGTCGAGTGCGCGATGCCGAGATCATCAAGGAAACCAAACAGATCTTCAGCCGTTTTCGGCACGGTACCGGTCATGCGCACTCTCCATCAGTCCGACGCGTCTCAATCCGCCTTCTGATTACGGCCAACACCGCAAGAGCGCAATATTTGATCGAGGCGACGTGGCGGAAAACCCCGGAGCCCCAAGGGATTTCGAAAACACGGGCAATATTTCTTCGGCCCTTGGTCATTTCCCTGTTGCATTTAAAAAGGGCTTGGGCCATATAGCGCCCGTCGCAGCAAGTTGTCTGCGGCGCCCTTGGTCAGCCTTTACCCCGGACCGAGGATGATGAGCGGGTGTAGCTCAGGGGTAGAGCACAACCTTGCCAAGGTTGGGGTCGGGCGTTCGAATCGCCTCACCCGCTCCAATTTCTCCCAAAGACGTGTTGAAGATGCCGAAACCGCCAGACGGCGGATTTCTTTTGCAATCGGCCTCTCGAAATGACCGCCCGCCTCCGTCCAGCCTCCGCATTCAGCCCACTCCGCATGCCATGCGAATGCCTCCGCATGCCCCGACAGGAGGCGCGCTTTCAACCATTCAGCTCTGCAGATGAACGGCTCTAGGACCGGGTAAACTGATAGTCGGTTTCCTGCTTGAGAACCTCGCCCGGCCGCAAGACGCCATTGGGGAAGTTTGCATGGTTGACCGCATCCGGCCAGCCCTGGGTTTCCAGGCAGAACCCTCCGAACGGGCCGTATATGCGGCCTTCGAGGCCAGGAACCGGAATGTCCATTTTGAAGCCCGAATAGAACTGGACGCCCGGTTCCGTTGTCCGGACTTCCATCGAGACACCGGAGTGCAAGCTGCGAACCAGCACCACGGCGCGTTTGGCCATGCGTGCGTTCGACAGGCAGAAATTGTGATCATAGCCGATCTTGTCGCCTTCCACCTGACGGCGCATCGGAGACATGTCGCGCAGGTCGAAGACGGTTCCGTCGACCGCTGCGACCTCGCCGGTCGGCACCTGCCGCCCATTGGTCGGCAGATAATGATCCGCCCCGATCATGATGTCATGATCCAGCGCATCCGCCCCGCCATCGAGATTGAAGTAGCTGTGCTGACAGACGTTGCAGATCGTCGGCTGGTCGGCTGTCGATTCATAAGTCACCGTCAGAACACCGTCGCCGTGCAGCCGGTAGGTGCAAGTGGTGGTGCAATTGCCTGGATAGCCGGCCCGGCCGTCGGGATCGACGATCTGCAGCACCAGGCTGTCGCCGCTCTGCGCGACGATCTGCCAGTTACGCTTGGCAAGGCCATCGCTGCCGCCATGCAGATGGGTGACGCCGTTTTCGTTGCATTCGAGTTGATAGGATTTACCGTCAATCGCAAAGCGGCCATCGCCAATGCGGTTGGCATTGCGGCCCGGCGTCGCCCCGAAATAGGGAGAATGTTCCAGGTAATTCTCGAACGTTTCGAAGCCGAGGACCAGCGGGGCCGAGTGGCCTTCCAGCCGCAGATCCTGGATGACAGTTCCCCAGGTCAGGACATGGGCCGTCAGACCACCGCCCTTGAGCGTCACCCGCTGAACGGGATCACCGGCCGGCATATGGCCGAATACGCTGTTTTCTGCACTCAAGACCTGCTCCTCCGGCAATGCTACGGCGCGGAACCTGCTCCATTTCCCGCCAGCAGGCAACCATTAAGTCATACAATTAACCGGTTACGATTCTCACGGTAACAGCCTGATCGCCCGGCTGCAAACCACCTGCCGTCAGAGCGTCTTCTGATAGATGACGAAAGGCGTCTTGTCGGCAATACGGTCGTAAAGCTTGCGCGCCGTTGCGTTGAACTCTTGTGTCATCCAATAGACCTCGGGCGATCCGGCCGCGCCAGCCCGGGCGTATACAGCCTCGATCAGCGCCCTGCCGACGCCTCTGCCGCGCACATCCGGGTCCGCATACAGATCCTGCAGGTAACAGACGTAGCCATCATGCCAGCAGGAGCGGTGAAAGACATAATGCGCAAGGCCGACGGGATGCCCGTCGCGCACCGCCAGCAGACCATGAAACTCCTGCCCACCGTTCGACAGCAGCCGGGAAAAAGTCGTGGCGAACATCGTTTCCGGCAGGACGGTTTCATAAAACGCCAGATAGGCCGTCCACAGTCGGCGCCATTCGGCTTCGTCGCCCGCTTCGATCGGCCTGATCTCTAAAACAGCCATATTTACCGGCCCGATCCGATATCTTCCGGGCTGTAGGGCGTCGTCTGGTACATTTCGTTGATCCAGTTGCCGAAGAACAGATGCGCATGGCTGCGCCAGCGGTTTTTCGGTGCCAGCGCCGTGTCATTGTGCGGAAAGTAGTTGTGCGGCTGCTTGATCGGCACGCCCGCATTGACGTCGCGGAAATATTCGTCTGACAGGGACGTGGAATCATACTCGACGTGATTGAAGATGTAGAGACGGTTGCCCTTCTTCTCGTGCAGCAGGCAAACTCCCATCTCGCTCGACTCCATCAGGATTTCGAGATCGGGGATCTTCTCCACATCGGCCCGGCGCACCTCGGTCCAGCGCGAAACCGGCACTTCGAAATCATCCGAAAATCCGTTGAGATAGACCGACGACGGGCTAAGGTTCCTGTGCCGGTAGATACCGAAGGCTTTTTCCTTCAGCGTATATTTCGGCACGCCGTGGAAATGATAGGCAGCCGCCATCGCGCCCCAGCAAACATTCATCGTCGAGTGGACGTTCGTCGTCGTCCAGTCGAGAATCTGCTTCATCTCGTCCCAATAGGTGACGTCCTCGTAATCCAGCGTCTCGATGGGCGCGCCGGTGATGATGAAGCCGTCGAACTTGCGGTGCTTGATCTCGTCCCAGGTGTCGTAGAAGGCGAGCAGGTGATCTTCCGACGTGTTCTTGGCCTTGTGGCCGCCGACGCGCACCAGCGAAAACTCGACCTGCAGTGGCGAAGCGCCAACAAGGCGCGCCATCTGGATCTCCGTCTTGACCTTGTTCGGCATGAGATTGAGGAGCCCGATCTGCAACGGGCGGATATCCTGCCGGATAGCAGCCGTTTCCGTCATGACCCGCACGCCCTCATGCACGAGGGTTTCGAAAGCGGGCAGCGTATCGGGAATCTTGATGGGCATCGTGTCACTCGTTTAAAAAACAAAACCGGCGGCGAAAAAAGAATCGCGACCGGCCGTGACGCACGGCCCTTTAGCGATTTTTTTAACGTGGCTGCAAGCCGGCCGGCCAAATCACCACGATCAACTCAATAGCGGCAGTTGCGGCGAGAATCAATCGGGCCATCTTGGGAAGGCGCCTGCACCTTGCGGGAGCCTAGCCCCGGAATGCCGTGACCTCGATCTCGATCAGCATCTCCGGGCGGATAAGATCGCAGACGATCATCGTCGCAGCCGGGCGGATCGTGCCGAATGTCTCGCCGAGGATCGGGAAGACGCGGTCCGCAAAGGTCGCATCGGTGACGTAATAATGCGCCCTGACGGTGTCAGCGATGGAGAACCCCGCCTCCGTCAGCACGGCGGAGATCGTCGCCATGCAATTGCGCGTCTGCTCTTCCACCGTCTCCGGCATAACCATCGTTGTGTAGTCGTAGCCGGTGGTGCTGGAGACGAAACACCAGTCGCCCTGAACCACGGCCCGTGAATAGCCCGCCGTCTTTTCAAAGGGCGAATCCGAAGAGATCAGCCGGCGTTTGCCTGTCATGGCACGATGATGATTTTGGAAAGAATACGCCGGACCAGCGGCGCGACGATCAGCACCGCCGGAAAGGCGATGCCCCAGGAGGGCAGCCATGCTTTCACCCAGTGAAAGACGAAATCACTGGGCATGCCGATCGACAGAGCCGTCGCCAGTCCCGACACGATGAACGACATCATGCCTGATAGCATCAGGCTGAACGCCATCATCTCGAAACGCTTGGGCAAAAACGGCTTCATGAAACCCCGGCCGGTTGAACAGGCACTCAGGCCCAGGGGCGCGACTGGCTGTTCTGCTTTTCAAATGTATCGATGCTGGCCGCCTTTTCGAGCGTCAGACCAATATCGTCGAGACCGTTCAGCAGGCAATGGCGCTTGAAGGCGTCGATTTCAAACGTGATGCGGCCCCCGTCAGGCCCCGTAATTTCCTGCGATTCCAGATCGACCGACAGAACCGCATTCGAACCGCGGCTGGCATCGTCCATCAGCTTGTCGAGATCAGCCTGGCTGACGACGATCGGCAGGATGCCGTTCTTGAAACAGTTGTTGTAGAAAATGTCGGCGAAGCTGGTCGATATGACGCAGCGAATGCCGAAATCGAGCAGGGCCCAAGGCGCATGCTCGCGCGACGAGCCACAGCCGAAATTGTCTCCAGCGACGAGGATCTTGGCATTGGCATAGGCCGGCTTGTTCAGAACGAAATCCGGGTTGACCGAACCATCCTCGAAATAGCGTGCTTCGGCAAAAAGACCGACGCCGAGACCGGTGCGCTTGATCGTCTTCAGGTAATCCTTCGGAATGATCATATCCGTGTCGATGTTGACGACAGGCAGGGGAGCGGCAACGCCGGTGAGCTTGACGAACTTGTCCATGATTTCGGCCCTTGGTGGATCGTAGCAATTCTGCGCCAGCGTTTAGAGCACTTTACCGCAAAATTGAAGGGAAATCTTGTGCCGGAACCCCGCAGAACCGGCATCCCGGGCTTTAACCTCCCGAATGGAGCGGAATCGATCCGCTCACATATCGATGATCGTGCCGCGTCCGTCATTCCAGACGCGCATGTCGCGGCCACTGGGCCGGGCCTCGCCATGGACCGTTGCGTGCACGGGGCGCGGCGAAAACCTGGCCGCAAGAGAGCTGCCGACCATCAGTACGGCAAGGACGCCCGCAAGCGCCAGCCCCAGCGACGCGGCGAACACGAAGCCTGCCACGGCAAGGGCGATGCCGGCGGCAGTGAAGATGACGGAACGGATGCTTTGCATGATGAGAGACCTTTCGTTGACCTTGATGTAGGTGTGCTCCGCCGCCGCTACAAGATGGGCCCTCAGCAATGCGGAAACAGACGTGCAAGCGCACTTGCGGACCATGGGAATTCGGGGCAAGAGTCGCCCATGACATCGCTTCGAGATCATCACCCCTTTCATATCCGGCGTTCTGTTCTGTGCGTGCCAGCCAGCAATGGCCGGGCGCTGGCAAAAGCACCCGCGCTCGATTGCGACGCGGTGATCTATGATCTCGAGGACGCCGTTCTCCACGACGACAAGAACAGCGCCCGGAAAGCACTGGTCGATCTGTTTGCCGGGCAACCGGCTCCGGCTTTCGAACGGATCATCCGCATCAACCCGCTCACTACGGACGTCGGGCAGGCCGACCTTGAAGCTGTGCTTGCCTGCAACCCCGATGCCGTGCTTCTTCCGAAGGTCGAAAGCCCGCAGGATATTCAGGACGTTGCGGACTGGTTGTTCGAAAATGATGCGCCGGAAAGGCTGCGGATCTGGGCGATGATCGAGACACCGCGCGGCGTGCTCAACGCTGCAGCCATCGCCGAGGCGGGACGTACGCGCGGCGGGCGGCTTGACTGTTTTGTGGTCGGCCTCAACGATCTGCGCAAGGAAACCGGCCTCGCCGCCCGGCCGGGCCGGGCCTACTGCATTCCCTGGCTGATGCAGGTCCTGCTCGCCGCCCGCTCCTGCGGACTGGATGCGATCGATGCCGTCTTCAACGATTTCAGCGACGACACCGGTTTCGATGCGGAGTGCGAGCAAGGTCGCGACATGGGTTTTGACGGCAAGATGCTGATCCACCCCGGCCAGATCGGCAGCGCCAATCTCCATTTCGGCGTCAGTGCCGAGGCGGTGGTGCAGGCCACGCAGGTGATCGAGGCTTTCGCCCGCCCCGAAAATACCAACAAAGGCGTTATCAGTGTCGATGGGCAGATGATAGAGCGCCTGCATCTCGATCAGGCGCTGCGGTTGACAGCCAAAGCTGCCTCCATATCGCAAAGAAAGGCATGACCTTGAAACTTTACCGCTTCCTAACCGCCCCGGACGATGCCAGCTTCTGTCATAAGGTGACGGCGGCGCTCAACAAGGGCTGGGAACTGCACGGCTCACCCACCTATGCCTTCGATTCCATGAACGGCACGATGCATTGCGGCCAGGCCGTGATCAAGGACGTTCCCGGCAAGGAATATACGCCGGACACCAAGCTCTCGGAACATTGAAATACAGCGAGGGTGTCAGCCCTCGACATGCTCCACGCCGGCTTCGATCCGCTCCATATCGTCGTCGCTGAGCCCGAAATGGTGGCCGATCTCGTGAATGAGCACATGGGTGATGATATCGCCCAACGTCTCTTCATTTTCGGCCCAGTAATCGATGATCGGGCGGCGATAGAGCGTGATCCGGTTCGGCATTTCGCCGGTTTCGACGGTAAAGCGTTCGCCAAGCCCGCGCCCCTCGAACAGGCCGAGGAGATCGAACGGCGTTTCGAGTGCCATGTCGTCAAAAATTTCCTCGTCCGGGAAATCCTCGATATGGATCGTCAGGTTGGTCGCAAGCGCGCGGAATTCATCCGGCAGGTGACCGTAGGCCTCGATGGCAAGCGATTCAAACGTATTGAGGGTCGGTGCGTGACGCTCTCCCCAATCGTCGGTCTGGTTCATTCGGGCCATGTCTGTTCCTTCTGTTCCAGATATATAGCGACTTTCCTCAGCGTTTTTAAGGTCAATTTCAGCACCTTGTCCGTCCTCAACCTTCAAGTTCTTCCCGCAGCATTTCGAGTTCCAGCCACTCCTCTTCCATCCTATTCAGCGAAGCCCGCAGTTTTTCAAGTTCTGCGGCAAGCTTGGAAAAACCACCCGGATCCTTGGCGAAGAATTTGGGATCGCCCATCGTCGCCTCGCGCTTGGCGATGTCGGCCTCAATCTTGGCCATATCCTTCGGCAGGTTTTCGAGCGCGAATTTCTGCTTGAACGACAGCTTGACCTTGTTTTTTGTTTCGTTGGACGCGCCTGATTCACTGGTACGGGATTTCTCCGCCTTGTCGGCGCGCCTCTTTTCGTCCAGCGCGCCCTTGCGCTGCACCATCATGTCCGAATAGCCGCCGGCATATTCGATCCAGCGCCCGTCCGGCGCATCGGGAATGGCCGGTGCGATGGTTGAGGTCACCGTGCGATCGAGGAAGTCGCGGTCATGGCTGACGAGGATGACCGTACCGGAAAATCCGGCGACGATTTCCTGCAGCAGGTCTAGCGTCTCGATGTCGAGATCGTTGGTCGGCTCGTCGAGGATCAGAAGATTGGTCGGCCGCGACAGAATGCGGGCGAGCATCAGCCGGGCGCGTTCGCCACCCGACAGGTTCTTGATCGGCGTGCGCGCCTGCTCCGGCTGAAACAGGAATTCCTTCATGTAACCCGTGACGTGCCGCTGCTCGCCATTGACGATCAGGTTCTCGCCGCGCCCGTCGGTCAGATAATGTGCGAGCGTGTCGTCAAGATTGAGATCTTCGCGGCGCTGGTCGAGCGTGGCGATTTCCAGATTGGTGCCGAGCTTGACGGTGCCCTCGTCCGGCGTGATCTGCCCGGTCAGCATCTTCAGGAGTGTCGTCTTGCCGGCACCATTCGGACCGACGAACCCGATGCAGTCGCCCCGGTGAACACGGATCGAGAACGGCGCAACAATGGTGCGGTCGCCATAGCTCTTGGTAATCTTGTCGGCCTCGATGACCAGCTTGCCGGATTCCCGCGCGTCGGACGCCGTCGCCTGAACGGAACCCTGCGGCCCGTTGTGGCCGCGATGTTTGGCGCGCAGGTCCTGCAGCGCACCGAGACGCCGCATATTGCGCTTGCGCCGGGCGGTGACGCCGTAGCGCAGCCAGTGTTCCTCGCGCTCGATTTCCTTGCCAAGCTTGTGCTGTTCCAGCTCTTCTTCTTCCAGAACCTTGTCCCGCCAGGCCTCGAAATGCGCAAAGCCGCGATCAAGCCGCTTCGACTGGCCGCGATCGAGCCAGACGGTGGCGGTGGAAACCCGCTCCAGAAAGCGCCTGTCGTGCGAAATCAGGACCAGAGCGCTGCGGGTTTTCAGGAGTTCGCCTTCCAGCCATTCGATCGTCGGCAGATCGAGATGGTTGGTTGGCTCGTCGAGCAGCAGGATGTCGGGCTCAGGCGCCATAACACGGGCAAGCGCCGCACGCCGCGCCTCGCCACCGGAAAGCTGCGCCGGATCTTCGTGCCCGGAGAGTCCCAGGTGTTCGAGCAGATAGGCCACCCGGTACGGATCGTCGCTCGGGCCTAGACCGGCCTCCGCATAGGCCTGCACCGTTGTGTAGCGGTCGAAATCCGGGGCCTGATGCAGGTAGCGGATGGTCGACGACGGATGCCGGAAAATCTCGCCGGAATGCGGCTCGGCGAGGCCGGCCGCCATTTTCATCAGGGTCGATTTGCCCGAGCCATTACGGCCGACCAGGCAGATCTTGTCGCCAGGCTCCACCTGCAGGTTCGCACCGGCCAACAGCGGCGTGCCGCCGAAGGAAAGAAAGATATCGTCGAGTTTCAGAATAGGCGGCGCCAAGGATCAGGCTCCCGAAAGGTCTTGAGGACGGGCAAGGATGAGCGCCCGGCCGGAGGAAAGGGTAAGGCGGACAGTGCCTTCCGCAACATTGGAAATGGTGCGCGAGGAACCGAACGGCAAATGGAAGTCCGACAACGGATAGCGGGCGCCAAAAATCGAGAGGCCTGTCAACGTGTCGAGGCCGAGGATCGAAAACAGGCTGCCCTTGGGCAGGTCGATCTCTTTCGTACCAGGCAAAAGCGGATAGGCCTCCTCCTCGCCTGACGTCAGCAGCACATCGAACCCGTCTTCAGCGAGTTTGGCGGCATAGAGCAGGTGCATGAAGGCATGGTCGCTGCGGTCACCGCCGAGAGCACCGGCTAGAATGAGCTTTTGCGCCCCGCGCTCGAGCGCACCGGCAACCGCAATCTCGCCATCCGTATCGTTCTTGGCAGGCGGATAGGGCTCGCGCACGACCTCAGGCCATTCGTCGATCAGCGACTGCGGTGTGGAATCGAAATCCCCGACCCAGAGTTCCGGCGTCAGACCGAGCGCTTTGGCATGCCGCATACCGCCATCGGCGGCGATCACGCGTGCTCCCGCCAGATGGCCCGTCAGGCGGTCCGTCGGCGTCAGCGCGCCGCCCATCAATATCACAAAAGCCCGTTCGTTCATGGCGCAAGGCCATAGCGCGAACTGGGGCGGAAGGGAAAGAGCTTCCCGCCGATTTGCTGCTTTTGAGCGCTTCTGCGTAGCTCAGGCTCCGGTCCCGGGCGGATTTTCCTTCTCCCGGGCCTGATAGACCTCTTCGAACGACGTGACAAACCTGTCGAAGAGAACGGAGAAGCTCGCCACATCGTCTTCCGGCCAACCGGCAAGAATGCTCTCGATTAACCCGCGCTTCACCGCCTTGACCTCCTGCATGATCGTATTGCCGAGCTTGGTCATGACGACGATGATCCGCCGGGCGTCGGTCTGGGACGCTTCCCGCTGCAACGCCCCGCGCGCCACCATGTCGGCGACGATGCGGCTCGCCCGCGATGCGTCGATCCGCATGAACTCGGCGATCGCCCCGACGGTCACCTCGCCCTCGGGTTGCGCCCGCCAGACCGCATCCAGCACATCGAGATGGGTGATCTCCAGGCCCGGCGCGGCATTGCGGATTGCCAGGCGGGAAATCACCCGCCGGCCGATCAGCAGCCGCCAGCGCCCCATGGACTGGCTGATCAGGGCGCGATGCGCCTCCGGGCCGTTATCCGTTGTCTGATCTTTATCTGTCGAAATCGCATGTTCCATGGCCGGACTATAACAAAGCCGGCGTTCCTGACAAAGAGAAATATGCGCTTCGCACAAACATGCTGTTGACAATTACATGCTAACAGCACATAAATTCGCGAAACAACAGGAATCTTCATGATGGACATGCAAGTCACCCCGGCGCCGCTGGTTTCCAGCCCGGCGCTCCGGCTCACGCTCTTCGGCTTTCTGATGACGGCGCTGTTCATGGCAACGCTCGACAACCAGATCGTTTCCACGGCCCTGCCGACCATCGTTGGCGAATTCGGAGAGATGGAGCGCTTCGGCTGGATCGGATCGGCCTATCTTCTGGCCACCTGTGCGGTGATGCCGCTCTACGGCAAGCTCGGCGACCTGTTCGGCCGCAAATATGTGATGATCACGGCGGTGACGATCTTCACGCTCGGGTCGATCGCCTGCGGCTTGGCCATTTCCATGAACACGCTGATCGCCGCCCGCGTGCTGCAGGGCCTCGGCGGCGGCGGCATCATGGTGTCGATCTTCTCCATCAATGCCGACCTGTTCGAACCGCGCGAGCGGGCCCGGTACCAGAGCTATTCCAGCCTGGTGCTAATGGCGTCCGGCGCGGTCGGTCCCATTCTCGGCGGCACCATGAGCGACCTGTTCGGCTGGCGCTCGATCTTCCTGATCAACATTCCCATCGGCGTCATCGTGCTGATCGGCCTGTTCATGTTCCTGCCCTACCGCCGGCCAATTCGCCAGCCGAAGATTGACTATGCCGGCGCGCTTCTGCTGGCAGGCGCGGTGACCACGGTCGTGCTTCTTGGCGATGGTGCCGAACTGTTCGGCTCGCTGTTTTCGCTCGGAAGCCTCGCCGTCCTCTCGACCGGCGTCCTCCTTGCTGCCGCGTGGGTCTTCGTCGAGCGCAAGGCACCCGAACCGATCGTGCCGCTGACCCTGTTTCGCAACCCGACCTTCAGCCTGATGCTGGTGATTTCGCTGGCAAGCGGCGCCATCGGCATTGGCATGGTCAACTATTTCGCCCTGTTCCTGCAGACGACGACGGGCCTGACGCCGTCCATCGCCGGCCTTCTCTTCGTCATGCTGACGGGCGGCATCGTCTGCGGTTCGCTGACCGCAGGACGGCTGATTTCGCGGACAGGCCGCTACAAGCCTTTCTCCATCACCAGCGCTGGCCTGATGGCGCTCGCCTTGCTGATCTTCACGCAGATCCAGCCGGGCACGCCGATCTACATCATCTGCGCCGTCATGGCGCTCCATGGCATCGGTATCGGCTTTGGCCAGCAGGTTCCCGTTGTCGGCGTGCAGAACATCGTCTCGCGCGCCGATGTCGGCGCCGCAACCGGGGCCGTGACGCTGTCCCGCATGGCCGGCGCCTCCATCGCCATCTCGATTTATGGCGCAACGATCGCCGCCGGGCTCGCCCATGGCAAGGTCGTGATACCGGGCGTGCCCGATATCGAGACGCTGACGCCGCTGGTGCTCTCGACGCTGCCGGAAGCGACCCGCCACCTGGTGGCCGAGGATTACACAGTTGCGTTCCAGCCGCTGTTCCTCACGGCGATGGGCTTTGCCCTGATGGCGCTCATCGCAGCCATCAGCCTGAAATCTGTCCGTCTGCCGCAGAAGCCTGCCGGCTGAAGCGGCTGGAAAACCTCAGGCATTTCACCATCGAAGGCGCCGGACCTGTTCCGGCGCCCTCTTGCCAAGCATTTCCTCCACGTCTAAATCTCTTCCTGCTCTAACGGGGTGCCGCACGTTCTTCGGAACGTATCGGCTGAGAGGCTTGCAAAGGCCAACCCGCGGAACCTGATCCGGTTTGTACCGGCGGAGGGATTAGACGGCACAATCAGCGCCCTATTCCCGTTTTTGAAAAACATGAAGGAGGCGCTTGATGCCCGCACGATATCTATTCTCCTTTGCAGCCAGCCTGGCGCTGCTCGCAGTCAGCGTCCTTCCCGCCGCAGCGGCCGACAAGAAACTGACGATCTACACCTATGAGAGCTTCGTCACCGAATGGGGTCCCGGCGCCAAGGTTGCCGAGGCCTTTGAGAAAACCTGCGGCTGCGACATTGAATGGGTTGGCGTTGCCGACGGCGTCGAGCTTCTGACGCGCCTGAAGCTGGAAGGTGAAGGCACCAAGGCCGATCTGGTTCTCGGCCTCGATACCAACCTCATCACCGAAGCCAAGGCCACCGGCCTGTTCGTGCCCCACGGCATCGACGTGTCGGGCGTCAAGATCCCGGGGGGTTTCTCGGATGATGTGTTTGTGCCTTACGACTATGGCCACTTCGCCATCGTCTACGACACCAAGACATTGATGGAACCGCCAAGGAGCCTCAAGGATCTGGTCGATGGCGACCCATCGCAGAAGCTCGTCATCGAAGACCCGCGCACATCGACGCCAGGCCTCGGCCTGCTGCTCTGGGTCAAGTCCGTCTATGGTAACGAAGCGCCGACTGCCTGGGCCAAGCTGAAAAACCGCATTCTGACGGTCACGCCGGGCTGGTCGGAAGCCTATGGCTTGTTCACCAAGGGCGAAGCGCCGATGGTCCTGTCCTATACGACATCGCCCGCCTATCACATGATCGCCGAAAGCACCGACCGCTATCAGGCCGCAAAGTTCTCGGAGGGCCATTATATCCAGATCGAAGTGGCAGGCGTGACCAAGGCCGCCAAGGACCCGCAGCTGGCAAAGGACTTCCTGACCTTCATGGTCGGCCCCCAGTTCCAGTCGATCATTCCGGAAACCAACTGGATGCTGCCTGTCGCCGCCACGACGCAGCCGCTGCCCGAAGCCTTCGGAAAGCTCGTCTCTCCGGACAAGACATTCCTGATGCCGGCTGAAGAGGTTGCCAGGAACCGCAAGGCCTGGATCGATGAATGGCTCGCGGCCATGAGCAAGAACTGACACCGGCATGCAATACGCCAGCGCAGAGCGTCGTACAGCCATGTCTGCCGGGGCACTCTGCTTCGGCGGCATCGTGTTGTTTGTCGCTTTGGCGGCAATCGCCCTGCTGACGGCAGGTGGCGCCCCGGCATCTGCAGGCAGCAGCCTGTTTGACGCATATATCTGGCGCGTCGCTCGCTTCACCCTCCTGCAGGCGGCGCTCTCGACCCTGCTCTCGGTGCTGCTGGCCATCCCCGTTGCCCGGGCTTTGGTCCGCCAACCGCGTTTTCCCGGCAGGGTCTGGATCGTCAGGCTGATGGCCCTGCCGCTCGGGCTGCCGGCGCTGGTCGGCGCCCTCGGCATTATCACCATCTGGGGCAGGCAAGGACTGGTCAACGACGGCCTCGCCTGGCTCGGCTTGAACCAGCCCGTATCGATCTATGGCCTCTCCGGCATTCTGATCGCCCACGTCTTCTTCAACCTGCCCTTGGCAGTGCGCTATCTCGTTGCCGGGCTCGAGCGCATTCCGGGCGAATACTGGCGGCTCGGAGCCAATCTCGGCATGCGGTCGCCCGATCTTTTCCGCTTTGTCGAATGGCCGGTGATCCGCCGCCTGCTGCCCGGCATCGCCAGCCTCATCTTCATGCTCTGCGCCACCAGTTTCACGCTGGTGCTGACGCTCGGCGGCGGACCGGCCGCAACGACCATCGAAGTCGCCATCTATCAGGCGATGCGTTTCGACTTCGACCCGCCCCGGGCGATCGCCCTTTCGTTTCTGCAGATCGGGATCACCGGTATTTTGCTGCTGGTCGCCCGTCTGTTGCCGCAGGCGCTGGATGATGGAAGCCCTGGCGGCATCAGGATTGAGAGATTCGATGGCAGAGCAATCCATCGAAGGATACTGGATGGCATCCTGATACTCCTGGCCGCCATCTTCGTCAGCCTGCCGCTGCTGGCCGTCCTTGTCTCCGGACTGGCCGCCGACTTCAGAAAACTTCTGGCAGACAGCGCCCTGCATCAGGCCCTTCTGACCAGCGCCGCAATCGCACTCGGCTCTGCGGCTCTCTGCGTCACGGCGACCGCCTGTCTGGTTCGTGGCGAGCATGCTGCAGCCGCATCGCAGGTGCGCAGCCCGTTAGCGCGCTCGCTTGGTGGCGGTATTCATGCGAGCACATCGCTTGTCCTGCTTGTACCACCCGTTGTTCTTGGCTCGGGCTGGTTTCTCCTCTTGCGGCCGCTTGGCGATACCGGCAGGTTTGCACCTTTCATCATCGTCGCGATCAACGTTCTGATGACACTGCCCTTCGTGTATCGCGTGCTGCAACCTGCCTATGCCGATCATGTTCAAAAGACCGGACGTCTGGCCGTCAGTCTTGGCCTCACAGGGTTTCAGCGTCTGCGCATCAACGAGCTGCCCGCCCTCCGACGGCCACTGCTGATGGCATTTTCCTTTGCCGCAGCTCTTTCTCTCGGCGACCTCGGTGCCGTTGCCCTGTTCGGCTCACAGGACATCGTCACCCTGCCATGGCTGCTCTATAGCCGCATGGGCAGCTATCGCACGGCCGACGCCGCCGGCATCGCCTTGCTGCTGGGCGCAATCTGCCTTCTTCTGACAATCCTCGGTACGTGGCAGAAACGGGAGACAGATGAATATGGCCATGACTGACCCCGCGTCCGCGCACATCATCCTGAAGGACGCCACCGTCCGCTTCGGGAAAACCGAACTCGTCTTCGACTGCACCATCGAACGTGGCAGCATTGTTGCGGTGGCGGGGCCTTCGGGCGCCGGAAAATCAACCCTCTTCAATGTCATTGCCGGTTTCGAAACGCCTGTCTCGGGCAGCGTCACCATCGCAGGCGGCGATGTGTCCGGCCTCAATCCGTCTGAACGGCCGGTTTCGATCGTGTTCCAGGATCACAACCTCTTCACCCACCTCGATATCGCCACCAATATCGGACTGGGAATCAGCCCGTCACTCACCCTTTCATCC
The DNA here is from genome assembly GCA_030655075.1 of Pararhizobium sp. Taxonomy (GTDB): domain Bacteria; phylum Pseudomonadota; class Alphaproteobacteria; order Rhizobiales; family Rhizobiaceae; genus JAURWE01. The sequence continues at coordinate 122,574 of JAURWE010000058.1, forward strand.
TCAGAGCGCGATCGTATTGCCGATGCCCTCGAACGGGTGCGGCTTCCCGGCTTCGAAAAACGCCTGCCGGCAACCCTTTCCGGCGGTGAACGCCAGCGCGTTGCCCTTGCCCGGGCGCTCGTGCGCGGAAAATCCGTTCTTCTGCTTGACGAACCCTTCGCCGCACTCGATCCCGGTCTGCGCGGCGAGATGCGCGACCTGATCACCGAATTACAGAGATCCGAAGGCACCACGATCCTGATGATCACCCACAATCCGGGCGATGTCGAAGCACTGGCCGGCAGCGTGCTCTTCCTGGAATCAGGCCGGATCATCCTGCACGACCCGGTCGCGCAATTCTTGAGAAGAGATGACATTCCGGCCGTGAATATCTTTCTTGGTCGGTAAAAGCATATTCCGGCAGGCTGGGGCTGCCACAATTTGACCGCCGCCCTATGTAAAAGCCGGTGGCCATGGGCGCGCCGGTTCCCCGGACGCTCGGCAGCGACGTTGCGGTGAAACCACGCCACAACTATTTATGAGCAAGCAGGTAGGCAGTTGCGTCCTGAATCAGCTAGACAATTGGCGAAGAATACAGGCGCAGTGCAGACGACAGATGCCGGAGAGAAGGTAAAGATGAACGGCCCCCACGGCACCCTTCCGGCGGTCGCAAAGCCCTTCGCGTTCAACCGCGTTGCGAGACCTCTTGTGCTGATGTCCATGGCGGTTCTTTTGTCGAGCTGCAACCTGCTGGAGCAGACCTACGAGCCGACCGTCGCCCCGTCGACGACTCCGCAGATTGTGGACGAAGTCCAGAAGAATGACCCGCGCGCGCAGCTTGGCGCCCGGGAACACCCGCGCATCGTTGCGAGCTACGGCGGCGAATACAAGGACGCGCGCACCGAGCGGCTGGTTGCCCGCATCACCGGCGCCCTGACGGCCGTTTCGGAGAATCCCAACCAGTCCTATCGCATCACCATTCTGAACTCCCCTGCCATCAACGCCTTCGCTCTGCCCGGCGGCTACCTCTATGTGACGCGCGGCCTCCTGGCCCTGGCCAATGACGCCTCCGAAGTCGCGGCCGTCCTCTCGCACGAAATGGCCCACGTCACCGCCAACCACGGCATCGAGCGCCAGCAGCGCGAAGAGGCCGAAGTGATTGCCAGCCGCGTCGTCGCCGAAGTCCTGTCGAGCGACATCGCCGGCAAGCAGGCCTTAGCGCGGGGCAAGCTGCGGCTTGCAGCCTTCTCGCGAAATCAGGAGCTTCAGGCAGACGTCATCGGCGTGCGTATGCTGGGCGAGGCCGGTTATGACGCCTATGCCGCCGCCCGCTTCCTCGATTCCATGGCGGCCTATAGCCGCTTCTCGGCGGTTGATCCGGATGCCGACCAGAGCCTCGACTTCTTATCGAGCCACCCGAATGCGCCGCAGCGTGTCGAACTGGCGCGCCGCCATGCCCGCGCCTTTGGCCCGGAAAACACCAGCGGCGACCGGGGACGCGACTATTATCTCGCCGGCATCGATGGTCTGCTCTATGGCGACAGTCCACAGGAAGGCTACGTTCGCGGCCAGACGTTCCTGCACGGCAAGCTCGGCATCCGCTTCGATGTGCCCACGGGATTCCAGATCGACAACAAGGCAGAGGCAGTACTGGCGACAGGCCCCGGTGACACGGCGATCCGTTTTGACGGCGTCGCAGATCCGCGCAAGCAGACGCTGACCAATTATATTGCCAGTGGCTGGGTGACCGGCCTGCAGCCGGAGACGATCAAGTCGATCACGATCAATGGGCTTGAGGCAGCCACCGCCCGGGCGTCTGCCGAGCGCTGGGATTTCGACGTCACGGTTATCCGCATCGAAGGCCAGATCTACCGGTTCCTGACGGCTGTCCCAAAGAATTCGACGGCGCTTGAGCTCACGGCCAACGCGTTGCGTGCGTCGTTCCGTCAGATGACACCCGCTGAAATCACGGCGCTGAAGCCGCTACGGATCAAGATCGTCATCGTCCGTCCCGGCGACACGATTGCAACGCTCGCCGCCCGTATGATGGGCACCGATCGCAAGCTCGACCTTCTACGCCTGATCAACGCCCTTCCGAGTTCGGCAAGCGTCAAGCCCGGCGACAAGATCAAAATCATTTCCGAATAGAAGCGTCTAAGCTTTCCGTTTTGTAATGCATGTCTCCCAAAAGTGTGCGCGGTTTTGGGATAAAGACATGCATAAAACTAAGTCCTAAAGCGCATGTGTTGATCCGTTTTCACGAGATGCGCTTTAGTGAGCAGCTTCGGCGAACGAGGCCGATTGGGCCAGAAGTGCGGTCTTGAGCTTTTCCAGAGCCCGCGTTTCTATTTGCCGCACACGTTCCTTGGAAATTCCAAAGGTCATGCCGAGATCTTCAAGCGTCGCGCTGCTGTCGGCCAGGCGGCGTGCCTGGATGATCTTCAGCTCGCGTTCGTTGAGATTTGTCAGCGCGCTATAGAGCCATGTCCGCCGGCGTTCCTCGTCGATCAGCGTCACCACCTGCTCGTCCGGCAAGGGCTCGTCGCTCGCCATGAAATCCAGCCGCTCAGCCCCATCGGAATCGCCTGAGGAGACAGGCGCTTGCAGGGAGGCATCGTTGCCCGATAGCCGCGCATCCATTGTCTGGACATCAGCGACATTGACACCAAGTGCCGTGGCGATTTCCTGATGAATGGCCTGGGACGTCAGTTGCCTGTCGCCTTGTGCAAGGCGTGCACGCAGCCGCCGCAGATTGAAGAAGAGAGATTTTTGCGCCGAGCTCGTGCCGCCGCGCACGATCGACCAGTTGCGCAGAACATAGTCCTGCATGGACGCCCTGATCCACCATGTAGCGTAGGTGGAAAACCGCACCTCACGGCTGGGCTCGAACCGGGCGGCGGCTTCGAGCAGGCCGATATGCCCTTCCTGGATGAGATCACCCATCGGCAGGCCGAAATTGCGGAACTTCGAGGCCATGGAGATGACAAGCCGCATGTGCGCCAAGGCGATCTTGTTGCGGGCGTTCTGGTCGTCATTGTCTTTCCAGGCCTGCGCCAGAATCTGCTCTTCGGACCGTTCGAGATAGGGTGCCGCCATGGCAATCCGGATCATACGCCTGTCAGCGGATACACTGCTCATCGACTTCTCCCGAACCGGCATATCAATGCCATTGGATGGCCCCGAAACTCTATGCCGGCCGGCGGATGCGGGAGCACCCGATTTTGATGTCCGGACCTAAAATGAGAGGCGCTATTGACAAATTACTTCCGGAAACCAGAACGCACCTTTCTTGAAAAAGTTCCAAAAAAAAGCCCGGCTGTGAAGCCGGGCCTTTTGTCTTCGATGAAGAAGCTTTATGCCGCTTCGTCCTGTGTCTCTTCGTCTTCCACGACCTTGCCGCGCTTCGGCCCCTTGTTCAGGTTGGTCTCGACCAGGCGAACAGCTTCCGTTTCCGACATCTTGTTGACGGCAGCGATTTCGCGCGCCATGCGGTCAAGTGCAGCTTCATAAAGCTGGCGCTCGGAATAGGACTGCTCCGGCTGGTTTTCAGCACGGTAAAGGTCGCGAACGACTTCAGCGATCGAGATCAGGTCGCCGGAATTGATCTTGGCATCATATTCCTGCGCCCGGCGCGACCACATGGTGCGTTTGACCCGAGCTTTTCCTTGAACGACTTTCAAGGCGCGCTCGACGAAATCGGTTTCGGAAAGCTTGCGCATGCCGATGCTGACCGCCTTGGCGACCGGAACCTTCAGGCGCATCTTGTCCTTCTCGAAGTCGATGACAAAAAGCTCAAGCTTCATGCCGGCCACTTCCTGCTCGTCAATCGCAACGATCTGGCCTACACCATGGGCGGGGTAGACGATCGATTCGCCGGTCTTGAAGCCGTGGCGTGTAGAAGATTTTTTCTGCTGGGTCGTCATTCGTTTCAAAAACTCCCTGTTACGCTCCCGGTGGGGCCCGGGGCCGGGTCAGTCAGGCCCGTAGTAGTACGGGCACCGTCCGGTGACACCATTTCTGATCCGGCCAATTGGAACGCAAACGAAGCACAGCGTGTCACAAGAGCAACGAGATGTTGCGTGGGAAAGTGAGCCGTGTCGGAGGGATTCGTTTGCTTTCGTGATGGCATCCGGGCACACCAATGTGCCGCGTTTTTGGACCAGTGTTTTAGGGATAGCACAAAAAACTGCCGAAATCAATAATTTGCTTCGCATGGGTCAGCGAGGCTGCCATTGTCGAATGACTGCCTTTTCATCACGGCCTGCGCCGTGGAACAAGGCATACGCCATCCATCGGCGGCAGAGCCTTGCTGATCAGTCGCCCTGACCGGGTTCGGCCGAGAAGTACAGTTCGAATTTGCCTTCGATACCGTCCATCTCCTTGGCCTCTGGCATTTCGTCGCGTTTGACCGTGATATTAGGCCACATCACGGCATAGTCCGCGTTCACCTTCAGCCACTTGTCGAGGCCCGGTTCCGTGTCCGGCTTGATCGCACCAGCGGGACATTCCGGCTCGCAGACGCCGCAGTCGATGCACTCATCCGGATGGATGACGAGAAAATTCTCGCCCTCGTAGAAGCAATCCACCGGGCAAACCTCGACGCAATCGGTATATTTGCAGCGAACGCAATTGTCGGTCACGACATATGTCATGAAAAACTCCACCAGTACGTTTTGGGCGGCGCCGGGCGGGAAGGACGGTACCCGAAGGTCCGTGACCGAACGGCGTCCGTTCATGCGTGACATGAACCGGCCGATGACAGCCGCCATTGTTGTAGCTGTGAGGTAAAGCCTTTGAAAAGCCTTTGCAAGGACAAACCATCCTGAAATTCATGCCGGAACAGGCACGTCTTTCTAATCCTCCGGCCAATCCTGAAGACGTTCCGTCTGGCGCCGTTCCTTTTTGGTCGGCCGGCCGGAGCCGCGTTCGCGCACCGCCTGTTCGAAGAGTGTCATTTCGTCGCGGGGCAGCCGGGGCGGCGTGAGATCGTTATAAAGAAGCCGGGCTTCCTCGAAGGGCCCCCGGCGCTCACCCGGCAGTTTCACCTTGACGATGACCTTGTGCCGCTCGAGATCAACAGTGACGATGTCGCCGGCCTTAAGCAGGTGCGATGCCTGACGCACGGGCAGGTCGTTTACCCTCACATCACCGCCATCGATGGCCCTCTGGGCAATCGACCGTGACTTCATCAGCCGCGCAAAGAAAAGCCACTTGTCGAGACGCTGGCGCGCATGGACAGGTGGCTGTTCTGAGTTCGACATTGTGAAACCAGCCTACTTCTTCATCTGCTCCTTGAGAGCAGCCAGTTTGGCGAAGGGCGAATCCGGATCGATCGGCTTTTCCTTGCGGGGCGGCCGTGCCTCGAATTTCGCCTGTTGCTGCGGCTTGCCGCCGCGCTCCGGCCGGTCGCCCTTCTCGGGACGCGGTCCGCCATGCCCCTGCGGCTTGCCGCCATCACGGCCCTTGCCGCGATTGTCCGGGCGGCCACCGCCGGCTGGCTTGGCACGGTTCTCGTCCCGATTTTCACGGCGCTCGCCACCCTGCGGCTGACGATTGCCGGCATTGCGCCGATCTCCGGCTGCAGGCTGCCGGTTGTTGGGTGCACGCTGGCCATCGTTGCGGGAGCCTGGACGCCACAGCAGAACCGGCTTTGCCTCGGCCGGTTCGGCCGCAACAGCGTCCGCATCGGCTTCAACAACGGTGTGGGTTTCAACAACGGTTTCCGCTTCAGCGGCTTCCGTTTCCACGGCCGCTTCGGCCGGTCCCTCTGCTACAGGCACGGCGGTAACCTCAGCAGCAGGCTCTTCACCAGCGCTGTCAGCATCATCGTGGTCGACAGTCTCTGCGTCAGACGCCGCAGCAACGGCCGGCGCTGTCTGCGCTGTGCCGCCTTGAGCCAAGAGAAACGCCGCCGCATCTTCAGCCTTGATGCTGTCGGCGCGGTATCCGAGGCCCTTCAGAATCTCTTCCATATCATCGAGCGTTGCGCCGAGAATGGAAAGCATCGCGGTCGTCGTCGTGAAGCGGCGGCCGTCATAGGCACCATCCGGACGGTTGGTCGAACCCGGCTTCCACTGCAGCAGCGGCCGGATGATATCGGCCAGACGCTCAAGAATGTCGATGCGCACGGCGCGTTTTCCAAGGAAGCGGAAACCGGCCAGCTTGTAGAACGTGCGCTCATAGGACGGGTCCGTCACCACGGATGTCCGGCCCTGTGCCAGCACCGGGATCAGATCGCCGTAACCCGGCTTGTCGAGGCCGTCGTTTTTCAGCGCCCAGAGCAGGGTGATGAGTTCGGCGGGCGCCGGCTTCAACAGCGCCGGCATGAAAATGTGATAGGCGCCGAACCGGATACCATGACGGCGGATCGAAGCGCGGGCATCCTGCTCCAGCGCCTTCACGTCTTCGGCAACATCGCGGCGGAAGAGAACGCCGAGATTTTCAACGACCTGAAACACCAGACCCTTGGCCAGACCTTCGAGATCGTCGGCACGCGACAGATCGTCGAGCGGCTTCAGCACGGTCGAGATATGGTGGTTGACGTAACGCTCGATACGGGCAGCGACGTGATCACGTGCATTGCCGGTCAGCTGCTCGTCGGCCAAAAGCAGAACGCGGGGGCGCATGACGTGATCGCTGGCAGACAGCCGCGCCACGGGATCGCCCAGCCAGCGGACCAGACCGTCGGAGCTGATGGCAAGATCGCTGTTTCCAGCCGCGTGCAGCCGGGCCGCGCGCGCTTCGAACTCCAGCGCCAGCGCTTTTTGCGCGGCACCCTGTACAGCCTTGGCATCCAGCCCTTCCGCACCCGTTACGAGCGTGAACCGGAAACCGGACAATTGACCCACCTGGTGGCCTTCCACGAAGACATCACCATTCACACTAATTTCAGCTTCAAGCATCGCATTCTCTCTCAGGCGCTTCATGAGCACAGATGTCCTGCGATCAACAAAGCGTTTCGTCAACCTTTCATGTAACGCGTCGGACAATCGGTCTTCGATTTCCCGCGTCTTTTCTTGCCAGTGTGTCGGATCGGCAAGCCATCCCGGACGGTTCGACACATAGGTCCACGTCCTTATTTGTGCAATTCGCGCCGATAACGTATCGATCTCGCCGTCCGTATTGTCTGCACGGCGCACCTGCTCACCCATGAATGTCTCATTCACCGCGCCAAAACGAACAAGGTCGTTATAGAGCGTCGAAATGAGATCGGCATGTTGAGCAGGGGTGATACGCCGATAATCAGGCAAAGCGCAAGCTTCCCAGAGTTTTTCGACTCTTTCGGCATTGTTCGCCAGATCCGCGACTTCTGGATAGCGCGAAAGATATTCCAGCGCCTGCTGGTCGATGGCTGGCAAGGCCCGCGTCAATCCGCTGACGGCAGGTGCGACCTCGAGGCTCTTCTTCAAGGCCTTGATCGAGGCATAATCGAGCTTCTTCGAGCGCCACTGCAGCACCCGCACCGGTTCGAACTGATGGCTTTCAATCCGGTGCACCAGATCCTGATCGAAAGGATCGACCCGGCCCGTGACGCCGAACGTGCCGTCCCGCACATGCCGCCCGGCGCGGCCGGCGATCTGCGCCATTTCGCCGGGGTTCAGATTGCGGAACTGGTAACCGTCATATTTGCGATCCTGCGCAAAGGCGACATGATCGACATCGAGATTGAGACCCATGCCGATCGCATCCGTCGCGACAAGATATTCGACATCGCCATCCTGATAGAGCCCGACCTGCGCATTGCGGGTTCGCGGCGACAGGGCGCCCAATACGACAGCAGCACCGCCGCGCTGGCGGCGGATGAGTTCGGCAATCGCATAAACCTCCTCGGCCGAGAAGGCGACGATCGCCGTGCGTTGCGGCAGCCGGGTGATCTTCTTCGATCCGGCATAGAGAAGCTGCGACAGGCGCGGGCGTTCCACCACCGTGATGCCCGGCAGCAGATGCTCGAGGATCGGCCGCATGGTCGCGGCCCCCAGCAGCAATGTCTCGTCGCGACCGCGCAGATGCAGCAGCCGGTCGGTAAAGATATGCCCGCGCTCCAGATCTCCGGCCAGTTGCACCTCGTCGATGGCGACGAAGGCGGCCTTGGTCTCGCGCGGCATGGCCTCGACCGTGCAGACCGAGAAGCGGGCAAGGGCCGGGGTGATCTTTTCCTCCCCGGTAATCAGCGCCACATTGTGCGCACCGACGCGGTCCACAAGCCGGGTATAGACCTCGCGCGCCAGGAGCCGCAGAGGCAGGCCGATCACGCCTGACTCGTGCGCCACCATGCGTTCGATCGCATAGTGGGTCTTGCCGGTGTTGGTTGGTCCGAGGACGGCGGTAACGCCGCGACCGCTCAGGATCATCGGATGCAGGGACAAGGGCACAAATCCGGGGCCAGTATGATCGGGCGTACAGCCAGACCGGACGTTTGCACGTCCGGCAGAGCCGACGGGAGACAAATGACGACGCCAGCGTGCAAAGGCAAGGGGCCGGAGCGGTAAATCTCGGTGATGGCCTATTTCGGGCTTCTTATGGAAAAAAATTGCGCCGGCGCTTTCTGGACGGCATCTCGATTAAGGTCCGGAACAGCGCCAGAACGAATCGGCGACGAATCACAGACTCGACCGGATTCAGGCTTTGTTCACTGCTACATCTGGAGGGGAATCGGGAGATTGGCACCAAATGCTGAATCGATTTTCGAGCATGTCCGTGAGTACGGCCTGAATCGTTAACGGGCGAAAACAGCTGAAATGCCAGATTTCGGATTCGGAATCCAAGACTCTGGAAATGTTGGGAAAATTTAACCGATTGTTTACCATGGGGACAAACGTGGAAATCGAATTCGGCAATGGAGCCGCCGGCAAAAACATTCACCGAATCAGGGCAGCAGCACCATAGGCCTCCCACTAGATATGGTAGGCAAACCGATGCAATGAAGCCTCCCACCGTTAAGGGCGAGAGGCTGATAGTTGGGTCTCAGACGAAGAACTGTCCGCCATTGGCAGAAATCGTCGATCCCGTGATGAAGCCGGCATCATCGGAGGCCAGGAAGACCACGCAACGGGCAATCTCTTCGGGCTCGCCGAGGCGGCCGACAGGAATTTGCGGAATGATCCGCTCGTTCAGGACTTTTTCCGGAATGGCCCGCACCATTTCCGTACCGATATAGCCGGGGCAGATGGCGTTGACGGTAATTCCCTTGGCAGCACCCTCCTGGGCCAGCGCTTTGGTGAAGCCAAGATCGCCCGATTTTGCCGCAGAATAGTTGGTCTGGCCCATCTGGCCCTTCTGGCCGTTGATCGAGGAAATGTTGATGACGCGGCCAAAGCTGCGGTCGCGCATGCCCGGCCAGATCGGATGGGTCATGTTGAACAGGCCGGTCAGGTTGGTGCCGATCACATCGCCCCACTGCTCCGGCGTCATCTTGTGAAACATCGCATCCCGGGTGATGCCGGCATTGTTGACGAGAATTTCCACCGGCCCGAGATCGGCCTCGACCTTGGCAATGCCCTCGGCACAGGCCGCATAACTCGATACATCCCATTTGTAGACAGGAATGCCCGTCTCCGCGCTGAAGGCACTGGCCTTCTCGTCATTGCCGGCATAGTTGGCCGTAACCGTGTACCCCGCCGCCTTCAGCGCGATCGAGATTGCGGCGCCGATACCGCGTGATCCACCCGTTACCAAAGCTACTCTGCTCATGTGCGTTTCCCCTAGATTATCTGTGTTCTTGGTTTTGATGTTCCGGCGGGTATTTTCCGTCGGGTTCGCAACATGACCGCAGGGCGGTCATGTTGAAGGCTATTCGTGTAAGTCGATCAGAGGCGCTCGACGCACATGGCGACGCCCATGCCGCCGCCGATGCAAAGGGTTGCCAGACCCTTGGAAACGCCGCGGCGCTTCATCTCGAACAGAAGCGTGTTGAGAACGCGCGCGCCGGACGCACCGATCGGATGCCCGATGGCGATGGCGCCGCCATTGACGTTGACGATGGCCGGATCCCAACCGAGATCCTTGTTGACGGCGCAGGCCTGTGCCGCGAACGCCTCATTGGCTTCCACCAGCTCGACATCGGCAACCGACCATCCGGCTTTTTCGAGGGCCTTGCGGGATGCCGGAATGGGACCGGTGCCCATGATCTGCGGATCGACGCCCGCCGTCGCCCAGGAGACGATCCGGGCAAGCGGTGCAATGCCACGGCGCGAGGCTTCGGCCTCGCTCATCAGCAGGGTCGCAGCGGCACCGTCGTTGAGGCCCGACGCATTGGCAGCGGTGACGGTGCCTTCCTTGTCGAAAGCCGGACGCAGCTTGGTCATGGATTCGAGTGTGGCGCCATGGCGGATATATTCGTCCTGATCGACGGTGACGTCGCCCTTGCGGCCCTTGATGATGAACGGGGCGATCTCGTCGGCAAAACGTCCGGCCTTCTGCGCCGCTTCCGCCTTGTTCTGCGAGGACAGCGCGAATTGGTCCTGATCGTCGCGCGACAGTTGCCACTGCCTGGCAACGTTTTCGGCGGTGATGCCCATGTGATAGCCGTAGAATGCATCGGTCAGGCCGTCCTTGATCATCGTATCGATCATCTTGAAGTCGCCCATCTTCACGCCGCCGCGCAGATGCGCGCAATGCGGCGCCATCGACATCGATTCCATGCCGCCGGCGACAATGATCTTCGCGTCACCCGTCGCGATCTGCTGCATGCCGAGCGCCACGGCGCGCAGACCCGAGCCACAGAGCTGGTTCATGCTCCAAGCAGTGGCTTCCTTCGGAACGCCGGCCTTCATCGCCGCCTGGCGCGCGGGATTCTGGCCTTCACCAGCCTGCAGCACCTGTCCAAGGATGACCTCATCGACTTCGGCCGCGTCCACACCGGAGCGCTCGAGCGAGGCGCGAATCACCGCAGCCCCGAGTTCATGCGCCGGCGTGTTGGCGAACGAACCGTTGAAAGACCCCACAGCCGTGCGGGCGGCGCTTGCGATAACGATGGACGGCGTGCTCATGACTTGTTTCCTCGCGATTTATTTCCTTTTGCTGAAACTTGCAAAGCTGCCGCCCAGAGTCAAACGCCTTCGTCAGCGAAAAGCAAAATTGAACGACCGCATCGCATCAGGCTTCGCCGCAATGCACAAAGAGATTGTCAGATCGGTTTTTTTGCGCGTACACTGTGCAATCCGGATAAAAAACAATCGGAACATTGGTTTGAGGAGACCAAAATGGCAAAAAAAGACGGCGAGCTTGTAATCAAGAAATACGCCAATCGTAGGCTCTACAATACTGGCACGAGCACATACGTTACGCTCGACGATCTAGCCGTCATGGTGAAAAAGGGCGAGGAATTCACCGTACAGGATGCCAAATCAGGCGACGACATCACCCATTCCGTTTTGACCCAGATCATTTTCGAGCAGGAATCAAAGACCGGAAACACGCTTCTGCCGATCTCCTTCCTCCGCCAGCTGATCTCCTTCTACGGCGATCAGATGCAGATGGTGGTGCCGAGCTATCTCGAACATTCGATGCAGGCCTTCACCGAGCAACAGGTGCAGATGCGCGAGCAGATGACCAAAGCCTTCGGCGACACGCCGATCGTGCGCAACATGCAACTGCCGATCCAGATGGTCGAGGAGCAGGTCAAGCGCAACACGGAGATCTTCCATCAGGCCATGCAGATGTTCTCGCCCTTCATGGCGACACCGCAGGCCAAGGAAACCAAGAAGGCGGAAGCCAAGGATATCGACGAGCTGAAGCAGCAACTGCGGTCGCTACAAAGCAAGCTGGAAAATCTCGGCTGACAAAAACTTGAGCGCGCCGGATGCGTTTCGTTCCTAAAGGCCGATGGAAATATCTCGGCCTGCGGAACGCATCGAAACGGAAAAGCCTGCGATCACATCGATGAAACTGATCGTCATCAGGATGAAAAAGATCTGCGTCGCAGCACCCGGCACCAGCAGGAACTCGACCAGAAAAATCACGAACAGCACCATCGACAGAAGATGATCCATCAGCGCTTTCGAGCTGGTGCGGGTGGCCTTGAGAATTTCCACGAACAGCAGGACGAGCGCGATCAGAATGAAGAGGTCGCCGAGCGCCAGCGTCCAGATGGCGCCGGACAGCATCGACAGCGACATGACCTGTGTATCCAGGACCGCAATCCCGCCGCCACCCAGCACGCCGGTCATGGCAAGGTTATAGAGCACGAAGGGCACGATCATCAGCGGAATGGCGGCAATCATGGGCAGGGCTCCTCATTAGCGGCGCAAGTCAATGGCTGCGCCGTCGCTGCGTTGTTCTTATCCCAGCTTGCGGCGCAAGAAAATGACCGCAAAAGAAAAGGGCCAGCAAAAGCCGGCCCTTTCAAACAAAATCAGCAGTGAAAGCGATTATGCGCTTTCCTTCGGCGTCAGAACCTGACGGCCGCGATACATGCCGGTCTTCATGTCGATGTGGTGCGGGCGGCGAAGTTCGCCGGAGTTCTTGTCTTCGACATAAGTCGGCGACTTCAGCGCGTCAGCGGAACGGCGCATGCCACGCTTGGACGGGCTTGTTTTTCTCTTAGGTACAGCCATTTCATACTCCACTTATCGGGCAAACACTGTTCAGGCGGCCAATTGGTCGGCCGGGAGAAACAGGCGTTAATCTCGGAATTTGCCGGGCTTATACATGCCTCCCCGGGGTTTGACCAGACCCTGAGTCACTTTTTTCCGAGCCAGGCCGTCGGTTCAGGCTTCGTCTTCCTCGACGATCGATGTTTCCTTCGCCGCCTCCAGCCGCCAGGCCTGAAACGCCGGATGGTTCCTGACGGCACTCATATAGGAAAGCGTTCCCGGATCGTCCGTCAGCAGATAGGCGTCGAGCCGGTTCGTCACCGGCGCGAACATCGCATCGGCGGCCGAAAAGGCGCCGAACAGGAAGGGGCCGCCGGACCGGGCGATCGATTCCCGCCAGATCGCTTCGATCCGCGCCACATCGTCCATGACACCATCGGGAAGCTCGATCGCCCGGCGCTCGCGCCGCAGGTTCATGGGGCAAGCGTTCCGCAGCGCACGAAACCCTCCCAGCATCTCCATCGAGAACGACCGCGCCATCGCCCGGTCCCGGCGATCTCGAGGCCACAGTCCGGCATCGGGATAAAGCTCGGCCACATATTCGATGATTGCCAGCGATTCCCAGACACGGGTCTCGCCATGGTGCAGCACAGGCACCCGTGCGGTCGGCGAGATATCCTTGAATTTCGGATTACCAGCCGGGAAATCGAACGGGATCAATATCTCCTGGAACGGCACGCCCGCCGCCGTCATCGCCAGCCATGGCCGCAGAGACCAGGAGGAATAGTTCTTGTTGCCGATGTAAAGGGTGAGATCCGTCATTGTCCTATCCGACTTTTATTTTGGACGACCATGACAGGATGCGTGGGTTCACTCCAATGAATTGAAATGATTTCAATCATAAAGACAGTTGATGTATCCGCCGGATTGGCGCGCGCGCCGCTCGATTACACCGGCCAGCCGCCGCAAGCCGCGACCGGGTTTTCCGGCTGTGCGTTCGATCGGATTGGGCAGAGAAACAGCCAGCAGAGCAGATTGCCGCGCGCTGAGCTTAGAGGCGGGAACCCCGAAATGATGCTCTGCCGCAGCGCCGACGCCGTAGATTCCGGGGCCCCACTCGGCGACATTCAGATAGATTTCCATCATCCGCTTTTTGCTCCAGACGGTGCTTGCGGCCATGGCCAGCGGCACTTCCAGCCCTTTGCGAAGAAAGGACCGGCTGTTCCAGAGAAACAGGTTCTTGGCGGTCTGCATGGGAATCGTGCTGGCGCCGCGCGACGCCTCGCCCTCCAGCGCATCATCGATGACCGCATTCAGCTGCACCCAGTCGACACCACCGTGGAAACAGTATTGTCCGTCTTCGGACATCATCACCGACTGCACCAGCTGCGGCGAGATATCCTCGAAGGAAACCCATTGACGGTCGTAGCCGCGCAGCAAAACCAGATCGCGCAGCATCAGGGTCGATACCGGATGAATGAAATCGACGCGATAGAGAACGATCAACACATAAGGCAGTGCGCACAGGACCAACAGCCAGAGCAAAAGCCGGCGCCACAGCGAACCCAAACCGGATCTGCGCCTGGCAGCCACGTCTTCGTCCTCTCGGATTTCTTCCTCGCGTATTTCGGGTGTGACGTCCAATCCGCAGTGCCTCTCCACAAAGACCATTGTCTCTTAGCGGCATGCCCGCCGCAATGCCAGCGTCCAGGGCAAATCTTTGCTACAGGCGGGCAGGATCTGTCCGGTTTCTCCGTTGCATGCCGGATGCCGGCATGCCAAACAGCGGATCATGAACGATAAAACGCTGTTGTTTACGTCCCGTCTCAAGACCTGCGGCGAACAGGTTGAAGCGCTTCTGCGCCGCGTTCTCGATGCCGGCCCGCAGGCAGACGAGACCACGCGCCCAGAAAACCTGCTGGCCGCCATGCGCCACGGCGTCCTCAATGGTGGCAAGCGGCTGCGTCCCTTTCTCCTGACCGAGACAGCCTTGCTCCTCGATGGAGAACCGGAAGCAGCTTTGCGTGTCGGGGCGGCGCTCGAATGCATCCATTGTTATTCGCTGGTCCATGACGACCTTCCGGCTATGGACGACGACGATGTCCGGCGTGGCCAGCCAACCGTGCACAAGGCTTTCGACGAGGCGACCGCCATCCTCGCCGGCGACAGCCTGCTGACCCTGGCCTTCGATATCATCGCCGCGCCGGAAACAAATCTGTCCGACCGGCAAAAGACCGAACTCGTGCTGGCGCTGGCGCGCGCATCGGGCATCGGCGGCATGGCCGGCGGCCAGGCCCTCGACCTCGCGGCAGAAACTACGGCACCCGGCGAGCAGGGCATCATCACGCTCCAAGCCATGAAAACCGGCGCCCTCATCCGCTTTGCCTGTGAAGCCGGCGCGATCACGACCGGTGCCGACACGCAGACCAGAAATACCCTGCGCCGCTTCGGCGAAAAGATCGGCCTTGCCTTCCAGCTGGCCGACGACCTCCTGGACCTAAGTGCGGACGCTGCAACCATGGGCAAGGCCACTGGTAAGGACGGTGCGCGCGGCAAGGCGACACTGGTGTCGCTTCACGGCGTGGAATGGACCCAGACGACCCTCAAGGCGCTTGTTACGGATGCCGCAGATATTTTGGCACCCTATGGCGAAAAGGCCGGCATTCTCATTGAGGCCGCCCACTTCGTCGCCAACAGGAAGAGCTAACCCGGCAAAATTGTCATCGCGACAAGAAAACCCGTTTCGCCTTTAAAGCTGCCTAATATGATGCCGGCAAAAGGACGAACACCATCATGAGCGCCGTATCCCCCTATCTGCCCCAGCTGCTGATCGCATGGACCGCCTATTTCATCGCGGTCGTCTCGCCCGGTCCGGCCATTCTGGCGATCATCTCGACCTCGATCAGCCAGGGGCGGCGCGGCGGCCTGTCGTTGGCAGCAGGCGTTCTCACCGGATCTTACACCTGGGCTATGCTGACCGCGTCCGGGCTTTCAGCCCTGATCCGGACCTATGGGCAAGCCATCGTCTTTCTGAAGATCGCCGGAGGTTGTTATCTTTTGTGGCTGGCTTTCAATGCCGCCCGATCGGCCCTGAGAAAAGACGAGGCCGTCCTTGCCAGCCGGAAGACACCGGTGCCGCTGACATCGCTGTATCTGAAGGGTCTGGGGATCCATCTGACAAATCCGAAAGCGATTTTTGGCTGGATCATGCTTGTCTCCATCGGCATGCCGGCCGGCGCGCCCACGAATGTCACCGTGGTCTTCATCGGTGGCTGCATGATCATCGGCATGATCGTTTTCAGCGGCATGGCGCTTGTCTTCTCGCTCCGGCCGGTCAATCGTGCCTATGTCAAAGGCCGCAGGCTGATCGAGAGCGCCATGGCCGGTTTCTTCGCCTTTGCCGGTGTCCAGCTGCTGACCAGCCGGCTCTAGAGTCCAACGAAAATGGCGGGACAAGCCCGCCGTTCAAATCTTTACGATGGCCGCCGTATGCATCAGTTTTCGGTGATCGGCGCAATCTCCACCTCGACACGTCGGTTCTGGGCGCGGCCATCCGCCGTCGCATTGGACGCGATCGGCTGCGACGGGCCATAGCCGATGGCCGACATGCGCCGCTGATCGACGCCGATCCCACCGAGATAGTTGGCAACCGAAATCGCGCGGCGCTCGGAAAGCTCCTGATTGTGCGCCAGGCTGCCGGTCGAATCCGTATGGCCGTTGATGTCGATCAGCGTCCGGTCGAACTTGCGCAGCACGATGCCGAGCGAATTGATCGTCGGCAGGAACTCCGGTTTCACATCGAACTTATCCGTGGCGAAGGTGATGTTCGACGGCATATTCAGAATGATCCGGTCGCCGGCGCGCGTCAACGAAATGCCGGTCCCGTCGAGTTGCTGGCGAAGTTCCGCCTCCTGCTGGTCCATGTAATTGCCGAGCGCACCACCGGTCAGTGCGCCGATACCGGCCCCGATGAGCAGCGCATTGCGGCCCGACCGCGTTCCCGTGCCACCGCCGACCGCAAGACCGCCCAGTGCACCAAGGGCCGCACCGGCCAAGGCACCACCTGCCGTGTTCGAGACTTTTTGCTTGCCGGTGTAGGGATCGGTCGTCGTGCATCCGGACAGATAGAGGAGCGCGACAGCGGCAATGGCAGCTTTCTTCATCATCAGTTGGAAGCCTCGGGAAGAGTGTGTTGGCGGGTCGATTTTCTAGGCACAGGGAATGCGGCTATTCAGCGGCAGTCTGTCCTTCTCCGAAGCGCTTTTCAATATAGTCGGCCACCAGCGTTTCGAAATCGCCGGCAATATTTGTTCCGCGGATCGTCATGGCCTTCTTGCCGTCGATGTAGACCGGCGCCGCCGGCAGTTCGCCGGTGCCTGGGAGCGAGATGCCGATATCGGCGTGTTTGCTTTCGCCCGGGCCATTGACGATGCAGCCCATGACGGCAACCTTGAGCGCCTCGACGCCTGGATATTTCTCTCGCCAGATCGGCATGTTGCGGCGAATGTCACCTTCAATCTTCTGGGCCAGCTCCTGAAACACTGTCGAGGTCGTACGCCCGCAACCGGGACAAGCGGCGACCACGGGAATGAACTGGCGAAAACCCATCACCTGGAGAAGCTCCTGGGCAACCTGCACCTCGCGGGTGCGGTCTCCACCGGGCTCGGGCGTCAGGGAAATACGGATCGTGTCACCAATGCCCTGCTGCAAGAGAATGCCGAGCGAGGCCGACGAGGCAACGATGCCCTTGCTGCCCATGCCGGCCTCGGTCAGGCCCAGATGCAGGGCATGGTCCGAGCGCGAGCCAAGCATGGCATAGACGGCGATCAGGTCCTGCACATTGCTGACCTTGGCCGACAGGATGATGCGGCTGCGCGGCAGGCCGATTTCCTCGGCAAGCTCGGCCGACAACAGAGCCGACTGGACAATCGTCTCGCGCATCACCTCCTGCGCCGACAGCGGAAAACCTTTGGCCTGGTTTTCATCCATCAGTCTGGTGAGCAGCTGCTGGTCGAGCGAGCCCCAGTTGACGCCGATGCGCACCGGCTTGTCATACTGAATGGCGCGCTCGATTATCGCGCCGAACTGCTTGTCCTTCTTATCCTTGAAGCCGACATTGCCCGGATTGATGCGATATTTCGCCAGCGCCGCAGCGCAGGCTGGATGATCGGCCAGAAGCTTGTGGCCGATATAATGAAAGTCGCCGACCAGCGGCACATCGAGGCCAAGCCGCTCAAGCCGTTCGCGGATTTTCGGAACGGCAGCTGCGCTCTCGTCGCGATCGACGGTGATGCGAACAATCTCGGAGCCGGCCTTGTGCAGGGCTGCGACCTGCGCCACCGTCCCGTCGATATCGGCCGTGTCTGTATTCGTCATCGATTGCACGACGACCGGCGCTCCGCCGCCGACGATCACACCACCGACATCCACGGCCACGCAGGCACGGCGCGGTTTGGGGTCGAAATCGAAGAGAGAAGACATGAAGGCCCTCACGCAATCCTGTTGGCGGTCGTCCTCAGGTGGAGGACGGCGCTTTCATTGTCAACGGCATGTGGCTTCCATCGCCGATATTTGATCGCGCTTATGGCTCTTATCGATCACGCACATCGGCATGAACGGCATTGTGCGACAGCAGAAGCACGGCCAAAAAAAGAACTGGAATCCCCAGAAACACCACCGCGAAGCCTGTGTGTTCGGCGATGAAGCCGATGGCGGAGGGCGCAAACAGCATGCCCGAATAGCCCATGAACGTGACCACAGACAGACCGATACCCGGCGCAAGCCCTGGCATGTTGCCGGCAGCCGAGAAGGCGATCGGAACCATATTGGCGATACCGATACCGGCCACGGCAAAGCCGGCGATAGCCCAGCCATAACTGGGTGCGAGACCAGCCAGAAGCATGCCCGCCAGCGCCGTCAGCGTCGACATGCGCAGGGTTCTGACCGCACCGAAACGGTCCCGCACGAAGTCACCCGCAAACCGCATGATTGCCATTGTCGCCGAGAAGGCAGCAAAGGCAAAACCAGAGAGCTCAACCGACGCACCGAGCTCGTTGCGCATATAGAGCGCACCCCAATCAAGAACCGTGCCTTCGGGAACCATCGAGAACAGCGCCATGATACCGATCAGCCACGGCAATGGCGTCATCGGCAATCTCAACTTTTGTTTTGCCGTATCGGGGTGCGGCTGGTCGGCAAGCATCATCGGCCAGGCGACGGCAATAAGGGTCAGGCAGAAAAGCGTCGCGAAAATGGCGTGTGACAGAACTCCAGCCTTGGCCATGATGAACCCGCCCAGTGCCGAGCCGATCAGACCGCCGAGGCTCCAATAGGCATGACAAGACGACATGATCGATCGCCGCATCGATTTTTCGACCTCCACGGCATTGGCGTTCATGGCCACATCCATGGCACCGACGAACCCGCCGAGAAGCAGCATGCCAATGCTCGCCGTCCAAAGGTTCGGCATCAGTGTCAGCACCAGGAGCAGCGGCGATACGATGATCGCCGTTGTACGAACCACTTTCTGCGATCCCAGCCGTGCAATGAAGCCGCCTGCAATGGGCATCAGAATGAGCGATCCAATCCCGAACACCAGAATCAGCAGACCGAGAAGACCCTCGCCGATCCCGAGCCTGTCCTTGAACTCCGGAATCTTCGGCGCCCAACTGCCCGTGACAAAGCCGTTCATGAGAAACATCAGCGAAATCGCCAGTCTGGTTCTGGGCATGTAGCCGGATTTTTGCGATCCGGAAGCAGTCAGGGAGGGCGTGTCCATCGGGAATTTCCTAGAGGCGCTTGCGCGCGGTTAATACTTTGTTATTTCATGTTTCCAGCCGAATTCGGATGGACGAGAATCAGATTGGGCAATCTTCAAGGCAAGGCCTCTTGGGCCTGAACGACCGTCACACCGTGGGCTTGATAGGCACCCACGGACAGACGGTCTGCATCCGCCTCCAGCAAAAGTGTCTGGCATTCTGCCAGTGGAACGATGCTGTAGGTCGAAACCACCCCGAGCTTGTCATTGGTTGCCGGGACGAGAACCGACCGGCTGCGCTCTGCCACCGAGCGCTTGAATTCTGCATCGTCGAAATGAACAGCGGTCAGACCGGCCTCGACATCGACGCCGCAGACACCCAGCACGCAGAGATCGGTCCGCAACAGGCCGATTTCGCGAATGGCCTTGGCACCGATGGCCGCGCCGATATGGCGGTCGATCGGGCCGCCGATAAGAACCAGCTGCAGGCCGGGCGTTTCCATCAATGCCGCAGCGATAACAGGCGTATTGGTCACGACCGTCAGCTCGGAATTGGCCGGGATTGCGCGCGCTATGGCTAGATTGGTCGAGCCCGCATCGAGAAAGACAGTCATGCCAGGAAGAAGAAACCCTGCCGTGGCACGGGCAAGCGCCGCCTTGCGTTCCGTTCCGATAACCAGTCTTTCCGCCAGCGATGTGTCGAAGGAGGCAACGGGCAAGGCACCGCCGTAAACACGCTGGCAGCGGCCGGCGGCCGCGAGATCTCTGAGATCCCGGCGAATGGTGTCGTCTGAGACCTGGAGCTCCTGCGCCAACTTTGACGCAAGCACGCGCCCGGATGTGCGCAATCGCTCACAAATAAGCTCGTGCCGCTCGCGCAATAAAAGATCAGCTTGCATATTCTCTCAATCGTGCACAAACGTGTATGAATCGGTATAAAGACGCATAGACCAATGCTCCGGCAATCTCAACAGACTTTTCCAGAATTCTTGAATCTTCGTCAGTTTCTGGTCATTTCTCCTCAAAAATGCATTGCCCTCTTCTAAAATTGAGAAAAATCGTTGCGTTCCGCGCGGAAAATTGGAGTTTTGTGCGCATTCCGCGTCCGGTTTATATGCGAGTTTCAATCCATACCGGCGTCTGGCCGGACCAAACAGATGGATCTGAACACGATGAAACTGCTGTCCACTCTTATCGCTGCCACGCTGGTGCACCTCGTCAGCTTCGCGCCCAGCCACGCCGAAACCAACCTGGAGCGCATCAAGACTGCCGGCGTCCTGAAGATCGGCACGGAAGGTACATACGCACCATTCACCTATCACGATGACGCCAACAAGCTGGTCGGCTTCGACGTCGAGATCGGCCAGGAGATCGCAAAGCGCCTCGGTGTGACCGCTGAGTTTCTTGAAGGGAAATGGGACGGCTTGATCGCCGGCCTGGATGCCGACCGCTACGACACCGTTATCAACCAGGTCGGCATTACCGACGAGCGCAAGCAGAAGTACGATTTCTCCGAACCCTACATTGCGTCGAAGGCTGTTCTGATCGTCAAGGGCGACAACGCAGAAATCAAGGATTTTCCGAGCCTCAAGGGCAAGAAGGCAGCGCAGTCGCTGTCGAGCAATTTCGGCAAGATCGCCACGGAAAACGGCGCCGAACTCGTGGGAACGGATGGCTTCGACCAGTCAATCCAGCTGGTTTTGACCGGCCGCGCCGATGCGACAATCAACGACAGCCTGTCCTTCCTTGATTTCAAGAAACACAAGCCCGATGCGGACGTGAAGATCGCCGCCGAACAGGCCGATGCCGACTACTCCGGCGTCATCATCCGCAAGGGCGAACCGGACCTGCTGGCCGCCATCAACAAGGCCCTTGCCGAAATCAAGTCGGACGGCACATACGACACGATCTCGCAGAAATATTTCGGCGCCGACGTTTCGAAATAATCCAATAGACAGGGATACTTCCCTAACTGGCTGCTGGTCCGCTCTGGTAAAAACCGGAGCGGACCAATGCATGTGAAAGGCCGCCACCCGTGCCCCATTGGCTTCAACTCATGCTGGATTCGCTCCAGCCGCTCCTGTGGGCCGGTCTGGTTTTCACCATTCCGCTCACGCTTCTCTCTTTTACATTCGGTCTCGCCCTTGGCCTCGCCGTCGCCATCACCCGCCTCTTTGGTCCCAAGCCACTGGTGGCCATAGCCCGATTCTACGTCTGGGTCATTCGCGGCACGCCGTTGCTGGTCCAGCTTTTCGTGATCTTTTATGGCCTGCCGAGCCTCGGCATTCTGCTCGATGCCTTCCCTGCAGCCCTGATCGGCTTCACGCTCAACATCGGCGCCTATACGTCCGAGATCATCCGCGCCGTGATTTCCTCGGTGCCGCGCGGCCAGTGGGAAGCTGCCTATTCGATCGGTATGTCGTGGCGTCAGGCCATGCAGCGCACGATCCTGCCGCAGGCAGCCCGTGTCGCCGTCCCGCCTTTGTCCAACACCTTCATTTCGCTGGTCAAGGATACATCGCTTGCCGCCGCCATCACCGTGCCGGAACTCTTTCAGGCAGCCCAGCGCATCGTCGCCACCAGCTACGAGCCGCTGATCCTCTATATCGAAGCGGCCCTGATTTATCTGGCGCTCAGTTCCGTCTTGTCCGCCATACAGGTTCGGCTTGAAAAACGATTTGCCCGTTATGGCGGCTTCCTGGAGGCGCGCACATGATCGACCTTTCCCACATTGAAAAACGCTTTGGCGACAATACGGTGCTGAAAGACGTCAGCGTTACCATCGCCGAAGGCACTGTGACGGCTCTGGTCGGACCCTCGGGCGGTGGCAAAAGCACGCTGCTGCGCTGCATCAACCTGCTCGAAGTGCCGACATCAGGAACCATCAGACTCGGCGAAGAGGAAATCAGCTTCACCCCCGGCCGCAAAACCGGCTGGCCGGCCATCCAGCGGCTGCGGCGCCAGACCGGCATGGTCTTCCAGAACTTCCAGCTTTTTCCGCACCAGACTGCCATCGAAAATGTCATGGAAAGTCTGGTGACTGTCCTTCGCTGGCCGAAGGAAAATGCCCGCGAGCGCGCGCTCGAACTGCTGCAGAAGGTCGGCATGGCCCACAAGGCCGATGCGTGGCCGGCGACACTCTCCGGTGGGCAGCAGCAACGAGTCGCCATCGCCCGGGCGCTGGCCCCGTCGCCGCGTGTTCTCCTTTGCGACGAGCCGACCTCGGCGCTGGATCCGGAGCTCGCAGAAGAGGTCGTCGAGGTCCTAAGCCGTCTGGCGAAGGAAGGCACGACGATGATCATGGCCACCCACGACTTGCGGCTCGCCTCCCGCGTTGCTGATCAAGTCCTGTTTCTCGATGGCGGCCTGATCGTCGAAAGCGGCGCACCCAAGGCGATCTTCCAGGCTCCCGAGCGCGAACGCACAAAGCGCTTCATCGCCTCGCTCAGCGCCGGAAGCAGCTACGACATCTGACATAAGAAGGCGGCCCCCTCGGAAGCCGCCTTTTAAATGTTTCGGAACGGCCGGATCAGCCAAAAACGATCAGCAGATCCTTGGCATCGATCTGGTCGCCGGTACGAACAAGAACTTCGGAAATCGTCCCGTCCTTCTCCGCATGAAGTGCCGTTTCCATCTTCATCGCCTCGATCGACAGCAAGACGTCACCCGCCTTGACAGGCTGACCGGCCGAAACGGCGACGGTCGAGATGACACCCGGCATCGGCGCACCGAGATGACCGGCATTGCCCGCCTCTGCCTTGCGGCGCACGGCGCTGGAAGCGCCACGGTTGCGGTCCGGAACCTTGATCGGCCGCGGCTGGCCGTTGATCTCGAAGAAGACCTTGACCATGCCTTTTTCATCGACTTCCGCCTGCGCCTGGTTGAGCACGACCAGCGTCTTGCCTTTCTCGATATCGGCAAACAGCTCCTCACCGGAACCGAGCCCGTAGAAATAGGCCGGTGTCGGCAGCACGCTGACCGGGCCGTAGGTATCGGCAGCCAGCGCATAGTCGGTGAACACTTTCGGGTACATCAGATAGGACGCGAACTCGAAATCGCTGACGGACCGTTCCAGCTTGGTCTCGATCTCCTTGCGTTCGGCATCGAGGTCTGCCGGTGCCAGCAGCGACCCAGGGCGAACTGTGTAGGGCTTTTCGCCTTTCAACACCTTCTTCTGAAGCGCTTCCGGCCATCCGCCAGGAGGCTGGCCAAGATCGCCCTTGAGCATCGAAACGACCGAGTCCGGGAAGGAGACGTCCTTATCCGGATTGATGACATCGGCAACGGTCAGGTCTTGGCTCACCATCATCAGCGCCATGTCGCCGACAACCTTGGAGGACGGCGTCACCTTGACGATATCCCCGAACATCTGGTTTGCGTCGGCATAGGTCTGGGCCACCTGGTGCCAGCGCGTTTCCAAACCGAGCGAGCGGGCCTGCTCCTTGAGATTGGTGAACTGGCCGCCGGGCATTTCGTGCAGGTAGACTTCCGAGGCCGGGCCCTTGAGATCGCTTTCGAAGGCCGAATACTGGTGGCGTACGGCCTCCCAGTAGAACGAGATGCGCCGGATCCATTCCGGATCGAGATCCGGATCGCGCTCCGTGCCGCGCAACGCTTCGACGATCGAGCCAAGGCAAGGCTGCGATGTGTTGCCGGAAAGCGCATCCATGGCCGCATCGACCACATCGGCGCCCGATTCCACCGCCGCCAGAACCGTGGCCGCAGCGATACCCGATGTGTCGTGCGTGTGGAAATGGATCGGCAGATCCGTGGCTTCGCGCAGTGCCTTGAACAGCACCCGCGCTGCGGCCGGCTTCAGAAGGCCGGCCATGTCCTTGACGGCAATGATATGCGCACCAGCCTTGTCGAGCTCGGCGGCAAGCGCGGTGTAGTACTTCAGATCGTATTTCGGACGGGCGGAATTGAGAATGTCACCCGTGTAGCAGATGGCAGCTTCGCAAAGCTTGTTCTCTTCGGCCACCGCATCCATCGATACACGCATGTTCTCGACCCAGTTCAGGCAGTCGAAGACGCGAAACAGATCGATGCCGCCGGCAGCTGCCTGCCGGACGAAGTATTTCACGACATTGTCAGGATAGTTTTTGTAGCCGACGCCATTGGCGCCGCGCAGCAGCATTTGCAGCAAGAGATTCGGCGCATCTTCGCGCACCTTGGCCAGACGCTCCCAGGGATCCTCGGTGAGGAAGCGCATCGAAACGTCGAAGGTCGCCCCACCCCAGCATTCCAGCGAGAACAGGTTTGGCAGCGCCCGCGCATAGGTGCCGGCAATTCGGGCGATGTCGTAGGTCCGCATGCGGGTGGCAAGCAGCGACTGGTGACCGTCGCGCATGGTCGTGTCGGTGATCAGAATGCGGTTCTGCGCCCGCACCCACTCGCCGAATTTCTTCGGGCCCAGCTCATCGAGCAGCTGCTTCGTGCCCGGCTTGATATCGCCGGGCGTGAACGGCACCACCGGCTCGGCGATTTCCGCCGACGGCTTTGGCCGGCCCTTGGCCTCCGGATGGCCGTTGACGGTGACATCGGCCAGATAGGTCAGAAGCTTGGTGGCACGGTCCTGGCGCTTGACCTGCTGGAACAGCTCCGGCGTCGTGTCGATGAACCGGGTCGTATAGGTGTTGTCCTTGAACTTCTCGTGCGTGATGATCGCTTCGAGGAAGGTCAGGTTGGTGGCGACGCCGCGAATGCGGAACTCGCGCAACGCCCGGTGCATGCGGGCGATCGTCTCCTGCGGGCTTGGCGACCAGGCGGTCACCTTTTCCAGCAGCGGATCGTAGAAGCGGGTGATGACCGCGCCTGAATAGGCCGTGCCGCCATCGAGCCGGATACCGAAACCGGTCGCACCGCGATAGGCGGTGATGCGGCCATAATCCGGGATGAAGTTTTGCTCCGGATCTTCCGTGGTGATGCGGCACTGCAGCGCATGGCCGTTGAGCTTGATGTCTTCCTGTTTCGGAACGCCGGATTCCGGCGTGCCGATGGCAAAGCCGTCGAGAATGTGGATCTGCGCCTTGACGATATCGATCCCGGTCACGACTTCGGTGACCGTGTGTTCCACCTGAATACGCGGATTGACTTCGATGAAGTAGAACTTGCCCGTATCCATATCCATCAGATACTCGACCGTGCCTGCGCCGATATAGCTTGTCGCCTTGGCGATCCGGGTGGAATAGCTGGCCAGTTCCTGGCGCTGCTCTTCGGTCAGGTAAGGCGCCGGTGCGCGCTCGACGACCTTCTGGTTACGGCGCTGAACCGAACAGTCACGCTCGAACAGATGCACGACATTTCCGTGCGTGTCGCCCAGCACCTGGCTTTCGACATGTCGCGCCCGCTCGACCAGCTTCTCGAGATAGACCTCGTCCTTGCCGAAGGCGGCCATGGCTTCACGCTTGGCTTCGGTCACTTCCTTCGAAAGATCCTTGGGATCGCGAATGGCACGCATACCGCGGCCACCGCCACCCCAGGAGGCTTTGAGCATGACCGGATAACCGATCTCCTCGGCCATTTTCGCCACGATGCTCATGTCGTCCGGCAAAGGCTCGGTGGCAGGCACGACCGGCACGCCGATCTCGATGGCGAGATTGCGGGCAGCGACTTTGTTGCCCAGCCGCCGCATCGTGTCGCCGGTCGGCCCGATGAAAATGATGCCGGCCGCCTTGCAGGCATCGACGAATTCCGGGCTTTCCGACAGCAGCCCGTAGCCCGGATGGATCGCATCGGCGCCGGACAGTTTGGCGACACGGATCACTTCGTCGATCGACAGGTAACTCTCGATCGGCCCCAGATCGCGCGCCAGATGCGGCCCCCGGCCGACCTGGTAGGATTCATCCGCCTTGAAGCGATGGAGCGCCAGCTTGTCCTCTTCCGCCCAAATCGCAACCGTTTTTATTCCCAGTTCGTTGGCAGCGCGGAAGACGCGAATGGCAATTTCAGAACGGTTGGCGACAAGGATTTTCGATATGGACAACGCGGACTCCTAGAGTGACGGGAGGTGAATGTTGCAGTAGCGAATAAAATTAGTAGCGTCTTGCAGTGCAAAATTCAAACTGAGAGTCGAGCCGCCGATATTCTTTCTTAGAGTTAGGAAATAAGACCCAGTCGAAAGGCCTTCGCCACCGCATGATGCCGGTTCTTTGCCTTCAGTTTTTCCTGGATGCCATTCATGTACCAGTCGACCGTATGGTTCGAAAGGTCGAGGACCCGGGCGATCTCATGCGAGGTCATACCGTCGGCCAGATAGTTGAGCGCTTCCATTTCCCGCCGCGTCAGTTGCACATCGACCGTCGACGACAGTTCTTCCGAAACGGTGGGATCCGTGAGAGCCAGCAGGCGCCAGAACAGTTTCTTGGCGATACCGTCGAAGAGGAGAATCTCGGCCGAACTCAGATTGACCACCCGGCCGCCGACCGTCATGTTGCCGAGCAGCCCTTTGCGGCCGTGGACGGGAAAAATATATCCGTCTTCAAGACCATGTGACCGGGCCTCGACCATCATGCGCTCCATGCGCTTGCGGTGAGGGTCGGAGCGAAACGCCACGATGGTGTCGCGCCAGCGAAACCCCCGCTGCGCATGGCCGAGGTAACGGATCGTCGGATCGATGATCACATACTTTTTCTGGATGTAGATATTCGGCCATTCCGGCGGCCAGCGGCCGGCCAGAAGAAGGCTGAGAGGATTCTCATTTGGCTTCGGCTGCCGGACGACGCCATAAAAATCGAACTTGTATTTGTCGAGAACACGCTCGAACTCGGCAATGATTTCGGTTCTGGTCTTCAAATCGTCGAGAAGGGCAATGAATTGAACAAGTAGGCTGGCGCTCATAGAAATATTCCTTACCCATTCTCTATAATCGAGAACGCATTTTGAATTTCTGCTTTCTCTAATGCATGCTGGCTGTCGCCCGGTAAAGATGCACGATTTGCTCTCCCCATGAAAACCACTAAAATTTTAGGTAGTGACAGAAAAACTGCTGCGCTCCGCACCGCACGCGACGATGCGGGCATGGATCGACCCCGTCGTGTTCAAAGATCCCATCTGCGGCGCATCCATCGACCGTTGCTGCCGAAAAAAAACCTAGAAAAGCATGTTCAAGAGGAGGTTGTAACGAAAGATTACGGTCGTGATTTGAAAAGTGCTTGACCCTTGCATAAGTTTTGCCTTTTCCGATAGTTATACCGCAATGCACATGCCGCTTGAAATCCAGTCCTGCGGCCCGAAGCGATCGACCCGAAAGGTCTCATAGTGTCATTGTACCAAGTCTACT
Source organism: Pararhizobium sp. (assembly GCA_030655075.1). GTDB lineage: Bacteria > Pseudomonadota > Alphaproteobacteria > Rhizobiales > Rhizobiaceae > JAURWE01. The sequence goes on from JAURWE010000058.1 coordinate 150,124, forward strand.
ACAGAGCGCTCCAATATCTCTCTGCCTACAGGCTCAGAGTATCATCGATCGTTATGGCGAATATCGTTCTGGCGGTCATCACAATCGCCGAACCGATCCTTTTCGGCCGCATCATTGATGCCATCTCGTCCAAGGGCGATGTCAGCAAAATGCTGATCATGTGGGCAGGCTTCGGCGTGTTCAACACCGTCGCCTATGTGCTCGTTGCGCGCGAGGCCGACAGGCTCGCCCACGGCCGCCGGGCTACGCTTTTGACGGAAGCGTTTGGCCGGATCATTTCCATGCCGCTGTCGTGGCACAGCCAGCGTGGTACATCGAACGCCCTGCACACGCTTCTGCGCGCATGTGAAACCCTCTTCTCCCTGTGGCTCGAATTCATGCGCCAGCACCTGGCAACTGCCGTGGCGCTCGCCCTGCTGATTCCGACGGCCTTCGCCATGGATGTTCGCCTGTCACTTGTTCTTCTGGTGCTTGGCGGCCTCTATCTGATCATCGGCAAGGTGGTGATGAACCGGACGAAGGACGGTCAGGCGTCGGTGGAAAATCACTATCACACAGTGTTTTCCCACGTGTCTGATTCGATCAGCAACGTCTCCGTCGTTCACAGCTACAACCGCATTGAGGCTGAGACGCGCGAACTGAAGAAGTTCGCCGACAATTTGATTTCCGCGCAGCTTCCTGTTCTGGACTGGTGGGCGCTGGCCAGCGCCCTCAATCGCATGGCATCGACCATATCGATGATGGCCATTCTTGTGATCGGCACGGTGTTGGTGCAGAAAGGCGAACTGCGTGTTGGCGAAGTCATCGCCTTTATCGGCTTTGCCGGACTGCTGATCGGCCGTCTCGACCAGATGAAGGCCTTTGCCACGCAGATCTTTGAAGCCCGCGCAAAACTGGAAGACTTCTTCCAGCTCGAAGATTCCGTGCGCGAACGCGAGGAACCGCTCGATGCCGGCGAGTTGCACGACGTGCGGGGCGAGATCGAATTCCGCGACGTCTGCTTCGACTTTGCCAACGCCACACAGGGCGTTCGCAACGTCTCCTTCACCGTCAAGGCCGGCCAGACGGTCGCCATCGTCGGCCCCACCGGCGCCGGCAAGACGACGCTGGTCAACCTGCTGCAGCGGGTCTATGACCCGCGTGACGGCAAGATCCTGATCGACGGCGTCGATATCAGCACCGTCACGCGCAAGTCGCTGCGCCGTTCGATTGCCACCGTGTTTCAGGATGCCGGTCTGATGAACCGCTCGATCAGCGACAACATTAAGCTCGGACGCGAGGGGGCTACCTTCGACGAGGTCATCCAGGCTGCTGAAGCGGCGGCAGCCAACGATTTCATCATCAACCGCCAGAGTGGCTACGACACGCATGTCGGTGAGCGCGGCAACCGGCTCTCGGGCGGCGAGCGCCAGCGCATCGCGATTGCCCGCGCGATCCTGAAGAACTCACCCATTCTCGTTCTCGACGAAGCCACCAGCGCGCTCGACGTCGAAACCGAAAACCGGGTTAAGTCGGCCATCGATAATCTGCGGCGCGAGCGCACGACCTTCATCATCGCCCATCGCCTCTCGACGGTTCGCGAGGCCGACATGGTGATTTTCATGGATCACGGCCAGATTGCCGAGATGGGAAGCTTTTCTGATCTCAGCCACAGCAACGGCCGCTTCGCAGCCCTGCTGCGGGCAAGCGGCATCCTGACGGATGACGATGTCCGCATGAGCCATACAGCCGCCTGATCACCTCAAGACAACAGACAGACAAGCCCCGGTCGAAAGATCCGGGGCTTTCTTGAGTCTGCGTGGGATTTGCTGTGGCCCGATCGGGATGGCTCGGGCATGGCGGCACCGGAGCGCGACACTGGCAATGCCTTCCGCGAGCCCTTGATCAAATGTAACGGAAAAAGCGATCGGCAGCCCGCTCACCTCGGACCCTTCAAGAAAAAGGCATGAGGCAAGATGTCATTGCCGGACAGACTTAGATCTCGATCCCATCTGCCAGCACATCGATCGTCTTGCCGTTGACCGAAACCACGGTACCCTCGCCATGCCCGGTCACGGAGATGGCAAAGCTGCGGCCATCATGTTTGAGGGTCGCCGAGAACCCGGGCCAATGCGGCGGCACGACGGGGCGGACGATCAGACGGTTGCCGCGCTGGGTAATGCCGAGGATGCCCTCGACGGCGACGCGGTAGAGCCATCCAGCCGATCCCGTGTACCAGGTCCAGCCACCGCGCCCTGCCAATTCTCCGGCGCCGTAGACGTCAGCCGCCACCACATAGGGCTCGACGCGATAGCGCTCGGCGCTGTCGCGGTCATAAGCATGGGTTATCGGGTTGAGCATCTGCCAGCAATGCCAGGCCTCCTGCGCCCGTCCCTGCTGCGCAAGCGCCAGCACGGCCCATGTGGCGGCGTGGGTGTATTGCCCGCCATTCTCGCGCACGCCGGGAGGATAGGCCTTGATGTAGCCGGGGTCCTGTGCCGTCTCAGACAGAGGCGGCGTGAACAGCCGGATCACCCGGTTGTCGTTGTCGACCAGCTCCGTCATGACAGCATCCATGGCCTGACGGCTTCTGGCTGCGTCACCCTGACCCGAAATCACGCTCCAGGACTGGGCGATGGAATCGATCCGGCATTCGTTGCTGGATTTGGACCCCAGCGGCTCGCCATCGTCAAAATAACCGCGGCGATAGTAGTCGCCATCCCAGCCCGCCGTTTCCAGCGCCTCGCGCAAACGCACCAGATGTGCCTGCCACGCCTTGACCCGGGCGCTGTCGCCACGCGCCTCGGCAATAGCGATGAAGCTGTCGAGCGTACCTGCCAGGAACCAGCCGAGCCATGTGCTGGTGCCCCTGCCGTCGATACCGACACGGTTCATCCCGTCATTCCAGTCGCCGCCCAGAATGAGCGGCAAACCGTTTTCGCCCGTGCGCGCAATGGCGAGATCCAGTGCTACGGCACTGTGCTCATAGAGCGTCGCCTTGCGCTCGGAAATCTCCGGCTGGAAGAATGAATCGTGCTGACCCTCAGCCAGCGCAGGCCCTTCGATGAAGGCAATACTTTCATCCAACAAATCCGTCGTGCCTGTTGTCGCACAATAGGTTTCAACGGCATGGGCCAACCAGACAACATCATCTGAAATCAACGTGCGGACACCCGCGCCGTTCTGCGGCAGCCACCAATGGAGAACATCACCTTCCGCAAACTGCCGCGAGGCCGCGTTGATGATCTGCGCCCGGGCGAGCTCTGGCCGATGCAGGATGAAAGCCAGCGTATCCTGCAGCTGGTCGCGGAACCCATAGGCGCCGCTGGCCTGATAGAAGGCCGAGCGCGCCAGGATACGGCATCCAAGGCTTTGATAGGGAAGCCAGCTGTTGACCATGAAATTGAAGCCGCGGTCCGGTGTATCGATGTGAAGCGTACCGGTAAAACCGTCCCAGAACGACGTCGTCGCCGACAGCAACGCGGTGACATCCGTGGCAGCGGTTCCGGCAATCAGCGCCCGCGTTTTTTCCATGCTCTCCGTGTCGCCAAGCCGGAAAATCACCTCGCGCACGTCACCCGGCTGTAGCACGAGATCAATCGCCAGCGCAGAACAAGGATCACCATCGGGCTCGATCGCGCCCGAAAGCTCGGCGCCTGTCCGAACAGCAAGAGGTGCATGCACCGAACCGCCACGGCCGATGAATTCACGGCGGCTCGCCGTAAACGAAGCGGGCTTCTCGCTGGCGGCGAAAAACGCCGAGCGGCCCGAATAGTCGATGCTGTAGGGATTGGACGACAGAAGGGCACCGCTCTCCTCGTCCTGCGTCACCATGATGAAGGGACCGGTCTTGGCCGTGTTGTTGCCAAGCACCCATTCGACGTAGCCATAGACCCGAAGCCGGCGCTCCTGCGTGCTGATATTGCGCAACCGCAGCCGCGTATATTTGACCGGCCGTTCCCGGTCGACCGTCTGCAGCGCTTCGATGGCAAGGCCATTCTGGTCGCTGGAGAAGCGCGAATAACCAAGCCCGTGACGCGCCTCGAACAGAGCCGATGTATTGCGAGAAAGTGCTGCGAAAGGCGTCGACACCGCACCGGTCTCTTGATCCCGGATGAAAATCGCTTCGCCTGGACGATTGATGACGGGATCGTTCGTCCATGGCGTCAGCTGATAGTCGCGCGAGTTCCGGCTCCAGGTGAAGCTTGCACCTTCAGCGGCCGTGTGAAAGCCGAAGTTCTCGTTAGAGATGACATTGATCCACGGCTGAGGCGTAGCCTCTCCACCACGCAAACGGATAACATATTCCTGGCCCTCGTTGGCAAACCCGCCAAACCCGTTCCAGAATTCGAGCCCGTCTCCTGAGACATGGGCCGCTTGTGCCTCACTGTTGGTGATGGCGGCCGGGGTATCGCTGACGATTTCCGGTGTCGCGTCGCCTCCGCGCGGGGCAGCATAGAGTGATACCGCACGAACGATCTGATCGGTGATTTTGCCATTGCGCGCATGGAAGACGGCGCGCGAGGCCGCCATCAGCGATGCCCACGTTCCAGCTTCCATGATGTCGCGGCGAACCGCGAAAATATGCTGGCGCGGACCATCGATCTGCCCGCCGCGCAGACGCAGGTTCTCGCACATGGCATCCAGCGTGTGCTGCATATCCTGCGCATAGGAGGAGGCGCGCTCGTTGACGATGACAAGATCGGCCGTGAGGCCCCGCGCGCGCAGATATTCCTGGGCGCGAAGGGCCTCGCGCGCAATGCCCAGATCGACGTCGTCGTTGATGCGCAGGGTGAAGATCGGGAAATCGCCAGAAATCGCCAGCGGCCAAAGGGTGGATTGCGATGCAAGCCCGGCTCGCACGGCGGTCGAATCGGCGCGCAGGTGCATGTCGGGATAGACCAGATACCGACCGAGCATCTGGAAGCTTGCCGCTTCCTGCGACGTCACGCCGACATGGCGCATCTGCACCTGGCTGCGCGTCCAGGCATGGATAAGCTCATGGTTGAAACTGTCCGGGTGGCGATAGCGATCGATTGCCTTGTCGATCTCTTCGCGGTTCGGTGCGGCAATGGTCCAGAAGATCACGCTGACCTTCTTGCCGGCCGGCACGCGCACGACGCGCCTCAGGCACATGATCGGGTCGAGAGTGAAACCATCGGTGCCTGAAAGAACCGCACCCGGATCGAATGCAGCCGCTTCGGCAAGCGTACGGCCAACGCCCAGAAAACGGCGGCGGTCCGTTTCGATCTCGGTCGTGCGGTCCGGGCCTGCATTGTCGACGATCAGATGCGCCACGCACATGTCGGGATCGCTTGGGCTGCGCTTGTTACGCTCGGCCCGGATGACATCGCCACGCTTGCCGATTTCGGTGCGGATGAACATTTTCGAGAACATGGGATGGGCGCTGTCGGCGTCATCCATGGAAATCACCGGCTCGCTATAGGACGTGACCTCGATGAAGCGGTCCTCGGACCCGGTGTTGATCAGGGTGATCCGCCGGCCTTCGGCATCATGCTCGGTGGCGACGATGCATTCGACTTCGCTCATCAGGTCGCCGACGACCTTGATGAACTCCGCCTTGTCATCGCCGAACTGCGCGCGGGTCTTTTCACCCGGCGCCCGGCGCGGCTCGGCCGTTGCCGACCACCATTCACCGCTCGTCGTATCGCGAAGGAAGATAAACGTGCCCCAGCGATCCTCGCTCGCATCCGGCTTCCAGCGCGTGACGCTCTGACCGTTCCAGCGGGAGTAACCGGCGCCGGTTGCCGTCAGCATCACGGAATAGTGGCCGTTCGACAGGAACACCGTCTCACGATCCTTGGTCAAAGGATCCGCGATCGTGCGAACCTCGGGGCGCAGAAGGTCTGCCTGACCCTTGTTGAGGGATTCCGGCTCGCGTTTCGCATTGATGACAGGAATATCGCGCGGCGCTTTTTCCTGCAGGAGCAGTTCGGCCGCCTCGATGACGGGATCGGCGTGGAACCGTTCGCGCAACCTGCCCTGGAACACCACGTTGGCGACCGCAGCGATCGACATGCCGTGGTGATGGGCCATGTAGTTGCGCACGATGGCGTAGGTCTGGTTCTCCGGAACGCGGGTCGGCGTGAAATCGACTGCATCGTGAAAGCCGTAGACGCCGAGCGCGCCCAGCGCCCGCAGGCGCTCGAGATTGGCAAGCGCCGCCTTTGGATCATACATGCTGGCCAGCAGCGAGGCATAGGGCGCGATCACGGCATTCTGGCCGAGGCCACGCTTTAGGCCCAACGTCGGAACGCCGAAATTCGTATACTGATAGGTCAGCTCATGATCGCGCGCATTGAAGGCGGCTTCAGAGATACCCCAAGGCGTGCCCAGACGGCGGCCGTGGTTGATCTGTTCCTTGACGATCAGATTGTTGGTCTGGTTGAGAATGCCCCCCTGCCGCTCCTGCATGACCAGCGGCGGCATGAGATATTCGAACATCGAGCCCGACCAGGAAATCAAGGCACCCCGGGCGCCGATCGGCACGATCGGCCGTCCGAGTTTGTACCAGTGCTCCGTCGGCAGGTCGCCCTTGGCGATCGCAAACAGGCTGGTCAGCCGCGCTTCCGAGGCCAGAAGGTCATAGCACGACTCGTCGAGTTCGCCCGAATTGACCCGGAATCCGATCGACAGCAGCCGCCGCTCCGAGCGGAAAAGGAACGAGAAATCCATCGAGAAGGCGAGATCGCGCGAACGGTCGCGCAACACGACAAGGCGCTTGCGCAAGGCCTCGATCGCACCGAGATCGAAAACGCTGTCGGAAATATGCGCCTCGCAGGTGGCAACCAGCGCCGACGCCCATTTGGTGACCTCGCCGCTTTCCGGCGTCTTGACCTCGTGGTCGAGATTGACCGTCAGCTTGTGCATGTCGCGCGCCAGAACTGAGAGGTTGATGACACGGATGGAGGCAAATTCGTGCTCGCGCTTTACCGCCTGCAAGGCATTGTGGAAGCCAATGATCCGCTCTTCGATCAGACGGCGGAGTGGTCGCACGGTCTTGCGATCGTCAGGCAGCGCACCCAGCACTTCAGACAGGATGGCGGCAACATCGCCAATGCCGTCGAGGCTGCCCTGAACATGGGCGGACGGCGCTTCTGCCCATTCGCGGCACATCGAGGAGACGGCAATCAGGTGTCCGGCAAGGTTGCCGCTGTCGACCGCCGAGACGTAACGCGGCTCCATCAGTTCCAGCGTATCGGTCTTGTACCAGTTATAGAGATGACCGCGATATTTTGGCATCTTGTCGATCGTCGAGATCGTCTGTTCCAGCCGGGCAATGGTTTCCTCGAAACCGATCCAGCCGAAATCGCGCGCCGATATGACTGACAGCAGATAGACGCCGATATTGGTGGGCGAGGTACGCTCTGCCAGAACAGGGTTGGGGATTTCCTGGAAATTGTCCGGCGGCAGGAAATTCTGCTCGGCGGTCACGAAGGCTTCGAAATAGCGCCAGGTGCGCCGGGCGATCTTGCGCAGCTCGACCACGACGCGCTCGGGAACCACGAGCTGGTCTTCCGTCTCCGCGGTCTGGCTGACGAACCAGGCGATGCCAGGCGACAGCGCCCAGACGAGCGCGAACGGCACGCCGATGAACGGCAGGCCGGTGTTCGAGATTGCCGCCAGCGCCAGCGAGAGGATCGCCAGAACCGGCGCGATCCACATTGACTTGTAATAGGACCAGATATCGCCCTTGGCAGAGCTATGGGCCTGCGCCGCCGTGCGCCATTCAAGCATCAGCTTGCGGCTGACGAGAAGGCGGTAAAGCGAGCGGACGACGGCGTCGGCCATCATCGCGGCGGAATGCGCGATGAAGACGATGCGAAGCGCAACCTGCGCGTTCGATGAGCGGATCTCCGAGATGACCGCATGGAAATGCGCGCGGGCAACAATGTCGTTGCGGCGGGGCATGATGCCGGAGATCAGTGACAGCGTCGGTGCGACGAACAGGCTGAAGATGAGGACGACCTGCCAGATCAGCGCCTGGCGCGGTTCCATGTAATACCAGCCCATGACGGAGGCGACCAGCCAGGCCGACGGGATGATCGAGCGCCGCAGATTGTCGTACATCTTCCAGCGGCCGATCATCGACACGCCGTTCGACGGGTCGATCATATAGGGGAGCAGCTGCCAGTCGCCGCGCGCCCAGCGATGCTGGCGCGACATTTCCACCTCATAGCGAACCGGAAAGTCCTCGACCAGCTCGACATCGGTCACCAGCGCACACCGCGCCAAGGATCCCTCGAGCAGATCGTGGCTGAGAACGGAATTTTCCGAGATACGTCCCTTGAGCGCGGCCTCGAACGCATCGACGTGGTAAAGACCCTTGCCCGTAAACGTACCCTCGCCGACGATATCCTGATAGACATCGGAGACGGTAAAGACGTAAGGGTCGATGCCGCGATTGGCCGAGAAGATCCGCTGGAAGGCCGAGGCCTCGCTGCCGGTGGTGAGCGACGGTGTCACGCGCGGCTGCAGGATGCCGTAGCCTGCTGTCACTTTCTGGCTGACCGGATCGACAACGGGGCGATTGATCGGATGATGCATCTTGCCGACGAGCTTGGTAACGGCATCGCGCATCAGCCGCGTATCGGCATCCAGCGTCATCACATATTGAATGCCCTCAGGCACGGCATTGGCGCCCGAGAGATAGCTGGTGTCTCTGTCTCCGCGCAGCAGCATGTTGAGTTCATGCAGCTTGCCGCGCTTGCGCTCCCAGCCCATCCAGACACCTTCAGCCTCATTGAAGAGGCGGCGGCGGTGCAACAGGAAGAAGCGGTCCCGGCCATCATGATCGTAGCGGCCGTTCAGCGTCTGGATTTCGCGCTTGGCATATTCCAGAACATCGAGATCGGCAGCCGTTTCCTCGACGGGCGAATCGACCCAGTCGCTCAACAGGGCGAAGGACACCTCGCCCCTTGGATTGGCGAGATAGTGGACCTCAATATTGCGCACCAGTTCATCGACATGGTCGCGCTTGGAAATCAGGCAAGGCACGACGACGAGCGTCCCGGCTTCCTTTGGAACACCCTCGGCAAACTCGTACCCGACGAGACGCGACGGCGTCACGAAGAAGGTCACCAGCGTGTTGAACAGGCCCATTGCCGCTTCCGATGCCGGAACGGCAAACAGGACCAGCATGATAATCTTGGCGCCCGTCGGGATATCCATCGGCGCAACGAAAACAAGAACGGCGACCATGGCCAGAATGGTGAGCACGACATTCGGCCCGGCAATCGACAGCCAATCCAGGCGGCGGAGAAGCCGAACGACACTCTGGACGAAAGTGGGACGATAGCCGATCGTTCGTTCCAGAAGCCGACGCCGCTTTCCAACCAGCAGCGCGCCAACATTCGAGATCGACGGATCGTCGGATACGGGCGCCTGCCCCTGCTCGTGCGTTAGCCGCAATGCGGTGTTGGTAACGTCGATTTCCGAATTTCCGGACCGCCGCGCCAGACGCTCGATAGAGCCGCGATACTTATTGCGCGACCCGAAGTCGAGATCAGCGTAGTCGGACCCGGCTCTCAGCGCCATGTCGACCTTGCTGACGCTTTCGAACCAGACGGCCCAATCCGTATCGTCGATTTCACGCAGGCTGCGAATGATGTTGCTCATCGTGGCGTTGCCCGACGATAGGCGATTGTGCTCGGCAACCAGCGCCTCCTCGACGTCGGTGCCGCGTTTTTCCAGCCGGCCTTCGAGCCAGTTGATGACAACGCCTGACGTTTGGGAGCCGTCCCGCAGACGGTACAGCAGCTGCGCCACAAATGTATTGTCGTCGGCCAGTGGCTCCATGCCGGCCAGTGCCTTCAGACAATCTTCGGGATCATTGAGGCGGATCATCTGGTCGGCGACATCATTGGCCTTGCGGCGCATCGTCCGGGCTCGCTCGACACGGATGCTGATGCGGCGCAGGTTTTCGATCAGAATGAAGCGCAGCAGCGACGGCAGCGCCCACAACTCACCAATGCGGAAGGTTTCGTGCTCCTGAAAACCCTGCACCATCTCGGTCAGGCTTTCGCTCGAAACAGTGCTGTGTGTATGGGCCACATAAAGCCAGGCCAGCGCCATCGCCCGGGGGATCGAAACACTTCCGACCTCGACCGTGGGCAGCTGCCGATAGAATTTGCGCGGGAAATCGCGGCGCACTTCCTGGATGGATTCCTCGACCAGATAATGATTGTCGAGCAGCCATTCGGCGGCGGGTGTAATTGTGGAACCAGCCTCGACGTCGGCAGCGGTTATCTTGTAGACGCGAAAAATCTCGGTTTCATTCTCGCGATGCCGGGGCCGGAACTCGAAGGGGAAAAAGCCCGGCAGCGGCGGCACGCCATTTTGCGCCAGCGTAGCGCCTGCGGCCCGAAGCTCCTCCATCGTGAAATAGGTTGCACGGATGGAATCGTTATAGTCGATCTGCTTGAGTTCGACCTCACGGGCGGCGGATTGCGGCGTGTTGTGTAAAGGCATAGGTGCGGGTTCTGGATCCGGGCTGTGTTGATGGGACCGGCTCTGATCTGCCGGAAAGGGCTGTGTCTCTGAAATCGTCATGCGCCAGCTCCGCGAAACGCGTCTGGCTGCGCTCCGGGAGTCTGCACGCGTTGATGAACGCGCTGAACTCCTTTAGCCTTTGCCCAAAGAAAATGCATCGACAATCGTATTGCAGCTGCCCGCTTCAGTCTGATTGCTGCCTGATGCACCAAAATGGCATTTTTTAGCGGTGGCACCAACTGCTTACAACCGATGACACGTACTGGTGACGAAACTGCATAAGAAATGCCCATGCCACAGTTACCGGTTCGCGCGCGCATGCGCCGGGAGACTTGAAACATCTGGATGCTGCCTGCTGTTGGACCACAGCGGTCAACGCACGCCCGTGACCATGGTTCCAACCTTTTTTGTGCACTGCGGCAGATCAGCGGTCGATGCGCGTCGACAGGATGATGGAGGACAAGGTGCGCTCGACGCCTTCGATCATGCCCACGCGGTCAATGAGATGATCGAGTTCCGCGATCGAACTGGCGGATACGATGGCAATGAGATCGAAGCTGCCACTGACGGAATGCACGGTTCGCACTTCTGCAATCGCTGAAAGCGCGGCCGTCACGCGCGGCAGCATCTTGGACTCGATCGTAACAAGCACATGCGCCTTGACGAGACTTGCCTCATAGTCCGGTGAAAGCCGCACGCCGTATCCGGCAATCGTGCCGTCGCGTTCCAGCTTTTCGATCCTGGACTGGACGGTGGTGCGGGATAGCCCGAGCCGCCGCGCGATAAGCGCTGTGGACAGACGCGCATCCTCGCTGAGAATGGCAAGCAACGCGCGATCCTTGTCAGTTATCGTCGAAATGTCGATATCCTCCGTCACTATGATCAATTTGGGGCAGCATATCCTACAGAACGTCGCTAGGAAATGCCGAGTGTTCGCGTCATCATCGGCAAGCAATCACTTCTGCGGGGAACAAGAACATGAAAAACATTGTCGTCATCGGTGCGGGAAAAATCGGATCGACCATTGCCTGGCTCTTGGCAAACGCCGGCGATTATTCCGTCACGGTCGCAGATCGGCTCGCCGATCAACTGGCCCGCCTGCCGAAACATCCTGCAATCTTCTCCGCCGAAATCGATATTGCCGACAAGATGGCGATTGAAGCGCTTCTGGCCGGCAAGTTCGCGGTGCTGAGTGCGGCGCCGTTCCATCTGACGACGACCATCGCCCGCGCCGCTGCAGCAGCCGGCGTCCATTATCTCGACCTGACCGAAGACGTCGAGTCCACCCGCCAGGTCAAGGCCATCGCGGCAGACGCTAAGACCGCCTTCATCCCGCAGTGCGGTCTGGCGCCGGGCTTCATCTCCATCGTCGCCAATGATCTGGCCAGCTGCTTCGACAGCCTTGAAAGCGTACGCATGCGCGTCGGCGCCCTGCCGCAGTATCCATCGAACGCCCTCAACTACAATCTTACCTGGAGCACCGACGGCGTCATCAACGAATATATCGAACCCTGCGAAGCCATCGTCGAAGGCGAACTGATCGAGGTGCCCGCCATGGAAGAGCGCGAGGAATTTTCGCTCGACGGCGTCACCTACGAAGCCTTCAACACATCCGGCGGCCTCGGCACGCTTTGCGAGACCCTGAAGGGCAAGGTGCGCACGCTCAACTACCGCACGATCCGTTATCCCGGCCACGCCGCCATCATGAAGGCGCTGCTCAACGACCTCGGCCTGCGCCATCGCCGCGAGGTTCTGAAGGATATTCTCGAGAACGCCCTGCCCTCGACCAACCAGGACGTGGTCATCGTCTTCGTCACGGTCTCCGGCCAGAAGGACGGCCGCCTGACGCAGGAGACCTATGCCAACAAGGTCTATAGCGGTGTGATCGCCGGACGCATGCACAGCGCCATCCAGATCACCACGGCGGCCAGCATCTGCGCCGTTCTCGACATGCTCGCTCATGGCCAACTGCCTCGAACCGGCTTCATCCGGCAGGAAGAGATCGGGCTCGACGGTTTCCTCGAAAGCCGCTTCGGCCGCTATTACGCCGATCGCAAAGGATCGATGCGGGCAGCAAGCTAAAAAAGCCCGAGGGGGCGAAAGGACAGGCGCTCTGGAAACGGAAGCGCCTGTTTTCATGTCAGCGTTCGCTGACCTGTTCGACGATCCAGGTCCGAAAAGCCTGACTGACCGGATTTTCCAGCTTTCCCTCGGGAACAACAAGATAATAGCTGTTCTCCGTCTTCATCGGCCGGTCGAAGACGATGAGGAGCTCTCCGGATGCCAGTTCCTGCTGGATGAGGTAGCGCGGCAGGAGTGCAAATCCGAGCCCCGCCGTCGCCGCCTCGATCACCATGGCGAACTGGTCGAAGCGGTGTCCACGATAGGCAGCCCTGGCCTCCACCCCGACCGTTTCAAACCATTGCGCCCACATCTTGGGACGTGTGGCCAGATGCAGCAGCAACTCAATCTCAAGCTCGGCGGGCTCACCGGGCGTCAGCCGCGCCAGAAGCCCGGGGCTTGCCACCGGCAGAATGATCTCGCTGCACAGATAGCTGCACACCGCATGCGCCCAGACCGGCTGGCCATAGTGGATGGCGAGGTCGAAATTCTCCTCTTCGAAATCGAAGGCGGCGGACCGCGAGGCGATGTGCAGGGTGGTTCCCGGATGCTGCGCCAGAAAGGCAGGCAGCCGTGGCGTCAGCCAGCGGCTGCCGAAGGTCGGCAGCGAGGCGATGGACAACGTCGATTCCGAATGGGCCGACGCCATGGCCCGCAGCATGGTTTCTTCCGCCTGGTGCAACAGCCTGCGCACGTCGGGAAGAAAGGTCTGGCCGGCATCCGACAGCACGACCCGTTGGCGCACGCGCTCGAACAGGAGCACGCCAAGCTGGGTTTCCAGATCCTTGATCTGGCGGCTGACGGCGCTCTGTGTCAGGTTCAGCTCATTGGCTGCCTGCGTGAAGCTGCCGTGGCGCGCAGCGCATTCGAAGGCCTGCAGCGTCGTGACGTCAGGCACCAGTCTGCGGCTCAACTTCATTCCCGCCTCGCATCAACATAGTCAGATCAATCGCGATCATTGGCAAATGTCCTGGGGTATGATCAATTTCCAGAATGATCTAGGATCATGAACGTTTACTGCGGAGTGCCTGATTGTGAAAGAGAATAGTTTCGTCGCCCCCGACCGGATACGCGCCTCCTTCTCGGCCGCCATGTCGGCCATGTACCGGGCCGAAGTGCCGGCCTATGGCACCCTGCTCGACCTCGTCGCCAAGGTCAACGAAGCGACGCTCGCCGCCGACCCTCATCTGCGCGGCCGCCTCGATGAAACAGACTCGCTGGAGCGCATTTCCGAGGAACGTCACGGCGCCATCCGCCTCGGCACCGCCGCAGAACTTTCCATGATGCGCCGCGTCTTTGCCGTCATGGGCATGTTTCCGGTCGGCTACTACGATTTGAGCACTGCCGGCGTCCCGGTTCACTCCACCGCTTTCCGGCCGGTCGGCGATGCCGCGCTGAAGCACAATCCGTTCCGGGTTTTTACCTCCCTGCTGCGGCTTGATCTCATCGCCGACGAAGCCTTGCGGGCAGAGGCCCAGACCATCCTCGATGCGCGGCAGATTTTCACCACGCGCGCCGTTGAGTTGGTCAGAAAGGCGGAGGCTGAAGGCGGCCTTAATGAGGCCGATGCTGAGCGTTTTGTCTCCGAAGTGCTGGAAACGTTTCGCTGGCATGACCGCGCCAATGTCGATGCGGCCATGTATCAGCGCTTGCATGATGCCCATCGCCTGATTGCCGATGTCGTCTCCTTCAAGGGCCCGCACATCAACCATCTGACCCCGCGCACGCTCGATATCGATGCGATACAGACGCAGATGCAGGAGCACGGCGTCGCACCGAAAGCTGTCATCGAAGGCCCGCCGACACGGGCCTGCCCGATCCTGCTGCGGCAGACGTCGTTCAAGGCATTGGAAGAACCGGTATCCTTTGCCGATGGCGAGGGCGGCTGGAAGACCGGCACCCACACGGCTCGCTTCGGCGAGATCGAACAGCGCGGCATCGCGTTGACCCCAAAAGGCCGAACCCGTTATGACGACCTGCTCAACGCCTCGCGCAAGGCCATTCGCCCGGCTGCCGATGGTTCGAACGCCGCCGACTATGAAAAAGCACTGCAGCAAGCCTTCCTGCCCTTCCCGGACAGTTGGAGCGGCATTCGCCAAGCGGGCCTTGGCTATTTCAGCTATTCCCTGACGGAGAAGGGCCGAACGGCGCAGAATACTGGCGACGATCTCGGCGCTCTGGTTGCGAGCGGTCTCGTGCGTTTCGATCCGATCGTCTATGAGGATTTTCTGCCGGTCAGCGCCGCTGGAATCTTCCAGTCCAATCTCGGCGACGAAGCCGGGCAGGAATTTGTAGCCAGCCCGAGTCAAAAGACGTTCGAGACAGATCTCGGCGCTGCCGTGCTGAACGAATTCGAGCATTATGCCGCGATCGAACAGGCCTCCATCGACGCCTGCCTTCGTCAGCTGAACCGCGCCGACGCGGCGGAATAACGGACGGACATGATCGTGCAAACGCATATCGCAGCACTTCAGGCCCTGCTGGGCGAAAAAGGCGTGCTGACGCGACCCGAAGACATGGCGGCGTACCAGACCGGTGCGCGTTATGACGAAGGCCGGGCGGCGCTTGTTCTGCGGCCTGGAACGACTGAAGAGGTATCAGCCGCCGTCTCCTATTGCGTCCGCAACGGCATCGCGATCGTGCCGCAATCCGGCAACACCGGTCTCGTCTCCGCCTCGACGCCGGACATGAGCGGCAGCCAGGTGATCATCAGCATCGATCGCCTCAGGCAGCGCTTCGATCTCGACCACGCCAATCGCTCGCTGCATCTCGATGCCGGCCTGCGGCTGTCCGCCGTCAACAGCAGGCTCGAAAACGAAGGCCTGTTCTTTCCGGTCGATCTAGGCGCCGACCCGGCACTCGGCGGCATGCTGGCCACCAATACCGGCGGCTCGCGCTTTCTGAAATATGGTGACGTCCGCAGGAACGTGCTCGGTCTCAAGGTTGTGCTGGCCGACGAGGACGGCACGATCCTTGATCTCACTTCCGGCCTGCGAAAGAACAACACCGGCGTCGACTGGAAACAGATTTTCATCGGCACATCCGGCGCCTTTGGCATCATCACCGAATGCGTGCTCAACCTGGAGCGCACGCCGCGCCAGACCGCCACAGCCTTTCTGGTTCCCGCCAGTGGCGAACACGTCATGCCGCTGCTCCAAGTCATGGAAGAGCGATTGGGCGCCTACCTCTCCGCCTTCGAAGGCATGTCGCAAAATGCAGTTGCCGCCGCGCTCGATCATGTTCCCTCGCTCCGCAACCCGTTTCAGTGCGGCGCTGTGCCCGACTACGTCATCCTCTGCGAAATCTCGCGAACCTGGGCACCGAGAGAAGGCGAGCAATCGCTGGACGAGGTTCTGGAAACCGTTCTCACAGACATCTTCGAGCGCGACGACGCCCTGTTGGCCGACGCCTTCATTGGTCCGCCGCACGAAATGTGGGCGCTCCGCCACGCGCTGTCGGAGGGCGTCAAACACGCCGGCCGTCTGATCGCCTTCGATCTGTCGTTCCTGCGGGGCGACATCATGCGGTTCTGCGGCTATATGAAAGAAGCGCTGCCGCAACAGTTCGCAAGCGTTCGTATTTGCGATTTCGGCCATATCGGCGATGGCGGTGTGCATTTCAATCTGGCGGTGCCCCGCGACAGTGCGCATCTTGCAGACCCGGCCTTCGAGACCGGGCTTCGCGAATGGGTTTTCAAGGTGGCGGTGGAGGACTTCAACGGAAGCTTCAGCGCCGAACACGGCATCGGCCGCAAGAACCAGGCCTTCTACGACCTCTACACGCCGGACAAGCTGAAGCAGCTCGCCGCCGGCCTCAAGACCACACTGGCGCCCGGAGCCATCGGCGCCGTCACATTCGGATAACAGCGGTCGAACCGCGAGACCTATCAAGGGAGTTTTTCATCATGAACATTGCAGCCAGAACAGTCGATGTCGCCAAGGAAACCGCCGGCATTCTCGAAAAGCTCGGCGTCGCCAAGGCCCTTTACACAGGCGGCGGCATGGCATCCTTCAGCCCTGTTACCGGCGAACAGATCGGCAGTTTGAAGACCGTATCGGCCGCAGAAGCTGCCAAGAAAATCGAAGCTGCCGACGTGGCGTTCCGCACCTGGCGTCTCGTGCCCGCCCCCAAGCGCGGCGAACTGGTCCGTCTGCTCGGCGAGGAACTGCGCGCCTTCAAACCTGAACTCGGCCGCCTTGTCTCGATCGAAGCCGGCAAGATCCCGTCGGAAGGTCTTGGCGAAGTCCAGGAAATGATCGACATCTGCGATTTCGCCGTCGGCCTGTCGCGCCAGCTCTACGGCCTGACGATCGCCACCGAGCGTCCCGGCCACCGGATGATGGAAACCTGGCATCCGCTCGGCGTCATCGGCGTCATCTCCGCCTTCAACTTCCCCGTCGCCGTCTGGTCCTGGAACACGGCGCTGGCCCTCGTCTGCGGCAATGCCGTCGTCTGGAAGCCGTCTGAGAAGACACCACTGACGGCACTCGCCTGCCAGGCCATTCTTGAGCGCGCCATTGCCCGTTTCGGCGATGCGCCTGAGGGCCTCAGCCAGGTCTTGATCGGCGACCGTGCCATTGGCGAAGTCCTGGTCGACCACCCGAAGGTACCGCTGGTTTCGGCCACCGGCTCCACCCGCATGGGCCGCGATGTCGGCCCGCGTCTGGCCAGGCGTTTTGCGCGCGCCATCCTCGAACTCGGCGGCAACAATGCCGGTATCGTCTGCCCCTCGGCCGATCTCGACATGGCCCTGCGCGCCATCGCCTTCGGCGCCATGGGCACGGCCGGTCAGCGCTGCACCACGCTGCGCCGCCTCTTCGTTCATGACAGCGTCTACGACCAGCTGGTTCCGCGCCTGAAGAAGGCCTATTCCAGCGTTTCGGTCGGCAACCCCCTGGAAAGTTCCGCCCTGGTCGGTCCGCTGGTCGACAAGGCTGCCTTTGACGGCATGCAGAAGGCCATCGACCACGCCAAGACGGACGGTGGCACAGTCACCGGCGGCGAACGTGTCGATCTTGGCCACGCCAATGGCTACTATGTGAAGCCGGCTCTTGTCGAAATGCCCAAACAGTCCGGCCCCGTTCTCGAAGAAACCTTCGCGCCGATCCTCTACGTCATGAAATACAACGATTTCGACAGCGTGCTGGAGGACCACAATGCCGTCGGCGCTGGCCTATCCTCGTCGATCTTCACCCTCGACCTGCAGGAAGCCGAACGTTTCCTCTCCGTCGACGGCTCTGACTGCGGCATCGCCAATGTTAACATCGGCACGTCAGGCGCTGAAATCGGTGGTGCCTTTGGCGGCGAAAAAGAAACCGGCGGCGGACGCGAATCCGGTTCCGATGCATGGAAGGCCTATATGCGCCGCGCCACCAACACGGTGAACTATTCGAAGGCGCTGCCGTTGGCACAGGGCGTCTCGTTCGATATCGAATAAGGCGACGCTCTCTTCAATTGACGCAATCCAAACCCGGCCCTCGCGGCCGGGTTTTCTTTTGGCTAAATGCATGTCTCCCAAAAGTGTGCGCGGTTTTGGGCTAAAGCATGCGTAAAAACAAATATCTAAAGCACATTGCGTGAATCCGTTTTCACGCAATGTGCTTTAAGCCGGATCGGGAAACACCACCGTCGCCTTCAGGCCGCGGCCATCCGCGCCCGGCCCCAGAGAGAGCTTGGCCCCGAAAAGATGGGCAATCTCTTCGACAATCGGCAGGCCAAGACCAGCACCGGGCGACTGCCCCTGATCGCCACGCGCAAACCTCTGCCGCACGGCCGCGAGCTTGTCCGCCGCAATGCCGGGACCGCTGTCCTCGACCTCCATCTCGCCACCGTCACGACCGCGCCGAACCCGAACGGTCACGTCAGAACCCTTTCCCGCATAGGCAATGGCATTCTGGATCAGGTTTTTCAGAAGCTCTCCCATCAGCAGAGGCTCGGCTTTAACCGTAACGGGCTCATCGCCCTCGAACCCGAGGTCGACCCCCGCCTCCCGCGCAGCCGGAACATGATCGGCGGTGATTTGCTGCGCCACAGCGGACAGATCGAGACGGCTCAGAGGCTGGGGCTCGTTCGAGCCCGCCGCATCGATCTTCGCCATCAGCAACAGCTGGCCGATGATCCGCTCCGCATGCGCCACCGCCTCATCGCCCTTGCGCGCCGCCGCCTGCGCCTCTTCCAGCGATCCGGCCCGGGCGGAAAGCGTGAGCTGTGTGCGAATGATGGTCAGCGGCGTCCGCAGCTGATGGCTGGCATTGCCGGTGAAATTGCGCAGCGCGTTCAACGCCGCCTCCAGCCTGACCATGAACGAATTGACCGTATCGACCAACCCCTGCACCTCGCTCGGCACCGACTGGTCGATCGGATGCAGATCGTCCGGACTGCGCTCGGAAATCGCATCGCCGAGACGGTAGAGCGGCCGCAGGGAGAAGGTGACGGCGATCCAGACGATGGCCGCCGCACCGCCGATCATGAAGGCGAGCCGCACCGCAGAGCGCAAAAGAATGGCCTGCGCCAATTGCCGCCGCGCGATCGTTGTCTCCGCGACCGTCACTACAAAGGGTACCGAATTGACCCCGGTCGAGGCCGAGCGGTTGAGAACCGCCACCCGGATCGGCTCATCCCGGAAGCTCGCATCGGCATAGACGGCCGCCTGCCCATCCATGTCGCTGATCGAAGGCAGGTTCTGGTAGCCGGTGATGAAACGCCCCGGTGGTCCGTCGACGCGGTAGAAGACGCGGTCCTGTGCTGCCGATGTCAGCATCTCCAGCGCCACATAGGGAATATCGACCTCGAGCGAGCCATCATCCGCGACCACGACCCGCTCGGCAATCGCCAGTGCCGACCCTGCCAGCACACGGTCCGAGACGACATTGGCGGTCTTCACAGCTTCGCGGTAAGTATCGATCAGCGCCAACACGCCGATGACCGCCGTCGAGATCAATAGCCAGGCAAGCAGTCTGCGCCGAAGCGAATAGAGGCTGCCCGTCATGGCGTCTCAGCCGTCTTGTCGAGATAATAGCCGATGCCGCGCGCCGTGCGCACCGTCAGCCCATGCTGCGCCAGCCGTTTGCGCAGTCGGCTGACATATTGTTCGATGGCATTGGCGCTGAGATCATCGTCGAAGGCTGCCAGCGACTGCATGATCGCCTCCTTGGCCACCACCTTTCCCGCCCGCATGAACAGCACCTCGAGCAGGCCGAGCTCGCGCGCCGGCAGGTCGATCGTGATACCATCGGCGGAAAAGGTGCGCGAGGTGAGATCGAGAGAGACATTGCCGTAACTGATCGCCGAGGATCGCAGGCCCGCCTGTCGTCGCAACAGCACCCGCACGCGCGCCTCGAATTCGGTGATGTCGAAAGGCTTGATCATGTAGTCGTCGGCCCCGAGATCAAGCCCCTTGACCCGCTCTTCGGTGGCGCCGCGCGCCGTCAGGATCAGCACCGCCGCCTTGTTCTGCCGCGCCCGCATCGCCCGCAACACGTCGAGCCCGTCCATTTCCGGCAGGTTGAGATCGAGGATGACGAGATCGAAGGCTTCGGCGGCGATCACGGCATTGGCCGACGCGCCGTCGCGCACCACATCGACAGCATAGCCCGTCCCGCGCAGGATGACCGACAGGCCATCGGCCAGCGTCGCATTGTCCTCAACCAGCAAAATCCGCAAAAGCACTGCCTCCCTGCCGCACTGTAGCGGCCCCTCTTTCGCTTGTGAACGGCGGGACGCTCCGGCATGATCGTTTTATGCGGATCATGTTCTTCCTGTTTTTCCTGCTCGGACCCTTGCAGCCGGGCTTTGCCCAGCCGGTGTCCTTTCCCGCTCTGTCGGGAAATGCCGATGCGCCGGTGCTGGTGGTCTATTCCTCGCTCGACGAGCCCTTGGCAAAACCGATGATCGCCGGTTTCCAGCAGGCCAACCCCGACGTCACCGTGCGCTACGAGGATATGCTCACCGGCGAGATCTACGATCGAATCGTCAAGGAAACCGATGCCGGGCAGAAGACGGCGGATTTTGCCTTCTCCTCGGCCATGGACCTGCAGGTCAAGCTGAGCAATGACGGTTATGCCCAGCGCAGCGACCTGCCGATGAGCAGCCGCTGGCCGAGCTGGGCCAACTGGCGCAACACGGCCTATGCGCTGACCTTCGAGCCGGCCGTCTTTGTCTACCACAAGCCGAGTTTCACCACCGAAAAGCCGCCCTCGACCCGTGCCGAGTTCGTCGACTATCTGAAACGGCAGGGCAATGCCGTGTTCGGCCGCATCGGCACCTATGATATCGAGCGTTCCGGCGTCGGCTTCCTGTTCATGGCCCGCGATCAGGAGCAGTTCGGCGATATCTGGACTGTAATCCAGCAGATGGGCGCGGCGGGCGTGAAACTCTATTCGACCAGTTCGGCCATCCTCGAGCGCGTCGCCGATGGCCGCTTCGTGCTCGGCTACAACATTCTCGGCTCATACGCTGCCGACTGGGCAAAGCGCCATCCGGACGTCGGCATCGTCCTGCCGAAGGATTATACCGTCGTCATGTCGCGCATCGGGCTGGTGCCGCAGGCCGCCGCTTCCCCGGACCTCGGACGGCGCTATCTGGAATTCTTCATGTCGGCCGAGGGACAGACGATCATGGCGCGCGAGCTGCAGATCCCGGCCGTCAGTCCCGATGTCCAGGGCGAAAACACCGCCAACACGATGCGCGCAATGCTGGGCGCGCAGCTGCGGCCGGTTCCGGTCAGCCCCGGCCTGATGGTCTATCTCGACCAGGTCAAACGGGCCCGGTTGATCGCCCGTTGGAATGAGGTTTTGCGCCTTCAGTAAGTTCGCGGTAGTCTGCTACCATCAGGAACGCGAGACCATGGGATCGCCCAGTCGGCCCAGTGTCAGGTAGATGTCAGCTTTCTATGATGCCTTGGTGTTCTTGATCCACCGTGGAGGCGGCGGATCGATGTGGCTCGGGAGGAGCCCAAAATTTCGGCCAGTGTCTGCGGCGTCCTGCTGCTACAGGCTTCAAGTCTCTTCCCGTCCGCTCAGATGAACAATACGCGCCGCCAAAACGGCGCCTGACGGAGGACTTTGTCTTGAAACAGTTTTTCCTTGCATCCATTTTGGCCGGCGCGCTGGCCCTGCCCGCCGTTGCGGCGGATTACACCATTATCGCCCCCGCAAACCCCGGCGGTGGCTGGGACCAGACGGCCCGATCGATGCAGAGCGTCATGCAGTCAGAGGGCATTTCGACCAACGTCCAGGTCCAGAACGTTCCCGGCGCAGGCGGCACGATCGGTCTCGCGCAGTTTGCCAGCCAGTCTGCCGGCAACCCGAATGCCCTGATCGTCGGCGGCTACGTCATGGTCGGCGCCATCCTCACCAACAATTCGCCGGTTTCGCTCAAGGACGTCACGCCGATCGCCCGTTTGACGGGCGAATACGAGGCCGTGGTCGTTCCGGCCGATTCGCCGCTGAAGACCATGGGTGACCTGATCGAAGCGCTGAAGAAGGATCCGGGCGCTGTCTCCTGGGCTGGCGGCTCTGCCGGCGGCACTGACCACATTGCTGTCGGTCTGCTGGCCAAGGCGGCCGGTGTCGATCCGACGAAGATAAATTACATCGCCTTCTCGGGCGGTGGCGAAGCACTCGCCGCCATTCTCGGCAACCAGGTAACGGCCGGCATTTCCGGCTACGGCGAGTTCGAAGCCCAGGTCAAGTCCGGCACGCTGCGCCTTCTGGCCGTTTCGAGCGCCGAACGCCTGGCCGGCATCGAAGCCCCGACTTTCAAGGAAGGCGGCCTCGACGTCGTGGTTGAAAACTGGCGCATGGTTGCTGCTGCTCCGGGCCTCAGTGCCGAACAGGTTGCTGCCGTGTCTGCCGATGTCGAGAAGCTGGCAAAGTCTGCGGGCTGGCAGGAAACTTTGAAGACCAAGGGCTGGCAGGACACCTACCTGGCCGGTGACGCCTTCAAGGAACAGCTTGCCAAGGACGTCTCCGCCACTGAAACCGTTCTCAAGGATATCGGGCTGGTTAAATGACCACGGGTAAAACCCCTTCACCGGAAACGCGCCGCCCTGATTGGGCGGCGCTTGTCATTGCCGCTTTCCTGGCGGGCCTTGCCGCCCTGATCTTCTGGGACGTTTCACGCCTGGCAACGCTCGGCGGTTATTCGCAGGTCGGCCCGGCCACGGTTCCGAACTGGATCGCGTTCGGCCTGCTCGGTCTCGCCGTCTGGACCGTCTTTGCCGCCTTTCGCAACGACTTTCCCGAACGCGAACACCAGGAAGTTGCCCCGGTCATCTGGATCGTCGGCGGCCTTGCGCTGCAGCTCCTTCTTCTGAAACACGCCGGTTTCTCGATTGCGACCGGCATCCTGTTTGCCGCCACCGCACGCGGCTTCGGCAAGAAGAAGATCTGGATATCGCTGCCCGTCGGCATTCTCCTCTGTCTCGTTGTCTGGCTCATCTTCGCCCGGCTGCTGCAGCTGTCGCTGCCTGCGGGTCCGCTCGAACGGCTGTTTCTGTAGAAAGTCCTTGCAATGACCACATTCGATTTTCTGCTGCAGGGCATTTTCATCGCCGCCCAGCCGATGAACCTCTTCTACGCCTTGATTGGCGTCACGCTCGGCACCGCCGTCGGCGTTCTGCCCGGCATCGGCCCGGCTTTGACCGTAGCGCTGCTGCTGCCGGTCACCTACAAGCTTGATCCGGCCGGATCGCTGATCATGTTTGCCGGCATCTATTATGGTGGCATGTATGGCGGCTCGACCACCTCGATCCTTTTGAACACACCAGGCGAAAGCTCCTCGATTGTCACGGCGCTCGAGGGCAACAAGATGGCGCGCGCCGGGCGCGGCGGGCCGGCACTGGCAACGGCGGCGATCGGCTCCTTTGTCGCTGGCCTGATTGCCACGCTGGCGCTCGCCTTCATCGCCCCCTTCATCGTCAAGTTCGCCCTCGTCTTCGGCCCGCGCGAATATTTTGCACTGATGGTGCTGTCCTTTGTTACCGTTTCCTCGGCCTTCGGCGATTCGACCCTGCGCGGCCTCACCTCGCTCTTCATCGGCCTTGCGCTCGCCACCGTCGGCATCGACCAGTTGACCGGCCAGGCGCGCATGAGCTTTGGTGTGCCGGATCTTCTCGACGGGATCGAGGTGACCACCCTCGCGGTCGCCATGTTCGCCATCGGCGAGACCCTTTATATCGCAGCCCAGGGCGACAAGGGTCCGGACAAGGTCGAGGCCGTCAAAGGCTCGGTCTGGATGACGAAACTGGATTGGGCGCGCTCCTGGAAGCCTTGGCTGCGCGGAACGGCGATCGGCTTCCCGATCGGCGCCATGCCGGCCGGCGGCGCCGAGATCGGCACCTTCCTCTCCTATGCGGCTGAGCGGCGTCTGACGAAATATCCCGAAGAATTCGGCAAGGGCGCCATCGAAGGTGTTGCCGGTCCGGAAGCCGCCAACAATGCGTCTGCCGCCGGAACGCTGGTGCCGTTGCTGACCCTTGGCCTGCCGACGACCGCGACGGCTGCGATCATGCTCGCCGGCTTCCAGCAATATGGCCTGCAACCGGGCCCGCTGCTGTTTGCCACCAATCCGCAGCTCGTCTGGGGCCTGATCGCCAGCCTGCTGATCGCCAACTTCATGCTTCTGGTGCTCAACCTGCCGCGGGTCGGCCTCTGGGTCCGGCTGCTGACGATCCCCAAACCCTGGCTCTATGCGGGCATCCTGCTGTTTGCGACACTGGGGACGATCGGCGCCAATCCATCGGTGTTCGAACTCGGCATGCTCCTGGCCTTTGGTTTGCTCGGCTATGTCATGCGCATCTTCGGCTACCCTATCGCGCCTGTGGTCGTCGGGCTGATCCTCGGTCCGCTGGCCGAGCAGCAGCTGCGCCGGGCCCTATCGATCAGCCAGGGCGATGTGACGGTTCTGTTCACGTCGCCGATCGCAGCCGTGCTGCTGGTGATTGCGGCGGCCGCCCTCATCCTGCCGCTGATCATGCGCGCCAGGGGTCGTGGTGAAGTGCTGTCGCAGCTGGCCGCCAACGAAGACTGAGCCAACCGCTCAGCCTTCGTGCAATTGCCGCGATATCGCCGGACCAATGGCGATGTCGCGGAACATCGCGGCAAACCCCGCGCGCAGTGGCGAGCAGGCCATGATGCCGGCCTCGGCATCGCCATCGAAGAACGGGCAGAGCCGCGCCATCTGCCACGGGTTGTCGCCAAAGCGAAACTGCACCCGCACCGCCGACCCATGCCGGGTCAGGCGGACGAACAGCGGATCGGCTGGCGAAATCCCGTGAAGCGGAATGACCGACCAGTCGGAAACGCCGCGCGTCACCACCACGCTGAAATGCATCAGGCCGTCGGTATATTCGATGCCGCATTTGATCCAGTTGCGCGCGTCGAGCATCAGCATAAGCCCGGCCTGATCGTACAACGCCTCGTAGCCACCGAGCACCGTGGCCGACAGAGTGAAGTCACCGGATACCGGCTGCATCCAGGCATGGCCATTGTCATGGATGAAATCGTAAAATGTCTCGCGCCAGAAGTCAGTGCTTTCGCCGGTCACGAGACTGAGCACCTGTGAATCGCCCGTCCAGACCGGTGGCTCGTTGTGCCAGCGATATGGTCCGCCCATGTCCGTATCCTCCTGTCGCTATATCCAGACACCCTGTTTACGGGAAACGCCGAGCGCGGACAATCATTGCCGAGACCGGATAAAGGACCATCGAAATTAAAGAATTCCGGTAAGGATGACCTGCTTTACCTGCATAGCAGCGCTGATTTTCTGGCCGTTGTCGAATTGGCAGAGAAGGCTCATTTTGGTCTTGTCTGAACGAAAGAAAGCGAAACGATCATGTCCACCCTTCACAATCCCCTGGCAATGGGCTTCTTTGGCCGTGCAATTGCCGTTCTAGGCGCCGCCAATGCAGCAGCTTCCGCAGTCGAAGGCCACCGCCGTCCGCGCAACCGCGATCTGCGCCTTCTCGGCATCGACCCGGACAGCTTCAACCACATCAATCGTGGTTGATCTTCAGCTGTACCCGAGAAACGAACACCGCGGCCCAGCATCACGGCGCGCGTTAGGTCAGGTCTGCTCGGCAGATTCTAGGCCTAGGATCATCTGACCGGCCCGTTGGCTGGTTTTGTGCTCCGTCTCTTGGAAACTCGCGCTTTGGCCGGTAAGCTGGCTTTGCGGGTTTGACGTTCCCTTGGGGAATGGCACGAGAGAGGAGCCGGCACACTTGTGAAATACCGGTCCCTTCTCCTGTTGTGTATACTCCCGGTCGCTCTGGCGCTCGGCTACGCGTCGCTGACATTTGCAACGCGCAGCTACATGAATGAAGCAGCGCTTCAGGCGGGAACGACGATGCGGCTGGCCGTATCGGCGCTCAATGGGCATCTCGGCCGCTATGAGCCGCTGCCTGCCCTGATCGCCGATCACGACGGCATCAAGCAGCTGATCCGCAATCCCGCCGACAAGACACTTCGGGATGCGGCCAATACCTATCTCAAAGACATCAACGGCCTGCTGGAATCGTCCGACATTTACGTGATGACGCTCGATGGCAACACCATTGCCGCCAGCAATTACGATGGCCCAGCCAGTTTCGTCGGCCAGAATTTCAGCTACCGCCCCTATTTCCAGGACGCTGCCAAGGGCAAACAATCGCGATTCTATGCAGTCGGCACAACGTCGCTGAAACGTGGCTATTATTTTGCCTCCCCGATAGAGGTGAACGGCGTACGGCGCGGCGTCATCGTCTTCAAGGTTGACATCGATTCGATCGAGGCCTCCTGGCGCGGCGGCGAGTACCGCATCTTCGTGTCCGACCCCGAAGGTATCATCTTCATGACCGGCAGTCCCGAATGGCTCTACTCGAGCATTCTGCCGCTAACGCCGGACCGTCTTGCCCGAACCGAAATTTCCCGGCGTTACGCCAACGCGACATTGAACGCGCTGCCGGTGTCGCACAGCACCTTTGAAGATCACGACCTGCTGACGATTTCCCAAAAGGCCTCGACGCGGGAATATCTGATGCTGTCACAGTACATGCCGAAAGCAGACTGGACCGTGAACGTGATGCTGGACACAAGCTCCGTCAGGGCACAGGCCCGCACTGCCGTCACCGCCGGCATGCTGTTCCTGAGCCTCGCCGGCCTGGCGATCGGCATTCTTTTGCAGCGCCGCGCCCGCCTTGCCGAGCGCATGCAGATGCAGGTTGATGCGCAGGCCGAGCTGGAGCGCCGCGTCGAGGAACGCACCGCCGATCTGGCGCGCGTCAACCGGCGGATCGAAGAAGAGATCACCGAGAAACGACTGACCGAACAGGAGCTTCGGCGCACGCAGGCCGATCTGATCCAGGCCGGCAAGCTCGCCGGCCTCGGCCAGATGTCGGCCGCCCTGTCGCACGAACTCAACCAGCCGCTGGCAGCTGCCAAGACCTATACGGACAGCGCCATGGTTCTCATCGACCGCGAGCGGATCGGTGAGGCCCGCGACAATCTCGGCCGGATCGCCGCATTGATCGACCGCATGGCCTCGATCAGCCGCCACCTGAGGAATTTCGCCCGCAAGCCAAACGAGGAATTGAGCACGGTCTCCGTCGACGATGTGATGAAGGACACGATGGAAATCGTCGAGGCACGGCTGAAGACCGCCGATGCCAGCATGATCTTCGATCTGGGAGCCCAGCCGTTGATCGTCAAGGCAGGCCCGGTCCGGCTGCAGCAGGTCCTGGTCAACATCATCTCCAACGCGGCTGACGCCATAGAAGATCTGGAGGATCGCCGCATCCATGTCTTGGCATCGCAGACCGCCGGCAAGGTTGCCATCACCATCCGCGACCACGGCCCCGGTGTCCCGCCCTCCATTACTGAGCGCATCTTTGATCCTTTTTTTACCACCAAGGGCGTCGGCAAGGGTCTCGGTCTCGGCCTGTCGATCTCCTACAACATCGTCAAGGATTTCGGCGGCAGCCTGACGGTCGTCAATGATCCGGCCGGCGGCGCCGTCTTCCGCATTGAACTGGATGCCGCCGCAAAGGTCCGGGAGGCAGCCGAATGAGCGAAGCCCGGGTCCTGCTGGTCGATGACGAAGAGGACCTGCGCCTTTCTACCGCGCAGGCGCTCGAACTCTCCGGCCTCAAGGTCGAAACTCTTGCCAGCGCCGATCGCGTGCTTGAACTCGTCGGCTACAGCTTTCCAGGCGTGGTCGTCAGCGATATCCGCATGCCGGGCATGGATGGCATGACCCTTCTGCACAGGATCCGCGAGATCGATTCTGAGGTGCCGGTCATTCTCGTCACCGGCCACGGCGATGTGCGGCTGGCGGTGAAGGCAATGCACGAGGGTGCCTACGACTTTCTCGAAAAACCTTTCGCCATCCAGAATCTTGCCGGCATCATCCGTAGGGCCCTCGACCGCCGCAGCCTCGTTCTCGACAACCGGCGGCTGCGGGCTGTTGCCGGCAAGCGTGACGACATCGAGGCCCGGCTTCCCGGCAGAACATCCGTCATGGTCGACCTTCGTTACCGCCTGCGCGCCATCGGCGCCACGGATGCCGACACGCTGATCATCGGCGAGACGGGAACCGGCAAGGAGGTCGTCGCCCGCGCCCTGCACGATATCAGCGCCCGAGCCAACCGTCCGTTCATTGCCATCAACTGCGCCGCCCTGCCGGAAAACCTGATCGAGAGCGAACTGTTCGGCCACGAGGCCGGCGCCTTTCCCGGTGCGATCCGCTCGCGCTACGGAAAGTTCGAGCACGGCCGCGGCGGCACCATCCTGCTCGACGAAATCGGCTCCATGCCATTCGATCTGCAGGCAAAATTCCTGCGCGTACTGCAGGAGCGCGTCATCACCCGGCTGGGATCGAACGAAGCGGTCGAACTCGACGTTCGTTTCATCGCCACCAGCAAGGTCGATCTGGAAGTGGAAGTGGCGGCCGGCCGTTTCCGCGCCGACCTGCTCTACCGGCTGAATGTCGCGACGCTGCGCATTCCGTCCCTGGCCCAGCGCCGGGCCGACATCCCGCTGCTCTTTTTGCAGCTGGTGCGGGAATCGGCCGCCCGGTATGGGCGCGACGACATGGACGTCTCGCCCGATCTCATCTCTCATATGATGCAACGAGACTGGCCCGGCAATGTCCGTGAGTTGCGAAACGCGGCGGAACGGCTGGTGCTCGGTCTGGATGTCACACCTGGTGAGACGCTTGCCGGTGGCCCCGATCTGATCCGGCTGGCCGACAAGGTGGCGGCTTTTGAGAAAGGTGTCATCGAGAGCGCGCTTGCCGCCCATGGCGGCAGCCTGCGTCCGGTCTACGAATCCCTGTCGATCTCGCGAAAGACGCTTTACGAGAAAATGCAGAAATACGGCCTGGACAAAAATCACCCGGCTATCGGTCAGGATTTCGAAGCCATGGGTGATTCTTAAAAACGAAACGACCTTGAGATTGGGTGGAAATCCACCCACGGTCGGACCGCTTTGTTTCCAAATCCACCCATGCTGCGCCGCACGCACCCGCCTTTTCCATCCCACTGTCCCGATGTCAGATTGTGCCGGACGGCTTCCGTGAAACAAATGAGCCATCCAGACCCGCGCGGGAGGAGCTGCGCGGGCTGGCCCATATGTTTCATTCGGGAGGACTTCGATGAACATCTTCAAGACGATGCTTGGACTGACGGCAGCAACCGCCGTTTCCCTTCTGGCACTTTCCGCTTCGGCCCAGACATACCCGGACCGCACCATCACCATGGTCGTGCCGTTCTCGGCCGGCGGCCCGACCGATACGGTCGCACGCCTGGTTGCCGAATCCATGTCGAAAGACCTCGGCCAGCAGATCGTCGTCGAAAACGTCGGCGGTGCCGGCGGTTCGCTCGGTGCCGGCCGTGTCGCCAGCTCGGAGGCGGATGGCTATACGATCCTGCTTCACCACATCGGCATGGCGACCAGCGCGACGCTCTACCGCAAGTTGGCCTATGACACGCTGAACGCCTTCGAATATGTCGGTCTCGTCACCGATGTGCCGATGACGATCGTCGCTCGCAAGGATTTCGAGCCGGCCGACCTCAAGGGTCTGATCGATTACGTCAAGGCCAACAAGGACACGGTCACGGTGGCAAACGCCGGTATCGGCGCTGCATCCCACCTCTGCGGCATGATGTTCATGAGCGCCATCGACACGCCGCTGGTCACCGTTCCCTACAAGGGCACCGGCCCGGCGATGACCGATCTTCTCGGCGGACAGGTCGACATCATGTGCGATCAGACGACCAACACGACCAAGCAGATCCAGGGCGGCACCATCAAGGCCTATGCCGTGACCTCCGCCGAGAAGCTCGCCATCTTCCCGGATCTGCCGACAGCAATCGAAGGCGGCCTACCCGGCTTCGAAGTCGGCATCTGGCACGGCATCTACGCACCAAAGGGCACGCCGGCAGAGGCCGTCGATCGCCTGTCGAAGTCGCTTCAGGTCGCCCTTAAAGACCCGAACGTCACCGCCCGCTTCGCCGAACTCGGCACGGCGCCGTCGTCCGAGGCCGATGCCACACCGGCAGCGCTGAAAGCCAAGCTCGAAAGCGAGATTACCCGCTGGAAGCCGGTCATCGAAGCCGCCGGTCAATACGCAGACTGAGGTCCGCATCGTCAGGCACCACCGGCCCATCAGGCCGGTGGTGTTTCGCATGGGCATCAATCCGTCCCACGGGATTAACACATCCGGCGGGGACCATGTGCGTCAGGGAACAAAGGCATGAAATCCATCACCATCGACCGGGCAAACGCTCTCTGCGGCGCCATCTTCATCGGCCTCGGCATCTTTTTCGTCTACCAGTCCTACAATCTCGAACTCGGCACCGCCTTTCGAATGGGCCCGGGCTATTTTCCACTGGTCCTCGCCATTATCATGACGCTGCTCGGCGCTGTCATCCTGTTCCAGGCCACCCAGATCGAAGGTGAACCGATCGGACCGATGGCGCTGCGCGGCATGCTGTTCATCCTGCCGGCCCCCGTCTTCTTCGGGCTCACTGTTCGCGGGCTGGGCTTTGTCGTGGCGCTATTCTTCACCGCGCTGATCGCCTGTTTTGCCTCCCAGAAGATGAAACCGCTGCCGGCGCTGGCGCTTTCAGCGGCCATCACCGTCTTCTCCGTCGCCGTCTTCAGCTATGCGCTGGGGCTTCCCTTCCAGCGCTTCGGCCCCTGGCTCAGATTCTAGGAGCGCGAACATGGAACTTTTCAACAATCTAGCGCTCGGTTTTGCCACGGCCGGCACACTCGATAACCTCCTCTTCTGCCTGATCGGCGTTCTGCTCGGCACGCTGATCGGCGTTCTCCCCGGCATCGGTGCCACGGCCACCATCGCCATGCTGCTGCCGATCACCTTTCAGCTGGAACCCGTCTCCTCGCTGATCATGTTGGCCGGCATTTATTATGGCGCCCAGTATGGCGGCTCGACCACGGCCATCCTCATCAATATGCCCGGGGAATCCTCCTCGGCCGTCACCGCCATCGACGGTTACCAGATGGCGCGCAAGGGACGCGCCGGTGCCGCGCTTGCCATCGCCGCCCTTGGCTCGTTCTTCGCCGGAACGGTCTCGACCTTTCTCGTTGCTATCTTTGCGCCGCCCCTCACCGCCATCGCTCTGCAGTTCGGCGCTGCGGAATATTTCTCGCTGATGATCGTCGGCCTTGTCTCATCCATCGCGCTGGCACACGGATCGATCATCAAGGCGCTGGCCATGGTCGCGCTCGGCCTGCTGCTGGGGCTCGTCGGCACCGACATCTACACCGGCACGCCGCGCTTCACACTGGGCATCCGTGAATATGCCGACGGATTGAACTTCGTGGCTGTCGCCGTCGGCGTGTTCGGCGTGGCGGAAATTCTGCGCAATCTCGAAGGCGAAAAGACCCGCACCGTGCTGATGGCCAAGGTCACCGGCCTGTGGCCGACCCGCCAGGACTTCAAGGAAATGATGTGGCCGGTCATTCGCGGCACGGGCATCGGCTCGGCACTGGGCATCCTGCCCGGCGGCGGCGCCATTCTTGCGGCCTTCGCCTCCTATACCGTCGAGAAGCGCATGTCGAAAAATCCCGAAGAGTTCGGCCATGGCGCAATCGCCGGGGTTGCCGGCCCCGAATCGGCCAACAATGCCGGCGCCCAGACATCGTTCATTCCGCTCCTGACACTGGGCATTCCGGCCAACCCGGTGATGGCGCTGATGGTCGGCGCCATGATCATCCAGGGCATCGTCCCAGGCCCGAATGTGGCGGTGGAGCAGCCGGCCCTCTTCTGGGGCATCATCGCCTCGATGTGGATCGGCAACCTGATGCTGGTGGTATTGAACCTCCCGCTGATCGGCCTCTGGGTAAAGCTGCTGACGATCCCCTATTATATCCTCTTCCCGATCATCATGGCCTTCTGCTCGATCGGGGTCTACAGCGTCAATTCCAACGTCTACGACCTTTACGCCGTCGCCTTCTTCGGCCTTATCGGTTATCTGCTGGTGAAGCTGCGCTGCGAGCCGGCACCGCTGCTCTTGGGCTTCGTGCTCGGGCCGCTGCTGGAGGAAAACCTGCGCCGGGCAATGATCCTGTCGCGCGGCGATGCCACCACCTTCGTCACCCGCCCGATCAGCGCCGTACTGTTGCTGATCGCTGTTGCGGTGCTGGTCGTGGTTTTCCTGCCGAGCGTCAAGGCCAAGCGCGAAGCGGTTTTCCAGGAAGAGGAATGAGACACAGAGGCGGCCGGGATCTAACCGGCCGCCTCTGTTCTTAGGTTAGATCAGGTCGATAGCGATCTCGACCAGCAGGCCGGAGCCACGGATGGACACCGTCCCAGTCTCACCGCAGATCAATGCCGACTGCGAGACAGCAAGCGCATGCTCAGCACCCCCGGCTTCAAACTGCCATTTCCCTTCATGAACAAACAGCAGAGTGCGATCGGACAAAACGAGTTCGGCATCGGACCGGTGAATGCGCACTGCGGAGTGGGCAAATCCCCGTGCCGTCATTACATTCATATCTTCGCAAGCGGCAGAAACGCCGCTCGCCCGCGTGACCCAGTCTCCCGAAAATCGAACAGGCTGGAACGGCTCGATCACGTCGGCGGACCCGGCACCTCCAAAATCCAGATGAAAGCCGGGACCGGAGACGAGCATGATCGTCCGGTCGATACCTGGGAACAGCGAAAACGCGCCGTCTTCGACAACGCTCGCCTGCGAAAAGCGCCAGAGCACCTGCCCGCCGCTCCGCCGTTCGCAGGCATATTCGACCGTGCTTCCCTTGCCATTGGCCCAAGGCATGGTCGTGTAGTCATCGGGTCCGAGCAGTGTCACCGGCATGGGATTACCGGATCATCGGCAGATCAAGGCCCTTTTCTCTGGCCCAATCGATGGCAGTCTGATACCCGGCATCGGCATGGCGCATGACGCCCGTGGCCGGATCGTTCCACAGCACGCGGCCTATACGGCGGGCAGCATCCTCGGAACCGTCGCAGCAGATGACCATGCCGGAATGCTGCGAAAAGCCCATGCCGACGCCGCCGCCGTGGTGCAGCGACACCCAGGTGGCACCGCTGGCGCAGTTGAGCAGCGCGTTGAGCAGCGACCAGTCCGAAATCGCATCGGACCCATCCTTCATCGCCTCGGTCTCGCGGTTCGGCGAGGTGACTGAGCCGGAATCCAGATGATCGCGACCGATGACGACGGGCGCTTCCAGCTCGCCATTGGCAACCATTTCATTGAAGGCGAGGCCGAGCCGGTGGCGGTCGCCGAGACCGACCCAGCAGATGCGCGCCGGCAGGCCCTGAAAGGCGATGCGTTCGCGCGCCATGTCCAGCCAGTTGTGCAGGTGTTTATCGTGTGGGATGAGCTCTTTTACCTTGGCATCGGTCTTGGCGATGTCGTCAGGATTGCCGGACAGCGCCGCCCAGCGGAACGGGCCGATACCCTTGCAGAACAGCGGCCGGATATAGGCCGGTACGAAGCCCGGGAAATCGAAGGCGTTTTCCACGCCCATTTCCTTGGCCATCTGGCGGATATTGTTGCCATAGTCGAAGGTCGGCACGCCGGCCGCGTGAAAATCGAGCATCGCCCGCACATGCTGCGCCATCGAGGTCTTGGCGGCGATCGTCGTGCCGGCCGGATCGTTGGCGGCCCGTTCGCGGTATTCCGACCAGGTCCAACCGACCGGCAGATAGCCATTCAGCGGATCGTGCGCCGATGTCTGGTCGGTGACCATATCGGGACGCACGCCCCGGCGCACGAGCTCCGGCAGGATTTCGGCAGCGTTGCCAAGAAGCGCCACGGACAGCGCCTTCTTGTAGGCCACCGCGTCGGCGATGATCGCCAGCGCATCGTCGATGTCTTTCGCCTGAACGTCGACATAGCGCGTGCGCAGGCGGAAATCGATGCTCTGCTGCTGGCATTCGATGGCGAGGCAGGCGGCACCGGCCATGGTCGCCGCCAAAGTCTGTGCGCCGCCCATACCGCCGAGACCTGCCGTGAGAACCCAGCGTCCGCCGAGCTGACCATCGTAGTGCTGACGTCCGGCCTCGACGAAGGTTTCATACGTGCCCTGAACGATGCCCTGACTGCCGATATAGATCCACGACCCTGCCGTCATCTGGCCGTACATCATCAGGCCGAGGCGATCGAGCTCATTGAAATGCTCCCAGGTTGCCCAGCGCGGCACGAGATTGGAGTTGGCGATCAGAACACGCGGTGCATCCGCATGGGTCTTGAACACGCCGACCGGCTTGCCGGACTGAACCAGCAGCGTCTCGTCATTTTCGAGCCGCTTCAGTGTCGCAACGATCTGGTCATAGGACTCCCAGTCACGCGCAGCGCGGCCGATGCCGCCATAGACAACCAGCTCTTTCGGATTTTCTGCCACATCCGGATCAAGATTGTTCATCAGCATGCGCAGCGGCGCTTCCGTCAACCAGCTCTTGGCGGTGAGGGTGGCGCCACGAGGCGCGCGAATTTCGATGTCCCGGAAGCGGCTGTTGCTCAACACGTTTAATTCTCCATGTTACATATACAACTATATATAACCATACCGGAAATCGTCCTTTTGGCAAGACCGTTTTTCGTGACGCCGCAGCGCTTAGTGGGAACTGCCATCCAGCCTGTAGCGCGAGCCGGGATAAAGCAGCCGGACGACGGTAACATTCTGCGCATCCGACCACGTGCGCCGCCGGATCATCAGGCAAGGCTCGGTCTTCGAGACCGACAGCAGCTTGCATTCCCAGGGCTGCGGCGACACCGCTTCCACCACCTGTTCTGTCCGCGTGATCGGCGCCACCTGTGTCAGATAGGCGTTTGGCGTCGTCGTCTGGAAGTCCTGCTCAAGATAGCGCGGCGCCACCACCGGATTGACGAACCGGTCTTCGATCTGGATCGGCACGTCATTTTCGCTGTGGGTGATGACTGAGTGAAACATCCGCGAACCGATCTGTAATCCGAGATCATCGGCCAGGTCGGGACTAACGAATTCCTCCTGAATCAGCACGATTTTCGCCGTATGTATGTGACCACGCTCGCGAATTTCGTCGGCTATATTGCGCACTTCGAACAGGGCGGAGCTTCCCTTGCGCACGGCCACGAAGGAGCCGACACCCTGAACCCGCACGATCGCGCCTTCTGTCGCCAGTTCCCTAAGCGCGCGGTTGGCCGTCATGCGGCTGACGCCGAGATCGGCAACGATCTCGTTTTCGGAAGGTATACGATGGTGCGGCGGCCAAGCACCGCTGTCGATGCGGTCGCGCACGAACTGCTTCACAGCTGCATAGAGGGGTGCGGCACCTCCGGTGAAATCGGAAAACTCTTTCTGCTCTGGCCGATCGGTCACGCTTCCTCCACACTGCTACCCGCTGGCAGGCGGGCGGGGGCAGGAATGCCTGCCGCATCTGTTCTCGAATATTTTCCGCTTGCCCACCAGATGAAATTATCTATTGTTACATATACAACCAAATACAGGCTGGAACAATGGCATCGCTTCCTGCGCAACAGATCTTCGCCAAAAAGGCTCTCCTTCCGCAGGGCTGGGCGTCAGACGTCTGCATTTCGGTCGATGCTTTCGGCTTCATCACGGCGGTTGTTGCTGACTCGGCTCTGGCAGGCAGCATGGTTGCCGGGCCACTCGTTCCGGCCATGCCCAATGTTCATTCCCACGCATTTCAGCGCGCCATGGCCGGACTTGCCGAGGTCTCCGGCTCCGGCAACGACAGTTTCTGGACCTGGCGGGAGGAAATGTACCGCACGGTCGGCCTGGTTTCGCCTGATGATATGGAGGCGATCGCCGCCAAGCTCTATGTCGAGCTGCTCAAGGGCGGCTTTTGCCAGATCGGCGAATTTCACTACCTGCATCACGCCGCCGATGGCACGCCCTACGCCGATCCTGCCGAAATGTCGCTGCGCATCGTGTCCGCTGCGCAAACGGCCGGTATCGGCCTGACGCTTCTGCCGGTTTTCTACGCCCATTCCAATTTCGGCGGAGCAGCCCCCAATGCCGGGCAGCGGCCATTCCTGCACAAGACCGACCAATTCCTGACGCTCCTCCAGCGCCTCGCTCCCGTTTGCCAGTCCGCCAATGCCGTGCTCGGTATCGCCATTCATTCGCTCCGCGCCGCAACACCGGAGGAAATCCGCACTGTTCTCTCCAATGCGACCACGCAGGGGCCGATCCACATTCACGTCGCCGAACAGACCCGTGAAGTCGAGGACTGCATCGCCTGGAGCGGCGGCCGGCCGGTCGAATGGCTGCTCGACGAGATGCCGGTGGATGCACGCTGGTGCGCCATCCATGCGACCCATATGACCGAAGCCGAAGTGACGAGGCTGGCGAAATCCGGCGCTGTCGCCGGCCTCTGCCCCGCCACCGAGGCCAATCTCGGCGATGGTATTTTCCCCGCCGTTGATTACATCGGCCACAAGGGTGCTTTTGGCATCGGCACCGACAGCCACATCGCCACGACAGTTGCAGAAGAGCTGCGCACGCTCGAATACGGCCAGCGCCTGCGCGATCGTGGGCGTAACCGCCTCGCCTCTGGCCCGGCACGATCCACCGGACGCTCGATGTTCGATGCAGCACTTGGGGGTGGCGCCCAGGCCACCGGCCTTGCATCCTCAGGTGTAACGATCGGTGCCCGCGCCGATTTCATCGTTCTCGATAGCGAAAACCCTTATATCGCGGCCGCCAAGGACGACCAGATCCTCGACCGCTGGCTCTTTGCTCTCGGCAACAACGTCATCCGCGACGTGATGGTCGCTGGGCAATGGACGATCCGCGACGGCCGCCACGAGCGGGACGACGAGATCGACCGCGCCTTTGGCAAAGTCCTGAAGAAGCTGGCATAACGGCAGGCCACCATAATCAACGCACGCTGCACAGGCCACAAAAGATGACACAAACGGTCACCATCGACGCTCCGCTGCACTGGCAGGAGATTGCCGCTGTGGCGGCGGGCGCGAAGCTCGCGATTTTGCCAGCGGCAGAAGCACGCATCCGCCATGCGCGCATCATCGTCGATGCGCTGGTCGAAAAGGGCATTCGCGGTTACGGCATCAACACCGGTGTCGGCGCGCTCTGCGATGTCATCATCGACAGCGAGAACCAGCAGGCCTTGTCGCGCAACATCGTGATGAGCCATGCCTGCGGCGTCGGCGAGCCGCTCGGCATTCCCGAAACACGGGCGATCATGGCGGCGCAGGTCAACAACTATGCCCATGGATCGTCCGGCGTGCGTTTCGAGATTGCCGCCATGCTCTGCGCGCTTCTGGAGCACGACTGCGTTCCCGTCGTTCCATCGCGGGGATCGGTTGGCTATCTCGTTCACACGGCATCCATCGGCCTCGTGCTGATCGGCCATGGCCATGCGCTCTACAAGGGTGAAAAGCTTTCCGGTGGGGAAGCCCTCGACCGCATCGGTCTGAAACCGCTCATCCTTGAGGCAAAGGAAGGTTTGAGCCTCGTCAATGGCACGCCCTGCGCCACCGGCCTCGCCTGCCTTGCCCTGTCCCGCACGCAGCATCTGTTCGGCTGGGCCGATGCCGCCGCCGCTTTGACCTACGAAAATCTCGGCAGCCAGGCGGACGCCTTTGCCGAAGCGCCGCTGGCCCTGCGCACCTCGCCCGGTCTGCGGGCCGTTGGCGAAAACCTGCGCACCTATCTCGAAGGCAGCCCGATGCTGACAGCCACGGCCGGCACGCGAACCCAGGATCCGCTCAGCCTGCGCGGCGTGCCGCACATTCACGGCGCGGTCCGCGATGCGTTCGACGCGGCCTGCATCATCGTCGATCGCGAACTGGCGAGCGTCACCGACAATCCGGCCGTTTCCGGAACGCCCGTTGCGCCGGAGGTCCACTCGCAGGCCCACGCCATCGGCGCATCGCTGGGCCTTGCCATGGACAGCCTAGCGGTCGCGGCCGCCGAACTGGCAGCGATTTCAGAGCGCCGGCTCGACCGGCTCGTCAACCCGCTGGTAAGCGGGCTCCCCGCCTTCCTGGCCGACGGCAGCGGCGTTTGTTCGGGCTTCATGATCGCGCAATACACATCCGCGTCGCTGGCTGCCGAGAACCGCAGACTGGCAGCGCCAGCAAGCCTTGATGGCGGCATCACCTCGGCCCTGCAGGAAGACATCCTCACCCACGCCACGCCTGCTGCCCTGAAGGCACTCGCCATTCTCGACAATCTCGAGCTGATGCTGGCGATCGAACTGCTGGCAGCGGCGCAGGCCTACGACCTGCAGCCAGTGGTACGGCAGAAGGCGGCAAGGACCGGCGCGATCTACAACAGAATTCGGGCCTGTATTCCTGTTTATGCCGATGACCGACCCCTGAACGATGATTTCAGCGCCATGCGCGGCGTGATGCAGACACCGGCAGCCGGGAGCAACACATGAAGAGACTCTGGACCAACGGTCGCATCGCGACGCTCAACGAAAGCCTGCCGGGTCTCGGCGTGCAGGAACATGGCGCGATCCTTGCCGACGGCGAGCGCATCGTCTGGATCGGCCCCATGGCGGAGTGCCCGGCGCCCGGCGCCGACACCGAGGTGATCGACCTCGAAGGCCGCTGGGTGACGCCGGGTCTGATCGATTGCCACACCCACATCGTCCATGGCGGCGACCGGGCGATGGAGTTCGAGATGCGGCTGGCCGGCGCCAGTTATGAAGACATCGCCCGCGCCGGCGGCGGCATCGTCTCCTCCGTCAAGGCGACCCGCGAGGCTGGCGTTGACGGCCTCGTCCAAAGCGCCTTGCCCCGGCTCGATCACCTGATCGCCGAAGGTGTCACCACCATCGAGGTTAAGTCCGGCTACGGGCTCAATCTTGCCGGCGAAATCGCCATGCTCCGGGCGGCCCGCGCGCTGGAAACCAGACGCCGCATCTCGGTCGTCACCAGCTGCCTTGCCGCTCACGCTCTGCCGCCAGAATTCCGCGACGACCGCACCGCCTATCTCGATCTGGTCGTCGACACGATCCTGCCGGCCGTCGCCCGCGAAAATCTCGCCGATGCCGTCGACGGTTTCATGGAAGGCATTGCCTTTTCCGGCGCGGAAATGGCCCGCGTCTTCACCAAGGCCCGGGAACTTGGGCTGCCGGTCAAGCTGCACGCCGACCAGCTTTCGAATTTGCACGGCGCAAAACTTGCCGCCGAGTTCGGTGCCCTCTCGGCCGATCATATCGAATACACCGACGACGAGGGTGCGGCCGCCATGGCGAAAGCCGGAACCGTCGCCGTCCTCCTGCCCGGCGCCTATTACATGCTGCGCGAGACGCAGGCCCCGCCGATGGCATCTCTGCGGCGGCACGGCGTGCACATGGCGCTGGCCACCGACTGCAACCCCGGCACCTCGCCGCTGACCTCCCTGCTCCTGACCATGAACATGGGGGCCACCCTGTTTCGCATGACCGTCGATGAGATCATCGCCGGCGTCACCCGCGAGGCAGCCCGCGCGCTGGGCAAACTGCCCGAGACCGGCACCGTTGAGGCCGGCAAATATTGCGACCTCGCCATCTGGAATATCGAGCGGCCCGCCGAGCTTGCCTACAGGCTAGGCTTCAACCCGCTGCACCAACGCATCTGGAGAAATCAATGACACAGAC
Source organism: Pararhizobium sp. (assembly GCA_030655075.1). Taxonomy (GTDB): domain Bacteria; phylum Pseudomonadota; class Alphaproteobacteria; order Rhizobiales; family Rhizobiaceae; genus JAURWE01. The sequence continues at coordinate 189,820 of JAURWE010000058.1, forward strand.
CATCACGCTTGATCCCGGCCAGGTTTCGCTCGGCACGTGGCGCGACATCTATTTCGGAGCGCCCTTTGTTCTCGATGCCGGGACAAGGCCTTTGGTCGAGGCATCCGCCGAAACGGTCCGCCGCATCATCGCCAAGGGTGAGCCGGTCTATGGCATCAACACCGGCTTTGGAAAGCTGGCAAGCGTGCGCATCGAGGATGCCGATCTGGTCGCGCTCCAGCGCAACATCGTGCTGTCGCACGCCGCCGGCGTCGGCAAGCCGCTGCCCACTGCCGTGTCTCGGCTGGTCGTTGCACTGAAGATCGCCAGCCTTGCTCAAGGCTTTTCCGGCGTGCGCTGGGAAACGATTGCCGCCTTCCAGGCCGTGATCGACAAGGGCCTCGTGCCGGTCATTCCCGGCCAGGGCTCCGTCGGCGCATCCGGCGACCTTGCCCCCCTTTCGCATATGGCAGCCGCCATGATGGGGGTTGGCCAGTTCGAGCTCGACGGCAAGCTTGTTCCGGCCGCTGAAGCCTTGGCCGATGTGGGCCTGCCGCTTCTGGCGCTTGGGCCCAAGGAGGGTCTGGCACTGCTGAACGGCACGCAGGTCTCCACCGCTCTGGCGCTGGCCGGCCTGTTCGAGGCGGAGCGGGTGTTTCAGGCGGCCCTCGTCACCGGCGCCCTGTCTACAGACGCGGCGCGCGGCTCCGACGGACCGTTCGATCCACGCATTCACGCCGTGCGCCGCCATCGCGGCCAGATCGAGGTGGCAGACGCCCTGCGCACCCTGATGACCGGCAGCCCCATCCGCGCATCGCACCTGATCGGCGACACCCGCGTGCAGGATCCCTATTGCCTGCGCTGCCAGCCGCAGGTCATGGGCGCCTGCCTCGACATGCTCCGGCAGGCGGCCGCGACGCTCTCCATCGAAGCCAATGCCGTCTCCGACAATCCGCTGGTGTTTTCCGACGAAGGCGACGTCATTTCTGGTGGCAACTTTCACGCGGAACCGGTGGCCTTCGCCGCCGACATGATTGCCATGGCAATCTGCGAAATTGGCTCGATCGCCGAACGCCGCATCGCCATGCTCGTCGACCCGGCCCTGTCGGGCCTTCCAGCGTTTCTTACCCCGAAACCGGGCCTCAACTCCGGCTTCATGATCCCGCAGGTAACGGCGGCGGCGCTCGTGTCTGAAAACAAGCAGATGGCCTATCCGGCCAGCGTCGAGTCCATCCCGACCTCGGCCAATCAGGAAGATCACGTCTCCATGGCCGCCCACGGCGCCCGCCGCCTGACGCCGATGGCCTTCAACGCCGCCAACGTCATCGGCATCGAGCTTCTGGCCGCCGCCCAGGGCTGCGACTTTCACGCACCGCTCGCCTCCAGCCCGGCGCTGGAAAACGTGCGCTCGCTCCTGCGCAAAGCCATCCCCACGCTGGAAGATGACCGCTACATGGCGCCCGACATGGAGGCCGCCACCGCGATGGTCACCGGCGGTCTTCTGCCGTCCATCCTGGGTGGTCTTGCCCTGCCGGAACTCTCCGCATGATCGCGCTCGATATCGTGCGCGGCGAGCGGCCGCTTCTCGTCAGCCTGCCACACACCGGCACGCAGATCCCGGCGGAGATCGCCGATACCCTGGTCTCGCTGCCGCTGGCGCTCAACGACACCGACTGGTGGATCGACACGCTCTATGATTTCGCCCTGCACCTGGGCGCGACCGTTATCCGCACGCACATCTCCCGCACCGTCATCGACGTCAACCGCGATCCGTCCGGCGTCTCGCTCTATCCGGGTCAGGCAACGACGGAGCTGTGCCCGCTGACATCCTTCGACGGCACGCCGCTTTACAAGCCTGGCATGGAGCCCGATGCGGCAGAAATCGCCCGGCGGCAGAAACACTGGTTCGACCCCTATCATGCCGCCATCGCGGCAGAACTTGCACGCCTGCGCGAAAACCATGAAACGGTCGTGCTCTACGATTGCCACTCCATCCGCTCGGTGATCCCCCGCCTGTTCGACGGCGAACTGCCTGTGTTCAACATCGGCACCAACAGCGGCGCGTCCTGTGCACCGGAGCTTCAGCACATCGTTGAAACCGCCTGTGAACAGTCGGGTTTCTCCCACGTGACGAACGGACGCTTCAAGGGCGGCTGGATCACCCGCAACAATGGCCGGCCCGAATCCGGCATTCACGCCGTGCAGATGGAAATCGCCTGCCGGGGTTACATGGACGAACATGACGCATACGAGCCGGCTGCCTATGACGCAAAGCGTGCAGCGCCCATGCGTGCGGTGCTGGAAAAGCTTTTTTCAGCCATTCTGCATTGGGCCGAAGCACCTCGCAGCTGACGTTATGGCTCGCGGCAAGGTCCTGTCCGGGCAATAAACTTGCCATCTCCGACAAAGAATGTCGCTGTGATTCCCGATCGTCTCTCATCTCAAAAAAGCGCCCCGTGGGCTTGCCGTTACGGAAAAGGCGAATATACTCAGGAATAATTATTTCCACATAGTGAAATATTGAGAGGGACTGGCATGGCACTGAGTTGGCGTTTTTCGGCCTTGGGAGACCGGCACCGGGCTCTCGGTTCCAACCTCGAAGACTGGAGCGGCATGGGAACCGCCTGGACCTACGACAAGGACATTTACGAAGAGCACATCGCCGTGCGCACCAAGGCCGGCATCATGGATGTCTCCGGGCTGAAGAAAGTCCATCTCGTTGGACCGCATGCTATCGCCGTGCTCGAGTACATCACCACGCGCGACATGACGAAGGTCTATCCGGGCAAGTCCGTCTACGCCTGCATGCTCAACGATCGCGGCCATTTTACCGACGATTGCATCGTCTATCGCACCGGACCGAATTCCTGGATGCTGGTGCATGGCTCCGGCACCGGCCACGAGGAGATCGTCAAGCAGGCGGCCGGGCGGAACTGCGCGGTCCTGTTTGACGACGACCTGCATGACCTGTCGCTGCAAGGACCGTTGGCCGTCGACTATCTCGCCAAATACGTGCCCAGCATCCGGGATCTCAAATATTTCCATCACATGCAGACGACGCTGTTCGGCGCGCCTGTGATGATCTCGCGCACGGGCTACACCGGCGAACGCGGTTATGAAATCTTCGTGCGCGGCCAGGATGCCGGCATGGTCTGGGACCGTATCGTTGCCGAAGGCAAGGAGATGGGCATTATCCCCGTCTGCTTCAGCGTTCTCGACATGCTGCGCGTCGAAAGCTACCTTTTGTTCTACCCCTACGACAATTCGCAGATGTATCCGTTCGCCACCGAGCAGCCCGGCGACAGCCTCTGGGAACTGGGCCTCGATTTCACGGTCAGCCCCGGCAAGACGGGCTTTCGCGGCGCCGAGGAACATGCGCGCCTCAAGGGCAAGGAACGCTTCAAGATCTTCGGCCTGCTGATTGATGCCGATGGCCCGGCGGATCTCGGTGACGAGGTCTGGGCCGATGGCCGCAAGGTCGGCGTCATCACCTGCCCGTCCTATTCGAAGCTCACCAACCGCTCCATGGCGATCATGCGTGTCGAGGTTCCCTATGCCGTGCAGGATGCCAAGCTCGAAGTGAAGGGCAAGACCGTCAGCGCGCCGGCCATTGCCCACACGATCACCTTCGACGATCCGAAGAAGACGAAGCGGACGGCACAGGGCTGAGGATATCAGCATGCTCGTTCAAGGAATCAAAAGCAGACCTGAATACAAGGGGCTCGACATTGATCCCCACGCAAAACGCCATCTCTTCGTCCTTGAGGGCGAGGGGGCCATGGCGCTCAGCGATCAGGTCGACGCTGCAGGACGGAACTTCCTGCCTCGGTCGGAAATCCTCTATCTGGCCGCCGGCGCCGCACCCAAGGGCTACGACAGCCTGCTGTCCGGCCTGTCACCGGACGTTTTCTGGCAAGCGCCGACCTTGCAGCCGCTGCTGTTCCGCTTTCGCGCCTGTCTCGAACAGGCCCGGATGGGAACGCGGCTGTATATCGCCGGCACCGAAGGCTTTATCGGCCAGGTCATGCAGGTAGCGCTCGAATTCGGCATCGATTTCAATTCGATCCGCACGGAGCACAGGGGCTCGCTTGCCCGCCGCGTCCAGTGCGTTCATTGCAAGGGTATTACCGGCGATGTGACGACCAGCCCCTTTGCCTGCAGTCATTGCGGCCTGCCGCTTTTGGTCCGCGATCATTATTCACGACGTCTCGGCGCCTTCCAGGGCGTCAATATCGACGCCGAGGAACCCGGCACCGCGCCCGAGCCCGAGGAGATCTTTCCGTGAGCCTGAATACGGATATGCCCGTCCGCGTCGCAAGCGTCACCCCGGTCACCGAGACCGTTAAGCGCTTCCGCTTCGAGCGGCTGGACGGCCAGCCGATGCCGTTCTTCTCCGGCGGCGCCCATGTCGTCGTCTCGATGAATGATGGCGAGCAGCTGCGCCGCAATCCCTATTCCCTGATGTCCAATCCGGATGACTGTTCGGGCTATGAGATCAGTGTCCTGCGCGTGCCCAACTCGCGCGGCGGCTCACACTTCATGCACGACGGTGTCAAGCCCGGCGACCAGCTGACGATCAGCCAGCCGGTCAATCTGTTTGCGGCCGACCATCGGGGCCGTAAACACATCCTGATCGCCGGCGGTATCGGCATCACGCCGTTCCTGGCGATGATGGAGCAATTCACCCGCGACAATGCCCTGTTCGAGTTGCACTACGCCATCCGCTCCCGCACGCACGGCGCCTACTGGCAGCAGCTGCTCGATCGCTACGGCCCGCGCCGCATCAAGATCTACTGCGACGAAGCGAAGAATTTCATTCCTCTGACGGCGCTTGTCGAAAACCAGCCGCTCGGCACGCATCTTTACGTCTGTGGTCCCGCCGGCATGATCGACGGCGTGCTTATGACGGCGCTGGAAGCCGGATGGCCGAAGGAAAACCTGCATTCGGAGCGCTTCCTCGCCCCGCCGACCGGCCAGCCCTTCCAGATCCGTTTGGAAAAATCGCAGATATCGGTGACAGTCGGCGAACACCAGAGCATCCTCGAAGCCGTCGAGGCGGCCGGCTGCGATGCGCCCTACATGTGCCGGGGCGGTGCCTGCGGCCAGTGCGAGACGCAGGTGCTGTCCTGCGACGGCACGCTGGAACACAACGACATCTACCTGTCCGAGGAGGAAAAGGCCTCGGGACAAAAGATCATGATCTGCGTTTCACGGTTCAAGGGCCAGCAACTCGTCCTTCAACTCTAACGCCCGGAGACAGAACAGATGACCATCACGTTCAGACAAGAGACGTTCCGGGATGATTTCACCTTCCGCAACAGCCTGGACAACATCAGGCGCTTTCCCTTCCCGTTCGATCGCGACGAATACATGTATTCGGTCAACATGGAGCCGCATGTGCGCGGCCAGAAGAACAGCGTCTTTGAAAACCTCATCGACGTCGACGAACACTACGTGGCCGAGATGCACGATCGCGCGCTGGTGCTGAAGGAAGACCCGCTGCGCTGCCAAGCGCTGCCGCACATGATGGCCGCCCAGTGGGACACGCTGGAGCTGCTGATGGAGCATCAGGCTAAGGACTATCCCGAACACTTCACCCTGGAAAAGAACGGCGACCGCTGGCGCTGGATCAACCGGCCGATGGGCATCGACGATAAGTTCACCTTCGGCGATCCGGCGACACTGCCGTATCCGCCGATGGAATACATCACCCGCCAGGCCCAGGGCGATTTCTGCATCGTCGACCAGCGCGACAACAATCTCTGGATGGATGCCGGCATGGTCACCACCCAGGCCGACTGGTCGCTCGATTTCGACATCGGCATGAACTTCATGGAGTGGCACGGTCCGGTGCCACTGGCCCACCAGATCGGCGTCTTCGACCGGGCGCTGAAGTTTCTCCTGAACCTGCAGCAGGGCAAGCCGACCCGCCGTCTCAATTGGACGATGACGGTCAACCCGCGCCTCGATACGTCACCGGAAAACTATCACAAATGGGGCCCAGACCGTCTGACGGTGACGCCTGACAACGTCGGGCAGAAGATGCATCTGCGGGTCGAGTTGCAGAGCCTCTGGCGCCTGCCGCGCTCCAATGCCATCCTCTTCGTCATCCGCTGCTATCTCATCAGCCTTGAGGAGCTGGCGACCGTGCCGAAATGGGCCCGCCGCCTGCCGCGCGTTTTGCAATCGCTGCCGCCTGAGATCATCGATTACAAGGGCCTGACCCGCAACCGGCCACTGATGATCGACTGGCTGTCGCAATATGATGATGGTGCACCGACCAGCCCGGGAATCTTTCCGGATTGATGGTTTTAAGACCGCGCCCCGGCCCTTCCCACAGGGGGGAGGGAGCGGCCTCGTCCTGCAGATCCTTCGGTTCTGTGCGGCAGCCATCAGGAATTGCGTTGCGGGAATAGGCTGCGAGGGGTCTCAACAGGTTAAGCCCTCCCCCTTTTGAAGAGGGTTGGGGAGAGGTTCTTTTCCTTACCGACAAACAGACGTGACGAACAAAAAAATGAGGGAACAACAGAATGACCAGAGTAGCCGTGATCGGCGCAGGACCATCGGGTCTGGCGCAGTTGAGAGCCTTTCAGTCCGCCGCCCAGAAGGGTGCGGATATTCCGGAAGTCGTGTGCTTCGAAAAGCAGGCCGATTGGGGCGGCCTGTGGAACTACACCTGGCGCACCGGCCTCGACGAATACGGCGAACCGGTGCACGGCAGCATGTACCGCTATCTCTGGTCGAACGGCCCAAAGGAGTGCCTGGAATTTGCCGACTATTCCTTCGAGGAGCATTTCGGCAAGCCGATCGCCTCCTATCCGCCGCGCGCCGTGCTTTGGGACTATATCAAGGGCCGGGTCGAAAAAGCCAATGTCCGCGACTGGGTCCGCTTCTCGACACCCGTGCGCATGGTCACGTTCGACGATGAATCCAAGACCTTCACCGTCACCGCCCATGACCGGGTCAACGACCGGATGTACGACGAGATCTTCGACTATGTGATCGTCGCCTCCGGCCATTTTTCGACCCCGAACGTCCCCTATTTCGAGGGCGTCAAGACCTTCGGCGGTCGCGTGCTGCACGCGCACGATTTCCGCGATGCGCTCGAATTCAAGGACAAGGACGTGCTGATCGTCGGCCGCAGCTACTCGGCGGAAGACATCGGCTCGCAGTGCTGGAAATACGGCGCGAAATCGGTGACGACAAGCTACCGCTCCAAGCCCATGGGCTTCAATTGGCCGGAACGGTTCGAAGAGCGGCCGCTCCTGCAGAAGCTCGTCAACAAGACGGCGCATTTCGCCGACGGCACGACCAAGGAGGTCGATGCGCTGATCCTGTGCACCGGCTACCTGCATCACTTCCCGTTCCTGCCGGATTCGCTGCGTTTGAAAACCGCCAACCGGCTCTGGAGCGACAGCCTCTACAAGGGCGTCGTCTATGAGGAAAATCCGCAGCTGATGTATATCGGCATGCAGGATCAGTTCTATACGTTCAACATGTTCGACGCCCAGGCCTGGTACGCGCGTGACGTCATCATGGACCGCATAAAACTGCCGTCGAAGGCCGAGATGAAGGCGCATTTCGATAAGTGGCGCGCCCGCGAAGAGGCGCTCGAAGACGCCGAACAGATGATCTGGTTCCAGGGCGACTACGTCATCGAACTGCTCGAGGATACCGACTATCCGAAGTTCGATATCGAGGGCACCAATCAGACCTTCATGGAATGGGAACACCACAAGGCCGAAAACATCATGGGCTTCCGTGACAACGCCTACAAATCCTTGATGACCGGCAACATGGCCCCGAAACACCACACGCCCTGGCTCGAGGCCATGGATGACACGCTGGAAGTCTTCTTGAAAAACTGACGCCAAAACAAACGCCAGTACATTCTTATAAGCATCTTTGTGATTTCTTCTTATTCATGGTAAAATCCACGAAAAGGAGCTTCACAATGGCAACCATGACCATATCCTTGCCCGATCCGATGAAAGACTGGATCGAAGCACAGATCAGCAAAGGCGAGTACGCCAGCACCAGTGATTATGTCCGCGATCTCGTGCGCCGCGATCGGTCGCGCCGCGACCAGAAACTGACCCTGGATGAGCTTCGCCAGATCGTTGCGCACTCACGGGCAAGCGGTGCCGGCACGCAAACGATCGACGACATTTTCAACAATGCCGAACGGATTGCGAAAGCCCAGGGCATCGTGCGTGACTAGCTATCGGCTCACACAGCGCGCAGCAGACGACCTGCTGCACCTGTTTCTCGACGGCATCAACATGTTCGGCCTTGCTCAGGCTCGCCGGTATAAAGATGAATTGGAGCACTGTTTCCAATTGCTGTCTTCCCATCCTCACATGGGATGACCTGCGGCGTCAATCGGCGAGGGCGTACGGCGGCACGAGCACAAGAGTCACATCATTCTCTTCGAAGAAGATGGAAGTGGAATCCTCATCCTTCAATCGTGCCTTCACGCAGTGTCCGCCTACTGAAGCTCTGACTGTCACTTCATGACCGCGGCTTGGTCTTCTGCGGGTCGTAATGGGCAAATGGCACGATCGTCGCCGGCAGCCGCTTTTGCTGGCCGTCCAGCTTGCCGATTTCCACCTCTGTGCCGACGGCCGAATGAAGGACATCCAGACGCGCCAGCGCGATGGTCTTCTTCAGGATCGGCGACCGGGTGGCGCTCGTCACCACACCCACCTGCGCCCGGCCGATATGGACGGTATCGCCGTGACCGACGGCGTCATTGGCATCGATGTCGAGCCCGACCAGCTTGTAGCGCGGGTTTTCCTTACGCTGGACAAGCGCATCGCGGCCAATGAAATCATCGGTTTTCGATTTCAACGGCACGGTGAAGCCGATGCCGGCCTCGAACGGGTCGGTCTGGTCGGAAAAGTCGTAATGCGCGAAAACAAGACCGGCCTCGATCCGCACCATGTCGAGGGCTTCCAGCCCCATGGGCTTGATTCCGTGTTTCTGGCCTGCCTCCCAGACCGCATCGAAGACCGCCAGCCCATCCTTGGGATGACAAAAGATTTCATACCCGAGTTCGCCCGTATACCCGGTGCGGGATACGACGACAGGCGGCCCTTCGAAATGACCGATGCGGCCGACGGCGAAGCGGAACCATTCAAGTTCGCTGATCGAGGGCTGTACTGGCGAGGTCCAGATCATCTCCTTGATGATCTCGCGGCTGTTCGGTCCCTGAACGGCCAGATTGTGCATCTGGTCGGTCGAGGAGCGGACCCATGCCTTGAAGCCCATTTTTTCCGCCTGCTGGCGCAGCCAGATGCCGCTGAAATCATCGCCGCCGATCCAGCGGAAATTGTTCTCAGCCAGCCGGAACACGGTGCCGTCGTCGATCATGCCGCCATTCTCGTAGCACATGGCCGTGTAGACGACCTGACCGGGCGACAGCTTGCGGATGTCGCGGGTCAGGCAATATTGCAGCAGCGCTTCCGCATCCGGTCCGGTCACTTCGAACTTGCGCAGCGGCGACAGGTCCATCACCACGGCTTTCTCGCGGCAGGCCCAGTATTCCTCGATCGCCCCCTCGTTGTTGAAACGGTTCGGCAGCCAGTAGCCACGATATTCGGTGAGATTTCGTGTCATCGCCGACAGGCGGGGATGAAAGGCGGTTTCCTGGGTCATGTCAGGCTCTGCATCGGGGGTCATTCTGATTGCCACTGCTCGGGAGAATTTTTCGGCGGCCGAATAGGTCCGCACATGAATGTCGGTCGGGTCCCAGCCATTGGCCGCATCGATATCATCGGGGCACGACGACGACACGCAGACGAGGTCCGTCATCGCCCGCATCAGCACATAGTCGCCCGGCCGCGACCACGGCTCATCGAGATAGAGCTGGTTGTGATGGTCGATATTGGTGTTGTAGAAATAGTTGAGCGCTTCCCAGCCCTTGCGCGGCGCAATGCCATAGGGCGCCAAGGCATGGTTGAAATTGTCGGTGCAGTTGATGTGCCCCGGATACCCCATGTCGTCATAGTAGCGCGAATTGCAGGCAGTTGCGAAAGCGTCGTGCCGGCCGACCGTGTCCTGGACGATCTCCACCAATGGCTCGAAATCCCGGTCGAACGCCTTCGACGGCAGGCCGGGCATCGGGTAGCTCCGCCCAAGCAGCGTGCGCGTCACCGTCGCATCAAGCGCCAGATCCAGCCCCTTGTCGACTTTGCGGGCGGCAAAGGCCTGAAAGTCCGTACACTGGCGGCCGGCCACGTCGATGATCTGGATGAACTCTCCGGCACGCACGAAATAGGCCGACGCCGTCGCGGCCCGCACGCGGATATCCTGGATCTGATCCGCCATCGGCTCCGGTAGCAGTGATTCGTAGGAGCGAACGAGATTGGCGCGCTGAACGTTGAGCCCGATGGCCGTGGCCGTGTTCTGCAGTTCCGCATCCATCGGCCCGCCCGGCGCAGCGACGATCAGCAGACCGTCAAGCGCAACGGTGAACTCCGCAGTGGCGCCGGGTGACGACAGATCGCCGAACAGCACAAGGGAGGTGGCCGCGCTCAGATCGACCCCACGGCGCCGGAGTGCCGTCAGCGTCCGCCGCGTGCTTTCGCCATCGACCGAGAGAATGTTCTTGATGCCTTCGGCGCGCTGCGGGAAGGCAACGCCAAGCCCGGCCGGATTGAAGGCGCCGCTTTCATCGACGAAGCTGACCTCGCAGGTTTGTCGCCCCTCGATGTCCTTGAGACTGATCCGGTCGCCGCTGAGAACCTTGACGACGGTCGTGCCATGACCCTTGACGCGGTAGCGCTCGAGGCCCGGCGCCAGCGCCGGAATGCCCGGCCGACGGATGATGCTCGGCCGCGGGCGTTGCAGCCCGGCCAGCGTTCTCTCGGAGTCGTTCATCGCTATCCTCCAGCCTGCCGGCACTGCACGTCCAGGCGACCCGCATATTATCCTATTAGATAGGTTTCAAAGTAAAGAGAGGCTTGACCCAGAAGAAAAAAAATTCACTATGAGGATAAGCTTTGGCGAGAAACTCAAGATGGGACTGCGCCGGAAACAGCCACAGGATCAGGCATTCCGGCCGGATAAATAACACCGAAGCGAACATCACAAAAATGGGGATGCGCACCTCGCGCGTGACGACAAACTGGTCGAGGAGACTGCGAATGGTAGCTATAGTTGAAACTGAAGGATCAGCGGACGCCTCAAAGGGCGGACTGATCCGGGCACTGGATTGGAAGGGCGCTTTCTGGCTCGCGGCCGGTGTTCCACCGCTCGTGCTCTTCTCCATCGGCGGCATCGCGGGAACGACAGGCAAGCTTGCCTTCCTCGTCTGGATCATCTCGATGGTGATGGGCTTCCTGCAATCCTTCACCTACGCCGAAATCGCCGGCATGTTCGGCAACAAATCGGGCGGAGCCTCGATCTACGGCGCAACAGCCTGGGTGCGCTATTCGAAATACATCGCGCCGCTGTCGGTCTGGTGCAACTGGTTCGCCTGGTCGCCGGTCCTCTCGCTCGGCTGCGCCATTGCCGCCGGTTACATCCTCAACGCCCTCTTCGCCATTCCTGCAGCCGATTCACCGGCCGTTCTCGAATGGATCACAGCCAATGCCGCATCACTGACGGCCGAAAGCCCGCGCGTTGCCGAATGGCTGACGGCCAATGCCGGTTCCACCCCGCAGGACGCCATCTCCGCGCTGCTCGCCACCGATGGCGTTGCCGCTCTCACACCGGCCATCCGCAGCTGGTCGCTCCTGACCTTCGACATTCCGTTTCTCGCCACTGCCAACCTGAACGCCACCTTCTTCATCGGCGCCATCCTGATGCTGGTTATCTTCGCCATCCAGCATCGCGGCATCCTCGGCACGGCCAGCGTACAGAAATGGCTCGCCCTGATCGTTCTGGTGCCTTTGCTGGCCATCGGCCTTTTCCCGATCTTCAGCGGCCAGATCCAGAGCGCCAACGTTACCGGCCTGCTGCCGCCGACCGCTGCCTATTCCGGCATCGACGGCACCTGGAGCATCGGCGGCTGGACACTCTTTTTGGGTGGTCTCTACATCGCCGCCTGGTCGACTTACGGCTTTGAAACCGCTGTCTGCTACACCCGCGAACTGAAAAACCCGAAGGCCGATACGTTCAAGGCCATCTTCTATTCGGGTCTTCTGTGCTGCCTGTTCTTCTTCTTGATCCCGTTCACCTTTCAGGGCGTTCTCGGTCATTCCGGCATGTTGGCCCCCGGCATCGTCGATGGCACCGGCGTTGCCGAAGCGCTGGCCGGCCTGGTTCATGGCGGCAAGATCGTCACCCAGCTTCTGGTCATCCTGATGATCATGGCCCTTTTCCTCGCCATCATGACGGCAATGGCCGGGTCTTCCCGCACGCTCTATCAGGGCGCCAAGGACGGCTGGCTGCCGAAGTACCTCGACCACGTCAACGAACATGGTGCACCGACCCGCGCCATGTGGACCGACTTCGGCTTCAACCTCATCCTGCTCGCCATCGCATCGGATGTGGCCGGCTACTTCTTCGTCCTTGCTGTCTCCAACGTCGGCTACATCATCTTCAACTTCCTCAACCTCAATGCGGGCTGGATCCACCGGATGGATTCCAGCCACATCGAACGTCCCTGGAAAGCGCCGACCTGGCTGATCGGTCTCAACACCGTTCTCGCCTTCGTCAACGCCGTCTTCCTCGGTGCCGGCGCCAAGGTCTGGGGTTATTCCAACGCACTCTGGGTCGGCTTCATCTTCGCCGCCCTCATCCTGCCGGTCTTCGCCTTCCGCCACTTCTATCGTGACGGCGGCAAGTTCCCGCCCGGTGCGATGGAAGATCTCGGTCTCGTCGGACAGGACCTCGGCGTCAAGAAGGCCGGCATCCTGCCCTATGTGGCGCTCGCCGGTGGCCTTGCCGTCGTGCTGGCAGCCAACGCCTTCTTCCAGCTGCCGGCGTAAAAACCACACGAACAAAAGAGGCCGGGCGTTTCGCGCCCGGCCTCTTTTTATTCTCGCTCGTCTGGTTCAGCGGAATTCGGCACTCATCCTCAACAGATCATCCCACAGACTTTCGGCAAAGCTGCGCAGCACCATGAGTTCAAAAGCGTCACCGGCGGTTCGTGTCAGATGCACCGACATGTGCCCGACCAAAGTGATCGCCGAACGGCCGACCGGAAACTGACTTAAATCCAGATCAACCGCTGTTCCCTTCGCCAGCACCGTTTCGACATCACCGCCGCTGATGCCGATGCGGGTTCGTCCGTGGCTCTGATCGAAGATCGAGGCCTTGCCAGCCAGCGCCGATGCATGTGCGGCGACATCGGCGGCCGATAGCGGCGCATCCCCGACAATGAACCACTGCCCTAACCCTGCAAACCGGACGGAGTTGGCGCTGCCATCGCTGATTGCCGCCAGCGAAACTGTCAGGTCACCAGCATCACGCGCCGCCAGCACATGCAGCACATGGCCCTGCGGCGGGAAGCTTAGCGACACGGTCGCGGTCCGGCCCTTGGCGAGCGGTTTTTGCGGAACGGTGTCCGGCAGCGGCGAACGGGACTGAAGAGCAAAATCACGCATGGAGCTTCTCGTTTTCAGGATCGAAGAAAACCGGATTGCACAGGACGCCCGGCACGAACTCGTTGCGAATGGCGTTCCACACAGTCACCTCTTCGCCCCAGCGCTGCGGCCCGTGTTTGACCAACGCCAGGCCGATCGTGTGGCCGAGATTGGGGGAAAACGCACTGGACGAGACATAACCTTGGTCATTCTCCAGCGTCGCCGCGTCGCCGAGCTTCAGGATGTGCGAGCCGGTCTTGAACGTATCGGCCGGGTTCACCGGCTTGACGCCGACAAGCGAAGGCCGGTCGGCCGCCTGCAGGCCCTCGCGCGCCAGCATCGCCTTGCCGATGAAGTCCGCCTTTCCGCCCGAGACCATCCGGCCCATGCCGAGATCGCCCGGCGTCACCGTGCCGTTGATTTCCGCATGGGTGACGTGGCCCTTCTCGATGCGCATGACGCCCAGCGCCTCGACGCCGTAAGGGCAGATCCCATGCTCCGCACCTGCCTCCATGATGGCGTCGGCCACCGCTTCGGCATATCCTGCAGGCACCGCCAGTTCGAAGGCCAGTTCACCGGAAAAGGAAATCCGGAAAAGACGGCCGGTAAGCCTTCCGCCGAAAAGGGAAACCTCCTTTGCGGCGAGAAACGGCACCGCCGCATCGGAAATATCCTCATCGATCAGCGCCTGCAGGATCGTCCGGGATTTCGGCCCGGCAACGGCGATCTGTGCCCACTGGTCCGTCGAGGATGCGATTTGCACATCGAGCTCCGGCCACAATGCCTGCGCGCAGAATTCCAGATGGGTCATGACCCCTGCGGCCAGCGCCGTGGTCGTGGTCATGAAGAAATGCGTGTCGCTCATCCGGCTGGTCGTGCCGTCATCATAGATGAACCCATCCTCGCGCAGCATCAGCCCGTAGCGCGCCTTGCCCACCGGCAGCTTGAGGAATGCGTTGCAATAGATGCGATTGAGGAATTCTGCCGCATCCCTGCCGAAAATCTCGATCTTGCCCAGCGTCGAGACATCGCAGATGCCGGCATTCCTGCGGACGTTCAGCACTTCGCGGTCGACGCTCTCGCGCCAAGTCGTCTCGCCGTCTTTCGGAAACCAGGAGGAGCGATACCACAACCCCGTCTCGACAAAGATCGCACCGTTCTTCTTCGCCCAGTCATGCAGTGGCGATTTGCGCACAGGCTGGAAATGTTTGCCCGCATGCGCGCCGGTTAGCGCGCCGAACGACAATGGCGTGTAGAACGGTCGGAACGTCGTGGTCCCGACCTCGGCCGGCGAAACGCCGCGCGTTTCCGCCAGAATGCCGATGGCATTGATGTTGGACAGCTTGCCCTGGTCGGTCGCCATGCCGCTGGTCGTGTAGCGCTTGGCCAGCTCCACATGGCCAAAACCCTCGCGAACCGCGATGCCGAAATCCTTCAGGTTCACATCGTTCTGATAGTCGACAAAGGCCTTGCCCTTGACGCCGGCCACGAACCACACCGGCTTGACTGTCTCGGACGTATCGTCGGCGGCGTGGAAGGCTGCAGTGGCATTGAAACCCAGCTGCGCCGTGATGCGCGCGGCCTTTTCAGCGCCGTCCGCAAGGCAGGCTTCGAGCGAAGAATGACCCGCAGCAGCCCCGGCAACCGTCAATCCATCCTGCACCTCGGGTGCCAGAAACGACGAGATCGCATCTGACCAGACCGGCTTAGCGCCGCGGTGGCAGGCCAGATGAATGACCGGGCTCCAGCCGCCCGACATCGCCAGAGCATCCGCCTCGATCGTCTCCGTCCTGCCGTTTGCGGCAACGGTCACGCTCGTCAGTCTCTTACCGCCATGCGCATCGCGCACCACGGCGCCCGAGATGACCCGCGCCATGCCGGTCCAGGACCCGGCCGATCCGCAATCGACGATGGCTGCAATCTCAAGCCCCTGCGCTTCGAGATCGGTGGCGGTCCGGTAACCGGAGACGCCGTTGGTAAAGACCACCGTGCGCTTGCCGGGCGCAACGGCCTGCCGGTTGAGATAGGAGCGCATGGCACCGCCCATCATCACGCCGGGAATATCGTTGCCGCCGAACACCAGCGGCCGCTCTTCGGCTCCGGAGGCGAGGATCGCCTGTTGGGCCGTTATCCGCCAGATCCGTTCGACAGGCCGGTCTGGATCGATGGAAGCGACATGTTTTTGGACGCGTTCGACAGCGCCGAAAACATTGTCGTCGTACCAGCCGAACACTGTTGTCCGCGACAGCATCCGAACATTGGGCAACGAGTCCAGCTCGGCAAGGCTTTCGGCCAGCAAATCGGCAGCTGCCCTCTCGCCGATCATTCCGGTTTCGCAGAGCAACGAACCGCCCGGCTCGAACCCTTCATCGGCCAGAATGACCCGCGCACCAGATCGCCCAGCTGTCAGCGCTGCGGCAATACCGGCCGGGCCGGCACCGATGACCAGAAGATCGCAATGCGCCCAGCTCTTCTCATAAGTATCCGGATCCGCCTCATAGGTCGCCCGGCCCAGACCGGCCGCCTTGCGGATCAGCGGCTCATAGACCTTTTCCCAGAACGCGGCCGGCCACATGAAGGTCTTGTAGTAGAAGCCTGCCCCGAGAAAAGGCGAGAAAAGGCTGTTGACCGTACCGACGTCGAAATCGAGCGACGGCCAGCGGTTCTGGCTCTTCGCCTGAAGCCCCTGATAGAGCTCCGCCACTGTCGCCCGCGTATTGGCCTCCCTTCGGCCGCCCTGCCCGATCGTCACCAGCGCATTCGGCTCTGCGGCACCGGCCGTCAGGATGCCGCGCGGACGGTGATACTTGAAGCTGCGGCCAACCAGCTGGCGACCATTGGCGAGTAGGGCGGAGGCGACTGTATCGCCGGCAAAACCCTGCATCGGCTTGCCGTCAAAGGTGAAATCGAGGCGCCGTGCCCGGTCGAGGCGCCCGCAGTTGGCAAGACGGAACGAGCTCATGTCCGGTCTCCCGCAAGTTTCAGGGTCGCGGCGTCGAAAACCGAGTGAATGACATGGCTCGTCGTGTCGCGCTCCACCACCAGCCAGCGGCGGCAGCCGGACGAATGATGCCAGTGCTCGCTGTGACGGCCCTTCGGGTTGTCGCGCAAATATACATAGGAAAACCAGACCTCCTCCGGCGCACCGGCGGCCGGCCGCGCCAGCGAGGCATCGCCGCGAATGGTGAACTCTTCCTTGGGGCGCGGCCCGCAATGGGGGCACGAGATGAGGCTTGCCATGGTCAGATATCCCTAGAACAAATTCCAGCAAAAGTGCGAAGCGGTTTTGCGTCCGGAACTGTGTGAGAACAAAAATCTAGTGAAGATTGGCTTGGGCGCCGACGCCCTTTTCATCGATCATCAGCCCGCGCTGAAACCGGTCGAGCCGAAAGGCACGGCCTGTATCATGCGGCGCGTTTGTCGCTATCAGATGCGCGTAGCAGAAGCCCGAGGCCGGCGTGGCCTTGAAGCCGCCGTAACACCAGCCGGCGTTCAGGTAGAGATTGTCGATATGGGTGCGGTCGATGATCGGCGAGCCGTCCATGCTCATGTCCATCACCCCGCCCCAGGAGCGCAGCACGCGAACGCGCGAAAGCGCCGGGATCATCGCGATACCGGCTTCGGCTACATGCTCGACCGTCGCCAGATTGCCGCGCTGCGCATAGGAATTGTAGCCGTCTATATCGCCGCCAAAAACCAGCCCCCCCTTGTCCGATTGCGAGACATAGAAATGACCGGCGCCGAAAGTGACGACATTGTCGATAAACGGCTTCAGACCTTCGGAGACGAAAGCCTGCAGCACATGGCTTTCGATCGGCAGCCGCAAACCTGCCATCTCGGCAACGGTGGACGAGTTGCCCGCCGCCGCCAGCGCCAGCTTGCCGCAGCCGATAAAACCCTGGCTGGTCTCCACACCGGTGATTGCCCCGTTCTCGTTGCGAATGCCGGTCACTTCGCAGTTCTGAATGATATCGACGCCGCGCGTGTCCGCGCCGCGTGCATAGCCCCAGGCCACCGCATCATGCCGCACCGTGCCGCCACGCTTCTGCATCAAGGCACCCTGAATGGGAAAACGGGCATTGTCGAAATCGAGGAAGGGCAGCTTTTCCTTGACCCCCGCCCGATCGAGCAGTTCTGCATCCACTCCGTGCAGCCGCATGGCGTTGCCGCGCCGCATATAAGCGTCGCGCTGCGCATCCGAATGATAGAGATTGAGAACGCCACGCTGCGAGACCATGGCGTTGAAGTTGAAATCCTGCTCCAGCCCTTCCCAGAGCTTCATCGACAGCTCGTAGAACGGGTTGTTGCCGGGCAGCAGATAGTTCGAGCGGATGATCGTCGTGTTGCGGCCGACATTGCCGGAGCCGATATAACCCTTTTCCAGCACCGCAATATTGGTGATGCCATGTTCCTTCGCCAGATAATAGGCCGTCGCCAACCCATGGCCGCCACCGCCGACGATGATCACATCATAATGCGCTTTCGGTTGCGGACTGCGCCAGGCAGGCTTCTGGCTTGTGTTGCCGCGAAGCGCGTCGAGAAAGACGGAAAAGGCAGAATATCGCATGATCGATTCATCCCGGGAAGATGCCGCCGATCATGTCAGGCTTCTCACAAGTTACTTGCAGATTTGGGACTTAAATCGATAGAATAAGGACATGGTCACCGAGGAGCAAAAAAACACCCAGCATATCGGCCTGATCCTCCTTCCGGGGTTTGCGCTGATGTCCTATGCCTCGGCTGTCGAGCCCCTGCGGGCTGCCAATCTCCTGGCCGGCCGGGAGCTCTACCGCATCTCGGCGTTTTCCCCGAATGGCGCGCCGGTGGCAACCTCTTCCGGCATCGATATTCCCGCAGAAACCCTGCCGTTACGCGGCACCGGCCTCCACACGGTTTTTGTCTGCGCTGGAGGCAGCCCGAAGGACTGGAGCTTTCCGCCCGTTCTGGCCACCCTGCGCCAACTGGCCCGTGAAGGCGTGAAGATCGGTGGTATCTCGGGCGGCCCCTATGTCATGGCCGAAGCCGGGCTGCTCGACGGCCGCGATTTCACCATCCACTGGGAACATGCCCCGGCCCTTATCGAGGCCTTCCCAGATCTCACGCCCCGGCAGGCGCGCTATGTCCTTGACGGGAACCGCCTCACCTGCGGCGGTGGTGTCGCGCCCCTCGACATGATGCATGCGCTGATTGCCGGACGCATGGGCGATGATTTTGCCCGCCGGGTCAGCGACTGGTATCTTCACACCCATGTGGAGAGTGCCGCAGCGCCGCAGCGGGCCTCGTTGGCGCAACGGTACGGCACCAACCATCCCGCCCTTCTGACCGTTCTGGAAAAGATGGCGACGACGATCGAGGCGCCGCTCGACCGCAAAACCATGGCGGCCCTTGCCCGCATAACCCCACGCCACCTCGACCGGCTGTTCGCCGCCCAGCTTGAGTCCAGCTTTCTCGGCGAATACCGCAAACTGCGGCTCGATCACGCCGTTCTCCTCTTGAAGCAAAGCCCCTTGTCCATCTCCGAGATTGCCTTTGCCACCGGCTTTTCCAGCGCCGCGCATTTCTCCCGCGCTTATCGGCAGGCCTTTGCTCAGCCGCCGCGCAGCCAGCGCGCCTGAGCAATTCGCGCCTAGCAAATATTGCCTTAAAAGAAAAAAATATTCTTCTCAGTTGATGTCGTGAATTTTAGCTGCTATCCATTTTCACAGCCATGAAATGGAGGTCTGCGCCATGTGCGGAATTGTCGGATTGTTCTTGAAAGACAAGAGCCTGGAACCGAAACTCGGAGCCATGCTGTCGGAAATGCTGATCATCATGACCGACCGCGGACCGGACAGCGCCGGCATCGCCATCTATGGCGCGCCCGCCGATGGCAAGGCCAAGATCACCGTCCAGTCGGCAGCACCGCAGAAGGATTTTTCCGGTCTTGAAAAAGCCCTGTCGGACGCCAGTGGCGGCAGCGCCCGCGTCACTGTAAAAAGCACGCATGCCGTCATCGAGGTCGATTCCGCAGCGCTCGACGCCACCCGCGAGGCGCTTGCCGGCGCCCACCCCGGCATCCGTGTCATGGGCAGCGGCGACAGCGTAGAGATCTACAAGGAAACCGGCCTCCCGAAGGACGTCGTCAGCCGCTTCGGCGTTTCCGCCATGTCCGGCACCCACGGCATCGGCCACACCCGCATGGCAACGGAATCGGCCGTGACGACGCTCGGCGCTCACCCCTTCTCCACCGGGTCTGACCAGTGCCTCGTCCACAATGGCTCCCTGTCGAACCACAACAACCTGCGCCGTGAATTGAAGCGCGAAGGCATGACCTTCGAGACCGAGAACGACTCGGAAGTCGCCGCCGCCTACCTCACCGCCGAAATGGCCAAGGGCAAGAACCTCGGCGGCGCACTCGAAGGCGCAATCCACGATCTCGACGGCTTCTTCACCTTCGTCGTCGGCACGAAATCGGGCTTTGGCGTCGTCCGCGACGCGATTGCCTGCAAACCGGCTGTCATGGCCGAAACCGATCAATACGTGGCCTTCGGGTCCGAATATCGGGCGCTGGTCAACCTGCCGGGCATTGAGGCCGCCCGTGTCTGGGAACCGGAGCCCGCAACCGTCTATTTCTGGGAGCAATGACATGAGGTCAGGAAACGGGCGCAACGGTTTTCCGTCCAAAATCATGTCCGTCAAGGAGCACTAAGCATGCCGACAATCGATCTTGCCGTAGCGCCTCTGCGTGAACTCAATCAAGCGCTGCACGCCATCGGCCCGGGCAGCAATGAAACGAGCTGGGAAGTGCTGAACCCGCGCGGCAGCCATTCCGTCGCCGTCGGCATCGATGCCGAGGTGACCGTCGATGTGCGCGGCAGCGTCGGCTACTATTGCGGTGGCATGAATTCCGACGCGACCATCACCGTTCACGGCTCGGCAGGACCCGGTGTCGCCGAAAACATGATGTCCGGAAAGGTCGTCATCAAGGGCGATGCCAGCCAGTATGCCGGTGCGACCGGACGCGGCGGTCTTCTGGTCATCGAAGGCAACGCCTCGTCGCGCTGCGGCATTTCGATGAAGGGCATCGACATCGTCGTCCACGGCAATATCGGCCACATGTCTGCCTTCATGGCGCAGTCCGGAAACCTCGTCGTTCTCGGCGATGCCGGCGAGGCGCTTGGCGACAGTCTCTACGAGGCGCGCCTGTTCGTGCGTGGCGCGGTCAAAAGTCTCGGCGCCGACTGCATCGCCAAGGAGATGCGATCCGAGCACATGGATATTCTGAAAGACTTGCTCGAGCGCGCCGGCGTCACCGATGCAAAGCCGGAAGAGTTCACCCGTTACGGCTCTGCCCGCACGCTCTACAATTTCAACATCGACAATGCCGACGCCTATTGAGCGTGACCGGGACTGCTTGGGGTGGTTCGCCGCTCCACACACGCAATCAGAGAATGGGATTTTTGCATGAGTTACCAGAACCCGCCCACGACGCCCCGCAAGTCGGCAACCTTCGATGACTACACCATGTCGGAAATCCGCCGCGCTGCGGCGACCGGCATCTACGACATCAGAGGCTCCGGCGCCAAGCGCAAGGTGCCGCATTTCGACGACCTGCTGTTTCTCGGTGCCTCGATCTCGCGCTACCCGCTCGAAGGGTATCGCGAGAAATGCGACACCACGGTCGTGCTGGGCGCCCGTTTCGCCAAGAAGCCGATCGAGCTGAAAATCCCGATCACCATTGCCGGCATGAGCTTCGGCTCGCTGTCCGGTCCCGCCAAGGAAGCACTTGGACGCGGCGCGACGCTGGCCGGCACCTCGACCACGACAGGCGACGGCGGCATGACGGAAGAAGAGCGCGGCCACAGCCAGACGCTGGTCTACCAGTATCTTCCCTCCCGCTACGGCATGAACCCCAAGGATTTGCGCCGCGCCGACGCCATCGAGATCGTCGTCGGCCAGGGCGCAAAGCCCGGCGGCGGCGGCATGCTGCTGGGCCAGAAGATTTCCGACCGCGTCGCCAACATGCGCAATTTGCCGAAGGGCATCGACCAGCGCTCCGCCTGCCGCCATCCGGACTGGACCGGCCCGGACGACCTCGAAATCAAGATCCTCGAGATCCGCGAAATTACCGACTGGCAGAAGCCGATCTACGTCAAGGTCGGCGGCGCAAGGCCCTATTACGACACGGCACTCGCCGTGAAGGCCGGCGCCGATGTTGTCGTGCTTGACGGCATGCAGGGGGGCACCGCCGCCACGCAGGAAGTCTTCATCGAGAATGTCGGCCTGCCGACGCTTGCCTGCATTCGACCGGCCGTTCAGGCACTGCAGGATCTTGGTATGCACCGCAAGGTTCAGTTGATCGTGTCAGGCGGCATTCGCAATGGCGCCGACGTCGCCAAGGCTTTGGCGCTGGGCGCCGATGCCGTTTCGATCGGCACGGCCGCACTCGTTGCCATCGGCGACAACGACCCGCGCTGGGAAAGCGAATACCAGGCACTCGGCTCGACCGCCGGGGCCTATGACGACTGGCACGAAGGCAAGGACCCGGCCGGCATCACCACGCAGGACCCGGAGCTGATGAAGCGCGTCGATCCGGTCGCAGCCGGCCGCCGCCTTGCCAATTATCTGAAAGTGATGACACTCGAAGCCCAGACCATCGCACGGGCCTGCGGCAAGAACCACGTCCACAATCTGGAGCCGGAAGACCTCTGCGCGCTGACGCTCGAAGCCTCCGCCATGGCCGGCGTGCCGCTGGCCGGAACGAGCTGGATTCCGGGCAAGGGAGGCTTTTGAACTTTAGGGTTGCGGCAATCTTGTACGAACCCTCCCCCTTGTGGGTAGGGTCGGAGCGAAGCGCAGGGGAGGGTCTTTCTGAACGGAAAGTCCCCTCCCCAACCCTCCCCACAAGGCGAGGGAGTTGTTCGAGACCAACCGCCGCCTGCACCACACAAAATAAGTGTCTGAATAATCCAAAGGGGAACACAGTGACACTCGATCTTGCCAGCTTTGCCAAAGACCGCAGCATCAAATATTTCATGATCAGCTACACCGACCTGTTTGGCGGCCAGCGTGCCAAGCTGGTGCCGGCCGAAGCCATTGCCGACATGCAGCAGGACGGCGCCGGCTTTGCCGGTTTCGCCACCTGGCTCGACATGACGCCGGCCCACCCGGACCTGTTCGCACTGCCCGACCCCTCGTCCGTCATCCAGCTGCCCTGGAAGCCGGAAGTCGCCTGGGTCGCCGCCGATTGTGTCATGGAAGGCCAGTCGGTCGAGCAGGCGCCGCGCAACGTGCTGAAAAAGCTCGTGGCCGAAGCCGAAGCGATGGGCATGCATGTCAAAACCGGCGTTGAAGCCGAGTTCTTCCTCATCACGCCCGATGGCGGCAAAATCTCCGACGAATACGATACGGCCGAAAAGCCCTGCTACGACCAGCAGGCCGTGATGCGCCGCTATGACGTCATCACCGAAATCTGCGACTACATGCTGGCGCTCGGCTGGAAGCCTTACCAAAACGACCATGAGGATGCGAACGGCCAGTTCGAGATGAACTGGGAATTCGATGACGCGCTGAAGACCGCCGACAAACATTCCTTTTTCAAGTTCATGGTCAAGTCGGTCGCCGAAAAACACGGCCTTCGGGCTACCTTTATGCCAAAACCTTTCAAGGGCTTGACCGGCAATGGCTGCCATTGCCACATCTCCGTCTGGGACAAGGATGGCAAGACCAATGTCTTTGCCGACAAGGCGGCCGATTTCGGTCTTTCGGCCAAGGGCCGCACCTTCCTCGGCGGCATCATGAAACACGCCTCGGCACTCGCCGCCGTCACCAACCCGACCGTCAATTCCTACAAGCGCATCAACGCCCCGCGCACCATATCCGGCGCCACATGGGCACCAAACACCGTGACATGGACCGGCAACAACCGCACCCACATGGTGCGCGTCCCCGGCCCCGGCCGCTTCGAATTGCGCCTGCCCGACGGCGCCGTGAACCCCTATCTGCTGCAGGCAATCATTATCGCCGCCGGTCTCGACGGTGTGCGCACCGATGCAAACCCCGGCCGCCATTACGACATCGACATGTACAAGGATGGTCACACGGTCACCGACGCGCCGCGCCTGCCGCTCAATCTTCTCGATGCCCTGCGCGACTTCGACAAGGACGAGGGCTTGAAGGCGGCGCTGGGGCAGGAGTTCTCGTCGGCCTACCTGAAGCTGAAACACCAGGAATGGAACGCCTACGCCTCGCATTTCACCGAATGGGAACGCCAGACGACGCTCGATATCTGATCGACCCAGACGCCTCACGCTTTCGGCAAGAAAAATCGCGCATGGCCTGTTCCGTCTATCCGATGTCGGGAATCGGATCGACAGACGGGCCGGCGCCGCGCTAGCGTTGCGCTTACAAGACTGGCCTAGACGCGCCAGCCATGCCCTCGAAATAAGAGAACGAACTGATGAAAAGCTATGTGCTGACCGTTTCCTGCAAGTCCACGCGCGGCATCGTCGCAGCGATCACAGGCTATCTCGCCGATCAGGGCTGCTACATCACCGACAGTTCGCAGTTCGACGACATGGAAACCGGCCTGTTCTTCATGCGCCTGACCTTCATCAGCCAGGAAGGCACCAGCATGGCCGATCTTGAGAAGGGTTTCGTCCCGGTCTCCGAGCGCTTCAAGATGACGGTCGAGATCCGCGATTCCGCCCATCGCATGAAGGTGCTGCTGATGGTCTCGCGCTTCGGCCACTGCCTCAACGACCTGCTTTATCGCTGGAAGATCGGTGCCTTGCCGATCGAGATCGTCGGCGTCGTTTCCAACCATTTCGATTACCAGAAGGTCGTCGTCAACCACGACATCCCGTTCCACCACATTCCGGTGACCAAGGCCAACAAGGCGCAGGCCGAGGCCCGCATCATGGACGTGGTCGAGCAGACCGGCACCGAGTTGATCGTGCTCGCCCGCTACATGCAGATCCTGTCGGACCAGATGTGCCAGAAGATGTCCGGTCGTATCATCAACATCCACCACTCCTTCCTGCCGTCGTTCAAAGGGGCCAATCCCTACAAGCAGGCCTATGAGCGCGGCGTGAAGCTGATTGGCGCAACGGCCCATTATGTCACCGCCGATCTCGACGAAGGCCCGATCATCGAACAGGACATTGCCCGCATCACCCATGCCCAGTCGGCCGAAGACTATGTCTCCATCGGCCGTGACGTTGAAAGCCAGGTTCTTGCCCGCGCCGTGCACGCCCATATCCACAACCGCACCTTCATCAACGGCAACCGCACCGTCGTTTTCCCGGCAAGCCCCGGCTCCTATGCATCGGAACGCATGGGCTAATTTCGAATCGCCGAAACAAAGCCAGCCCGCCCGCGAAAACACTCGCCGGCGGGCTTTTTCTTGCGCCGTTCCCCTTGAGATGTTTGTGTTTGATGTTTCCCAATTCGTGATCAGGCACTGGCCGCCAATCAACCGGAACTGCGAGCGGACGATGCGTTTGCCGCCAGTTCGTCGATCCAGGCACCGAGCGCTGATGCCGCCGCGTGGCTCTGCAGGACAATCTCCGGCACCAGATCGATATCGGGCAGACTGCCAAGGCCGAGCGGCCCCATGGCAAACAGGCCCTGAAACCGGTCCGGCGCGGCAAGTGCACGGCCACAGCGATCCACAAGAATACCAAGTTCGACCTCGTCACGTCTTGCAAGGCCCGTGCGCAACAGTGAGCGGAACAGCGGCGAATCGATATCGTTTGGCCGCAAACGGCAATTGATCGTGCGATCCGAGGGAAGAACCTCAAGACCCGTCGGGCTTGACAGCAGCACGCCGTTGGTGGCGATGCGCTCGACTTTGCTCTTTCGCAGCGTGATGGCGCCGCTGGCGATTGCCGCATGCAGACGCTGGTAATGTTCCGGTGGCAGGCGATTGCGATGGCTGTCGTAGATCGCCTTCACATGGCGCTTGAACCGGCCTCGTTCGTCAGGTGTTAGCCCTTGCCAGAGATCGCGTGCCCGCAGGCGGAAGCCGTTCATGATGCCTTGCCAGCCGGACCCTTCCGCGTTGGCAATATTGGCGGCTTCCCGCAGCGAACGGAATGCGCCGCGAAGGGTGTTCGGCAATGGCAGCTCCGGGGTGATGGGCCCGACGGCTGCGCGCGCGTGCGATTGCGGCAGAAAGCCCGAAGCGGAAATCAGCGTGACATGCGAGGCCTCCCCCGCTGCCAGAAGTCTCAGAGCCCGGTCAACGGCGTGAACGCCGCCTCCAACGACAACAGCATTCCTGACGGCGCTCAGTGCCTGTGCCTCGCTTGCTGCCTCGCGTAGGCCGTAGCCCGTGGCAAGGAAGACAGCGTCGAACACTGTTCGTTTCTGGTCACTCGACACGACCGTAAATGCGCTTTGGGGATGACGGTCGATGGCTGTCACGCTTTCCGGACACACCTGGACGACGACATCGGGCCGCCGCCTCAGGGCCTCGGAAAAGCGCTGGTAGACATAGGCGCTGAAAATCTCGCCGGGCACGAAGGCATGGTCTACGTTCTCGTTGACAGCATCCAGACGCTGGCGTGCCGCCTCGTCGGTTTCGAGCCATTGCCGGAAATCATCGCGCCTGTCCGGATTGACGGAAAGGTCGCGAACCCGGCTGTTGAGCAGCGTGACGGACTGGTTGACGTCTTCGCCGCCATCGATTTTCGGCTGCGGATCAAACATGACAAGATGGAAGGGGCGCTCGAAGCCCTTGAGCAGCGCAATCGCTGTCATGATGCCGGTGAACCCGCGGCCGACGATGGCAATTTTTGCCAGAGGGCCGGTTTCGCGGCTGTGTCGCGCACCGGGGAAAAGGGTCGGGACAAGCGTCATGCGTCGGTTCCTTTCCTGCGTTGGATCAGGCGGTCTTTCATCAACCGGGCACCCGGCCCGACCATGACGGCATTAATCTCTACAAAAATAATAGAATTTGACATCGCGAAAGCAAGAGCTATTTTTTCGATTGAATTTTGCCGCGCTCCAGCGGAAACAATCCCTGTTCCAACCTGTTCGGTCACACAAAAATTGGATGAGAGACAATGAGCCTGCGGATCAATGACATAGCCCCGGATTTCACGGCCGATACCACCATCGGCTCCATCAGCTTTCACGACTGGATCGGCGGCGGATGGGCCGTCCTGTTTTCTCATCCGAAGAATTTCACGCCGGTCTGCACGACCGAACTGGGTGCCATGGCCGGTCTGGAGCAGGAGTTTCAGAAGCGGGGCGTCAAGATCATCGGCATCTCGGTCGATCCGGTTGAAAGCCACGGCAAATGGAAGCAAGACATCAAGACCGCCACCGGCTTCGATGTCGATTATCCGCTGATCGGCGACAAGGAACTGAAGGTCGCCAAACTCTATGACATGCTGCCTGCCGGCGCCGGTGAAAGCTCGGAGGGCCGCACGCCCGCCGACAACGCCACGGTGCGCTCGGTCTTCGTCATCGGCCCGGACAAAAAGATCAAGCTGATCCTGACATATCCGATGACAACCGGCCGCAACTTCCACGAAATCCTTCGCGCCATCGATTCCATTCAGCTGACCAGCAAGCACCAGGTCGCGACGCCTGCCAACTGGCAGCAAGGTGACGACGTCATCATCACCGCAGCCGTTTCGAACGAAGATGCGGTCACCCGCTTCGGCAGCTATGAGACAGTCCTGCCTTATCTGCGCAAGACCAAACAGCCTGCAGCCTGATCAAATCTCAATCACGCCGGCTCGGCAATCTTGCTGGGCCCGGCGTGCTCAGATTGCTTCCCACACGCCCTCGTCGAAAACGCCTCTCCCTCCTTGCAAGCACCTGAAAAATAGGGCTTTCTGCGGACAAGAGGATTTTCAATGATAAATTTACCCGGTGCGGCTCCTGCAACTGGTCAGCTGAACTGGCGCAAACTTCTTCAAATATGTTCTGCAGCCATCGTCATCGGATCCATGGCGGCAACATTTGCCCTTTCGTTTGCTTCGATCGTCTATTCGGGGCCGCTTGCACCATTCCTCAGTCATGGCATCGCGCTCACGCTCATCGGCGCCGCCATCATGGGCATAGCCGGGTCGCTGACCCTGTCCTATCGCGGCACGCTCATGCAGCCGCAGGATGTCAGCGCAATCCTGTTGGCGCTGTGTGCCACCGCTATTTCGTCACGTCCGGGGATTTCCCCGCAGGACGCTTTCGCAACCGTGGTGGTGCTCGTCGCGTTGACGTCCATCGTCACGGGCGTTGCGGCCTATGCAATGGGAGCACTGCGGCTGGGCTATATCGCGCGGTTCGTCCCATTTCCCGTCGTCAGCGGTTTTCTCGCAGCCTCCGGCGCTCTGCTCATTCGCGGCGCCTTCGATATGGTCGCGCCCGGCACCGTATCGACCGTCAACGCATGGTTCTTGCCGCTTGCCGCTGCCTGGCCTTTGTGGCTCCCCTGGCTCTTCCTCGGCGCGGCGATGGTTGCTGCCGGGCGAATGGTCCTCAACGGATTTGTCGTTCCAATCGCGCTGGCGCTAGGCCTGATCGTGTTCTACGCATGGGTCGGCCTAACAGAATCGTCTGTCGAAGCCTTGCGGGGTTTCGGGCTGCTTCTCGGGCCGTTCCAAGGGTCGTCATTTACCACCGGTTTCAGTTTCGATCTGTTCCGCAACGTTCACTGGTCCTTGCTTCTTGCTCAGGCACCCGTCGTTGCGACGATTGTCGGGGTGTCGTTGCTGGGGACGCTGCTGAACGCCTCCGGCCTCGAACTGGCAATCGAGCAGGATGTCGATTTTGCGCAGGAGCTCAAGGGCGTCGGCATTTCCAACATCGCCGCTGGCCTCGCCGGCGGGCTGGTCGGATATCACACATTGGGGGAAACGCTGCTGGCACGACGCTTCGGTGCGGTGGGTCTTTCGGTCGGTGCCGGAGTGGCGGCCGCTGCCCTTGTGGCGCTCTTCTTCGGCGCGGGCGTCCTGTCCTATTTGCCCATCGGGCTGTTTGCAGCGGTCATCTGGTATCTCGGGCTTGATCTTCTGATCACGGCCATCTGGGAGCATGGGCGGCGCATGCCCACCACTGATCTTCTCGTTGTGCTGCTCATCCCATTGATCGCACTGGCGTTCGGGTTCATGCCTGCGGTCGCTTTCGGCATTTTGGTCGCGGCGCTGCAGTTCATCATCGCCTATGCGCAGGTCGATGTGACGAGGCTGAGCACGACCGGCGCCAACTTCCATGCCCGGATAGAACGCTCACCTGCAGATGAGGCGCGGCTCGGCCAACTGGGTGGCTGCATTCAAATCCAACGGCTCGACGGCTACATTTTCTTCGGTTCGGCCAGCAAGCTCGTCGACCGTCTGCAGCGGCAGTTCCCCCATTCCGCGCAACCGCGTTTTGCCATTGTCGATTTCAAGCGTGTGGTCGGCATGGACATGTCGGCCTGGGCCGCCTTCGAGCGCCTAGCGCGCAGTTGTGCGCAGCAGGGCACCGAGCTTTTGATCACCGGACTTTCGCCGGCCCTGAAAGCCAAGTTCACAAGTTCGGACCGAACCGGACCTTTTGCATCTCTGGGGGATCTTGATGAGGTGCTCATTGATCTCGAGGAACGGCTTCTCGCGGAGGCGGCGGACGGGACCGAGGGCGGTCAGTCCGGCGAGGTTTTGCCCGATGAGCTTGTCGAACTTCTGCGAAAGTACGGCTACTCGATGACGCTTTCGCCCGGCGACGTGCTGATGGCCCAGGGCGCCAGATCCGATCATTTGATTTTTCTTATCGAAGGCCGTTGCAGCGCCAGTGTTGCTGATCGCAAGGGCGACAGCCGTGTCATCAACCGCTTCCTGCCCGGCGCCATGGTCGGCGAGATCGCCTATTATGCCGGCGTTGCGCGCACGGCAACCGTCACCACAGATACGAAGGCGGTGGCCGTCAGGATCGATGCCGATGGACTTTCACGGATGGAAAAAGATGACCCGGCACTGGCTGCCTCCTTCCATCGCATGCTCGCCGTCGTGCTGGCGCGCCGGTTGATGACGACGACGCGG
This sequence comes from Pararhizobium sp., assembly GCA_030655075.1. GTDB lineage: Bacteria > Pseudomonadota > Alphaproteobacteria > Rhizobiales > Rhizobiaceae > JAURWE01. The sequence continues at coordinate 219,338 of JAURWE010000058.1, forward strand.
CTGCTCAACGATGCGGAGCTGTAGAGGGAACTTTCAGGTCGCCAACGACCAGATTGCGGGACGTTCGATACCGAGATCTCTGATCAGGGTCTGCCAGGTTGGACCGGCAAGGCACGACGGGATCTGGCCGGTCTGATCAAGCCGGTAAAGCGCCTGGGCCTGATTGTAGCGCATGCCGCGTTCGCCACCGGCCTTAGCCGAGGCAAGCCAGCGCTGAACCGCTTCCTTCTTCTTGCCGCGATACCAGGCACTGTCCCCGGCGGCAAGTTCGGCTGCGGGCTTTCCGGCGCGATACTGCTTTCCCATCCGTGCCCCGCTCTTCACGATCGTAGCACTCGGGCCCAGCAGCGTTTCGTCACTTGTCCGGTTCCAGAGATTCCAGACCACGTCGCTTGCAAAGCTCATGGTCTGAACCATGTAGATTTGCGGACGGGGAATCCTGCGGATTACCGTGACCAGGCCATCAAGCACCGTGCGTGCGCCGGAATTGTCGCCATCCACAAGCGCCAGCAGCGCGCGTCCATAGTGGTCTACCAGATTGGAGTTGTCGTTGGTCTCCTGTTTTTTGGCGGGATCGTTTAGAATGGCGTTCAGAATGCGGGAGTCCTCGCGGGCTTCCTCAAACCGTCCAAGGCACAGCAGATCACGCAGCCGGCCGTTGTGCGACCAGGCGATGCTGTGACTGATATCGCGGTCGCGGGCGGCCATCAGCGTCGCATCGCTACAGGCCATGGCCTCCACGAACAGGCCGGCAACCCGCTTCAGGTTGCCGAGCGACGACATTGAGGTTTCCCAGTTCTTGCGCTCGCCGCATTGGGTGCTGACCTCCATCGACCGGCGGAAATGCGCCTCGCCATCGTGGAAACCGGCCTTGCCTGTCTCGTAGACACCGGATGCCATGTAAATCCAGGACAGGGTCGCCGGGTCCTTCAGGCGTTCGGCGATCTCGATCGACCGGCGCTGCAGATCCTCGCCGTCGAGCGCCCAGGGCAGGGCCGATGAAATCAATGCCATGCCCATGTAGATTTTCGCCAGAACAGGGCTGTCGCCACCGGCCTGCCGCGCCAGATTGACGGCGCGCATCACCTCGGCAAGCGAAAAGGGAACCTTGTTCAACTCGTAGTGTATTTCCGACAGGGTCATATTGGTAGATGCTGCCGCCAGCGCCGGGACGCGAATCTCGGCGGGCTGCGCTGCACGGTCTGGTCTGAACCGGTAGCGGCCATAGTCACCCAGCACTCTGATCATAGCTTGGCGGGCGGAACTCGGTGGAGCGCGATCGAGCAAGGTGGCGCTTTCGGTCAGGAAGTCGGCGGCGCGCTGATAATATCCCAGCGCCTTGAGGGCTTCGGCAAGGCTGTAGGCCCAGTTGCCGCGTGTCACGCGACTGGCCAGTTCAGGCTTCTTCTCGACGATCTTCAGGGCGCGGGTGAGGAAGTCGACGACCTCGACATTGTTGTAGCCAGAGCGGGCGTTGTCGGCGGCGCGCGACAGATAATCGACGGCGGCCTCAAGCCGTTCGGCCTGCTCGAAATGGTGGGCAAGCAGGGCGAGGGATCCGGATGGGTAACCTTCCAGGGCACCCCTTCCGTCAAGAATTTCAGCGGTGCGGGCATGGAGTTTGCGCCGCTGCTCGCTGACCAGGAGCTTGTAGGCCGTGTCGCCGATGATCGCATGGTGGAAGCGATAACGTCCTGCCGCAGCATCCAGGGTTTCGACCAGTCCGGCCTGCTGTGCCGCTGCGATCTCCCGTGTGATGAGAATTCGGCCGGTGGAGGCGGGATGAAGCTGCAAGAGAATATCGAGATCGAATGCGCGGCCCAGCACGGCCGCGACCTTCAGCGTCAGTTGCTGCGACGGAGTCAAACTGCCGATGCGTTCGGCGACAACACCCTCGACGCCATCGGGGAAGGCAATCTGGGCAAGGCCTTTTTCGCCCATGCGCATGCGGGCATAGCCGGCTTCAATGCGCAGGAACCCCTTGTCCCGCAAAGACAGGGCAAGCGCGCTGGTGAAGAGCGGATGACCTTCGGCGTTGCGGTAAATCAGATCGACGATAGCCGGCGCGCTCTCAATGACGCCAAGCGTAGCGTTGATCAGTGCTTCGGAATCGGCTCTGGAGAACGGCATCAGCGCAATTGTCATGGCATCAGGCCGGTCCAGCAGGAGCCGCGCCTCGAAGGGCAACAGGTCGCGGTCGAGTGGCCGCGACACGATGACGACCGGTATCTTTGGAAAGGTGGCAACGAAGCGTTCCAACAGTTGCCACGAGGCGGAGTCGAACCAGTGCGCGTCCTCGACGATCAGCACCTGTGATCCCGTGCCAATGAGTTTTTGCAGCAAGGCGACAATAACAGTCTGTGTCTTTTCGGCTCGGCCACCGCCGAAGAGGCTTGCCGTAAACCCCGTGTCGGCGATGGCAAAGGGAAGAACGGGGCTGAGGAGCGGAATCAATTCCGCCGATTGCGGGTCTTCGCGGAACAGGCCATTCAGGAGAATATCGATGTCTTCTGCCTTCTCGCCTCCCTTCAGGCCAAGCACGGCGGCGATGATCTGGCGCCAGGGAAAGAAGCCCGTCGTGCGGCGAAGGCTGTCCGCGTTCAACCGGTAGACGCCGATCTGCTCTTGTCCGAGGCGATCATGAAAATGTGCGGCGAGCCGGGACTTTCCGAGCCCGGCATCACCAACGATGTGGAAGACGCCCGGCGGTGCTGCTGTCTTCAGCTGTGCGATCAGGTGTTCGATGGCGGCTTTTTCCGACGCTCGGCCGATCAGGTCGCCGCGATGGATCACCCCGCCCAAGGCTTCACTTTCGACGCTATAATAGCTGGCAACAGCATCCTGCCCCTTCAGCTTCGACGCACCAGCCTCGGTAAAGCTGAAACGTCTCGAGGAGGCTTGTCTGGTGTCTTCGTCGATCAGGATTGCGCCTCTGGCCAGCATGGAGAGTGCGGCTGCGCGGTTCACCGCATCGCCGATGACAGTGTATTCCATATGGCTTTGAGCGCCAACGAGCCCAGCAAAAACCTTGCCGCCGGTGACACCGATGCCAATGCCGATACCGACGGCCATAGCTGCTTCGCGCAGCGTATTGGCGGCGATCAGAGCGCGTTCGGCATTGTTTTCATAAGAACTGGAGGGCAGGCCCCAGCCGGCGAGCAGGATTAGGCCCTTGTCATCCGTGCCAAGTTTCAGCCGGGTGCCGCCATTGCCTTCGATGGCCTGTTCGACCCCGGTGACAAGCGCCGACAATGTCGGCAAATCATCCGGCCCGGAAAAGGCGAAGCCGGCAAACTGTGCAAACAGAATGATTGAGGAGCGAAATTCCGCCAGCCATCCGGTCGCGGTTTCATCCAGGAGATTGCGCAGATAGACGGGAATGTAGGCGCCGGCTTGGGTCTGCGTGATATCAGCACTGGGCATCAGCGGCGATGACGGGCTTTCTGCTGTGGCGACAACACGCAGCCCGTCCGGGTCGCGGCGGACCGTTGTGCGGCCCGCCAGAGAGGGCGATACATCCGCCCAGACATCAGACGCGATCAGAACGCCATCCTTGTAACCGGAGCCCGAACCGCCGAATGCTGCAAACACATCGCCGCAAACGACAATCTCCCGGCTTTCGGCGGTCGGCAGCACATGCGTGATCCAGACCGAACCGCGTGCCACGGCGACGCGCATCTTGAGTTCGGAGCCACCCATGGTGAGCTGACGGCAGGCAGCCTGAATGGCGAGACCCGCCGACAGAGCCTGCGCCGTCTTTTCAGCGAGATCGCCGTCGAGGGGCCAAGCCGCTGCTACCGCATCGCCGGAGAACTGTAATGTTCGACCACCATGCATCTGGATGGCATTGCCAACCCGCTCGAACATGGCATTGATGATGTCGCGCAGTTCCTCGGCTCCACGGTCACTGGAGCGAATAAGCTGGGCACCGGCGACCGAAAATCCGGAAAGATCGGCAAACAGAACGATGGAGGGGACGTCTTCTGCAAACTCTTGTATGAGACGATGCTTATTTTTCGAAAGTATATTTAGGGATAGCTGGGAAATCAGCTGTGGAACATTGGACCGTTCGCTTGTCGATTTCTCCGACTCGTCAAGCAGATTCATAGTGCGCCCCACCCATTGTGTTTATTGTGCCATTGGTTTCACTTTGCTGCATTTTCAGCAGTATGCGCAACTCGATTAAATGCCAGTTCCTTATTTTGTATGCGTCGATTAACGTCTACAAGATGACTGTATACTGTCTCCCAGATTTGGTTGGCCGAGGAACCTGATGATGAACGGCGCGGTATCAGGTTCAAAAGAGTTCATCACGTCCGGCGCAGACACGGACACCAGGGTTCAGTTCTGGCGATCGCTGCCGATCTTCAGCGCCCTGTCCGAGGCGCTTTGCCTGGAGCTGGCGGCGATATCCCGCCGCAAGCGCTGGGCAGCAGGCGCGCTGCTGTTTCAGCGTGGTGACGACAGCAGCTATATGGTTGGTGTGGAAAAGGGCCGTGTTCGCTTGTCCCTGCAGACATCCGGCGGGCGTGAGTTTGCGCTTCGTCACATCGGCACCGGTGCCCTGTTCGGCGAGATCGGCATCCTCGACGGCTCGCACCGGTCCGCCGACGCGATGGCTGTGGTGCCCACCTGGGGGTATGTGATGGAGCGCTGCCACTTCCTGGCACTGATGGACAAACATCCCGAGATATCCACCGCCGTCGTTCATCACCTGTGTTCGTTGTTGCGCTACACGACGGAGCATATCGAGACGATTGCACTCTACAGTCTCGAGGGGCGGATTGCCCGGTTCCTGCTGTCTCAACTTCATCTGCGCGACGAAGACGGCCCATCGGCGCGGCCGCAGCTCCTGCTCGATCTCAGCCAGTCCGACATCGCCGATCTTCTGGGTGCCACCCGTTCCAAGGTCAACCGCGCCCTTTCGGCGCTTGAGGCGGCCGGTGCGTTCAGCCGCAGTGGCAAGCTCATTATTTGCAATCCTGACAGGCTTCTCCAGCTCGCTGATCCCGGCAGTGGCTGACGAGCCGCACAAAAAGCGCTATGCAGGCCGATCTTGGAGCAGGTTGCGGGAACACTAGACCGATGCAATTCGACGGCGACAATGTGAAACTGGGGATCATTGCACTCCTGCTCTTGAAGCACTGGATCTGCGATTTCACGCTGCAGACGCCCTATCAGATCCGCTTTAAAAAGGTGTATGGGCATCCCGGCGGATTGCTGCATGCCGCCATTCATGTCGTGGGCACGGCCTGTGTTCTCGTCTGGTTTCCCGTGAGCTGGCCCTTCATCGGTGCCGCGTTGCTTGGCGAATTCGTTCTGCATTACCACATTGACTGGCTGAAAGAGAAAGCCGTCGCGAGGTTGCCGTCAACGACCGGGGCAGCATTCTGGGCGCTGTTTGGTTTCGACCAGCTGCTGCATCACTGGACCTATGTTGGGATCGTCTTGCTGGTTTGATTTCGGCGGCGGAGCCACCGCGCACAGGGAGTTTGAGATTGAGTGTTGCCTTTACCAAGGAAGAAAGTTTCGAGACTGCGTCGGAGACCCTGCTGCCCGACCGCCCGATCTCGCCGCATCCCAATCTGGTGACTCCAGCGGGCCTGAAGGCTCTGGAAACGCAGCTGCAGCTGGCGCGTGGTGCCTATGAGCTTGCAAGCGGAATTGAGGACGTCAACGAGAAGCGGCGGCAAACGGCGGCGCCCCTGCGTGACACGCGTTACTATGCGGCCCGAGTTCGCACGGCGCAGGTGGTTCCCGCCCCTGTAACGACCGATATCGTTGCCTTTGGCAGCACCGTCATGTTCTCGCGGGCCGATGGGCGCGTGCAGACCTATCGCATCGTCGGGGAGGATGAAGCGGACCCCAAGACGGGCTCGATTTCTTTTGTCTCCCCGGTCGCAAGCCTGCTTATGGGCAAGGCAGTCGGCGATGTTGCCGGTCATGACGAGCAGGAACTCGAGATCCTTGCCATCACCTGACGCTCGACTGCAGACCCCGTGAAGGAGCAGAATGTTTACGCTTGGACGTGTCGACAGGTTCGACCAGCTGATCAAGAAGAGCCGTTTTCTGGCGGTTGCCGGACCGGTCTCGACCGAGCAGGCGGCCAAGGACTTCATCTCGATCCACGCCGACCCGAGTGCACATCACAATTGCTGGGCGTGGCGTCTGGGCCAGATGTACCGCTTCAGCGATGATGGCGAGCCGAGCGGTACGGCAGGCAAGCCCATCCTCCTGGCGATCGACGGCGCCTCACTCGATGGCGTGGCCGTCGTCGTGACACGATGGTTTGGGGGAATTCTTCTGGGAAGCGGCGGGCTGATGCGGGCCTATGGCGGTACGGCGGGCTCATGTCTGAAGGCTGCGGGAAAGATTGCATTGGTCAAGGTGGTGGACGTTGTTTTCGATTGCGGCTTTGGCGATCTGGCTCTCGTCAAGGCGCGGTTGGCGGCGCTTGCTGACGTTACAGTCCTGTCGGAGATCTTTGTCGACAAGGGCGCTATCTTAACTGTCGCGTTACCGGTGCCGGATGCCGGCAAGATCATCCAGATGCTGAGTGATCAGACCAGCGGGCGTGTGTCGGCCGCAGACCCGGATACGCTGCATGCATCGTAGGCTGCCTTAAACGGTTGTCACCATTTCAGCAGGCGCGTCCCAGCGAGGTATCCCACAAGCACGACGATGCCAACCGCCAGAGGGTACCAGGTGACAACGAAGAGCGGGCTGTCGTCGGTGCAATTGGACGCATAGAACGTCGCCGCAATGCCGCTTGAGGCCAGTCCAGCGATGGCGCCGGCCAACCCCGGACGCGAAGGTGCTCCCTGCCGGAGAGCCAGAAGCAAGCACGCCAGCGGCCCAATGGACAGGAGCGGGATGATCGTCAGGCAATTCCGGGCATTGGTGCCGGTCATCTTGATGACCCAGGCCGCTTCGGGGGTGACGGAAAGTTCGACCAGAACCGCAACGCCCAGCAGAACAGGGGCCGCAGCAAGGGCCCAGCCCCAACCGCTCAACGGGACGCCCGGCCGCGCCAGGCGCAGCACCATGCCAAGAGCTGCCCCGGCGAGCGAAATCGTGATGACAAATTTGAACAGGAACCGCACGGTTTCCGCTGCAGTGGCGATATCGGGGCGAAACCCGATTGCGGCGAAAAACGCCAGCCCGGCTATCAGCGTACCGCCGGCGATCGCCCAGCCGAGCGTGCGCGCGACATTGGTGACCACGGCAGTATCCTGCGAAAGCATTTTGATCAGATCTTCGGTTTTCATCCGGATTTGCTCCGATAAAGGGCTGCCAGTGACTTCAATGCCCGATGCAGCGACACACGAACGGAGCCTTCCGTCATCTGAAGCCGCTCGGCCGTTTCGCGAACATTGGCACCATTCAACGAGATGGAGCGGACAATATCGCGCTGCGGTTCTTTCAATTCGTCCAGCAGGCGGTCGACATCAAGCATATCGAGACCGCCGGGCTGTTCTTCGGCCTGGAGAACATCGATCACATCCTCGATCGGCACATTCACACGATGTCCACGCCGTCGCAGGCTGTCGATCAGCTTGTTGCGCACGATGGTGGAGATCCAGGGTCCGATCGGCCGGCCTGTGTCCCAGGTTCCCCGTTTCAGATGAATTGTGATCAGCACTTCCTGCACCACGTCTTCCGCTTCGGATACCGGAGCGCCGAATTGTTCGCACCGCCGCCTGGCCATGGCGCGAAGGTGGGGCGTTACCGCAACGAGAAAACGCGAATAAGCCTTTTCATCGCCTGATATGGCCGCACGCATCCACAGGCCCCACTCTGTCTCGCGCTCAAGATGTTTCACGCGATACTCCCTTCTACGGACCGGCGTTCGGCTTTGTTACATCTATGCGGTGCGTTCTGACAGATATATCGGCCGAAAAAATAATTTCGGGTGGCTGTAATATTCGCAGAGCCGCTTCCGTAGACCCCAGTGCAGGCCAATGACGGTCTGCCCAATTTACGGAGATATCATCATGAACAATCGTCTGATCACACTTGCCATCGCCGGTTCGCTGGCCTCCGCTCTTGCCTCCGTCGCCGTTCAGGCATCGGCGGCCGATGCCAAGGAGAAGTGCTATGGCATCGCCCTTAAGGGCCAGAACGATTGCGCTGCCGGTGCCGGCACCACCTGCGCCGGCACGGCGAAGATGGACTATCAGCAGAATGCCTGGAAGCTTGTTCCGGCCGGCACATGCACCACCATGACGACCCCCAGTGGCATGGGCACGCTCGAGCAGGGCAAAGCTCCGGTCTGATGCGGCCAGCGGCGCGGTCAAACCGCGCCGCCTCCCTCCCTCTTTTCTTTGTTCTTTTGCCGGTGAGGTATGATCATGAAACGCGCGCAACTTCCCGCCCGCTGTGGTGCCGGTTTCAAACCGGAGCATTTCCTGGAGATCAATTCGGGCCTGCAGCCTCTCGGCTTCTTCGAAGTGCACGCTGAAAACTACATGGGGGCCGGTGGCCCGCCGCATGCACAGCTGGCACGGCTGCGTGAAGATTATGCCCTGTCAGTGCACGGTGTTGGCCTGTCGATCGGGTCCATGCAAGCGCTGGATCTGGAGCATCTTGCCCGGCTAAAAACCGTCTGCGACCGGTACGAGCCGGAAAGCTTCTCCGAACATCTGGCCTGGTCGAGCCACGGCGAGGTTTTTTTCAACGATCTTCTTCCGCTGCCTTACACGCCGGAAACGCTGGCGCGCATCATCGACCATATCGATCAGGTGCAGAGCCATTTGGGCCGGCAGATGCTCTTGGAAAATCCGGCAACCTACCTTCTGTTCGACGAAAGCACGATTGCCGAGACCGCATTCCTGGCCGAGATCGTCAGCCGCACCGGCTGCGGCCTGCTGCTCGACATCAACAATGTTTTTGTCGCCTCCACCAATCACGGGCTGGACCCGCGCGTCTATCTCTCGGATTTCCCGGTTCAGGCCGTTCGCGAAATTCATCTGAGCGGCCATTCCGAAACGGTGGATGATGCCGGCGCGCCTCTGCTGATCGACAGTCACGACACGCCTGTGAAAGATCCCGTCTGGACGCTCTATGCGGAACTGCTGGACCGCACCGGGCCCGTCGCCACCCTGATCGAATGGGACAATGATGTGCCGGATTGGCCGGTGCTTCGCGGCGAGGCCGAAGCCGCGCAGATCCTGCTCGATCATGCTGCCAAACGCAGAGCCGCGTAAGGAGCGATCATGTCCATGGCCCTTCAGACACGCTTTTCAGATGCGCTGCGCGATAGGTCGCGCCCGCTACCATCCGGCTTGACCTCCTGGAACCTGATCGAACCGCAGCGCCGGTTCGATATTTACCGCAACAATGTCGCCGTGGGTCTGTCCGGTGCTCTCGCCTCTCGTTTTCCGGCGGCGCAGCAGATAGTCGGCGTTGCATTTTTCAGAGCCATGGCACAGATGTTCATCGCCGCCTTTCCTCCCAGATCGCCCCTGCTTCTCGCCTATGGCGACGATTTCGGTGATTTCGTCGAAACCTTCGAGCCGGCGGCTGGGCTGCCGTATCTTGCGGATATCATCCGGCTCGAAGCGGCGCGGGGCCGTGCCTATCATGCGGCGGACTGCCAGCCGCTTGATGCCGCCGCTCTGGCTGATGTGCCGCCGGAGCAGCTTGCATCGCTGGTGCTGGAGCCCCATCCGTCGCTCACCATTCTCCGTTCGTCTTATCCTGTTGTCACCATCTGGACGATGAATGCCGGGGAGATACCCATGGCTGCTGTCGAGGATTGGTCCGGCGAGGACGCTCTCGTGGTACGCCCCGGCATGACGGTCGAGGTACGGCGGTTGCCATCCGGCGGCGCTGTCTTTGTCCGTGCGCTTCAACATGGCAAGGACCTCGGCACGGCCTACGAGATGGCCACGGACGAGAGCGGGTTATTCGATCTCTCCGCCAACCTTGCGGGCATCCTGCAGGCAGGCGCCTTCACCGATTTTCATTGATTTGTACATGAGGAGACCATCAATGCAGGAGACGTCCACCATGGCGCTGGCGCCATCTCAGACGGCTATCGGCCGTTTTCGGTGCCTGATTAGCCTTTTTGGCCGCATACCACAGGACCTGACGGCTCTGATTGCCCGATTGTCGATCGCCGCCGTTTTCTGGCAATCAGGCCAGACGAAAGTCGAAGGCTGGCAGGTGACGGAAAGCGCCGTCTACCTGTTCGAAACAGAATACAAACTGCCGCTGGTCGATCCCTGGCTCGCGGCTCACCTCGCCGCCTTCAGCGAGCACTTCTTTCCGGTGCTTCTCGTTCTGGGATTTGCCAGCCGGTTCGCGGCACTGGCGCTTCTCGGCATGACCCTGGTCATCGAGATTTTCGTCTTTCCCGCCGCCTGGCCGACGCATGGCACTTGGGCCGCATGCCTGCTGATCGTGATCGCTGGCGGACCGGGCAAGGTCTCGCTCGATCACATGGTTGCGGCTTGGTTTCGCCGGTAGGCCTATTTCGAGGACGGACCGGCGGACCCATGGATTGTGGGCTGCATTTTTCGATAAGGAAGTCATTCGCAGGAAGACCATGGCGGAGAGGGGGGGATTCGAACCCCCGATGCCCTTGCAGGCATGCCGCATTTCGAGTGCGGTGCATTCGACCACTCTGCCACCTCTCCGCGGTCTGGTCGGCGCGGTTGGCGCGCGGTCGGGTTCATAGCGGCTGTTGCCGGGCATGGCAAGGGGCAGATGGGCCAAATATCTGGCGGCGCACCGGTTTTGCCTTGACAGTTTAACTGTCTTCCAGTATCCGCCCGGTCAACGTGTCATGGGAAACTGTGCCACAAGCGGCGATGGCTGAACTATCAGCCCGGCGCTTTCACCGGTAACGACCGGCCGGACACTTGGTCCGGCTGTTTTTGCCACATGTATGGACTGACAAAAAGACGGCCGCGCTCCTAAGACTTGGGGCGAAGAGCTGGACCGAACATGAAAGGATAAAAAATGTTCGCAGTCATCAAGACCGGCGGTAAGCAGTACCGCGTAGCGGCCAATGATATGTTGACGATCGAAAAGCTCGACGTCGATGCAGGCGGCACGGTTGAATTCACGGAAATCCTGATGATCGGCGTTGGCGCCGATGCGACCATCGGTGCTCCGTTCGTCGAAGGTGCCGTTGTCACCGCTGAAATCGTGGAACACGGCCGCGCCAAGAAGGTCATCGCCTTCAAGAAGCGCCGCCGCCAGAATTCCAAGCGCACCCGCGGCCACCGCCAGCATCAGACGACTGTCCGCATCACGGACATCTCTGCCGCCGGCAAGGCAAAGAAGGCTTCGAAGAAGTCTGAAGCGGCTGCAGAAGCAGCGAACTGAGACAACGGGCAACACGGATTTAAAGGAGACATACCATGGCACACAAAAAAGCTGGCGGTTCGTCGCGCAACGGTCGCGATTCGCAGTCCAAGCGCCTTGGCGTGAAGAAGTTCGGCGGCGAAGTCGTCGTTCCGGGCAATATCATTCTGCGCCAGCGCGGCACGCAGTGGCATCCGGGCGCCAATGTCGGCCTCGGCAAGGATCACACGATTTTCGCGCTCACGGCAGGCAATGTGAACTACCGCTCCAAGGCGAATGGCCGCGTATACGTGTCCGTGATGCCGAAAGCGGAAGCAGCGGAATAAGCCGGCACGCTTTAAAACAGCCGGCGTCTCATCGACCCGGCTGAATTTACAGGTTCAGGCCAAAGTTCAAAAGGGGAGATGGGGCGATCCATCTCCCCTTTTTCTTGTTCTTTGGAGGACTGACCTATGCAAACCGAACTGTTGAGGGACGACCAATTAGGGTCGCCCGAAGAGAGGCTGAGGCCCGAGCGGTCAAGGACCGACTGCCCGATCTTGTTGTCACCGAGGCTCGTCTTGCGCGCGCCGCACGAACACGACATCGACGCCCTTGCCAATCTCGCCAACAACGCCAACATCGCCACGATGGTGTCCCGCATGCCGCACCCGTATACGGAAGCGGATGCGGCGGATTTCGTGCGACGCACGAAGACAGGCGCGATTGGCAAGTGCGTCTATGCCATTACCAAAGCCGACAACGGCGCTTTTCTCGGTTGCTGCGGTATCGAGCCGCATCCGGACGGGCGCACGGCGGAGCTCGGTTATTGGCTGGGTGAACGCTATTGGAATCAGGGATTTGCGACCGAAGCAGCCCAGGCGCTGACCGACATGGCGTTCCGGACGCGGGATATCGACCAGATCGATGCCCGCTGCCGGGTGATGAACCTTGCATCGCGCCGGGTGATCCAGAAGTGCGGCTTCCAGTTTCAGGGCAGCGGCATGGTCGACAGCCTGGCGCTCGGCGGCATGATCTCGGTCGAATGGTACCGGCTCGACCGCAAGACGTGGATGTCGCTCAGAAGTTGGGGAGGCCGGTCATGAACGCACACATGTCTCCCTCGCAGGCACTTGCCGGGTTGCGTCCGGGACCCTGCCCGGTCATTTCGACCCGGCGGCTGGTGCTGCGGCCGCACAGGACTGGTGATGCGGACATGATTGCTGCATCGCTAAGTGACTATCACGTCTCGGCGAAGCTGGCGCGGGTGCCGGTGCCCTACCACCGTCAGGATGCGCTCGACTGGCTGAAAGGCCAGACAAGCAGGCCTGACTGGACGCTGGCCATGACGATGGGGGACGATGTGCACATCGGTTGCGTCGGTCTCGAACTGCGGCACGGGCTCTGGAACACCGGCTACTGGTTGAACCGCGCCTATTGGGGAAAGGGCATCATGACGGAGGCCGTCGGCGCTGCGCTCGAGCAATTCTTCGCGAAGATGCCTGAGATGACGGTGCATTCCGGCGTATTTGCCGACAATGCAGCCTCGCTTGCTGTCCAGACGAAGCTCGGGTTCCGGGTGACGGGCTGCAGTGAGATCTACGCACTGGCGCGCAATGAAATGGTCACCCATATCGAGACCACCATCACTGCCGGCGATCTCAGGCAGTCTTGAAACAAACAGCAGGCTGCGGAGGAAACTCCGCAGCTCTGCATCTGCAAATGCATTCTGCCGGCTCTCTCGAAACATCCTGTTCAGTGATATACCTGCACGTGCCACGATAGTCTTTGACCTCCTGTGGAAGCGCCTATATCGATGGCGGCAAACACGGCAAGACACCAACCGATAGATTGCAAGACGATGAAATTTCTTGATGAAGCCAAGGTCTATATTCGCTCCGGCGACGGGGGAGCGGGCGCCGTCTCGTTCCGCCGCGAGAAGTTCATCGAATTCGGCGGGCCTGACGGCGGCGATGGCGGCCGCGGTGGCGATGTCTGGGTGGAGGCCGTCAACGGCTTGAACACGCTGATCGACTTCCGGTTCCAGCAGCATTTCAAGGGCGGTACCGGCATTCACGGCATGGGCCGCAACCGCACGGGCGCCAATGGCGACCATGTCACGCTGAAAGTTCCCGTCGGTACGCAGATCTTCGAGGAAGACAACGAGACGCTGATCGTCGACATGATCACCGAGGGCCAGCGCTTCCGCCTGGCGGCCGGTGGTAACGGCGGTTTCGGCAACACACATTTCAAGTCGGCCACCAACCAGGCGCCGAACTGGGCCAATCCGGGCCTTGAAGGTGACGAAAAGCTTGTCTGGCTGCGGCTGAAGCTGATTGCCGATGCAGGGCTCGTCGGGCTGCCGAATGCCGGAAAGTCGACCTTCCTGGCCACCTGCACACGCGCGCGGCCGAAGATCGCCAACTATCCGTTCACGACCCTGCATCCGAACCTGGGTGTTGCGACCATCGATGGCCGCGAGTTCATTCTGGCCGATATTCCCGGTCTTATCGAGGGAGCGCACGAAGGTGTTGGCATCGGCGACCGTTTCCTCGGCCATGTCGAGCGCACGCGTGTGTTGCTGCATCTTGTTTCCGCACAGGAAGAAGATGTTGCCAAGGCCTACACGACGGTCAAGCGCGAGCTGGAAGCTTATGGCGGCGGCCTGATCAACAAGCCCGAGATCGTTGCCCTGTCGCAGATCGATGTGCTTGATGAGGCCGAACTCAAAAAGAAAACCAAGGCGCTGGCCAAGGCTTGCGGCCAGACACCGCTGGTGCTGTCGGCCATCACCAACAACGGCATGGTCATTGCCTTGCGCGCCCTGCGCGACATTATCGTGGTGGCACAGAATGGTGGAGCCAGCGACTGAGATGGTGCTCGCCCGCAAACCGCTGGAAAAATATCGCCGCATCGTCATCAAGATCGGCTCGGCGCTGCTGGTCGATCGCAAGAGCGGCCTGAAGAAACACTGGCTCGACGGGCTCTGCGCCGACATCATGTCCCTGAAGAACAAGGGTGTCGATGTTCAGGTCGTGTCGTCAGGGGCGATTGCGCTTGGCCGCAGCGTCCTCAATCTTCCGGCCGGTGCGCTGAAGCTGGAGGAAAGCCAGGCGGCGGCGGCCGTCGGGCAGATCGCTCTCGCGCGTGCCTGGTCGGAAAGCCTGTCTCTCGGCAATGTGGTGGCGGGTCAGATTTTGCTGACACTTGGTGACACCGAAGAGCGCCGCCGCTATCTCAACGCGCGGGCGACGATCAACCAGCTTTTGAAGCTCGGTTCGATCCCGATCATCAATGAGAACGATACGGTCGCGACCTCGGAAATCCGCTACGGCGACAATGACCGGCTTGCGGCCCGCGTCGCGACGATGACCGGCGCCGATCTGCTGATCCTGCTCTCGGACATCGATGGTCTTTACACGGCACCGCCGCATCTCGACCCGGAGGCGAAGTTTCTGGACGTGATCCAAGAGATTACGCCTGACATCGAGGCGATGGCGGGTGGCGCGGCGTCGGAACTCTCGCGCGGCGGCATGCGCACGAAGATCGAGGCCGGGAAGATCGCTACCAATGCCGGCTGCGCCATGATCATTGCATCGGGCAAGGTCGATAATCCCTTGAGCGCAATCGACAATGGCGGACGTTCATCGTGGTTTGCGCCATCCGGCTCTCCGGCGACAGCGCGCAAGACCTGGATTGCCGGGCAGTTGCAGCCGGCCGGTATCATGGTCGTGGATCAGGGTGCTGAAACGGCGCTTTCCTCCGGCAAAAGCCTGCTTCCTGCCGGTGTGCGCAGCGTCTCCGGCACATTCGGCCGTGGCGACACCGTCTCGATCGTCGGGCCGGACGGCCGCGAGATCGCGCGTGGGCTGGCGGGCTACGATGTCGAGGAAGCCCGTAACATCACCGGCAAAAAGTCCGGCGAGATCGCTGACATTCTCGGTTACCCCGGCCGTGCGGCCATGGTGCACCGGGACGATCTGGTGATGAGCACGCCGAAACGGGCAAAGAAGACGCCGGACGCCGATGGCAGGAAGGACGAGGCTCATGCTTGACGCGGTGAAGGACGGGCAAGACATCGCTGCTCTGATGGACATGATCGGCCGCCATGCCAAGGCTGCAAGCCGTGTACTGGCAACAGCGACGGCCGAGCGCAAACATGCGGCTCTGGTCAGCATGGCGAGCGCCATCACTGCTCGGGCCGAGGCGATCCTGGCGGCAAATGCCATTGACCTCGAAAACGCCCGCACCTCCGGCGTTCAGGCATCTTTTCTCGACCGCCTGACGCTGAACGCGGACCGGGTTCGTGGCATGGCCGATGCGATCCGGGCGATTGCCGAGCTGAAGGATCCCGTCGGCGAGATCATATCGGAATGGGACCGGCCGAACGGTCTGCACATCGAGCGCGTCCGCACACCGCTGGGCGTGATCGGTGTTATCTATGAAAGCCGCCCGAATGTGACGGCGGATGCCGGTGCACTGTGCCTCAAGTCAGGCAATGCCGTCATTCTGCGCGGCGGGTCGGACAGCTTTCATTCATCGCAGGCTATTCATGCCTGCCTCGTTCAGGGCCTGAAAGATGCGAAGCTTCCAGAGCATGCGATCCAGATGGTGCCGGTGGCGGATCGCGCCTGCGTCGGCGCGATGTTGGGGGGGCTCAACGGCGCGATCGATGTGATCGTCCCGCGTGGCGGCAAGGGGCTGGTCGCTCGGGTTCAGAACGAGGCGCGCGTGCCGGTTTTTGCGCATCTGGAAGGGCTTTGCCACGTTTACGTCGACAAGTCCGCCGACCTCGATATGGCGGTGAAGATCATCGTCAATGCGAAGATGAGGCGTACCGGCGTCTGTGGATCCGCCGAGACGCTGCTGGTGGATCGTGCGGTCGCTGATGTGTATCTGCCACCGCTTATCGCAGCGCTTCAAAAGGCTGGTTGCGAAGTGCGTGCTTCCAACGATGTCAGAACGATCGTGCCGGATCTCAAGACAGCAACGGACGAAGACTGGTCGACGGAATATCTGGACGCGATCATCACGGTTGGTATCGTCGACGGCATCGGCGGCGCTATTGATCATATCAACCGCTATTCGTCCGCTCATACGGAAGCGGTCATTGCCGAAGATCCAGATGTCGTCGAGCGGTTCTTTGCGGAAATCGATTCGGCGATCCTGCTGCACAATGCCTCGACGCAGTTTGCCGATGGTGGCGAGTTCGGCATGGGTGGCGAGATCGGCATTGCCACCGGCAAGATGCATGCGCGCGGGCCTGTTGGCGTCGAGCAGCTGACTTCGTTCAAGTACCGCGTTCGCGGCACCGGCCAGATCAGGCCCTGACGTGGTGATCGACGCGGTCGCAGAGCGCTATCTTCGTATGCCGCATGCCGGGAGCGGCATGACGGTTGGCCTGTTCGGCGGGTCCTTCAACCCTCCGCATGCAGGCCACGCCCTGGTCGCCGATATCGCACTGCGCCGCCTGCAGCTCGACCAGCTGTGGTGGATGGTAACGCCCGGCAATCCGCTGAAGAACCACGGAAACCTTGCGCCACTGGCCGAGCGGATTTCGCTGAGCGAAAAGATCGCCTCCAATCCGAAAATCAAAGTGACGGCGTTCGAGCGGGCACTGGGACAGAGCTATACGGCAAAGACGCTGGACTGGGTGAAAGCGCGCAATCCGACGGTGCGGTTCGTCTGGATTATGGGTGCCGACAATCTTGAGAATTTTCATCATTGGCAGAACTGGCACAAAATTGCCTGCACGTTTCCGATCGCCGTCATCGACCGGCCGGGTGCCACGCTGTCCTATCTGTCGTCGAAAATGGCCAAAACCTTCGATTACGCCCGGATCGACGAGGATCGTGCCGCTATTCTGGCGTTTCGAAAAGCGCCGGCCTGGACCTTCATTCATGGCCCCCGGTCGCCCTTGAGCTCGTCGGCGTTGCGTGCGGCCCCGTAGGGCCTGGCGATCAGTTGTCGCCAATTATTTCTGATGTCTTGAAACATCGATACATTGGTGCCTACATTGATGGTAACGGCTCATTATAGTCTTGAGTCGTGTGGTGCCTGTTCTGTCCAACTGGAAAGGAAAAACCCTCTGACAACAGTACACGCCAAGGGAAACGCAAAAAGCGGTTTCTCGCAGAGTTCGGAATGTGGCGGAGATGCCGCAGCCCGTGCTCTTCAGCTGGTCCTCAGAAGTCTCGAGGACTCAAAGGCAGAAGATATTATCACCATCGACATTGCCGGAAAATCGGCGCTTGGCGACTACATGATTGTGGTCTCGGGGCGATCGAACAGGCATGTCATGGCCATTGCTGATCATCTCGTTACCGACATGAAAGAAGAAGGCCTCGGCAATGCCCGGGTCGAAGGACTTGAAGGTGGTGACTGGGTGCTGATCGACGGCGGCGACATTATCGTCCATGTGTTCCGCCCCGAAATCCGCGAGTTCTACAACATCGAGAAGATGTGGAGTGCTCCGGACATGGAAGATGGCACCATTCACTAATGTCAGGCGGCTCATTTTAGGCTTGCTTGACAGGTAACGGTTTCATCGGTTGTCGCTTGATACCGGCCTGCGTCCGCATGTGTTCCCCTGCGGCCTTTTGAATGGTACGGGTTGCGCCTTTCACAGGACGGGACGAGCGATGCGAATTGATCTTTTTGCGATCGGGCGGTTGAAAGCCGGGCCTGAGAAAGAGCTTGCCGCGCGATATCTTGACCGTTTTGCTAAAACCGGTCCCGCCGTCGGGCTTGAGCTCGCACGAGTTGTCGAGGTTGCGGAAAGCAAGGCCTCGAACGCCGAGACCAGAAAGCGCGAAGAAGCCGTGCTGCTCGAAAAAAACCTGCCTGATGGCGGCGTTCTGATCCTGCTCGATGAGCGCGGCAAGGCGCTGGATTCGCAAGGATTTGCCAATCTCCTTGGAACGATCCGCGATTCGGGAAAGCGCAATCTCCTGATTGCCATTGGCGGCGCCGATGGGCTCGATCCCTCGCTGCACCAGAAAGCCGATGTTATCGTCTGCCTGGGCACCATGACATGGCCGCATCAACTCGTGCGCATTCTGATCACCGAGCAGCTTTACCGGGCTGTGACGATTCTTTCAGGCCATCCTTATCACCGCGCCTGACCGGTTTATCGCCCGATGTCACCAAATTGTGCGCGCCACGGCCCGCATGCCTGGACGCTTTCGGTATTCAAACCGGGCAAATCAGCTTAGAATTTTGTTTCTGTCATATGTCGAGAACACGCCGGGGCATGGGTAACACGAAGATCACAGTCCTGCGCAGACCGCTTGCCGGCCCCATGATCCGTTCGGCGGGCGCTGTTCTTGTCTGCTGTCTCTGTATCGGCTTGCCTGCTCTGGCTCTTTCCCAGCAAATCCAGAAAGACGAACGGCCAACGGCGGATCAGGCTGTTGCGCAGGATCCGGCCGGTGATCTGACGGTCCGCCGCGACAGCACGAAGACCGAACTGGAGGAGCTTGCAAAGTCGATCAGCCTCAGCCGCGAGCGTGCAACTGCGCTGCAGCAGGATATTGCCGCGCTAGAAAAGACCAGCGCGTCGCTGCGCACCGCGATCGTCGATTCCGCGACCCGGCGGACCGATCTTGAAATGAAAGTGTTGGCTGGCGAAAAGAAACTTGACGAGCTCAGAGGCAAGGAATCAGCGGTTCATGGCTCGCTCGTTGCGCGACGGGGCGTGCTGGCCGACGTTCTGGCCGCCCTGCAGAGGATGGGCCGCAATCCGCCACCGGCACTTCTGGTGACGCCGGAAGATGCGCTGTCCTCGGTGCGCAGTGCCATTCTGCTGGGCGCCGTCGTTCCGGGAATCCGCAAGGAAACCGAAGCGCTGACTGCCGATCTGCAGGCACTCGCCTCGATCCGGCGGGATATTCTGGGAGAAAAGGAAAGCCTCGTCGCCACGATGAATTCCAGCCTGGAGGAAGAAAAGCGAATCGAGCTTCTGCTGGCCGAGAAGGAAAAACTGAGGCAGCAGAGCACGCAGGACCTGGCGGCAGAGAAGGCGAAAGCCGATGCGCTAGCCGGTCAGGCCACCAGTCTTTCGGGCCTGATCACCTCTCTTGAAACGGAGATTGCCTCGGTGCGGGATGCGGCGGCAAACGCAAAGGCGCTGGAGGACGAACGGTCGCGGCTGACGGAGCAGGAGCGGGAGAAGGCGCGGGATCTGGCACGGACCATGGTGCCCGACAAAAACCGCATTGCCCCGGCATACGAATTTTCGCAATTGCAGAAAAAACTGGCATTGCCCGTGGCCGGCTCGGTTCTGCGGCAATTCGGCGAGGAAGATGGTACCGGACATCCGTTGCAGGGAATGGTTTTGACCTCGAGCGCCGATGCGCTGGTAACGGCGCCGGCTGATGGATGGATCGTTTTTAGCGGCAAGTTCCGCAGTTATGGCGAAATGATCATTCTCAATCCGGGCAACGGCTACCACATCGTTATTGCTGGAATGGACCGGACGAACGTCAGTCAGGGCCAATTTGTCGTGGCAGGCGAGCCGCTGGCTGTCATGGGTGCAAAAAGAGTGGCAAGTGCTACGGCATTAGCGATGGAAACAGACAAGCCAACGCTTTACATTGAATTTCGAAAAGATGGAAAACCGGTTGATTCTCGACCTTGGTGGACCTCAACAGACATTGGAAGGGCACGTAATGATACGTAGGGTTTCTCTTGTTCTCGTCGGTGCACTGGCAGGCGCGGCCACGATGAGTGTCGTTTATTCTGCGACCGCACCCGCCATAGCTGCCAACCCGTCGACCTATCGCGAGCTGTCGATCTTCGGCGATGTCTTCGAGCGGGTCCGGGCGCAATATGTGACGCCGCCGCAGGAGGACAAGCTGATCGAAAATGCCATCAACGGCATGCTTTCGTCGCTCGACCCCCATTCCAGCTATATGAATGCAACCGACGCTGAGGACATGCGCACGCAGACGCGCGGCGAATTCGGCGGTCTTGGCATCGAAGTGACGATGGAAGACGAACTCGTCAAGGTCATCACGCCGATCGACGATACACCGGCATCGCGCGCCGGGGTTCTCTCCGGCGACTTCATTTCGAAGATCGACGGACAGGAAGTCCGTGGCCTGAAGCTCGAAGAAGCTGTCGAAAAGATGCGCGGCGAGGTCAATACGCCGATCAAGCTGACCATTCTGCGCAAGGGCGCCGACAAGCCGATCGAACTGACAATCCTGCGTGATGTCATTGCCGTGAAGGCCGTGAAGTTCCGTGTCGAGGGCGATGTCGGTTACCTGCGTGTGATCTCGTTCACCGAAAAGACCTATGACGACCTGCGGGCCGGGATCGAGAAGATCAAGTCGGAAGTTCCGGCCGACAAGCTCAAGGGCTATGTTCTCGATCTGCGCCTGAATCCGGGTGGTCTGCTCGATCAGGCGATCAACGTGTCGGATGCCTTCCTGGAGCGCGGCGAGGTGGTTTCCACCCGTGGCCGTAACGAGGACGAAACCCGCCGCTTCAATGCGACCCCCGGTGATCTTGCCGACGGCAAGCCGATCATCGTCATGGTCAATGGCGGTTCGGCATCGGCGTCGGAAATCGTGGCCGGCGCGCTGCAGGACCTGCACCGCGCAACGGTTCTTGGAACGCGGTCGTTCGGCAAGGGCTCTGTCCAGACGATCATTCCGATGGGCGAGGCCGGCGCTCTGCGCCTGACGACGGCGCTCTATTATACGCCATCGGGCAAGTCCATTCAGGGTACGGGCATCACACCTGATATCAAAGTGGACCAGCCGCTGCCGAAGGAGCTTCAGGGCAAGGTCGAAGCATCAGGCGAATCCAGCCTGCGCGGCCATATCCAGGGCCAGAGCGAAACAGACGAGGGATCCGGCTCCATCGCGTATGTTCCGCCGGAAGCCAAGGATGACCTGCAGCTGAACTACGCGCTCGAATTGCTGCGCGGCCAGAAGAAGGATCCGTCCTTCCCGGCCAATCCGGAAAAAGCCGAGGTCAAGTAAGACCTCGTACCGGACGACGAAATGCCGGGTCTGCGGTTGATATCGCGGACCCGTTTTTACATGTGAAAGCATGTGTTTCCGCCGAAAGCCGATCCAGGATTTGAGTGCAAGGGGCATCCTTGGAAACCGATCTCAACGCACCCATAGGTCAGAATCGCAAATCTGCTCCGGCACGCCGGTTGGGCGGCGGGTCGCGCTGGCGTTACGGCGCCGGCTTGGCTGTCATCGCTCTTGTGGCGGGATCGGCATGGGTTGCCATTTTGCCGAGCGGGTTGCGCTCCGTAGCTGAGACCGTGCCGGAGGTTAAAACCGAGCCTGTGCCGGTGGAGACGGCGGAGGATGTTTCGAAGAAACCGGATGCTCAGGAGAAGCAGGGTCTACAACGCCAAAGCGGTCTTTCGGGCGCAAAGGTCGAGGAAACGCTGACCAACGACGGGTCGATCGTCCGCAAGTTCTCACCGGGTACGCGAGACGAAGATGGGCCGGTCATTCTTGGAACGGGCCGAACCAGGGGTCAGGATCTGAAGCAGGCGTCCTTTCCGAATGATGATCTTCTCGAGGATAGCGCCGATGGCCGTCTGCCGATCACCGGGCCTGACGGTTTGCGGCCGCTGGACCAGTATGCGCGTCCCTGGTCGGGTGCGCGGGGCACACGTATCGCCATCGTCGTCGGTGGCCTGGGCCTGAGCCAGACCGGTACACAGCGCGCCATTCGCGAACTGCCGGAAGAGATCACGCTCGGTTTTGCCGCAAGCGGCAACAGTCTGCAGCGCTGGATGCAGCAAGCCCGGCAGGGTGGCCATGAAATTCTCCTACAGATTCCTTTCGAGCCGTTCGATTACCCTGATAACAATCCGGGCCCCAACACGCTTCGGGTCGGTCTGGATGCCAAACAGAATCTGTCGCAGCTTCATCAGTCTATGGCAGAGATCACCAATTATACCGGGATCATGAACTTTCTCGGCGGGCGTTTCCTGTCCGATGCCGATGCGCTTGAGCCTGTGATGCGCGACCTGTCAAAACGCGGATTGCTGTTTCTGGACGACGGCACCTCAGCGCAGTCGTTGACCGGAACGCTGGCTTCGACCTTAAGGGTCCCACATGCCTTTGGCGACGTTGTGCTGGATGGGCAGATCAACAAGACGGCGATCCTGACCAAGCTTGACGAACTGGAACGGATTGCGCTGCGCAAGGGTACAGCGATCGGCACCGCCTCGGCCTTTGACGAGAGTGTGGATGCGATTGCCGAATGGAGCGCCGAGGCTGCAAAGCGCGGCATCGAGATCGTCGGCGTGTCGGCGGCCGTCAATGATCCCCAGCAGCAATAAGCGTCCAAGACCCAAGAACAAGGACTGCGCAAAGCTATGAGCAAGGACAAGAAGACCATGAAAGCCGAAGATTTGCCCTACCGTCCCTGCGTCGGCATCATGGTTCTCAATCGCCAGGGGCTGGTTTGGGCCGGGCGGCGCATCCCCATCGGCAATTCGGAATATGACGGCTCGCCGCAGCTTTGGCAGATGCCGCAAGGCGGCATCGACAAGGATGAGGATCCGCTGAAGGCGGCCTACCGCGAGCTTTACGAAGAGACGGGCATGAAGACCGTCACCCTGCTTGCTGAAGCGCCCGGCTGGATCAACTACGATCTGCCAGCGCATCTGATCGGTATCGGCCTCAAGGGCAAGTTCCGGGGTCAGACGCAACGCTGGTTCGCGTTCCGCTTCGACGGGGACGATACCGAGATCGCCATCAATCCTCCCCCAGGCGGCCATGAGGCCGAGTTTGAAGAGTGGGCATGGAAACCGATGGGTGAGTTGCCCGGATTGATCGTTTCCTTCAAGCGCGGGGTCTACGATAAGGTCGTTGCGGCATTTTCCCATCTTGCTGCCTGATTGCAATCAGGCTTGCGTGTGACCTTAAAATGCACCGCTTATAGTTGATTTTCTGCGTGCATTTAACCAAAAGTTGACATCCTGCCTGAAAGGGCCTAGAGGACCGTTGTCGATATTTGCTTGACTGGCTTTTGTTATTGCGCGCCTTGCGGTGCGCCCTGGACGAACTCTCCTTTCAAAATCGAGAATACCACCTGCCCTGCATGTGCAAGGCAGGTCTTTCAACGTTGCTACGAAAGGGTTCATCATGACCACTGGCACAGTTAAATGGTTCAATTCCACCAAGGGCTTCGGCTTCATTCAGCCTGACAACGGCGACGCCGATGTTTTCGTACACATCTCGGCCGTAGAACGTGCCGGCATGCGCGAAATCGTCGAAGGCCAGAAGCTTGGCTACGAGATGGAACGTGACAACAAGTCGGGCAAGATGTCCGCTTGCAAGCTCACAGCCGCCTGATTGGCAGCTGCAGCAGCCGTTGTGTGAACACCGGCGCCTGCGCGCTACTCTAAAAAGGCCAGGCTGATGTCTGGCCTTTTTGACGGATGGAGCATTCGTATTCGCTTCGTCGCCGACCCGCCCGGATCTTTTGGCGGCACAATTGGCTAAGCCATTTTAGGAATCCGTCATGCGCCCGACAAGGTGGAGTGAAACCGTCAACCTCGTCCTGAAGCCAGGAGAGGTGCGTTCGTTCAAGAATCCGGTGGAAGCACTGGAGTTTCTCGATGGTCCTTGGCCGGACAGCCCTGGCCCGCGTCATGCGGCGGCCCGGCGGTTCTGCCGCGCAGCCATTGCCGGAAATAAGTCTTCCGAAGATGCCCGCAAGGTTTTCATCGAGGCCGCTCAGGAAGCCAATATCAAGGCACAGTAAGTATACCGGCATTCGCAGCGCCCTGGTCCATGGAGCGCGCGCCGATTTCAAGGCCAGCCTTCATGCTGGATTCTTCAACATCCGGATATGTTGCGACATACCCTTCGAGACAGAGCTAGGACGACCGTGACAGACAAGGGTGATAAGGAATTCAACGCCAAGATTCACATGCTGAGCGTTGAGTATTCGGGAACTGCCAAGGGAAAACGCGTCACGCATTTTTTCTCCTCCGAGGCTGAAGCCCGCGAGCAGTTCGATCTCGTTGAAGCCAAGGGCAAATATACCTGGATCTGCGATCGCATCAGCAGCTCCGGCCTCGAAGCAGACGCCGACGTCTGGTATGCCTTCGACTGGTCTCCGAAGCTGAAGTATGCCTATCCCTCGACGGGCCGTGGCAACGGCTACAAGTCCACTGATACCAAAGGCCTGATGAAGAAGCTGCCGCAGCGCTACACGCCGCTCGACCCGAGCTACGTGCGCCCGAAGCTGAAGGGCCAATAAAGGTGATGTGACCTTTACGGTCAGCTTTTCCGTTTCCTGCCGTTTCTATCCAGTCTTACAATCTGCTTTACAGGCCGGCGCCGCAGCATTGCACGCCGGCCTTTTTCTGTATGCCGCCATTTCAAAGATTTGTTGTAATCCTAACAAAATCTGATAGCCGTTAAGCTCCGAAACATGTTTCCAGGAGCTCCTCCCTTATGGCCAGCCGCAAACAGAGCCGTATCCTGCTGTTGACCAGCGCTCTGGCCGAGCGGCGTGTCATTCATTTCAAGGATGCTGCGGAGCTTATGGGCGTATCGGAAATGACGGTGCGGCGCGATGTCAGCGACAACCCGGATCTTTTCGGCTTTCTGGGCGGACATATCGTCCCGGCCACCGATGTCGAGCCCGACGCGCCTTACGAGCTTTCCCGGGCGGCGGACAGTCACGCAGCAGCCAAGAAGCAGGCCTGCAGTCACGCGGTCAAATATATCCGGGCCGAAGAGACGGTCTTCGTCGATTGCGGTACGACACTTGGTTATCTGATTGATCTGCTGCCAGCCGAACTTCCCCTCACAGTCGTCTGTTATGCACTGAACATTGCCGAAAAACTGGCAAGGCGGCCGAATGTCGCCCTGATCATGATTGGCGGTCTCTATCATCCTGCTTCCGCGTCCTTCTCCGGAAATCCGGGGCTCGAGACGCTCGGCTATCTGGGTATCAATGTCGCCTTCCTGTCTGCGGCTGGAATTGATTCAAAGCGTGGTGCGACCTGCGCGAATTTTCATGAGGCTGAGATCAAGCGTAAGGTCATTTCTCTTGCGCGCAAAAACGTCCTCGTGGCCGACAGCAGCAAGATCGGCAAACTGAAACCCGCCTTTTTCGCCGATTTATCGGCCTTTGACGCCATCATTACCGAGAACGGCGACTTCACTGCTTTGCCGGAAAATTCGCTCGCCGAATAGGCGTTCCGGCTTTATCGAAGGTAGTGCTTGACCCTTTTCAGTTTTGGTGTAATAGTCACAAAAAATTGAGACTAAAACAACAAAGCGTCCTTGTTGAAAACGAGGATGCCCTGGGAGGGTTCCTTGGTCACCGCTGTTGAAAGTGTGATTCCCGTGCGGAGCCACGATGCCAAGGCGCATCCGCCCGAGCCTGCAGGCGGTCACAATCTTCCCCGCAATCCCGGTATGGAGCTTGATCTTTCCTGGGTGCTGGATGCGCGCGTCAATCTGTCTGCCGCCGAGCGCCGGGTCGCGACGCTGCCGGGCCGCCGGACCGTCAAGAAGGATGCGCAGGCTGCCTGGCTGCTGAAGGCTGTGACCTGCATCGATCTGACGACGCTGAATGGCGACGACACGACCGAACGCGTCAAGCGGCTGTGCGCCAAGGCGATGACCCCGATTCGCCAGGATCTTCTTGATGCACTCGGCATGGGCAACCGGTCGATCACCACGGGCGCCATCTGCGTCTATCACCGCTTTGTCGGCACGGCCGTGGAGGCTCTCGGAGATTCCGGCATTCCCGTTGCTGCCGTATCGACCGGCTTTCCGGCGGGTCTCAGCCCGCATCATCTGAAGGTCAAGGAAATCGAGGCTTCGGTCGCCGACGGCGCCAAGGAAATCGATATCGTCATCACCCGCGAGCATGTGCTGACCGGCAATTGGACGGCGCTTTACGACGAGATGAGGGATTACCGTGCCGCCTGCGGCGAGGCGCATGTCAAGGCGATCCTGGCGACCGGCGATCTCAAGACGCTGCGCAACGTCGCCAAGGCCTCGCTGATCTGCATGATGGCTGGCGCCGACTTCATCAAGACCTCGACCGGCAAGGAAGGCGTCAACGCGACGCTTGCCGTAACGCTGGTGATGCTGCGGATGATCCGGGCCTATCAGGAGCGCACCGGTTTCAAGGTTGGCTACAAGCCGGCCGGTGGCATTTCGGCTGCCAAGGACATTCTCAACTACCAGTTCCTGATGAAGGAAGAGCTCGGGCGGGAGTGGCTTGAGCCTGACCTGTTCCGCGTCGGCGCTTCAAGCCTGCTGGCCGATATCGAGCGCCAGCTGGAACATCACCTCACCGGCGCCTATTCGGCCTTCAACAGACACCCGATCGGATGACCCAGATGACGGTAGCAAGGTATTTTGACGACATGTCCTATGGTCCCGCCCCGGAAGCCGACGGTGAAGCGCGCGGCTGGCTGGCCCGCCACGGCAGCAAATTCGGCCACTTCATTAATGGCGCTTTCGTGCCATCTGCTTCGGCCAAAAGCTTCGATACGTTCGAACCGGCGACCGGCAAAGTGCTGGCCAAACTCGCGTTCGGCGAAAAGGCCGATGTCGATAACGCCGTTTCTGCGGCCAGGAAGGCGCAGGCTGCCTGGGCGAAGCTGTCCGGCCATGCCCGCGCGAGGCATCTCTATGCGCTTGCCCGCATGATCCAGCGCCATGCGCGCCTGATTGCCGTTGTGGAGGCCATCGACAACGGCAAGCCGATCCGCGAAACACGCGACATCGACGTGCCGCTCGCCGCCCGCCATTTTTATCACCACGCCGGCTGGGCGCAGCTGCAGGAGACGGAATTCGCCGATCAGGTGCCGGTCGGCGTCGTCGGGCAGATCATCCCCTGGAATTTTCCCTTCCTGATGCTGGCTTGGAAGGTCGCCCCGGCACTGGCGCTGGGCAACACGGTCGTGCTGAAGCCGGCCGAGTTCACTTCGCTGACGGCGCTGCTGTTTGCCGAGCTTGCTGCGGCTGCAGGTCTTCCCGCAGGCGTGCTGAACGTGGTGACCGGCGAAGGTGAGACGGGCGCGCTGCTGGTCGACCATGTCGATATCGACAAGATCGCCTTCACCGGCTCGACCGAGGTTGGACGCATCATTCGTGAACGCACGGCCGGCAGCGGCAAGTCGCTGACGCTGGAGCTCGGCGGCAAGTCGCCGTTCATCGTGTTCGACGATGCCGATATCGATGCGGCTGTCGAGGGCGTTGTCGACGCGATCTGGTTCAATCAGGGTCAGGTCTGCTGCGCCGGTTCGCGCATTCTTGTTCACGAAGGCATTGCAGATTTGTTTTACCAGCGGCTCGAGCGCCGGATGCAGACGCTGCGCGTCGGCCAGCCGCTCGACAAGTGCATCGATATGGGCGCGATCGTTGCGCCCGTGCAGCTCCAGCGCATCGAAGCGCTGGTCAAGAAGGGTGTCGCTGAAGGCGCGACACTGCATCAGGCCAAGATCGACCTGCCAAAGGGCGGCAGCTTCTACCCTCCGACGTTCTTGAGCGGCGTTCAGCCGACATCGACGGTTGCGACCGAAGAGATTTTCGGACCAGTCGCCGTCTCCATGACATTCCGGACGCCGGAAGAGGCAATCCAGCTGGCCAACCATTCGCGCTACGGCCTTGCGGCTAGTGTCTGGAGCGAGACGATCGGCCTGGCGCTGAATGTTGCTGCCAAGCTTTCGGCGGGTGTCGTCTGGGTCAACGCGACCAATCTCTTCGACGCAGCGGTCGGTTTCGGCGGCAAGCGCGAATCCGGCTTCGGCCGCGAGGGTGGGCGTGAAGGCTGCTACGAATATCTGAAACCTAAAACATGGGCAGGCCGCAAGGCGCGCGCTTCTGCGACGCTGCCACAGGTCAAGCAGGCTGCCGGCGACTTTGCCGCTTCTCCGCTCGACCGCACCGCCAAACTGTTCATCGGCGGCAAGCAGGCGCGGCCCGACGGAAACTATTCGCGCCCGGTCATTTCAGCCAAGGGCAGGGTTTTGGGCGAAGTTGGCGACGGCAATCGCAAGGATATCCGCAATGCCGTCGCCGCCGCGCAGTCGGCGTCCGGCTGGTCCAGTGCGACGACGCACAACCGCTCGCAGATCCTCTACTATATCGCAGAGAACCTCAGTGGCCGGGCCGACGAGTTTGCCGGCCGGATCGCGGCCATGACCGGCGTTTCTGCTTCTGAAGCCAAGGCTGAAGTGGAGGCCTCGATTTCGCGGCTGTTCACGTATGGCGCCTGGGCCGACAAGTACGAAGGGTCAGTGCATCAACCGCCATTGCGCGGCGTAGCTCTGGCCATGCCTGAAGCAATCGGTGTCGTCGGTGTTATCTGCCCAACGGAAGCGCCGCTGCTCGGCTTCATCAGTCTGGTAGCGCCTCTGATTGCCGTTGGGAATCGTGTCGTCGCGGTGCCCAGCGAACACCACCCGCTGTCGGTGACGGATTTCTATTCGATCCTTGAGACATCGGATGTCCCGGCCGGTGTCGTCAACATCGTGACGGGCGTGGCTGTTGACCTCGCCAAGACCCTTGCCGAGCACAATGATGTCGATGCGGTCTGGGCTTTCGGCTCGGCTGAGCTGTCAACGATGGTCGAGAAACTGTCGGCGGGCAATCTGAAGCGGACATTTGTCGATTACGGCAAGGCGACTGACTGGAACGATAGGGCGGCGGCCGAAGGGGCGCTGTATCTGCGGCGGGCAACAGACGTGAAGAACATCTGGATCCCCTACGGAGAGTAGGCCGGGACCGATGTCTTCATGTGCCGGTAGCGGCAACCGCCGCGCTTGAATTGCGGTTGATGAGAACGGGCTCGAGCATCCATTCCTTCTGCAAGGAAAGTCGCCCGAGGACGGCTTCGAGCGCGATGCGGGCGATTTCGGCGATGGGCTGACGGATTGTCGTCAGCCGTGGAAAAACGAGTGACGCCAGGGGAATGTCGTCGAAGCCGATGATCGACAGGTCCTGCGGCACGCGGATGCCCATATCGGCGGCTGCGCGCATGAGGCCGATGGCCTGCTGGTCGCTCGCTGTTGCAATGGCTGTTGGGCGCCTGTCCGGCGGGGACTGGAGGAGAATTCTGCCGAGCTTTTCGCCTGACGTGTAATCGAAATTGCCTTCGACAATCTGTGGCTCGGTGACACTGCCGGGATTTTGTGCCTGGAATTCGGAAACCCTGCTGACGAAGCCGGCGCGGCGCGCACGCGACACTTCGGTCGAGCTTGGACCGCTGATGTACCCGAGATT
Source organism: Pararhizobium sp. (assembly GCA_030655075.1). Classification (GTDB taxonomy): domain Bacteria; phylum Pseudomonadota; class Alphaproteobacteria; order Rhizobiales; family Rhizobiaceae; genus JAURWE01. The sequence continues at coordinate 248,872 of JAURWE010000058.1, forward strand.
GCGGTGTCCGAGCGCCAGGAGGTGATCAGCCGCCAGATAGCCACCGCGGGCATTGTCGACACCCACCAGCGCGTGGCCCCTTAGGGGCCTGTCAACGGTGACGGTTCGTGTTCCGGCGACGATTGTATTGATCAAACTGTCGCTGACCGGAACCAGGATTATGCCGAACGGGAGGCGGCTGAGCAGCGCCTCTACCTGCTGCTGCTCTGCCTTGGGATCATCGTGCGTGTTTGCGAGAAGAACGGAATAACCTTCGGCCGAGGCGAGCATTTCGACGTGTTTGGCCAGTTCAGCAAAAAAGGGGTTGGTAATATCGGGAATCAGGAGACCAATCAGGTAGGTCCTGTTGAGGCGCAGGTTTCTACCGAGCGAGCTTGGCCGGTAGCCGAGCCGTTCAATGACACCTTCGACTTTCAAACGGATCGCTTCACTGACGGTGCTGTTCTTTGCGAGAACGCGCGAAACCGTGCCGACAGAAACTCCGGCATGCTGCGCTACATCTTTGATTGTAATCGTCAAACAGCAATCCTCTTATGCCAGGCGGCTGATCATAAACCAGAGAAATTCGCGCATTGGTAGACGAATCAGGAAAAATTTTGCAAATGAAACGTTTCATATTGACATATTCATGGAGTTTCTGTTTGCTGGCAGATGAAATGCATCGACATCATTCTCGATGAAACGTTTCACCGTTGGCTGGAGGGCCACGGTTTAAAAAAGGGAGGACTATCTATGAAATTCTTCAAGCTCATATCTATCGCTGCCCTCATGGCGACAGTCTCGCTGCCCGCCATCGCCACGGCAGCCGACAAGCCGGTCGTCGGTCTGGTCATGAAGTCCCTTGCCAACGACTTCTTCAGGAACATGCTGGAAGGCGCCGAGGCGCATGCCAAAAAGCGTGGCGATTATGAACTCAAAGCTATCGGCATGCAGAACGAGACCGATTTCGAAAGCCAGCTGAACGGCGTCGAAAACTTCATCACGCAGGGCGTCGATGCCATCGTCATCGCGCCGGCTGATTCCCGCGCCATGGTCGCTCCGCTGAAGAAGGCGATGGATGCCGGCATTACGGTCGTGAACTTCGACGTCTCGCTCGACGAGCAGGCCAAGAAGGACGCCGGCATCGATCTCGCGTTCGTCGGTCCTGACAATCGCGGCGGTGCCAAGATGGTCGGCGAGGCCTTGGCAAAGGCACTCGGTGAAGGTGGTAAAGTCGTTATTATCGAAGGCAATCCCGGTGCCGACAACGCGGCGCAGCGCAAGCTCGGTTTTGAAGATGCGATTGCTGCCGGCAAGCTCGATCTGCTGGATTCCAGAACGGCCCATTGGGAAACGGAAGAAGCCAACTCGGTGTTCTCCAACATGCTGACGGCCCATCCGGATGTTCAGGGTGTTCTGGCTGCCAACGACTCCATGGCGATCGGCGTTGTCAAGGCTCTGGACGCTGCGGGCCGCAACGATATCAAGGTTGTCGGCTTCGACAACGTTTCGGCCGTGGCGCCTCTCCTGAAGGATGGAAAGCTGCTTGCAACCGTTGATCAGTTCGGCTCAAAGATGGCGGCGGATGCCATCGACAAGGCGCTCGAAGTCGTTGCCGGCGGACCGAAGCTTGAGGGCTGGGTCAAGACGAACATCGAACTCGTCACCAAGGACAACGTGAAGTAGGCAGCTTGCTTTACTGCTGCACCGGATCCGTCCGGTGCAGCTCTCTTCACGAAGGGGTTGTCATGACATATTCGGCTTCCGGTGCCGCGCCTCGTGCTGCGGGGCATGTCGCATCAATAGCGCCAATTCTTGAGCTTCACGATGTTCGCAAGCGCTTCGGCGGCACGATCGCGCTGAACGGCGTGACTCTGTCGGTCGCGCCCGGCGAGGTGCATGGCCTGATCGGTGAAAACGGCGCCGGGAAATCGACGCTGATCAAGATTCTCTGCGGCATCGTTAAGCCCGATTCCGGCTCGATTTCGCTGACGGGAAAAACGTACGAGCCCCAGACACCACGCGATGCCAAGGCGCGTGGTCTGCAGGTGGTGCACCAGGAGTTCAATCTTCTGCCCTTCCTCTCGGTTGCCGAGAATATTTTCATCGAGCATTTGCCGCGCAATGCCTTCGGCCTGGTCAAGCGCCAGGACATGAACGCGCGGGCTCGCTCCGCCCTTGATGCCATCGGCCTGAAGGATATCGACGTACGCTGGCCCGTGGAGCGTCTCGGCATTGCACATCGCCAGCTTGTCGAAGTGGCGCGCGCCCTGATGACCGACAGCCGCGTGCTCATCCTCGACGAGCCGACCGCAACGCTCACCTCGCGCGAAACCGAACGTCTGTTTACCATCATCAACGACCTGCGTCGGCGCGGCGTTTCGGTCATCTTCGTCTCGCATCATCTCGACGAGATTTTCCGCATCTGTGATCGGGTCACGGTGCTTCGCAACGGAGAAACGGTGTTTTCGCGTGAAATCGCCGAGACAAGTCATGACGAACTCGTGCGCGGCATGGTCGGCCAGCAGCTGCAGAAAGAGATGGCCAGCGAAACGGTTTCCAGTGCCGGCAGCGATGTCGTCCTGTCGCTCAAAAATTTCCGTCCTGTGGAATCGCCGCATGCCGATGGCATTTCGCTTGATCTGCACAAGGGAGAAATCCTCGGCATTGCCGGCCTGGTCGGCTCGGGCCGCACCGAGCTGCTGCGGGCGATCTTTGCTGCCACGCCGCCGCTGTCAGGCACGCTTTCGCGCGATGGCAAACGGGTTGATTTCAAATCACCACGCGAGGCGATCAATGCCGGCATCGGTTTCGTTACCGAAGACCGCAAGGAAGAGGGCCTGATCCTGAGCCTGCCGATCGCCACCAATGTCACGCTGGCATCGCTGTCGCGCGTCTCGCATGCGGGTCTGCTGGATCGCAAGAAGGAAGATGCCCTGACGGCGACCCTGGGTGCCGACCTGAAGCTCAAATATGGCGGACCTTCGAAGAATGCCGGCACGCTTTCGGGTGGCAACCAGCAGAAGGTGGTTCTGGCCAAATGGCTGGCGCGAAACCCTCAGGTCCTTTTGCTCGATGAACCGACCCGCGGCGTCGATGTCGGCGCAAAGGCGGAAATCTATGCGCTGATCCGCAGGCTTGCGGAGAAGGGACTGGCTCTCTTGGTCGTGTCCTCGGAACTGCCCGAACTCATGACGCTGTGCGACCGGATCATGGTGATGTCGCAGCACCGCATCGTTGGCGAAGTACCGCGCGCCGATTTCGCGGAAGAGACGATTTTGACCTTTGCCTATCAGGGCGAACGCAGACAGACGGAGCACTGATCATGCAAACGATCGACAAAACAACGGTTGCGACCCCTGTGTCAGGGATGTCCATGAAACTCGTTCTGCGGGATGCGGGTATCGGCATCGCCCTCTTGCTGTTGATCGTGTTCTTTTCCGTCAGCACGGAGCATTTTCTGACGCCGAACAATATCTCCAACATCCTCACACAGATCACCATCAATCTCATCCTCGCCGTTGGCATGACATTCGTCATCCTGATCGGCGGTATCGACCTGTCGGTGGGCTCAATGCTGGCCTTCTGCGCGGTGGTGGCGGGGACGGTGCTGACGATCCCCGATCTGTCGGTGTTCGCGGCCGTTGGCCTGGCCACGCTTGCGGCGGTGGGTACGGGCGTTGTCTGTGGCTTCTTCAACGGCTGGATCAGCGCGTTCTGGGGTCTGCCATCGTTTATCGTCACGCTCGGCATGCTCAACATCACGCGTGGCGCTGCGCTGCAGGTGACGGACGCGCGTACGATCTATTCGTTTCCGCCGAGCTTCAACGCCTTCGGTTCGCAGATGATCTTCAACATTCCGGTGGTGTTTCTGATCGCCCTGGCGCTGGTCGCCATCGCCTGGTTCGTGCTGTCGAAGACCGTCTTCGGCCGCCTGCTCTACGGCATCGGCAACAATGAAGAGGCCATTCGTCTCGCCGGGCATTCGCTGATGTTCTACAAGGTGGCGGCTTTCACCATTGCCGGAGGCCTGGTCGGGATCGCGGCGATGGTCTACATGGCGCGGCTTAACATCGCCAGCCCGATCATCGGCATCGGCTTCGAGCTCAACGCCATCGCCGCCGTGATCATCGGCGGCACCAGCCTCAATGGCGGGCGCGGCACGGTCGTCGGCACCCTGCTCGGCGCCTGCATCATCGGTGTTCTGGCCAACGGTCTCATCCTTTTCGGATTGAGCGATTTCATGCGCCAGATGATCACTGGTGTTGTCATCATCCTTGCCGTTATCATCGACAAATACCGGGAACGGATCACGGGTGCCTGATCCGGGCCAGCCTTTTTAGCCAGCCATTTTTGAAGGACAAAACCATGCTGAAGAACATTGATCCGGCGCTTAACGCCGACGTGCTGCACGCCCTGCGCTCCATGGGTCACGGCGATACGCTTGTCGTCTCCGACATGAATTTTCCGTCGGACTCGATAGCCCGGCAGACGGCTCTCGGCATGGTGCTGTCGATCGACAATGTCTCGGCCGCGCGCGCCATCCGGGCGATCCTGTCGGTCATGCCGCTCGACACGCCGCTGCAGCCGTCGGCCGGCCGTATGGAAATCATGGGCTCACCGGACGAGATTCCGCCGGTGCAGCATGAAGTGCAGGCCGAAATCGATGCGGCGGAAGGAAAGCCCGCTCCGATGTATGGCATCGAGCGCTTCAAGTTCTACGAGGAAGCCAAGAAGGCCTATTGCGTCATCACGACGGGCGAGACGCGCTTTTATGGCTGCTTCCTCTTCACCAAGGGCGTGATCCCGCCGGAAAACGCGTGAGGAGCGGGGCATGAGCAAATCAGGCGTCGCCATTCTCGGGATTTTCGTGGCCGACACGGCCTATCTGGCCAAGCGTATGCCTGCCGTCGGTGAAACGATCACCGGCAGTGGCTTTTCTGTCGGGCCGGGCGGCAAGGGCTCCAACCAGGCCGTCGCTGCGGCGCGAGCCGGCGGGCAGGTCTCCTTCATCTCCAAGATTGGCCGCGACACGTTCGGTGCCATGGCGCTGAAGACCTATGCGGACGAGGGCGTCGTGCCGAAGGTCGTCGAGATGGAGGACATGCCGACGGGCGCTGCCTTCATCTATGTCAACGACAGCAACGGCGACAATGCTATCATCGTCTATCCGGGCGCTGCCGGGACAATCGGCATCGACGATGTCGAGGACGCGCGTGACACGATCGAGCAATCGGCCGTGTTCGTCACGCAACTTGAACAGCCAGCGGCTGCTGCACAACGGGCGTTGGAAATCGCCCACGCGGCTGGGGTCACGACGATCTTCAATCCGGCCCCGGCCGAAGCCTTTCCCGATGCGATCTATCCGCTGTGCGACTACATCGTCCCGAATGAGACCGAGGCTGCGGCCATCGTCGGATTTTCGCTGGATACGCTGGAGGATGCCCGGCGTGCGGGCGATGCGTTGCTGGCCAAGGGCGTCAAGGCCGCGCTGATCACGCTCGGCGGGCGGGGCGTTCTCTATCACACGGCCGATCAGTCGGTGCATGTCGGCGTAATCTCGTCCGGCCCGGTCATCGACACGACAGGCGCAGGTGATGCGTTCGTCGGCGGGTTTTCGGCGTCGCTGTCCAAGGGCGCAAGCGCGATCGACGCGGTGCGCTTTGGCTGCGCCACGGCCGGCATCGCCGTTACACGGCGCGGTACCGCACCGGCCATGCCAAAACTGGAGGAAATACGAAGCGCTCTCGCTTCGCATGAAAAACTTTGACCCGTAAGCGAAAGAACGGCTCAGCCTAATGTGTAGTTTAACTACTAGTAAGTTGTGCTGGCCTGACGACAAGGCGCGAATTCAGAAGCGAAATCAAGAATTTCGAGGGTAAATTTCCCTAAGACTTATGTTGACGGATTTCTTTTCGTACTTATACTACATATTCTGTTCTTTAAGTAGATCAGTGCCGGTGTGGGAGCGTCGGCGGGAGAGGAGGCCTGATGTTACGATCCATTCTGAAAATGGCATGTGAACGCGCGCATCCGACGGGCGGATTTGTGTGTCAGGCGCTTGAGCGGCCGGCCGGCCGTGCGTGTGCCGCATGACCCGGAACGATCCCAGCAAACATTTCTTCATCTGGCCGGCGCTGCTGATCGTGCTGATCATTTCGATCTTTCCGCTGATCTATTCGCTCACCACCAGTTTCATGAGCCTGCGGCTGGTGCCGCCGATCCCGCCGCGTTTCGTCGGCTTTGGCAACTATATCGAGCTGCTGCAGAATCCGCGCTTCTGGAATGTTGCCAAGACAACGTCGATCATCGCGATCATCGCCGTTGCGCTGCAGTATGTCATCGGTTTCTCGATCGCTTTGGCGCTGAACCGGCGTGTGCCCGGTGAGGGCCTGTTTCGTGTCAGCTTTCTCTTGCCGATGCTGGTGGCGCCAGTCGCGGTGGCGCTCGTGGCGCGCCAGATCCTCAATCCCACCATGGGACCGCTCAACGAGCTGATGACGTTTCTCGGGTTTGCCAACCTGCCGTTCCTGACGCAGACCAAGTGGGCGATCGGCGCTATCATCTCGGTCGAAGTCTGGCAGTGGACACCCTTCGTCATCCTGATGATGCTCGCAGGCTTGCAGACGCTGCCGGAGGACGTTTATGAGGCGGCGTCGCTGGAAAATGCCAGTCCTTGGCAGCAGTTCTGGGGCATCACCTTCCCGATGATGCTGCCGATCTCCGTCGCCGTGGTGTTCATCCGCCTGATCGAGAGCTACAAGATCATCGACACGGTGTTCGTCATGACCGGCGGAGGACCCGGAATATCGACCGAGACACTGACGCTGTTTGCCTATCAGGAGGGCTTCAAGAAGTTCAACCTCGGCTATACCTCGGCACTGTCCTTCCTGTTCCTCATCGTCATCACCGTCATTGGCCTGGTCTATCTCGCCATCCTCAAGCCCTATCTGGAGAAGCACAAATGAGCGTGCGCACTCTCAAAGGAAACGGCCGCTGGCTGGCGCTGGCGGGTTGCCTGCTCTGGCTGGCATTCACCTTCTTCCCGCTCTATTGGGTCGCGATCACCTCGTTCAAGTCGCCGCTCGGCGTGGTCGGCGGACCGACCTATATTCCCTTCGTCGATTTCGTGCCGACGCTCGATGCCTGGCGGGACCTGTTCTCCGGCCAGCGCGGGCAGTTCTACAACACGTTCATCGCCTCGACGATCATCGGCATTTCGGCGTCGCTGCTGGCGACCGCCATCGGTTCCATGGCTGCCTATGCGCTGGTCCGGTTCACCTTCGAGGTGCGGCTGCTCTCCGGCGTCATCTTCGCGGTGGTCGCCATCGGCGGCTACCTGCTCGGGCGCAACGTTTTGGGATTCGGCACGGCAATTTCGCTGATCTATTCCTTCGTGGCGGCGCTTGCACTGTCCATCCTGTCGAGCCGGTTCAAGCTTCCCGGCCCTGTCATGGGCAACAATGATATCGTCTTCTGGTTCGTCAGCCAGCGCATGTTCCCGCCCATCGTCGCGGCCTTTGCCCTGTTTCTCATGTACACGGAAATGGGCAAAATGGGCTTCAAGCTGGTCGATACCTATCTCGGGCTGACCTTCGCCTATGTGGCCTTCTCGCTGCCGATCGTCATCTGGCTGATGCGCGACTTCTTCGCGGCACTGCCGCTCGAGGTCGAGGAAGCCGCCATGGTCGACAACGTTCCGACGTGGCGGATCTTCGTTGGCATCGTGCTGCCGATGTCGAAGCCCGGCCTCATTGCCACATTCATGATTACCCTTGCCTTCGTCTGGAACGAGTTCCTGTTCGCGCTCTTCCTGACGAATTCGAGATGGCAAACCCTTCCTATTCTTGTTGCCGGCCAGAACAGCCAGCGCGGCGACGAATGGTGGGCAATTTCGGCAGCCGCCCTGGTCGCCATCATACCGATGGTGATCATGGCGGGGATTTTGAGCAGGCTTATGCGGTCGGGCCTGCTTTTGGGAGCGATTAAGTGACCGGCACAACGAACCAAAAACCATCCATCCTGGGAGGATAAAACATGAAGAAACTTCTGCTTACATCCACAGCGGGCGTGCTGCTCGCCCTTGCAGGTGCGGCCTCCGCCTCTGCCTGCGAGCCCGACTATACGGGCATCACCATCACCGCAACCACCCAGACCGGCCCTTACATCGCCTCGGCGCTGTCGCTGGCTGCGAAGGGCTGGGAAGAAAAGACCTGCGGCAAGGTCAATGTCGTCGAGTTTCCGTGGTCGGAACTCTATCCGAAGATCGTCACCTCGCTGACATCGGGCGAGCAGGCTTTCGACGTGGTGGCGTTCGCACCGGCTTGGGCACCTGATTTCACCGACTTCCTGTCGGAAATGCCGAAAGAGATGCAGACGGGCGCGGACTGGGACGACATCGCGCCGGTCTATCGTGAATCGCTGATGGTCTGGAACGGCAAGGTTCTGTCGCAGACCATGGACGGCGATGCGCATACCTATTCCTACCGCATCGACCTGTTCGAGAATGCCGACAACAAGAAGGGCTTCAAGGACAAGTACGGTTACGATCTGGCGCCGCCGAAGACCTGGAAGCAGTATCTCGACATCGCCGAATTCTTCCAGCAGCCGGACAAGGGCCTCTGGGGCACGGCAGAAGCCTTCCGCCGCGGCGGTCAGCAGTTCTGGTTCCTGTTCAGCCATGTGGCCGGCTATACAAGCCATCCCGACAATCCGGGCGGCATGTTCTTCGATCCGGACACGATGGATGCGCAGGTCAACAACCCCGGCTGGGTTCGCGGTCTGGAAGAGTACATCCGGGCTTCGAAGCTCGCACCGCCGAATGCCTTGAACTTCTCTTTTGGCGAAGTGAACGCGGCCTTTGCCGGTGGCCAGGTGGCGGAATCGATCGGCTGGGGCGACACGGGCGTCATCGGCGCCGATCCGAAGCAGTCGAAGGTGGCAGGCAATGTCGGTTCGGCGTCGCTGCCGGGTTCGGACGAAATCTGGAACTACAAGACCAAGAAGTGGGACAAGTTCCCCGAGATTGTCCAGACATCGTTCATGGCGTTCGGTGGCTGGCAGGCCGCCGTTCCAGCATCCTCGACCAATCAGGAAGCAGCCTGGAACTACATTCAGTTCCTGACCAGCCCGGCGACGTCGGGTCAGGCAGCGATCACCGGCGGAACGGGCGTCAATCCGTATCGCATCTCGCACACCACCAACACGGACCTGTGGTCGAAGATCTTCTCCGAGCGTGAAGCAAAGGAATATCTCGGTGCCCAGCAGGCTGCCGTAACGGCGAAGAACACCGCGCTCGACATGCGTCTGCCGGGTTACTTCTCCTACACGGAAATCCTCGAAATCGAACTTTCGAAGGCGCTGGCCGGTGAAGTCACGCCGCAGCAGGCTCTCGATACGGTTGCCGAAGGCTGGAACAAGCTGACCGACGAGTTCGGCCGCGACAAGCAACTGGCTGCCTACCGGTCTTCGATGGGCCTGCCCGCGAAGTAAGGCTCCACGATCCATCCGCCCCGGTTTGCCGGGGCGGCTCCATCTTTGCAGGACAATGACGATGCCGGTGATTTACGGCCATCGCGCACGAAGAAAAGGGCTCAGAATGTCCCAGGTACGCTTGGAGCAGGTCGCGAAATCATTCGGTACCGTTACCGTCATCCCGCCGCTCGACCTTCATATCGCGGACAAGGAATTCGTGGTTCTGGTCGGTCCGTCCGGCTGTGGCAAGACGACGACGCTGCGCATGATTGCCGGGCTCGAGCAGGCTTCGTCGGGCGAGATCCGTATCGGCGACCGCGATGTGACCAGCCTGCGCCCGGGTCTTCGCAACTGCTCCATGGTGTTTCAGAATTACGCGCTCTATCCTCACATGACGGTTGCCGAAAACATCGGCTACGGCATGAAGGTGCGCGGAACGGCCAAGCCCGACATCGACAGAGCGGTGGCCGAGGCCGCCCGGATTCTCAATCTCGACGCCTATCTTCAGCGCAAGCCGAGCGCACTTTCCGGTGGACAGCGTCAGCGTGTTGCCATTGGCCGCGCCATCGTTCGCCAGCCGGACGTGTTTCTGTTCGACGAACCCCTGTCTAATCTCGATGCCAAACTGCGCATCGAGATGCGCACCGAAATCAAGCTGCTGCACCGGCGTTTGCAGACGACCATCGTCTATGTCACGCATGACCAGGTGGAAGCCATGACCATGGCCGACCGCGTTGTGGTGATGAACCAGGGGCGCATCGAGCAGGCGGCCGACCCGATCACGCTTTACGAGGCACCAAAGAACCTTTTTGTGGCGGCCTTCATCGGTGCACCCAGCATGAACTTCATTGAGGGCCGCATCGAAGGCGGCGATAATGGGCTGGTGTTTCGGGCCGAGGGCGATGTTGCCATTGCTATTCCACCGTCGCGTGCCGATGTGCTGGCCAGCGTCACCGGTCAAGCGGTCGTGCTCGGTATCCGGCCGGAGCATACGATGAATTCCGGACAGGATTTTCCGCAGGTGCGTCTTCACCTCAAGGATCTAGAGCCGTTGGGGCCGCATACGCTGGCCATCGGCAAGGTCGGTCCGGCCGCCTTCACGGCGCAGATTCATGCCGCGTCCAAATTCCGGCCGGATGACATGGTCGATATCGAAATCGACCCGGAAAAGATGCATTTCTTCCTGAAAAGCACCGGCATGGCGATTGGTCGCTGAATCTCACTCCATCAGGGCGCGCGCGGTTATCTCGTCGGTGACGAGAACATTGATGTAGCGGGCACGCAAGCAGCTGAGGATCGCGTGTTTTTTGGCAACGCCCGCCGCGACGCCGATCGACAATTGCCGAGTTCGGCATGACTCGAGGCTGGCGCCGATGGTGCGATCATCAAGGGTCTGATCGACGATCTCGCCCCTGTCGTTGATATAGCGGCCGAAAACGTCTCCGACGGCGCCCAAAGCCCGCAGGCGGGTGGCGTCATCGGGTGTCAGATAGCCGGACTGGATAAGGACGGAATCGGGCGTCAGTGCGCCTATGCCGAAACAGATGACCGGCACCTGGCGGCCGAGCTCCAGCACGCCGGCAATGGTCGGGTCCTGTTCCAATGCCCGGCGTGTGGCGGCATGACCGAAGATGGCTGGAACCGGCAACAGCGTTGCCGTTCCTTGGCCGGACCGGGCAAAAAGTTCGGCGACATTGTTGGTCTGCGGGCCGGACGAACGTACGTTCATCGAACCATTGAGAAGCACGACCTCGACGCCTTCGTTCCAGAACGGCGGCAGGCGGCGGGCGACCGCCATCATGGTGCGTCCCCAGGAAACGCCGATTGCCGGAACCTTGCCAAGCCCGAACAGGAACTGGCCGGCAGCTCTGGCAACACCATCCAGCACCAAGGCTTCATCTTCCTCCGTGTTGCAAGGCACGACGACGGCTTCCTTCAGGCCGAAGGCGCGCTGAAGCTTGCTTTCGAGGCCGGGCATGCGCGGCGTGTGCGGAACGATCTCGATGCGGACCAGCCCGGTTTCGCGGGCATCGCTCAAAAGCTTGCTCGCCTGCCAGCGCGTAAGGCCCAGTTCCGCCGCCAGATCGCCCATGGTCATGTCGAGCTGATAGTAGCGCTTGGCCACCTGGATCATAAGCTGCTCGCGCTGCTCGGCCGAAAGGTTGCGCACCTGGATATCCCGTTCCAGCCGATCAGGTTGCATCGTTTCGACCTTTCAGTTGCTGGCCGGCCAATCGTCTTGACAGAGGCGTCAGCAGATCCGTCGCCTCCAGGTAGTCTTCAAGCAGAGCGTTATATGCCGTATGTGCCTTTGCGTCGGGCTGGATTTCAACCGTTTTCTGTTTGACGGCGTCTGCTGCGGCAAAAAGATCGGGTACGAGCCCGGCACCGGCAGCGGCCGAGGCTGCTGCGCCGATAATGGTCAGGTTCGCCTCGCTGGGCAGGTGCACGGGAATGCCGATCGCGTCGACGGTCGCCTGAAGCCAAAGCGGGTTTTTGGCATAACCGCCAGCGGTGACGATATGATCGACGGGCACGCCGAGTTCGTGCATGCGCTTCAAGACGTTGGCAGAAGCCAAGGCGACGCTCTCCACCGCCGAGCGGTAGAGCGCGGCGCGGTCATGGCCGAGCGACAAGCCGATGATGCCGCCGCGCAACAGAGGATCGCGATAGGGAGTGCGGTTGCCCATGAAATAATCGAGCGTCAGAAGACCGGTGCCGCCGACGGGAAGTTCGGATGCCTCTTCGCGCAGCGCCTGGCGGCCGGCAGCGTCGAGCTGGAACAGGTTTTTCTCGAACCAGGAAATGACGGAGCCTGCCGAAACCTGCCCTGCCTCCACAAGCCAGTAATCGTCCACCAGAGCGTGCGGATAGGGACCCCAGAAGCCGGTCATCGGCCGCTGGCTGTCGAGCTGGAAGAGCTGGACGATCGAGGTTCCGCCGATCATCAGAAGTTCACCGGGCATCAGCGTCCCCGCACCCAGCATGCCGATATGGGCGTCGATGCCGCCCTGCGCCAGCATTGGTCGGCCGGACAGACCGAGATGGTCGCTGGCCTCCTTGCTGATCTCGCCGATCGGTGCGCCGACCGCAAAGATGTCGGGCGGCAGCTTCGCCTCGAGATCGGGGATGCCGAATTCCTCGTAGAGTTCGGAGGGAAACCGCTTCTGGACGGAATCATAGTTCCATTTGCAGGTGGCGTTCATGCGTGAACCGACCCAGCGGCCGGTGAGCATGAAGTTGATATAGTCGAGGCACTCGCAGATGACCTCCGAACCCGCGTAGACTTCCGGCTCGTTGGTGCTCAGCCACATGGCTTTGGAGACCAGCCATTCGGCTGCATTGCTGCCACCGACATAGTTCATGACAGGGTTCTCCGACTCAGCACTTTGTTCCGCCTCAGCGGCAGCACGGCAATCCATCCACAGAAGAGCCGGGCGCAAGGGCGTGCCATCGCTGCGGCAGGCGACCACGGTTGATGCTGTCGTGGCCACGCAGATACCGGCGATCTCGGGCGATCCGAGATCGCGCATCAGGCCGCGCGTCGCCCGGCCGAGCGCATCCCACCAGGCAAGCGGGGATTGCTCGGCCCAGCCGGGGCGTGGGTATGAGGTCTCAAATGCTTCCTCGCGCTCGCCCTTCATCTGGCGGGTGGCCAGGTCGAAGACGCCGACGCGTATGCCGCCGGTTCCGAAGTCGAGTCCGAGGAGATTGGCCATGAAGGGTTCCGTTCTTGGAGATCAGGGCCTGAACATGATCTTCGAGAAAAACTCAGACTTGTTCCTGATCTTCTCGAACATGGCCGGCAATTCCTCGATCGGCAATTCATGGGTGATCATGAACTCCCACTTCAGCTTTCCCGTGGCAAGATTGTCGAGCGTCACATGCCACTGCTTGCCGGGATAGGGTGCGCCAAACGAGTTCCAGGCACCGTGCAGGGAGATTTCCTGCCGCAGGAAGTGCTGGAACGTCTTGTTTTCGAGCACGACATCGCCGACCGGAATGCCGATGAAAACCACGTGACCGCCGGGAGCAGTCAGTTTGGCGGCAAGGTTGATCGACGAATTGTGCCCGGCGGCTTCGACGATCAGATCGCATTTCAGGTGGGCTGGGATGTTGTCGGTCACCAGGAAAGCGTCGGTGGCGCCGGCTTCCCGGGCCTGCGCCAGCTTTTCCGGGGAAATATCGATGGCGACGACTTCGGTGCAGCCCATCAGCTTCATCCACTGGATGGCGAACAGGCCGATCGGGCCGCAGCCGATGACGGCGCCGCGCTGGCCGGCCGTCGGTGGCGCTTTCCAGATGGCGTGCAGCGCGATCGAGGCCGGATCGATCATGGCGATGGCGCGGGGGTCCATATCCTCAGGCGCCTTCAACAGGTTGCCAACGGGCACGGCCACGTATTTCGTATAGGCGCCATCGCGGCGGCTGCCGAAATAATCGTAGTCGAGGCAGCGGGAGAAATTGCCGGTCTTGCACTGGTCGCACTGGTAGCAGGGAATAAGCGGCGCCACGCCGGTCAGGTCGCCAACGGCAAACCCGTCGACGCCTTCGCCGAGTTCGACGATATGGCCACTGAACTCGTGGCCGCAGACGATCGGCATGCGGTGGGCGCCCTTGATAAGCATGCGCGGAATGTCGGAGCCGCAGACGCCGACGGCCGCGACTTGCAGCAACACTTCGCCAGCCTTGGCCTCTGGTTTCGGAATGTCCTCGAGACGGATGTCGCCGGGGGCGTGCATGACGGCAGCAAGCATGGTCTTTTCCTGTCCTATTACGAATTGTCCTGTTCGGCCCTCAGGCCGCAAAACTTCTGGTGAAGGCGTCCGTTGCGATGATGGCGTCGCGAACGATCGCGACGGAGAGCGGTATTGCGACTTTCCAGGTGGCCGAGCCCGGCGCGAGCGCTGCAACAGCGACGCGCTCGAGATCCTCTTTGGAAACAGTTGCGAGGTTGAGATCGGCCAGCGTGGTCGGCAGGCCGATGCTGCGGCAGAGCTGCACCATCTCCGAAATCTCCGACAACGGCCGTCCTTCCAGCATCAGCAGGCATAAGACTCCGAAGGCGACCTTTTCGCCATGGTAGAAACCATGCGTTTCGTCGAGAACGGTCAGCCCATCGTGAATGCCGTGGGCGGCGGAGACGCCGCAATTTTCAAAACCCAGCCCGCTCAGCAGCGTGTTGGCCTCAATAATGTTTTCAACCGCCTGGGTCAGCGCGCCTTTCCTCACGGCGTGCATCGCGGCGACAGCGTCGCGCATCAACACGTCGTGGCAGGTCTTGGCGATGGCGATACCGGCAGCCGTGGGTGGCAGGTTGGGGGAGGCCAGATTGCTAGATCTGGACTCAAGATTGGATCGGGCCTCAAACCAAGTCGAAAGTGCATCGCCGATGCCAGCAGCAAGAAACCGCGCCGGCGCCTTGGCGATGAGTGCACTGTCGACGACGACGGCGTCGGGGTTGCGCGGCAGGAAGTGGGACTGCTGATAGACCCCCTCTTCGGAATAACGTACGGCGACGGCGCTGCAGGGAGCATCAGTCGAGGCGATGGTCGGCACGGTGACGATGCGGGCATGGGTAGCGATGGCGGCCAGTTTGGCCGTATCGGCCGTCTTGCCGCCGCCGATGCCGACGACGACGGATGCCTGTGCGTGCCGGACAAGGCCGATCACCCTGTCGATCTCGGATGTGCAGCATTCACCTGCGAAGCGTTCGAGATGAAACTGCAGGCCGGAAGCCGCCAGTGTTTTTTCCAGCGTTGCGCCATAGGCGTCCTGGATGAAGCCGTCGACTAGGATGAAGAGGTTGCACCCCAGTGGCTTCAGGTGCTCGCCGAGCCGTTCGATCTCACCGGCGCGCTGGATGTATTTGCCCGGACCGGCAAACGAGCGGCCGGCGGCGCTTCGTGCGCCCTCTGTCCCCGACTCCGCCATAAAGATCATCTCCTCAATACTACACAAAAGTGAAAAGCTGGTACATTTGTAGAACGATGGGCGTGCAGAAGGGCAAAATTGCCCTTCGTCCTAGAAGCCTCCCACGACGTAGCCGCCATCGACCGGCAGCGTCGTCGCCGTCATATATGCGGCTGCCGGCGAGGCGAGAAACAAAGCGGTGCCGACGAGATCGTCAACGCTGCCCCAGCGCTTCAGCGCCGTCTTGTTCTCGATCTTTGCTGCGGCAACGGGGTCTTCCCAGAGGCCGCGTGTCATGTCGGTCTTGTGATAGCCGGGCGCAATTGCGTTGACGCGGATGCCTTCACGACCGAACTTGTGGGCAAGGGCGCGGGTCAGGCCCATGACGCCGGTCTTGCTGGCGCAATAGGCCGGCACCGTATCGTCGGCGAGATAGCTCAGCATGGAGGCCGTGTTGATGATGACACCCTTCGATTTCGCCAGCAGGGGATGCGCCGCCATCGATAGCCGCATGACGCTGTTGAGGTTGACGTCGATCACCTCAAGATAGGTTTCTTCGGTAAACTCGGCATCCGGACGGGCAATGCCGGCGGCATTGACGAGCACGTCGAGACGGTCGAGGCCGGCCAGGAAGCTGTCGATGGCACTGCGATCCTTGACATCCAACAGCTCGAAACGAATGCCGCCATTGGCGGAATCCCGTCGCTCATTGTCGATTTTTTGGACCGAACTGCCCGTGGCGATAACCTCTGCACCGAGCCCGGCAAAGCCGCGCGCGATGGCAAGCCCGATGCCACTCGATCCCCCAGAGACGAGGACGCGCTTGCCCTTGAAAAGGCCGGTTCTGAATGAGGCGATAACATCCTGCATGGTGGAGCCTCCTGCCGTTACCAGCATGTGTAGCCGGCGTCGGCCGATACGATCGAGCCGGTCATCAGGCTGGAGGCCTCGCT
Organism: Pararhizobium sp.; assembly: GCA_030655075.1. Classification (GTDB taxonomy): domain Bacteria; phylum Pseudomonadota; class Alphaproteobacteria; order Rhizobiales; family Rhizobiaceae; genus JAURWE01. The sequence continues at coordinate 265,191 of JAURWE010000058.1, forward strand.
GGCAAGGAACAGGATGACCGAAGCGATTTCGGAGGGCTGGCCCATGCGGTTCATCGGCGTGTTGCCAATCCAGTGGCGCATCATTTCCGGGTCGTCATAGACGTAGCGGGTGAGATCGGTCTCAATATAGGTTGGCGCAACGGCATTGACACGAACATTGCGCATCGCCCATTCGGCGGCTAGCGACCGGGTCAGGTGGTGCACACCGGCCTTGGAGGCGTTGTACTGTGCCTGTTCCTGCGGCCGGTTGACGATGTCGGCGGACATGGAGCCGACGTTGACGATGTTGCCGCCGCCCTGATCGATCATCGCCTTGCCGAATGTGCGGCAGCACCAGAAGACACCGTTGAGGTTGACATCGATGACCTTCAGCCAGGTCGCGTCATCCATGGTTTCGGCCGGGCGGTTGGAAATGGCGATGCCGGCATTGTTGACGAGAATGTCTACGCGGCCCTGTTTTGCGACGATCTCCGCATGGATCGCCTCGACCGCACGCGGATCGGTGACATCGAGCAGCGCCCAGTCGACGGCGCGACCCTTTGCCCGCAATTCGTCACAGGCGGCAGTGGCGGCTTCACCATTCATATCGGTGATGATGACCTTGGCACCCGCTTCGCTGAGTGCGTCGGCAGTGGCAAAGCCGATGCCCCGGGCCGCCCCAGTGACGACGGCTATCTTTCCTGCGAGGCTGAACTTTTCGAGATACATGGCGGTCACTTCTGCTGTTGGTTCTAGTGGCGGGTCAGGCTGTCGAGATCGTCGTAGAGGGCCTGGCTGTGGTTATAGAGCCTGTTGAAGACAGGCTGCATGCGCTGATACGTCTTTACCCAGCCCTCGTCGGGCAGGACTTCGTCGGCGTACCGGACATGCGCTTCCACCGCCTTGTCGAGGTTTGAGAACCGGCCGGTGGCGACTGCAGCCATGATGGCGCAGCCGATGACGCCGCATTCGGGTTCCTGCGGCACGACGATCGGTACGCCGTAGATCGACGCCTTGATCTTCAGCCAGAGCGGGCTTTTTGCACCGCCACTGGACGCGATGACGCGTTCGATCCTCAGGCCGGCCGCCTTTTCCATGATCTGCAGATGGCGCGCCCCGGCAAAAGCTACGCCTTCAAGGATGGCACGGTGAAGATGGGCGAGGCCGTGGCCTGCACCCAGCCCGAAGAACTGGGCGCGGGCATTGCGATGGGCTCCCAGCCGCTCGCCGCTGAGATAGGGCATGAAAAAGAGCGCTTCCGAGCCGGCCGGAGCCTCCGCCGCCTTTGCGACGACGTCGTCGTAGCCGAAGGATTTGTCATGGAAGGTGCGGCGCGCCCAGCGCATGGCATCGCCGCCGCTTTCGAGAAGCGCGAACGGTCCCCAATTTCCCTCGACCGTTGCAACATTGCTGATCTCCGGATCGAGGATCGGCGCTGCGGCAATGAGGGTGAGGATAGATGACGTGCCGGTGACGTCGGAGACGAGGCCGGGCCTGCAGGCGCCGGACCCGAGAAGGGCGACCGGATAGTCCGCACCGCCGACCAGAACCGGCGTTCCCTCAAGCAGTCCGGTTTCCTTGGCGGCCTGCGCGGTGATCCATCCGAGAATGTCGAGCGGCTTGCGGATGGGCGGCAGTTTTCGCCGGTCCAGTCCAAGGCGTGCAATCATCTGATCGGACCAGGATCGGGAGGTGGGGTTCATCAGGAAGCTGCAGGAGGCGTCGCCCTCATCCATGGCGATTTCGCCGGTCAGGCGCAGATTGATGTAATCCTTCGGCATGAGCACGAAGGCCGCACGATTATAGGCATCGGGGTCGTTATCGCGCAGCCAGGCGAGCTTGAAGCCGGGCCAGGCCGGCGTCGCCGGATTGCCGCTTTCGGCAAGATAGGTTTCGGCCGGGTTGTTCTTCTCGAAAGCGGTGACGATGTCGATGGTGCGCTTGTCGTTCCAAAGGGGTGCAGAGCCGCGCGTGAGATTGCCGCTGTCATCGACAAGCACCGTCGCATGCATCTGGCCGCAGGCGACCACAGCGGTGATCCGCCGGCGCGCGTCGGGTATGGCAGCGAGAACCGCGCCGATCGTATCGAGCACGCCGTCCCACCAGTCAGCGGGGCGTTGTTCAGCCCAGCCGAATTGCGCAACGATCTGGTCGTGTTCGCGGGCCTTGATGCTGACGATCGCTCCGGCGACATCGACCAGTGCCGCGCGGACGCTGCCCGTGCCCACGTCGATTGCCAATGTCAGGTCGGACTCCGCCATGCTTCTGCTGCCTTCAGCGCTTCAGCGAACCGGTGCTGTATTGGAGCAGCATGGCCACGATGATGATGAGACCCATATAGACCTGCTGATGATAACCGGGAACACCCGCGAGGTTCATGATGTTGGCGATGATGCCCATGACGAGGGCGCCGAGCAGCGTGTTGATGACGCCGCCCCGCCCGCCCATCAGGCTTGCGCCACCGATGACGACCGCAGCGATCACGTTGAGTTCGGCGCCGACGCCGACCTGCGCCGAGCCGACGCCGGTGCGGCTGGACGAAATGATGCCGGCGATTGCCGCCAGGAAGCCCGAGATGACGTAGACCGCCAGGACGTATCGCGGCACGGCGATACCCGACAGCCGCACGGCCTCTTCGTTTGAGCCGATGGCGGTGATCAGGCGGCCAAAGCGGGTATAATTGAGCACGATGCCGCCGACGACGAAAACGGCAAACATCAGAATCACCGGCTGGGGGATGCCAAACAGGAAGCCGGAACCGAACTTGCTGAACGCCTCACCTGCATCGCCCAAGGGGATTGGCCTTCCGTCGGAGACGATCAGCGACAGGCCGCGGGCGATCGCCATCATGGCCAGCGACATGACGAAGCTTGGCAGTTTCAGGTAAGCGATGAAGCTGCCGGTGACGAGGCCGCAGGCCGAACCGCAGAGCAGAACGAGCGCGATCGTCGGAATGGTTCCATAGCCTGCTATCGTAATGAAATATCCCGTCAGCACGCTGCCGAGAGCGGCAATCGAGCCGACCGAGAGATCGATGCCGCGTGTCAGGATGACGAACAGCATGCCGACCGCCATGATGCCGGCGCCGGAGGCAACCTGACGCAGGACGTTCAGAATATTGCCCTTGCTCAGGAAACTGTCCGACCAGAATGTCGCGACAACAAGCAGAACGAGGAAAATGCCAAGTGTTCCGAAACGTTCAAGCAGGACACGGACGTTGATGCCATTCTTTGCCGGTGTGGACGCGTTCTGTTCAGTTGCAGTGGTCATGCGTGAATACCCAACTTCGTTGATCTGGTGGTGCCCATCGACAGGCCGAGGAGGTTCTCCTCGCTATAGTCTGCGGGCAGGAGTTCTCCGCGAATTTCACCTTCACCCATGGCCAGAACCCGGTCGCACAGGCCGAAGAGTTCTTGGTGCTCGGACGAGATGACCAGCACGGCCTTGCCGGCTGCGGCCAGCTTGTTGATCAGGGCATATATCTCGGTCTTGGCGCCGACATCGACGCCGCGGGTCGGCTCATCGAGGATGATGACATCGCCATCGGCATGAAACCATTTGGCAAGAACGACTTTCTGCTGATTTCCGCCCGAGAGGCTTGATACAGGCGCGTCGATGCTTGACGCTTTCAGGCGCAGGCTCTTGCCGAGATCGTCGACGATGCGGCGTTCGCTCTTGCTCTTCAGAAAGCCGAGCGCGTTGACGACATCGGAGAGTTTGGCCATGGTTGCATTGGTGCGAATGGGTTTGTCGAGAATGACGCCCTGCATCTTGCGGTCTTCAGGCACCAGCCCGATGCCGGCAGCGACCGCGTCCTTGGGTGAGCGTGATTTGAGCGGAATGCCGCGCAAGCTGATCGTGCCGCTGTCGAGCGGGTCCGCTCCGAAGATCAGCCGGGCAACTTCCGTCCGCCCGGAGCCGATGAGGCCACCAAGCCCGACGATTTCGCCGGCCTTGATGGAAAAACTGACATTGCGGACGCGGCGTCCGGAATTGATCCGGTCGACCGTCAAAAGCTCCGGACCGATGTTGCGGTCGGGGCGCTCAGGGAACATGGCCGAAAGCGGCCGGCCGACCATCATGCGGATGACCTGGTCGATGGTGACCTCGGATGTCGCGACGGTGCCGACGCGCTCGCCGTCCTTCAGCACAGTCATGCGGTCGGCAATCTGGAACACCTCTTCGAGGCGATGTGAAATGTAGACGATGCCGACGCCTTTGCTGCGCAGGTTCGAGATAATGCCGTGCAAACGTTCGGCATCCTGCGCCGCAAGCACGGCTGTCGGCTCATCGAGAACGATGATCTTGATGTCGTTCGACAGTGCCTTGGCGATCTCGACCACCTGCTGGTGGGCAACCGACAGGGAGCTGACGGTGCGGGATGGGTCGATCTCGAAGCCCAGGCGCCCGATCAGCTCGCTGGCGCGCTTGCGCAGACTGGCGTGGGAGATAAGGCCGGGCAATTCGCCCAGGAAAATGTTTTCAGCAACTGTCAGGTCGGGCGCGAGCGCTAGTTCCTGATGGATGACAACGATGCCCAATGCGCGCGCCGCGCGCGGATCGCGCAAGCTGACGACATTTCCGCCGATGATGATCTCGCCCTGATTGGGATGCATCTCGCCGCCGAGCACACGCATGAGCGTTGATTTGCCTGCGCCGTTTTCACCCAGCAGCGCATGCACCTCGCCGGGCCTGATGTCGAAATCGACCGATTTCAGGGCGTTGACGCCGCCGAAAGACTTGCTGATCGATTTGAGATTGACGAGTTCGTTCATGGTCACTCTCGGCATTAAAGACAGGGGAGACGGCGGGCCGGAAAGGTCCGCCGTCCCATGTTCACCGCATTTGCGCGGCCGGGAGGAACAGTATCAGAATACGGCTTCCGGACGGTAGAACTTGTCGACATTCTCCTTGGTGATGACCTCAGGCGTGGTCAGGTTCAACTTGGGGAAGTCAGTCGGAAGTTCGCCATTAACAGCCTTAAGGCCGATATCGACGGCGGTGCGTGCGACCAGATCCGGATCGTTCAGGCCGGTTGCACCGTATTTGCCTTCCTTGATGAGGGCGAGCGCTTCCTTCTGGGCATCAGCGGCGGCGAGCGCCAGAACATCGGTCTTGCCGGATGCTTCGAGAGCCTTCAGGGCTCCGAGAACCATCGAGTCGTTTTCGCCGAGCACAACGTTTGCGTCCGGGTGAGCCGTCAGCAAGTCTTCCATGGCAGCAAGGCCGCCTTCGTTGGACCAGCCGCCCCAGCCTTGACCGACGACTTCGAAGCTCGAATGGCCTTCGTTCGTCAGCTGGCCTTCGACCAGACCCCGGAACACACCAAGGCGGCGATCGCGACCGACTTCATTGCCCTTGTCGCCGGACAGAAGAATGATCTTCATCGGCTTGCCCTGCATGGCCTTTGCCAGCCACTGGCCGACGAGGAAGCCGTTCTGGTCGTTCGAGGAACGAACCTGAGTAACGACGTTTGCCTTCGGGTTGATGCTGGAATCCATCACCACGACCTTGACCCCGGCAGCCGTCGCAGCGTCGGCGGCGCCGACGAGACCTTCAGGATCGCGCGGGTTGAGGATGAGAAGATTGACGCCCTTGGACACCATGTCCTCGATGTCGGCGATCTGCTTGGCCATGTCGTTCTGGCCATCAGCCGTGGTGACCGTGCAACCGGCCTTCTTGGCCTGGTCTTCGGCGGCGGCGACCTGGGCCGCGAAGTATGGTGCGCCGAGCGTGTACATGGCGACGCCGACTTTGCAGTCTGCAGCCTGGGCTGCGCTGAAAGATGCGACGGTCATGGTTGCAGCCAGGACGCATCCGGAAAGGCTTATCTTCATCGTGTTCTCCTCCACGTTGATTGAAAGGGATCAGTTGAGCTCCCATTCCTGTAGTTAAGATACATAACGCAATCGTCGTCAAGCATTAAATATTCTACAAATTTGATCGGACTGCACATTCGTGAGGCATATTGCGCCGCAAAGTACGAATACTGCATTGCAGCGGAGAAGTTTCCAAAAAAATGAGGAGGTATGCTTGCCTCGCCGATCTCAGTTATGTAGCATAACTACACGGATTGATGAGGAGAATTTCATGAGTTTACGCGAACCGGGAGTTGGGCGGGTTGATGTCGAGAACGGCGCCCTGATCGGGGCTTCCAACCGCTATGTGAAGACCTTCCGCGACCTCGCCGATCTCTATCAGGACAAGGCAGCCTTTGACGCGCTGATTGCAGAAAAGGGTGACGCCGTCGCCTATGAAGTCACCGACTACAAGCCGTCGGTTGACGCGGGCGACATCATCATCGGCGTGACGCGTATGGAGCCCGGCAAGGTCGGCAACGAGTACTACATGACGCGCGGCCATATCCATGCCCGGCCAAACCGTCCAGAAATGTACTATGGCGAAAGCGGGCTCGGCATCATGCTGCTCGAATCGCCGTCCGGCGAGATTCGGACGATCGAGATCGGTCCGCGCGCCATGTGCTACGTGCCGCCGTTCTGGATCCACCGGTCCGTCAATGTCGGCGCGGAGCCACTGGTGATGACCTTTGCCTATCCGGCCGATTCCGGTCAGGACTATGACATCATCGCCAAGGCCGGCGGCATGCGAAGCCGCATCGTCGACGATGGTGCCGGGGGCTGGAAAGCCGTCGACAATACGAGCTACGTCCAGCGTCCGCAGGATCTGGTCGATCGTATCATGGCAAAAATGGATTGAAGGCGCAGGGCAAGATCAATGGCACAGTATGAACCCGCGACCCGGCCAACGCTCTATTTCATCGGTGTCACGACATCTAAGAGCTCGATCATGAAGGTGTTTCCCGCCTGGGCTGCGCATCTGGGGCTCAAGGATGCCGTCATCAAGGGGATCGACTTTCCCTTGCACGCGGCTCCTGAGGCCTATCGTGCTGCGGTCGAATTCGTCAAGGCCGACCCCTTGTCGATGGGCGCGCTGGTGACGACGCACAAGATCGATCTGTTCCATGCCTGCCGCGATCTTTTCGACGAGATCGATCCACATGCGCTGTTCATGGGTGAAACCAGCTGCCTGTCGAAGCGCGGCGGCCGGCTTGTCTGTCATGCCAAGGATCCGATTTCATCGGGTCTTTCGATCGACGGTTTTGTGCCGCCGGGGCATTTTGAAACAACGGGTGCGGAGCTGTTTTCGATCGGAGCTGGCGGATCGACCATTGCGCTCACCTGGCACATGATGCGGGACGAGCGCGGCGCAGACCGGCCGTCGCGCATCATTGTCTCCAACCGCAGTGCCGAGCGGCTGGACGAAATCCGGCGGATTCATAGCGAGATGGGTTCGACGGTTCCTGTCGATTATGTTCTGGCACCGTGTGCTGCCGACAACGATGCCGTCGTTGGGCGCCTGAAGCCCGGCTCGATGGTTATCAATGCGACCGGGCTCGGGAAGGATGCGCCGGGGTCGCCGTTGAGCGATGCCGTGATTTTTCCCGAGCGGGCGATCGTCTGGGATCTGAACTATCGCGGCGATCTCGTCTTCCTCGATCAGGCGCGGGCGCAGGAAAAAGCGCTGCATCTGCAGGTCGAGGACGGGTGGACCTATTTCATCCATGGATGGACGCAGGTCATCGCCGAGGTCTTCCACATCGACATACCGCCGAGCGGGGCGTCCTTCGACGCCATTTCCGATATTGCCATTACGGTTTCCAAGGGCTGAGCCGATGAAACATCGCGTTCTCGTTACGCCGCGCTCCCTGACCGAGCGCCCGCATCCGGCCATTGAGGCGATGCGCGGCTATGGGGTGGACGTCGTCTATTCCAGTGCCGGGCAGCAGCCCGGCGAAGCGGAACTGTTGCGGCTTGTTCCGGATATCACGGGCTGGCTGGCCGGTGTCGAAACGATTTCGCCAGCCGTGGTGGCGGCAGCTGGACAGTTGAAGGTTATCAGCCGCAACGGTACGGGCATCGACAATCTGCCTCTCATCGATATGCGTTCGCGTGGCATCACTGTCCGCACGGCGGATGGGGCGAACGCGCAGGGTGTGGCCGAACTGGCAATTGCGTTGCTATTTTCGGCTTTACGTCATGTGCCTTACACCGATGCGGGCCTCAAGGCTGGCAAATGGCCGCGAAAACGCGGTCTGGAACTGCGTGACCGGACGCTGGGTATCGTTGGCTGTGGCGCCATCGGCCGCGAGGTCGCACGGCTGGCTTCGGCTCTGGGCTCTTATGTGCTTGCCTATGACCCTGCCCGCCCGGAATTCGCGGCCGACACATCCCGGTTTCGCTGGGTATCGCTCGAGGAGCTCTTCGCGCAGTCCGACATCATCACGCTCCATTGTCCATCGCCGCGCGATGGCCGGCCGTTGGTTGATGCCGCTGTGCTTGCGTCCGTTCGGCCGGGACTTATTCTGATCAACACGGCTCGCCCGTCGCTGATCGATGGCACGGCTTTGGTCCAAGCCCTCGATTCCGGAGTCGTCCAGACCTATTGTGTCGATGTTTTCGACCCGGAACCGCCGGTGCACCCGGGTATAGCGTCCCGCGCCGACGTCATCGCCACATCGCACATTGGCGGCTACACCGAAGAAAGCGTCAACCGGGCGACGGAGATCGCCGTTGCCAACCTGATGGAAACGCTTCAGCTGTCGCGGCAAACCCTGGAGGCCTGAGTATGGCGGTTTTCGATGAGGCTGTTGTCGCCGACAGATTCGAAGAAACGCTGGCTGAGCGGCTTGCCGGGCCCCGGCAACCGGGTGTTACGCTCTATTGGCTGGGGCAGGCCGGCTTCGTCATCGATACGCCCGGGTTGCGCATCGTCATCGATCCGTATCTTTCCGATTCGCTCGCAGAAAAATACGCGGGCAAGGCTTTTCCGCATGGGCGCATGGCACCGGCACCAGTGAGCCCTGAGGCGCTTGGCGCTGTCGATCTTGTTCTGTGCACCCACCATCATACGGACCATATGGACGGCCAGACATTGAGCGCGCTCGCCCGGCGCTTGCCAGACCTTCTTTTTGTGGTTCCTGCAGCATCCTTGCAGCTTGCCGCAGATAGGATCGGTGTATCTCCCGATCGCCTCGTGCCGGTCGATGCGGGCGATGAAATTGAACCTTTGCCCGGTGTTTCGCTCCAGGTGCTGCGGGCCGCGCATGAGACCCTTGAGCAGGATGCGGCTGGCCATCACACGTTTCTTGGCTATGGCGTTGCCATTGAGGGCATCCGGCTGTTTCATTCCGGCGATACCATTCCGTTCGAAGGTCAGGTGGATGATATCAGCGCTTTGGCCCCCGATATCGCTCTTTTGCCTGTCAATGGTCGCAGCGCCCGTCTTGCGGCGGCGGGTTTTGCAGGAAATCTGACGCTTGCAGAGGCCTCGGATCTTTGCATAGCCTGCAATATTCCCGCAATGATCGCCCACCACTATGGGTTGTTTTCTTTCAACACGGCCGACCCAAGAGAGATTGACCGCCTATCTGAAAGGGCGCCATTCCAGCTGGTACGAGCAGATTTTCAGGTGGCGTTTCGCGTCCCGCTAGATTAAGTCTTTCCTAAACCGGGGGCCTTGATGACACAGGACGATAGCAAACAGCGCACATCGGGGCAGAACATCTTCGAGCTTGTCCGCGTGGCTCTGCCGGACCTTCGCAAATCAGAACGGAAAGTTGCCGATCGCGCACTTGAAGACCCGCAACGCATGCTGAATACGACGCTGGCGGAGGCTGCTGCCTGGGCGGGCGTGAGCGAGCCCACCGTTATCCGCTTCTGTGTCGCCATCGGCTGTACGGGATTTCAGGAGTTCAAGCTCCGTGTTGCCCATAGCCTGGCGCTGGGTACGCTGGCAACGCATTCGGTGCTGGGCAAAACCGATTCCACCGAGGCGCTGGTCGAAAAGATATTCGGCTATACGATGACCAGCCTCGACTGGGCGCGCAGCCATCTCGATGCGAAAAGCCTGGGTACCGCAATTGCGGTGTTGAGCGAAGCAGAGAGCATCGAGTTTTTCGGTCTCGGAGCGTCCGGTATTGTGGCCCTCGATGCGCAACAAAAATTCCCGCTGTTCGGCGTTCCCTGCGGCGCGCAGGCCGATACGCATCAGCAGCTGATGACGGCATCAATGATGCGCAAGGGCGATGTCGCCGTCGTCTTTTCGAACACCGGGCGAACCGAGGCGATGATCGAGGTGGCGCAGACGGCGCGGTCCGTGGGCGCGACGGTCATCGGCGTGAGTGGCTCGCAATCACCGCTGCTCAACGATTGCGACGTCGCAATCCTCGTCGAAACGCTCGACAATACCAATATCTATACGCCGACAATCTCGCGCATCGCGTTTCTGGTTATCGTCGACATTCTGTCGGCGGCCGTAGGGCTTCGCAGTGAAGCCGCCCATGGCAAGCGCTTCGAGGACATGAAGACTCTGCTTCGAAACCAGCGCCGGCGCGACGAGGCCTGATCCTCAGTCGATGTCCTTCAAGGCGTCGAGCGGGCCGATCAGCGCCGTTCTCGGCGGCACCAGCTCGGGCTTGATCATGATCGTCCGAGGTGTTGCCCGGCTCTCCGGCATCAGCTCGAAGGCCTTGGTGATCATGCCTTCGACATCCTGCCGGATCATCAGGACAGGAAATGGCAGGAACGAGCCGAACGGATCGTAGTCGTAGCAACCGACGACGATATCGGCGAAGGTTTCATGCGGATGATGCGCCATGAAGCGCAGAAGCCCTTCGAAATTGATCGAGGAGTTGATGAACATGGCGCGCGGCAGCCGCCCCTCACGCTCGTAGAAAACCTCGAACGCCTTCTGGGTCATATTGGGCGAATAACCGGTGGTCTGGATGCAGGAATCATCATCGACGCCGAAGAGTTCCTGCTTGATGGCGCGGAAACCACGGATTCGCTCGCGGCTGTTGTGGTCGTTGCGGCCACCGAACAGATAGACCTCATCGGCACGCAGGGGCGGGTTTCTGTCGGAATGCCGGATGATGGCTTCCGTCAACAGCCGGCTGCCCTCGTAATTGTCGCTGATAACGGAATGCGTTTTCGAGCCCGGAAGGTCGATGTTGACGTGGCGAAGCCCTGCGGCCTCGCAGATCGCGTGGACGCCGTCCGGGTCGGTGGCGCCAGCGACGATAAGTTCATCGATCGAATAGGAGATCAGCGTTTCGACGGTCTGGCGCTCTTCCTGCGGATCGCGGCAGGCGCTGACAACAACAGGACATTGGCCGCGCGAGCGCACATGCGCCTCGAATGTCTGTGCCATCGAGGAAAAGTAGCGGTTGTCGTAGACCGGCAACAAAAGGCCGACCAGTCCGGATCGCGAGCGCCTTAGCCCTCGCGCCTGGAGATTGGCCGTGTACTGGTGTTTCTCCGCCAGCCCCTGAATGAGCTCGGCGGTGCTTTCCTTGATCCGCCGCTTGCGCCAGGTGCCGTTGAGCACTGCGCTGACTGTTGAGGCGGAGCAGCCGGACAGGACCGACAGGTCATAGATCGTTGCCTTTTTCTTGCTGTCGGGTCTCATTGTTACGGTCACCTCCAGGCCAACTCATTCGTAAATATAGTTATTAAAGCCTGTTCTAACATGAAAATTTTAGTTGGCGTTCGGATTTGGCTGCTTGTGCATTTCAGGAATTCTTCCCCTAGGCGGAAAGGTCTCTTGACGAAAGAGTAATTCTATTTGATATTAATTGCACCATCGATTGTGCAAAAAAGAAATATCGATTGTGCATCGCGGTAACGTTTGAGGAGACGTTTTATATTGCCGGACCGGTCCTGTGCACCGGCCGTTTTTAAAGGGATAGGAGAGGCCGCCGTGGCGGCCTGTGTGTTCCCGCATTCGGGAACTTTGGAGGAGGAAATCACATGAAGAAGTTTTTCGTCGCGGCGCTGGCTGCGTCGCTGTCGCTCGGTGTCTCGTTTGCAGCACTCGCAGCCGACAAAGTCGGCGTTGTCGTCAAGATCGGTGGCATCCCGTGGTTCAATGCCATGGAAGCCGGTATCAAGGAGCAGGGCGCCAAACTTGGCCTCGACGCCTTCATGGTGGGTCCGACCAGCGCTGATCCTGCACTTCAGGTTCGCGCCATCGAAGATCTGATCGCCCAGGGCGTCAAGGTCATCGGCGTTGTTCCGAACGATGCAAAGGTTCTTGAGCCGGTTCTGACCAAGGCCAAAGAAGCCGGTATTTTTGTCATCACGCACGAATCACCCAGCCAGAAGGGTGCCGACTGGAATTTCGAGCTGGCGTCTTCCACTGGCTTCGGCGAGGCGCATGCCAAGCTTCTGGCCGAGAAGATGGGCGGCAAGGGCGAATATGCTGTGTTCGTCGGTTCGCTTACCGTGCCGCTGCACAATGCATGGGCCGATGCTGCTGTTGCCTATCTCAAGGCGAACCATCCGGACATGAAACTGGTGGGTGAGCGCTACGGTGTGGCCGAAGACGTCGACAAGAGCCGGTCGACGGCGCTTGACCTGATCGCTGCCCGTCCCGATCTCAAGGGCTTCCTTGCTTTCGGCAGCCAGGGACCGATCGGTGCCGGGCGCGCTGTCGAGGAACGCCGCAAGACCGGCGAGATCTTCGTGCTTGGTCCCTTCTCCCCGGGTCAGGGCCAGAAGTTGATCAAGTCGGATGCGATTTCCGGCGGGTTCATGTGGAATCCGAAGCAGGCCGGTGAAGTCTTCGTCACCATGGCCGATCGCCTGATCAAGGGTGAAAGCGTCAAGGACGGCGACGACATTCCGGGTCTTGGCGTCATCAAGCCGGCAGGCAACGACATCATCGTCGATCAGCTGCTGCCGATCAACAAGGATACGGTGGACGATCTGGCCGCAATGGGCCTGTAAATCCACCCAAGGGTTCTCCCGACTGCTGGGCCGGTTTCGGCTGGCCCGGCAGATTTTCATGACCGTGTTTTTTTGATGGACCGACGATAATGGCCGTTCAACCGAGCGTGGATGCGGGCGTAAAGCCGCTGCTGTCCTTGCGCAGTATCAACGTGACCTTCGGCGGCGTGAAAGCGCTGAAGGACGTCAGCTTTGATGTAATGCCGGGCGAGGTTCATTGTCTGGCGGGTGAGAACGGCTCCGGCAAAAGCACGCTGATCAAGATCATCACCGGTGTCTATCGTCCCCAGGATGGCGCTGTCATCGAGTATGATGGTGAAAGCTACAGCCATATGTCGCCGGTGACCGCGCAGAATGGCGGCATTCAGGTTATCTGGCAGGATCTGGCCCTGTTTCCCGAAATGACCGTCGCCGAAAACATCGCCTTCCAGACAGTGCTTGGCCGATGGCCGCGCTTCGTCAACTATGGCCGCATGCGCGACATCGCGACCAAGGCGCTGAAGCGCCTTGGTGTGACGCTGGACGTCGACCGGCCTCTCAAGGAATTCCAGATTGCACAGCGCCAGATCGTGGCGATTGCCCGGGCACTCGTCGGCGAAGCCAAGGTCGTCTTCATGGATGAGCCGACGGCCTCGCTGACCCAGTCCGAGACCGATCACCTGCTGGTGATCGTGCGTAATCTTTCCACCTCCGGTGTCGCAGTCGTCTTTGTCAGCCACCGGTTGGCTGAAGTGCTGGAGATATCAAGCCGGCTCACGGTTCTGCGCGACGGCGCGCTGGTCGGCGTCTACCCGACCGATGACATGACCCAATCGCGCATTACCGAGTTGATGACCGGCCGCACCTTCGACCAGCATGTGCGGGCCCAGTCGACGGATCAGAATCCGGTGGTGCTGGAGGTGAACAACCTCACCCGGCCCGGCCAGTTTGAGGATATTTCCCTCACCGTCCGCCGGGGCGAGACGCTGGGTATTATCGGTCTCTTAGGGGCTGGCCGCACCGAGCTGGCGCTGGCGCTCTTCGGCATGCTGAAGCCGCAATCCGGCACGGTTCTGCTCGAAGGACAGCCGATCGACTTTAAAACCAACCGCGATGCGATCGAGGCCGGGGTCGCCTATCTGTCCGAAGACCGGCTGTCGCTCGGATTGATCCAGCCGCAATCGATCGCCAACAATCTGGTGATCGCCTCGCTCGATCGCATCCGTTCGGGCGGGCTCCTGTCGGATGAGCGCAAACGCACGCTTGTCGCCCAGTGGGTTGCCGATCTCGGCGTGAAAATCGGCAAGCAGTCCGATGCGATTTCCACCCTTTCCGGCGGCAACCAGCAGAGGATCGCCATCGCCAAATGGCTGGCGACGGATCCGAAACTGCTGATCCTCGATGCACCGACGGTCGGTGTCGATGTCGGTGCGCGGGCCGGGATTTTTGAGATCGTCGCCAAGCTCGCCGAGAGTGGCCTTGCCATCATCCTGATCTCCGACGAGGTGCCGGAGGTCTATTTCAATGCCGACCGCGTGCTGCACATGGCCGGTGGCCGCATCGCCGGTTCGTTCGATCCGCGTCAGTGCACGCTTCAGGAGATAGAGGCGGCCGTCTATGCGTAAGATCGTTCAATCCCACGCCACCGAATTTGCCCTGCTTGCCGTCATGGTGCTGATCAGCGTGATCCTGTCGCTGTCAACGGACCGCTTCTTCACGCTGGGCAATGCGTTCGACCTGCTCAACACAAGCTCGGTCAACATCATCTTTGCGGTCGGCCTGCTCGTCGTGCTTATTGCCGGTGGCATCGATATATCCTTCGCCGTCGCCGCCTCGGTTGTCCAATATGTGGCGGCCCTTCTGCTGGAACGGATTGGCGGAGGCGGCTGGATCAGCGGTCTGCTGATCGCCGGTTTTCTGGGTGTGGCGCTCGGCGCCATCAACGCGTTCCTGATCCACAAGTTCAGGATCATCTCGATCGTCGCGACCATCGCCACGTTCAACATCTATTTTGGCCTCTTGATGTTCTTCACGCGCGGCGTGTCGATCTACAATCTGCCGGACTGGCTGACCAGCCGCGTCATTCTGTTCGAACACGAAATGGCCGATGGCAGCTGGGTGGAAATCACCCTGCCGGTGCTGGTCATGGTGATCTGCGTTGTCGCCACCTGGCTGCTAATCACAAGGACGACGACCGGGCGGCAGCTCTATGCGTTCGGCGACAATCCGGAAGGCGCGCGCCGCTTCGGCATCAATGTCGGCGCCATGCAGTTCATCGCCTTCGGTTGGCTCGGCCTGATGGCGGGCGTCGCCGGCCTGATCCAGGCGCACTACGCGCAGGAGGTTGTTCCAAACGCGCTTTATGGCCGCGAACTCGATGTGCTAGCAGCTGTCGTTCTTGGCGGCGCGCGTCTCGGCGGCGGCAAGGGTTCGGTGCTTGGCTGCATTCTCGGCGTCATGCTGATCTCGATCACCCAGAACGGGCTCAACCTGATGGGCGTCTCGCCCTTCGCCTTCAAGATGATCATCGGCGCCATCATCCTCGCCGCCATCACCCTGTCGAACACGCGGCTCGAACGCCTGTTGCCTTTCATGCGGGAAGGATCGAGCCGATGAAGTCCCTTCTCAACCGCGTCACGGATTTTGTCGGGCCGGAAATCGCCGGGCCGGGCGCTGCCTTCGTCGCCGTCATGCTCTTCTTCAGCATCGGTTCGCCGCAGTTCCTGACGGCTGCGACTTTCGGCTCGGTCGCCTTTCAATTGCCGGAACTGGGTCTGCTGACACTCGCCATGCTGCTGCCGATCCTGACCGGCGGGCTCAATCTGGCCATTACCTTCACGGCCAATATTTCCGGCCTTACCGTCGCCTGGTATCTGCAGCGCAATGGCGGCGTCGATGCGGGGCCATTCTCCTTCCTGATCGGCAGCCTGCTCGCCATAGGCGTCGGGGCGGCGAGTGGCCTGCTCATGGGGCTGGTGATCGCCTATACGCGGGCGCATCCCATTCTCGTTTCCCTGTCGATGATGATTTTTCTGCGCGGGCTTGGGGAGTTTCTGACACGTGGCGGCGATGTCTCCGGCTTTCCGTCCTTCCTTCAGCCGATCGGCCACGGCAGTTTTCTTGGGCTACCAATCCCGTTGCTGATCTTTATCGCCTGCGTGCTCATCTGGCATGTGCTCCTAACCCGGATGAAGCTCGGTTTCGGCACTTATATGATCGGCTCGAACATCGAAGCGGCGCGCTATTCCGGCATCAACACGCGCAAGGTTCTGGTGCTGGTCTACATGCTGTCCGGGGCCATGTGCGCCATTGCCGGCATCATCATGCTGGCCCGTTTCAATTCCGTGCGTGTCGGCCACGGTGAATCCTATCTGCTGATCACGGTGCTTGCCTGCTTCCTCGGCGGCGTCAATCCGTTCGGCGGTTTCGGCCGGGTCATTCCCGTGTTCCTCGCCCTTGTCGTTCTTCAGCTTCTGTCCTCGGGCCTCAATCTCATGGGCGCCAACCAGCATCTGGCCACCGCCGTCTGGGGCATTCTCCTGATCGGCGTGATGATGCTGCGCTGGCTCTCGTCTCACTTCAAATTGTTCAAACGCAGTAAAGGATAAGATCATGGAAGGTTTTGGCGTTCACACGAGCATGTGGACCATGAAATGGGATCGCGCCGGGGCGGAAAAGGCCATCGCTGCGGCGGTCAAATACAAGATGGATTTCATCGAGATCGCGCTTCTGAATGCGCCTGCCGTCGATGCGCCGCACACGCGCGCGCTGCTTGAAAAACATTCGCTGCGGGCCGTCTGCTCGCTCGGCCTGCCGGAGGCCGCCTGGGCCTCGGTTCGCCCGGAAGCGGCGATTGAACATCTGAAAGTGGCAATCGACAAGACGGCCGAGATGGGGGCCGAAGCGCTGTCCGGCGTCATCTATGGCGGCATCGGCGAGCGCACCGGCGTACCGCCGACGCAAAAGGAATATGACAATATCGCCCGCGTGCTGACGGCTGCGGCGAAACACGCCAAGCCGCTCGGCATCGAACTCGGCGTCGAGGCGGTCAACCGCTACGAGAACCACCTGATCAACACCGGCCGCCAAGCTGTCGACATGGTGGAAAAAGTCGGTGCTGACAATGTCTTCGTGCATCTCGACACATACCACATGAACATCGAGGAAAAGGGTGCCGCCAACGGCATTCTCGATGCGCGCGAGCATATCAAGTACATCCACCTGTCGGAAAGCGATCGCGGCACGCCTGGATACGGCAATATTCCCTGGGACGAAATCTATGCGGCGCTGGCGGCCATCGGCTTCAAGGGTGGTCTCGCCATGGAAAGCTTCATCAACATGCCGCCGGAAGTCGCCTATGGGCTCGCCGTCTGGCGGCCGGTCGCCAAGGACGAGGAAGAGGTCATGGGCAATGGTCTGCCGTTCCTGCGCAACAAGGCCAGCCAGTACGGTCTGATCTGATCGTTCGGAGTACAGCAGACATGGCAATGACGGAAGTAGCGCGAGGAGGGGTTGAAGCTCGCGTCGCCGTGCTCGATATCGGCAAGACCAATGTCAAGCTGAGCGCCGTGTCGCAAACGGGCGAAGTGCTCGAAACGCTTTCCATTGCAAACCCGGTGCAAGCCGGGCCGCCGTGGCGTCACCACGATCTCAACGGTCTGGGAGATTGGGTCTTTGCGTCTCTGGCTGCGCTTTGCGAGCGGCACGAGGTATCGTCGTTCGTCTGCTCCGGTCACGGCTCGGGCGGCGTCCTCGTCGGGCCCGATCCGGATGCCGCGAATGGCGGAGCCGTGCTTCCGATGATCGACTATGAGCAATCCCTGCCGGACGGCATCCAGCAGGCGTATCTGCCGCTGTCCGGCTCGTTTCTCGATCGCGGCAGCGCCGTCATGCTCGGCGCCACGCATCAGGCGCGGCAACTTTTCTGGATGCAGCAGGCCGAGCCGGAGGCTTTTGCCCGGGCGCAATGGTATCTGGGCGTGCCGCAGTACTGGGCCTGGCGGCTGTCGGGCGTCGCCGTATCGGAGGCAACCTTTCTCGGGGCGCAGTCGCACTTCTGGAATGTAGCCGAGCAGCGCTGGGCGCCGATCGTTTCGACATGCGGATGGGAACGGTTGATGCCGCCGTTTGCGGCGGCTTGGGATCGGATCGGTACGATCAGACCGGCACTGTCGCAGCGTTTTGGCTTGCCTGTGAATCTGGAGATTATTGCCGGAATTCACGACAGCAGCGCCAATTTCTATCGCTACCAGGCAGCCGGTCTGAGGGAAGCGACCGTAGTTTCAACAGGGACCTGGATCGTCGCGCTCAGCCCATCGACGCCACTTGCGCGGCTGGACGAACATCGCGGCATGACCTGCAACAGCGATGTGCAGGGGCGGCCGGTCGGTGGCGCGCTGACCATGGGCGGCCGCGAGTTTTCGCATGTGGCTGGCGATCAGCCGGATGATCGCGCCGTTTCTGTCGAAACCCTCCTGCGCCTGATTGATCGGGGAACTCTGGCACTTCCCTCCTTCGGTGATGATGGCGGGCTTTTTCCGGGCAGCGCCGGGCAGGGCCGCATTATCGGCTTGGCACCACAGGATGCGGATGAGCGCAAGGCACTGGCGGTAATCTATACGGCGCTCCTGACGGCCGAATGCCTTGATGCGCTGGGCAGTGACGGGCTTGTGGTTCTCGACGGCAGCTTCTTGCGCGAGCCGCTTTATGCCGCGCTGGTCGCGGCGCTCAGGCCCGGCCGCGAGACGCTTTACAATCTCGACAGTTACGGTGTTGCTTCCGGTGCCGCGCTGCTGGCCGGACATACGGCACGAACTTGCCCGGCGCCCATTGCCGTCGAACACCCTCCTTCCGTTCCCGGCCTGGTAGAGGCCATGGCCGGATATGCGCAACGCTGGCGCCAACTTTCGCGCACCCACACATTCGAACGTCTTCAGAAAGGTCATTGAGATGAGCGACACAAAAACCGATATGGCGGCCCTGCGCCGCGAGATGGTGGATATCTGCCGGAAAATGAACTCCAGCGGCATCAACCAGGGCACGGCCGGCAATATCTCCGTGCGCACCGACAGTGGATTCCTGATCACGCCTTCGTCGCTGCCCTACGACACGATGCAGCCCGACGATCTGGTCGAGATGGATTTCGACGGGACTTATGTCGGGCGCCGCCCCTCGTCGGAGTGGCGCTTTCACCGAGATATCCTGCGGGAACGCACGGATATCAATGTCGTCCTGCATTGCCACTCGATCTACGCGACGACGCTCGCCTGCCACCACAAGAGCATTCCAAGCTTCCACTACATGACCGGGATAGCCGGTGGCACCACGGTGCGCTGCGCCGGTTATGCGACCTTCGGGACGCAGGCGTTGTCCGACAATGCCCTGACCGCGCTCAAGGATCGCACGGCCTGCCTGCTCGGCCAGCATGGCCAGATTTCTCTGGGCAAGGATCTCGAAAGTGCGCTGTGGATGGGCATCGAGATCGAGACATTGTCGCGCATGTATGTTCAGGCGCTGACGCTGGGCGAGCCTCCTGTTCTGCCTGATGATGAGATGGAACGGGTGATCGGCCAGATGCGCCGCATGAGCTATGGCAATGCACCGGATCCGGAGGGCGTCAACGACGTCGCCCGGCCCCGGGCGGCGGTCTAATTAGTCGATAAAGACTCCGACGCTGGCGGCACGGCCGGCGGCGTCGATGACGGTCAGAGTGGAATAGCCGGCGCCATCCGGCAGCCACTGTGTCGTTCGGCGTCTTGACGTATCGGGCAGGAGCTTGCCATTGGCGAGCCAGCGGAAGGGTGCGCGTCCGCCCTGAAGTTTCAGCGCAAGCGGCATGATTTCCCCGCCGCTGGCAGCCCCCAGTTCAACACGCGATCCTTCCGGCGGATAGATGATCTGCGGCGCCGGCTCGCGGATATCAGACGAAAGCAGGCCACTGGCGGTCATCGCGAAGCGCCGCTGGCTGATCGGCAGTTCCGTCTGGGCGATGCGCACGGCGCCTGCCGGCGCGCGCGGCAAAGCGGTGATGGTGATGCCGGATTTTGCAAAGGCTTCGAACAGGATCGGGGCCGCAGCGCCATAGCCGGTCAGGCCGGGAATGGCGCCATTGTCCGGCCGGCCGACCCAGACACCGAGAACATATTTGCCGTCGAAACCGACCGACCAGGCGTCGCGGTAGCCGTAGCTGGTGCCGGTCTTGTAGGCGATGCCGCGTTGCCGGCTGCCGGCCGGCGGAATGACCCCGGAGAGAACATCGGCGACGTGCCAGGCGGCGACCGGTTCCAGCAGCGGTTCGCCTTCGATGACACCGGACTCACCCTGGATGCCATCGCCCAGCCGCACCGGCTTGCCGCGATTGGCAAGACCGGCATAGAGCTGGACCAGATCTTTCAGGGTGATGCCGACGCCGCCGAGGCCGATGGCGAGACCTGGCGTTTCATTGACGGGCAGGATCGGGCGGACCTCCGAGCGGCGAAACCGGACCATAAGGCGTGTCGGTCCGACCGCGTCGAGCAGGCGGATGGCCGGCACGTTCAAGGACAATTGCAGCGCCTGGCGGATGCTGACATCACCCTGATAGCTCATGTCGAAATTGCGCGGCCGGTAGCCGAAGAAATCAGCCGGCCTGTCTTCGATGATGGTTTCCTGGCTGACGATGCCTTCCTCGAAGGCGAGGCCGTAGATGAACGGCTTCAGCGTCGAGCCGGGCGAGCGGGTGACGCGGGTCATGTCGATCCAGCCCGAACGGCTTGCGTCGAAATAATCGGCCGAGCCGACCTCGCCGACGATTTCGCCGGTGCGGGCATCGGCCATGACCATGGCGATCGAGACTTTCGGGCCGAGCTTGGCCGCTGCTTCGCGTGCAACAGTCTCAAGACCGCTCTGAATATCGCGCCGCAGGGTCGTATGATGCTGGCGGACGCTAGGTTCCTTGCGCAGAGCCGCTTCGGCCAGATGCGCCGCATAGGCCGGCAGTTGCAGGCGCTTGGCCGGAATGTCTTCCAGTCCGGCGCGGCCCGCCTCGCCTTCGCCGATGACTGCGGCGACCGCCATACGGGCGAGAACCCGCTCGCGGGCGGCCTTGGCGGCGGCGAGGTGGCGGTCCGGGCGGCGCTTTTCCGGTAGCTGCGGCAGGGCGACGAGCAGGGCGGCCTGCGCCACCGTGAGGCGGCGCGGCTCCTTGCCGAAATAGGCCAGGCTTGCGGCGCGGACCCCTTCGAGATTGCCGCCATAGGGGGCGTGGGTGAGATAGAGATCGAGGATCTCCGCCTTGTTCAGGCGGCGCTCGATCTGGATGGCGCGAAACAGCTGCCGTGCCTTGGCGGCAAACGAGCGGCTCTCGCGCGGCTCGATCAGGCGGGCAACCTGCATCGACAGGGTCGAGGCCCCGGAGACGATGCGGCCATTGCTGACAAATTGCAGGGCGGCACGGCCGAGGGCCAGCGGATCGATGCCGTTGTGTTCCCAGAACCGCTGGTCTTCATAGGCGATCAGCATGCGCACGAACTGCGGATCGACATCAGCGGCCGTGGTCTTCAGACGCCAGCGGCCCTCGGTGCTGGCAAAGGCGCGCAGCAGTTGGCCGTCGGCATCGAGCACTTCAGACGAGACGATGGTTGCCTGGTCCAGGGGCGGCGGAAAGGCCTTGTCCGCCGCCTCGAAACCGAACACGGCAGCTCCGGCCAGCAGGATGCCGGCCGAAACGCCGATGCCGATTTTTCGCAGGATCGGCATCTGTCTTACTGCGCCTTCACGACTTCCATGCGGCCGGTCGCGGTCCGGGCCGAGAACTGCGGACGGTACATGTCCTCGACGTTTGCGGCCGGATGGTCGTAGGTGCCCGGCGTAACCGCCCGGACCACATAGGCCAGCGTGATCTGGCGGTTGTCGCCCGACGACCGGTCGAAGGCGGCCACGAAGCGGTCGCTGCGGAACTCGGTGTGGGCAGGCTCGACTTCGCCGACCCAGTCAAAGTTCGTGAGCTGCGCGCTGTTGACCAGACCCGGATTGTCGATCTCGAAGCCTGCAGGCAGGAGATCGGTAATCAGGATGCGCGAGGTCCAGTTGTTGTTCTCGGTGACCTTGAGAACGACGACATAGCGCTCATTCTGCTGGGCCTGGCTGACATTAGCCGGTTCGCCGTCGAGCGTGTAGTACAGCCGCTCGATGTTGAAACCGTCGCCGCCGGCAGGCAGGGGCTGGGCAAGCGCCGCAACGGTCGTGACGACAGCTGAGACCGAGTCCGTGGTGCGGTTGACGATTGTGACCGGATCAGCCAGCAGGTCGTCACCGGCGATGCGGCTCGAGTAGGTGCCCGACTGCGGCACGCCGTTGATCTCAAGCTTCAGATCCGTGTCGCCGTTCTGGATCGCCCGGGCGGCCAGCAGCATCCAGGCCTGTTCCTGCGTGCTCGTGTAAGTTTTCTGCTCCCATTCGCGGGCAACGATCTTCGACAGTTCCGGAATGATCGCCGGAACTGGGCGGCTTTCGGCGGCCAGCGCCAGAACCGCAGCATCGTCACGCAAGGACGAGCCATAGTCGGAGCGGGCGAGGCTGACATTCACCAGACCGGTCGCCATGTTCATCGATGCCTCGAAAATCCGCATCGAGCGGTCCGCATCGCCGTAAAGCGACAGGGCTGCGGCGATATGGGCCTTGGCCAGCGGTGTCGGGAATTCCGACAGTTTCGTGTCGGCATAATAGCGCAGATCGCTGATCGCGGCCTTGCGGTTGCGGGCGAGCACATAGAGCGCATAGGCGATCTCGTTGCCCTGATCGGTGACGTTGACATCGTAGGCCAGCGAATTCTGCAGGTTTTCCAGCGCCTGCAGCATGGCCTGTTCCGGAACCTGATAGCGCTGTTCGCGGGCCCGGGTGAGGAAGTCGGTCACATAGGCATCCAGCCAGAGGTCGCCGGAGCCGGGGCTCCAGAGACCGAAACTGCCGGAACTCGATTGATAGGACAGGACGCGGTAGATCGCATCCTGTACGCGCTTCTGCACCTCGCCGTCCTCAACCATCCCGGACTGCCGTGCAAGCTCGCTCATATAGAGCAGCGGCAGCGCGCGGCTGGTCGTCTGCTCGGCGCAGCCATAGGGGTAGCGGTCGAGCGACATCAGCAGAGCCGGAATGTCGAAGGCGGGGGATCGCGAGACGCTCAGGCTGACCGAGGCGCCCTCAAGGACGCTGTCGGCCAGAAGCTGGCCATCGACCAGCAGGCTGGCATTCGGTGCGATCTTTACAGGGCGGCGGATCGTTACCGGCAGTGAGGCCGGGCGGACCGGAACGATCAGCGACTGCTCATAGGACTGGCCGGAGGCATCCGACAGTTTGACCGAGATGACGCCGCCGCCGGTGTGATCGCCCTTCAGAGGCAGGGTGAGGTCGATCTTGCCGCCCTCCGTCAGTGTCACGGTCTGCGAGGCGGCTTCGGCATCCACCGATAGGGCGGTGTTGCTCGTCACCTGCAGCTGGTAGTCGCCCGCCGGTGCATCGGTGTTGGCGATATCGAGGCGAAACTCGGCTGTGTCTCCAGGTGCCAGGAATTTCGGCAGGCTGGCGGTGACGACGACCGGATCGCGGATGATAACATCGCCGCTGGCATGTCCGACACCGGTCTTCGACCAGGCGACCGCCATGATGCGGGCCGTGCCGTTGAACTGCGGAATGTCGAAGGTGACGATCGCCTTGCCCTGCTCGTCGAGCTTGACCGGGCCCGAGAAGAAGGCGACCAGCTTTTCCGTTGGCGGGTTGCCCTGGATCGGCATCTGGGAGCCATCGCCACCGGTCCGCAACCGCCCGGTTGCGCCGAGCGATCCATCGATCAGCCGTCCGTAGATGTCGCGGATTTCCATGCCGAGCTGGCGCTGGCCATAATACCAGCCGTCCGGATCGGGCGCTTCGTAGCGGGTGAGGTTGAGAATGCCGACATCGACCGCTGCGACGGTGATATAGGCGTTTTCACTGGCTTCTGCACCTTTGACGGAGATCGGGATGCTGAGGGACTGGCGCGGCAGGGTTTTTTCGGGCAGATCCAGCTTCACATCAAGCTTGCGCTCGCCGGGATCGACCTTCAACCATTTGATGCCGATGGCCCGCATCGGCATGCGGCTTTCCTGGGCGTCGCCCGGACGGAAGAGTGTGGCGGTGACGTAGGCGCCGGCGCCCCATTCCGCTGTGACCGGCAGATCGATCTCGCCACCCTCGGCACCGACACTGGCCGTGCTGACCGATACCAGCTTTTCAGCCCCGACTGTGACCATCACTTCACCGGCAAAGCGGGCGCTGATCTTCAGCTTGGCGGTGTCGCCGACGGCGTAACTGTCCTTGTCGAGCGCGATTTCGAGCCCATCCGGGGTTTCGGTCGATGTCGCCTGTACGTACCAGCCGGCATCGAATTCGACACTCGATGCCGGGCCGTCAATCTCGGCCGTCTCGATTTCGAGCCTGTAGCGGCCCCAGCTGACCGGCACCGAAATATCGCCGCCGTCCAACGTCGCATCGACCCGGCCGCTGGTGATCAGCTGCGTGGTCGTCACCGGCTCATAGCGCCAAGAGGTGCCGTCGCGGTACCATTGGTAGTTTCGGTTGATGCTCAGCAATTTCCAGCTCAAGCCCGGCATGGCCTGTTTCTGGCCGTTCGCATCGGTGCCGATGACATGGAACTTGCCGATGGAATTTTCGGCCAGGTCGCCCGAAAACTCCGGCTTGATGCCGATCATCGGTCCTGAGGCCTTGATCGGCAGGGTCAGGTTGCGCTCGACCGCCCGTCCACCGGCTTCCTTCAGGCGCACGACAATATCGGCGTTGAGGAGCTGTGTCGTCGAGGGCAGATCGCCAAGCGTCACATCGAAGGTGGTCTTGCCGTCTTCATCAAGCGCTTCCAGTCCTTCAAGCGGAATGCGGGTGTCTTCGCTGGCTTCCTCATCGGCAAGGCCGAAGACATAGCCCTTGTAGGCGGCGCTCTCGCGGGTCGGCTTGATGCTGACATCGCCTTCGAGCTCGAGACCCGCAGCCGGTGCGCCATAGAGGAAACGGCCATCGACGGTCACCGGTGCCGGAAGATCCGGGTCGATTTCCTTCAGGTCGCTGGTCATGTCGAATTCGATGCGGTCCGGCACGAAGTCGTCGACCATGAACTGCTTTTCGGCGATGGACGTGCCTTTGGGATCGGTGAAGATCTGCATGGTCCAGGTGCCGCGCATGGCGTTCGTCTGCAGGGCGAGATCGAGCGTATAGCCGCCGATCAGGCCGCTGTTGCGGACCTCACGCCGATCCTCGACGCCATCGGGCCGCAGGAAGATAAAGGTCAGCGGCAGGTTTTCGACGGCTTTTGCCTCGCTGTCGCGCGCCAGGGCCGACACATGCACGGTCTCGCCGGCGCGGTAGATGCCGCGTTCGGTCCAGGTCAGGACATCGATGGCGCCCGGTGCTGCACGGCCGGTCACACCACGATCGGACAGATCAAAGCCGGCGCGGGTCATATCGAGGAAGACATAGTCGTCTTCCCCCTGTCTGGCGGTGATGACGGCCGGCATCATCGCCGCCGTTCCGCGGATCAGGCCGGCGGTGAAGGTGGCGCGGCCTTGTGCATCCGTGGTTGCCGTGCCGAGGATTTCGTTGTTTTTGGCAAGCAGCTGCAGCTCGACGCCAGCAAGCGATTTCGCCGTGCCGAGCGAACGGGCGAAGACATTGAGCCCATCGGTGCCGGCGTAGGTGGTGAGGCCGATGTCGGAGACGACGAACCATTGCGTCGCCTGCGTTTCCCAATAGTCCTTCGTGCTTTTTGCAAGATCCGCGACCAGAACATAGATGCCGGGCTTGCGCTTCGGAAGCGCTTCATCGACCGGGAAACTGGTGACGACGTCCTTGTTCAGCTCCTGATCGATGTCGATCGTTCCCTGCCAGACAAGTTCGCCGCTTTCGTCCTGAATGCGCTGCGCACTATAACCGTCCATCTGGGTCAGGAACTGCGATGTGGTCAGCAGCGAGGCGATGCTGCGGTCGCCGACGCGATAGAGTTTCAGGGCAGCCTTGTCGGTGTTGACCGAAACGATCGGAATGCCACGGCGCGCCGTGCCCGGCAGCACAAAACTGTCGCCGGTGAAGCGGACGGTTGCCGAGCGGTCCTGAACATAGACTTCGAGATCGACCTGCTTTTCCAGTGTCTCGCCGACGGAGGACGGCAGGCCCGCGCGCAGCGACAGCTTGTAGCGCTGCCCATGGGTCAGGCCCTCGACGCAGATGTCGCTGGCCTTGGCTTCCACCGCCTTGGGGGCAGCGCCGTCGAGCGTCACGAAACTGGAATAATCGGTGCCGATCTTCACCAGAGGATCGGAAAACTGGACGCAGACGCGCGGCGTGGCGCTGTCGGAATCGGTGGTGTTGCCGACGATGCGGAAGCCCTGGCGGGCCTTCAGGTCGCTGTAGGCGGCGCGCACGGCCGGGACGTCGGCCAGAGCCAGGCTGGCCTTGTAGGCGTCAAGGGCTGGACGGAAGTTTTCGGCTGCCTGCAACGTGCCGGCCAGCGCGGCTATGGCATCGGCGCGGGCGGTTGCCGTGCGGCTCAGCTGATAGCCATTGATGGCGGCCAGGGTACCCTGGCCGATCGCGGAAAGGCTGGCGCCCCGGCGGACCGAAGCGCGGGCGGTTTCGATCCAGAGCGCGCCATCGTCAGGTGAAATGGCCAGGGCTGCCTTGTAAGCTTCGATCGCATTGTCGATCCGGCCGGCATTCGCCGCAGAGCCGGCAACAGCCTTCAGCGTCTCGAATCCGATAAGCTTTTGCTGGTCGGACAGCGTCAGGTTGGACTTCTGGCTGCGCGCGTCATCGAGCATCTGCTGAGTGATGAAGGTCAGGCTGCCCGGCGCACCGATATCGGCTTCGCCGCTGACCGTGACGACCTTGCCGGCAATGGCGCCGGGGAAGGCGTTCAGCTGGTTGAAATCGGATTTTAGGAAGCACCACTTCACCTTGGGATTGTAGGTGAAGGCCTTGCAGGACTGGTCATCGACGCAGGTGGTCTCGCACTGATCGAGCGTCACGTCCTGCACGGTTCGCAGATCGAAGCCGAAATAATCGCTGTCGGCTGTGGTCTTGATCGCGCGACTGGTTTCGGCGGCGACGGCTGGAAGCGCTGTCGCGGTGGCAAGAAAGAAAAAGGCTGAAAAACCGATAAACGCGCGCATAGACACATGTCCTCCCGACGCTGTTCGTCCCGATGGTGGGGACATTCCGGCTTCGTCGGGACGTTGTCAACAGAGCGCTGGATGAGAGAGGCGAGGATGGCACGGAATCGGCCGACGATGCCAAATTTGGTCGTAATGCCCGCCTGAAACCAGGCGGGCATTTGTATTTCGTGTGTATCGCTTATTCCGCTTCGCTTGCGGGAGACGAATTCAGCTGGCCGTATTTCTCCGCACCAATGCTGTTCAACAGTTCCAGCTGGGTCTCGAGGAAGTCGATGTGACCTTCCTCATCCGCCAGAAGTCCTTCGAACAGCTTCATCGTTACGTAGTCGCCGGCATCGTGACAGATTTCGCGGGATCGCTTGTAGGCCGTGCGGGCGTCATATTCGCCAGCAAGATCGGCTTCGAGCACTTCCTTGACGTTCTGGCCAATGCGAAGCGGACCGACGGTCTGAAGATTGGGGTGGCCTTCCAGGAAAATGATACGCTCGATGATACGATCGGCGTGCTGCATTTCCTCGATGGATTCGGCGCGTTCTTTTTTGGCAAGAAGCGTAAAGCCCCAGTCGTCAAGCAGGCGATAATGGAGCCAGTACTGATTGACAGCACCAAGTTCTAGATAGAGCGCCTCGTTAAGCCGCTCTATGACTGTTTTGTCGCCTTTCAATGTCCGCTCTCCTATTTTCTTCATGGAATCGTTTGAGGCGGTCCATGAAATCAAATATCTCAGCTTCCGTCGAGTGGCGGCAGGCATGATAGTGTTGTGTGGTGCGAATAATCAGGTCAACGACGTTCGGAAAACAGCCGCAGCAACGGCCTCTTTTTTCCATCGCATGATAGACTTTGGCCGGCACGATCAACTGCCAACAGTCTTCATCGAGAAGACCGATGATCGTATCTTCGATCTCTTTTTCAGTTATGAAATTGCAGCTGCAAACGAGCATAGATTTATCCGGCACGGTCAAAGCACTGATATGAATCATAAAACAAAAGAGGACTATCACTGTCAAGAAAAATTTCGAGCCTGCACCGCCCTGCTTCAAGCTCGGGCAAAATGCCTGTAACCGGTTTGTCGCTCCGGACAGGGCCAGGCGTTGCACATGCTTGAATTAGACGGCTCCTGTGTTTAAGAACGCGCCAACACAAACATTCTTTAAAAAGAGGCCTCTCATGACGACGCGCAAGCTGCTTCTCCTTCCTGGTGATGGAATTGGGCCCGAAGCGATGGCGGAAGTTCGCAAGATCATCGCGTTCATGAACGACGAGCGCGATGGAAATTTCGAAACCGATGAAGGTCTGGTCGGCGGATCAGCCTTTGACGCCCATGGCGCCGCCATTTCCGATGCCGACATGGAAAAGGCAATGGATGCCGACGCCGTGCTGTTCGGAGCGGTCGGGGGTCCCAAGTGGGACACTGTGCCCTATGAGGTTCGCCCTGAAGCAGGCCTTCTGCGCCTCCGGAAGGACATGCAGCTGTTTGCCAATCTACGCCCCGCCATCTGCTACCCGGCGCTCTCGGACGCCTCGTCGCTGAAGGCCGAGCTGGTCGAGGGCCTCGATATCCTGATCGTGCGTGAACTGACCGGCGGCGTCTATTTCGGCGAGCCCAAGGAGATCATCGATCTCGGCAACGGCCAGATGCGCGGCATCGACACGCAGGTCTACGACACCTACGAGATCGAGCGCATCGCCGGTGTGGCGTTCGAACTGGCGCGCACACGCAACAACCGCGTCTGCTCGATGGAAAAGCGCAATGTGATGAAATCAGGCGTTCTGTGGAACCAGGTGGTCACGGCAACGCACAAGGCCAAATATTCCGACGTCCAGCTGGAGCACATGCTGGCCGATGCCGGCGGCATGCAGCTGGTGCGCGCTCCAAAACAGTTCGACGTCATCGTCACCGACAACCTCTTCGGCGATATGCTCTCGGACGTCGCCGCCATGCTGACCGGCTCGCTCGGTATGTTGCCATCTGCCTCGCTCGGCGCTCCTGATGGCAAGACCGGCAAGCGCAGGGCCCTCTACGAACCAGTGCACGGCTCTGCACCGGACATTGCAGGCAAGGGTATCGCCAACCCGATCGCCATGATCGCATCCTTTGCCATGTGCCTGCGCTACTCGTTCAATCTGGTCAGCGATGCCGACCAGCTGGAAAAGGCGATCGCCAATGTTCTCGACAAGGGCATCCGCACCGGCGACATCATGGCCGATGGCGCCCGCCAGGTCGGCACCGTGGAAATGGGCGATGCGATCCTCGCCGAGTTCAAGGCGCTCGTTGGCTAACGCCGGCCCATCAGATCTGCAATGACGAAAACGGCACCGAATTCCCGTGGATTTGGTGCCGTTTTCCGTTGAGGGGTTGATTGTTCCCCGCCTTTCCACACTTAAAAGGCCGGACAAGCCAGCTTTGAAAGCACTTTTATGAACCGCTCTCTCTCCTCATCGGCATGGCTTCTGCTGGCAGCCATTGTTCTGGTCGCCGCACTCCTGCCGTTTGACGGCGCGGTTTCGCAGCGAGCACAAGCGCTTCCAGACGTCTTCGTTACCTTCAACCAGAGCATCACCGACTTCGGCACCTTTTCCTGGATGATCTATGGGTCGGGCTCGATCGTCATCGTCGCCTATATTCTGCACCGGGTGGCGCGCAGCGACGGCTTTTCCTCCAGAACCAAAACCGCCTGGCGGCTGGCTCTCTATTTCCTCGTGACCATTGGCAGCGCCAGCGCCATCGTTCATCTGGCCAAACTTATCATCGGTCGAGCAAGGCCGGAGCTGTTTTCCCAGTACGGTGCCCACAGCTTCTCGTTCCTCTCTGGCCACGATTGGGTGTTCCAGAGTTTCCCGTCTGGTCATTCCGCTGCCGTCGGCGCTTTCTTCGGCGCCTACTCGATGCTGGTTCCGAGACTGCGCATTCTTTTTGCGCTGGGGGCCCTGACAATCGGCATCACCCGTGTCGTCGTCGGCGCGCACTACCCGAGCGATGTGGCTGCCGGTCTCTTGACGGGACTGTGGACAGCCCTGATCACCGCCTTCATCTTTGCCGGACGAAACTGGCTGTTCCGCTTCGATGACAAAGGCTGGCCGCGCCCGAAGAGCAGTTTCCCGGTCGCACCCTGAACCAAAAGAACCCGGCGCATCGCTGCGCCGGGTTTCATTTGACAGGCAGAGGAGGCTGATCAGGTCATCGTGTGGATGTCGCGGTCCTTTGTCTCCGGCAGGAAGAGGATGCCGATGACCAGCGTGATTCCCGCAAA
Source organism: Pararhizobium sp. (assembly GCA_030655075.1). Taxonomy (GTDB): domain Bacteria; phylum Pseudomonadota; class Alphaproteobacteria; order Rhizobiales; family Rhizobiaceae; genus JAURWE01. Next base: position 295,398 of record JAURWE010000058.1, read on the forward strand.
GACGATCGGATACCAGAGACCATAGTAGATGTCGCCCTGTGCTGCGCTCATCGCAAACGCCGTTGCCGGAAGCAGGCCACCGAACCAGCCGTTGCCGATGTGGTATGGCAGCGACATGCCTGTGTACCGGATGCGGGTCGGGAACATCTCGACCAGCAGCGCAGCGATGGGTCCGTAAACCATCGTCACATAGATCACGAGGACCGTCAGAATGGCGATCGTCATGATCCAGTTGACGCGGGCCGGATCGGCAACCATGGCGTAGGTGCCGCCACCGGGAACCGAATAGACGGCCATCTCGGTGACGCCTGCAGCTTCATCAGCAGTCAGCAATTTGTCAGCCACCAGCTTGTCGGCCGGTACAGCCGTCTTTTCCCCTGCACGGATCTTGGCAGCATCCAGAGCAAGCTCCGGATTGGCGGCTATAAAGGCATCCAGTTTCGAATCCGGAACCTTGGCAACACCACGAACCAGCGGATAACCGCCATCGTGGAGCGCCATGTTAATCTGCTTTTCAAACGCACCGCCCAGAGCCTTTGCCTGGTCACCAGCTGCGATTACGTCATAGCTGTTGATCGTCGTGCTTCCGATTTTCACGGTTGCTGGCGTGCCAGCGGCCCCCGGCACCACGTCATAAGGAACCGAGTTGCGCGTCAGGAATGACGTGGCGATATCGCAGGATGTCGTAAACTTGGCTGTTCCGGTCGGATTGAACTGGAACTTGCAGTCCGCCGGATCGGCACTGACCGTTGCCCGCACCGTTGCCTGCGCTTCGGCAAGCGCCGGGTTGGCCGATGAAGTCATGGCCTTGAACAGCGGGAAGTAGGTCAACATGGCGAGCAGCAGGCCTGCCATGATGATCGGCTTGCGGCCGATCTTGTCGGATAGCCAGCCGAAAAAGACGAAGAAGCCGGTACCGAGCAGCAGCGAAACCGCCACCATCATATTGGCGGCCTGACCGTCGACCTTCAGAATATTCTGCAGGAAGAACAGCGCGTAGAATTGGCCCGAATACCAGACCACGGCCTGACCGACGACGGCGCCAAACAGCGCGAGAAGAGCTATTTTGGCATTTTTCCACTGCCCGAAGGCTTCGGTAAGTGGCGCCTTCGAGCCCTTGCCCTCTTCCTTCATCTTCTTGAAGGCCGGGGATTCGTTCATTTTCAGGCGGATCCAGACGGAGACGCCAAGGAGAACGAAGGACAGAAGAAACGGGATGCGCCAGCCCCAGGCAGCGAAGGCTTCCTTGCCCAAAGCAAACTGAACGAGCAGGATAACCACCAGCGAGAGAAAGAGGCCGAGCGTCGCCGTCGTCTGGATCCAGGAGGTGAAGTAGCCGCGCCTCCCGTGCGGAGCGTGTTCAGCGACATAGGTCGCTGCACCGCCATACTCGCCGCCCAAAGCCAGGCCCTGAAGCATACGAAGAACGATGAGCAGAATCGGTGCAGCAATACCGATGGTGGCAGCGCCCGGCAGGATACCGACGAGGAACGTCGACAGGCCCATGATCAGGATCGTCACAAGGAACGTATACTTACGTCCGACCAGGTCGCCGAGACGCCCGAAAACCAGCGCGCCGAACGGCCGCACCAGGAAGCCGGCGGCAAATGCGAGCAAGGCGAAGATGTTGCGGGTCGTTTCCGGATATTGGCTGAAGAAGGTCGCGCCGATGTAGACGGCAAGCGAACCATAAAGATAAAAATCGTACCACTCGAAGATGGTTCCGAGCGAGGACGCGAAGATGACCTTCTTCTCCTCCCCCGTCATGGGCCGGGCTTTTTCACCGGCCGTTGTCGCAACATTCGCCATTTGTAATGTCCTCCACTTTGAAACGGCATTCCTCACACTCCCAAATCTCCGCCGATCCTCCCTTGATCAGCAGACAGAGCGCTCCCGACTAACAGGATGACAGAATTCTGAAAGGCGCGGCACCAGTGCTTTCGGCTTATGACTTTCGTCTAAGGCCGCGCGACTGTTGAGCTCGTGGACACGAAAATCCGGCCTATGTTGTTTGGCTGATTGGTTGACTCTGCGGCAAAAAAGCGTATGAGCAACGGCAGAAAAGGAACCACAATGCGCCGCTTCGGTCTGACCATTGCTGCACTGATCGCCCCGGCTTTCACCGCCGGGCGCGTACGCGACTTTTCTTTCAATTCCAAAAACGTGGCCAAAACGACGACGAAAACCGTCTGACGTCTCTGGCCACCGCTCTCTCCCCGGTAAGGCCCGGGACAGGAGACTTGAGGCTTGCGCCTCGGTTTCTCACTCACCACCAGCGGAGAGACAGAGAAAGAGAGCAGACCAATGGGTTTCAAGATCGCAGTCGTGGGCGCAACCGGCAATGTCGGCCGGGAGATGCTCAACATTCTCGCAGAACGGGATTTTCCGGCAGACGAAGTCGTCGTGCTTGCGTCTAGCCGTTCCCACGGCACCGAAGTGTCCTATGGTGACAAGACGCTCGTGGTGAAGAACCTCGACAATTACGATTTTTCCGACACCGATATCTGCCTGATGTCTGCCGGCGGCACGATCTCGCAGAAGTGGTCGCCGAAGATCGGCCAGCAGGGCTGCGTCGTCATCGACAACTCCTCGGCCTGGCGCTACGATCAGGACGTTCCGCTGATCGTTCCGGAGGTCAATCCGAATGCGATCGAAGGTTTCCGCAAGCGCAACATCATCGCCAACCCGAATTGCTCGACAGCTCAACTGGTCGTCGCGCTGAAGCCGCTGCATGACCACGCCAAGATCAAGCGCGTCGTCGTATCGACCTATCAGTCGGTGTCCGGCGCCGGCAAGGATGGCATGGACGAACTGTTCAACCAGACCCGCGCCGTCTTCGTTGCCGATCCGGTCGAATCAAAGAAGTTCACCAAGCGCATCGCCTTCAACGTCATTCCGCACATCGATAGCTTCATGGAAGACGGCTACACCAAGGAAGAATGGAAGGTGATGGCCGAAACCAAGAAGATCCTCGATCCGAAGATCAAGCTGACTTGCACGGCCGTGCGGGTCCCCGTCTTCATCGGTCATTCGGAATCGGTCAACATCGAGTTCGAAAACGAGATTTCGGCTGACGAGGCCCGCGATATCCTGCGCGAAGCACCCGGTTGCCTCGTCATCGACAAGAAGGAAGACGGCGGCTACATCACGCCGTACGAATCCGCCGGCGAAGATGCCACCTACATCTCGCGCATCCGCGAGGACGCCACGGTCGAGAACGGCCTGAACATGTGGATCGTATCGGATAACCTGCGCAAGGGCGCTGCCCTTAACGCCATTCAGATTGCCGAGCTGCTCATCAGCCGCGGCCTGATAAAGTCCAGAAAACAAGCCGCTTGATCGCGAATCGCTTTTCAGGAATAAAGAACCCGCATGATGCGTCATGTGAAATGCGGGTTCTCATCTGCGTCTGTACCATTGGCTATTGAAGAAAATCATGTTGCGCGGATTTTTGACCTGTTCCCAGCCGTAAAATACGCTGCCAAGACAAGCATCCTCTACGGCAACACACTTTGGATCTTAGAACGGGGTTTTTCCATGAACAAGGCGAACGGCCTATTTGCAATCGTGACGGCATTGCTGGTGACGGCATCCGTGCCTGCCACGGCAATGGCGGCCCAGTGCGGCAACAATGCGCAGGGCTTCGATGCCTGGGTGCAGGATTTCAAGCAGGAGGCTGCCGGCAACGGCATCAAGTCCTCGGTTTTGGACAGCGCCTTCAGCAATGTCGGCTATGCAAAGGCGACGATCCGCGCCGACCGCGGCCAGAAGAGCTTCAAGCTTTCGCTCAACCAGTTCATGCAGAAGCGCGGTGGCGCTGCGATCATTTCTCGCGGCAAGAAAATGAAGGCCCAGAACGCGGCCTTGTTCAGCCGTATCGAACAGCGTTATGGCGTTCCGGCCGGCCCGCTTCTGGCAATCTGGGGCATGGAAACCGGCTTCGGCGGATTCCTCGGCAAAGAACACACCTTGTCCGCCGTCGCGACTCTCGCTTACGACTGCCGGCGTTCGGCATTCTTCACCGATCAGCTCTATGCAGCGCTGAAACTCGTGCAGCGCGGCGATCTCAGCCCCACCGCGCGCGGTGCAGCTCATGGCGAAATCGGCCAGACACAGTTCCTGCCGGCAAACGTTTTGAAATACGGTGTCGATGGTGACGGCAACGGCCATATCGACATGGTCCGCTCGAAAGCCGATGCTCTGGCGTCGACCGCAAACTTCCTGCGTGGCCATGGCTGGAGCGCCGGCGGTGGTTATCAGCCAGGAGAAGGCAATTTCGGCGCAATTCAGGGCTGGAACGCAGCCAGCGTTTACCAGCAGGCGATCGCCCTGATCGGGGCACAGATCGACGGCGGCTGAGCAAAGCCATTTATCTCAGCAAAAAAGGCTGCAACATGGATTGCAGCCTTTTTGTTTTCCCTGCGCTGCTGAAAATTACAACTGCGGACGGATGAAGTCGCCGGTTTTGCCGTCCATGACCCAGAGCTCGCCCGTCGAGATATCGAACCAGGCGCCATGCAGCTTCAGCTTGCCGCGTTCCTCCAAAATAGAAACGCAGGGGAACGTACGCAGATTGGCAAGCGAGTTGCGGATCGACACGCGCTCAAGCGCCGTTTGCCGTTCACTGGCGGTCATCAGTTCGTTGCCTTGGATCTGCTCCGTGGCAGGTTTTAGCAGGTTCATCCATTTTCCGATGAAATCGCCTGAAGACAGCGGCTCGGACTCCGTATCCAGAGCCGCCTTGATACCACCGCAGCGGCCATGCCCCATCACGACGATATCGCGGACCCGCAACGACTGAACCGCAAACTCCAAGGCTGCGGACGTTGAGTGATACTGGCCGTCCGGCTCATAGGGCGGCATCAGGTTGGCGACGTTCCGCACGACGAAAAGTTCGCCTGGGCCGCTGTCGAAAATCGTTTCCGGTGCTGCGCGGGAGTCGCAACAGGCGATGACAAGTGTCTGCGGTTTCTGGCCGCTGTCGGCCAGCGTCTTGTAGCGTTTGTGCTGCTCCGTAAAACGGCCGCTCATGAAGTTTCTATAGCCGTTCAAAAGGTCGTCAGGGAAAGGTGCCATGGGAATTCGATACTCCGGCTGGTTCTGGATTTCAACGGATGAAAATGTCACGGTCGTCGGCGCTGGGCGGGATGCATGAGGCGGCGCATCTGCACCAAAGCCATCGGCGTCTGCAGGCTGGACGCATCAAACTCGAGTGTCAGCTCGTCAGATCCCCGGCGCACGGTGCGGGCAACAACTTCAAAAACGCTGGCTGTTGCCAGTTGCAACGCCCTTTCTTCCGGAAGCCCCTCCAGCAGCCGCGCGAGGAAAACCGCCGCCAGAAGGTCACCCGTTCCATTCGGGGGATTGTCGACGAGCCGGTGCTCGGCCAGGAGCGCGTGATTGCCGCTCAGATAGAGATTGCCGGTGCTGCCGCTCATCATCGGGATAGCCGATGTCACCAGCATACGCGATGGCCCAAGCGAAAGCGCCGCTTCCATGATGGCTGTGTTGCTATCGAGAGGCGCGCCGCACAGCCATTCCAGCTCAAACCGGTTCGGCGTCGACAAAGAGGCAAGCGGCACCAGGCTATCGCGGATCGCGATGGCGGTTGTTTCAGGTACATATAGTCCGCCCACATCGCCGATAACCGGATCGCAGACATAGAAGAGTTCAGGTGTGTGCTGCCGCAGCCCCGTGACCAGCCGGGCAACGGCTGCCGCCTGGCCGGCACTTCCGAGATAGCCCGACAGCACCGCCTTGACCTCTCCAAGCCAGGGCGCGCGCAGCAAATCGTCGATTACGTGATCGAAATCGTCAGCACCAATGGTGATGCGCGTCGATTTTCCATGGCCGGGATGCCAGGTCAGAATAACCGTCGGCACGGCCCAGACCGGCAGGCCCAGTGTCTCAAGCGCGAAAACGGCGGCGCGGTTTCCCACCGTGCCGCGAACGACATGGCTGGATATGACAATAACCGCTCCGGACTGACTTTCAGACATCTGCAATTTCCGTCGCCCTCAGTATCCTTTGATCACGCGCCTTCATAATCATGTCAACAGGTCCTGCCAAAGTCAGAAAATTGCCGAAACGAAAAAAGTCGTTACTGCTCTATCAAACAAACCGCTTTTCAGAGAATATCGCAAAAAACCGCGACGATTCCGGCCAGTTCCGTCAGAAAATGACCAGAACTTGAGGAATCAACTAATATAATCGCAAATGACTAATATTCTGATAGGGTCAGTCTATTAGGGGCCTAAGGGGGAACAGTCATGGGTGCAAAATATAACCCGAAGCGCGACAAACAGATCGAAGCCGCGACGGACGCTGCCGCAAAACTCGGAAAAGACTTCATCGCACCCGACATCATGTTTGGCCGTGCCAGCAATGACGACCTCAACAGCTATTCGGCTGAGATGCTGGCCCTTACAGCTGCCCATGCCAAGGCCAAGATCGATGCATGGAACGGCAAGGGACCGGGTATCTCGATCGAGACGATCGACGATATCCGCGTGTCGGGATCACCGATTTCGATACTCACGGTCACCGACCGCAACATGCCGTTTCTCTATGATTCCGTCATGGGCGAAGTCACCACCACTCATCGCGACATTCATCTCGCCATTCATCCCATCATCGTCCTCGAAAAGGGAAAAGCACCCCGGCTTTTCTCGACCGACGACCCAGGCAGTGCCGATAGCCGGATAAGCCACATCCAGATCCATCTTGCCCATTTGACGGATACCGAAGCGGGCGACCTGAAAACACGCCTGGCCAGTGTGCTGGAGCATGTGCACCAGGCGGTCCAGGACTGGGTCCCGATGCGGACGCTGCTTGATGATGTCATGGCCAAGCTCGAGGCATACACTGCATCGCGCAAGAAGAGCGATCGTGACGAGGCACTGGCATTCCTCAAATGGCTTCGTGAAAACAATTTCACCTTCCTGGGTATGCGCGAATACACCTATACCGGCAAGGGCGAGTACGCGACGGTCGAGCGCGGCAGCGGCGTCGGCCTTGGTATACTCTCCGACCCGGACGTGCGTGTCCTGCGCCAGGGCAAGGATGCTGTCACCACCACCCCGGAAATCCTGGCATTTCTCGATGGACCCGACTTTCTGATCGTCACCAAGGCCAACGTGAAATCCGTCGTCCATAGACGCGCCTATATGGACTATGTCGGCGTCAAGCGCTTCGATGCGGATGGCAAGGTCGTTGGCGAACTGCGGATCGTCGGTCTCTTTACATCAACCGCCTATACCAAGGCTGCAGCCGATATCCCTTTGCTGCGCTCCAAAATTGCCAGAATAACCGACCATTTCGGCTACGATCCCCACAGCCATTCCGGCAAGATGCTGATGAACACGCTGGAATCCTACCCGCGTGACGATCTCTTCCAAATCGATACGAGCCTGCTGGCAACCTTCTGCGAGCAGATCAACGAACTGGCCGACCGGCCCCGTATCCGTGTCCTGTCGCGCATCGATCATTTCGACCGTTTCGTTTCCGTTCTCGTTTATGTTCCACGCGAACAATACGACTCCGATGTGCGCGAGAAGATCGGCACCTATCTGAAGACCGTCTATGACGGCCGGGTGTCGGCCTATTACCCGGCTTTTCCGGAAGGTGGATTGACGCGTGTGCATTTCATCATCGGCCGGTCCGGCGGCAAGACTGCGCGCGTCCCGCAATCGAAACTCGAAGACGCCATTCGCGACATCGCAACCCGCTGGATTGACCGCTTTGGCCTGCTGGCGCGCGGAACTGGCACCCATATTGCCGTCGGCCAGGCCTACCAGTCGGCTTTCACGCCCACGGAGGCCTATGGCGACCTCGCCGATATCGCCGCCTGCAGCGCTGCCGATCCGATCCGGATTTCCTTTTACCAGAAGCGCCGCAACGACACCGTCTCACTCGAACTGAAGATCTTCCACGCCGGCATGCCGGTGTCGCTGTCACGCCGCGTGCCATTGCTTGAAAACCTCGGCTTCCGGGTCGTCAGCGAGCAGACCTACGACATCAGCGTCACGGACGGCAGGGGTGACGACCGCCTTGTCGTTCTCCATGACATGGAACTGATCCACCGTGATGGGGTCGAGATGAACCTGCAGAAAATTGCACCCATGCTGGAAGACGCCTTCCTTGCAGCCTGGAACGGCAGGACAGACGATGACAGCTTCAACCGGCTTGTCCTTCTGGCCGGCCTGAACGCCCGGGAAATCAGCGTTCTGCGCGCCTATTCCCGCTATCTCAGACAGACGGGCATTACTTATTCGCAAGATTACATCGCCGATACGCTGAACAAATATCCGGCCATTGCAGCCGATCTATTCAAACTTTTTGCAATCCGGCTCGATCCGCAAACGACGGAAAAAAGCCGGATGAAACGCTCGGCCGACACGCATGCCGCAATCGAGACCGAACTCGCCTCCGTTCCCAGCCTGGACGAAGACAAGATCTTGCGCCGTTATGTGAATGCGATCGAAGCAACGCTGCGGACCAACTATTTCCAGACAGATTCCGACGGACGGCCGCGTGCCATGCTGGCATTCAAGTTTGATCCAAAGCAGCTTGACGGTCTTCCCGAGCCAAAACCGTTCCGCGAAATCTTTGTCTACGGCACCGAGATCGAAGGTGTGCATCTGCGGTTTGGTAAGGTAGCACGCGGCGGCCTGCGCTGGTCCGATCGCGCACAGGACTATCGCACTGAAGTCCTCGGCCTGGTGAAGGCACAGCAGGTCAAGAACGCCGTTATCGTTCCCGTCGGCGCCAAGGGCGGATTCTACCCAAAGCAGCTCCCGGTTGGCGGCACCCGCGACGAGATCTTCCGGGCAGGCACCGAGGCCTATAAGACCTATATTCGCACGATGCTGTCGATCACCGACAACATCGTCGGACAGGACGTCGTCCCGCCCGCCGATACCTTGCGGCTTGACGGGGACGACCCCTACTTCGTTGTTGCCGCCGACAAGGGCACCGCGACATTTTCCGACACGGCCAACGGCCTGGCGCAGGAAGCCGATTTCTGGCTCGACGATGCGTTCGCCTCCGGCGGCTCGGTCGGCTACGACCACAAGAAGATGGGAATCACCGCGCGTGGCGCCTGGGAAGCCGTCAAGCGCCACTTCCGCGAAATGGACACCGACATCCAGTCGACGCCGTTCACGGTCGCCGGCGTCGGTGACATGTCGGGAGACGTCTTCGGCAACGGCATGCTGCTGTCCCCCAAGATTTGCCTGCTCGCAGCCTTCGACCACCGCGATATTTTCATCGATCCAAATCCGGATATGGAACGATCCTTCGCCGAGCGTGCGCGCTTATTCGCACTTCCACGATCAAGCTGGCAGGATTACGACCGTACGACGCTTTCCAAAGGCGGCTTGATCATTTCCCGGTTGGAAAAATCGGTTACGTTGACGCCTGAGGCTATGGCGGCGATCGGAATGGACAGAAACAAGGTAACGCCGCTCGAAATCATCACCGCAATCCTCAAGTCGCCCGTCGATCTGCTCTGGTTCGGCGGTATCGGCACCTATATCCGTGGTCAGACAGAAACTGATGCTGAGGTCGGTGACCGCGCCAACGATGCGATCCGCATCACGGCCGAAGACGTCCGTGCCAAAGTCATCGGCGAAGGCGCCAACCTGGGCGTGACACAACGCGGCCGCATCGGTTTCGGCCTTGCCGGCGGCCGCTGCAACTCGGATGCCATCGACAACTCGGCCGGCGTCAACTCGTCCGACGTCGAGGTTAACATCAAGATCGCCCTGGCATCCGCCATGCGCGATGACCGTTTGACGCGCAGCAAGCGCAACGCCTTGCTGGCGTCGATGACAGACGAAGTCGCCGGCCTGGTGCTGCGCAACAACTATCTCCAGTCTCTGGCGATCTCGCTGGTGGAGCGCCAGGGTCTGGAAAACAGAACGTCTCTGACCCGGCTGATGAATCGGCTTGAGGCCGACGGCAATCTCAATCGCAGGGTAGAGCTGCTGCCATCGAATATCGTGCTCAGCGAGCGCTATCAGGCTGGAAAACCTTTGACGCGTGCGGAAATCGGCGTTCTCCTGTCCTATGCAAAGATCGTGCTTTCCGAAGACATCATCCGCAGTTCGCTGCCTGACGATCCCTATCTCAGCGAGACGCTGGAGGGGTACTTCCCGGAGAAAATGCAAAAGGCACATCTGAAGGACATTCAGAACCACCGTCTGCGCCGCGAGATCATTGCGACGCTGCTGGCGAACGACGTCATCAACCGCGGTGGCCCGGCTTTTGTCAGCAATCTCACCGATGCAACAGGCTTCACAGCCGCCGATGTGGTGAAGGCAGCCTATCTCGCCCGTCACGGCTATGGTCTCGATGCGCTTTACGCGGACGTCGATGCGCTCGACACCCTGGTGCCGGGCTCGATCCAGAACGAACTCTACGAGGACATTGGCCGCATCTTCGCGACGGTCACCGACCTGCTCCTGAAAACGCACATGGTCGATGAGCCGATCGATCAGGTCGTCAAGAACATCCGCATGGCGCTCGAAAAACTCAAGCCGGCACTGCCGGGTGTGATCCCGGACTATATGTCCGAAAACGCCCAACAACGGGCAGAGTACTTCAAGCTTAATGGTGTCCCTGCCGATCTGGCGGAAAAGCTCACAACCCTGGCTACCACCACGCTTGTACCGGAGGTGATGCAAATTTCTGCGGAAAGCGGTGCGTCCCTGACCAAAACTGCGCAGGGTTATTTCGGCACGACCCAGAAGCTGCGGATCGCCGGCCTCCTCGCCTCCGCCCAGCGCATCTCTGTTACCGACCAGTATGAAGCGATGGCACTGGCGCGCAGCGTCAGTGATATTTCCAACGCCCGGCGCGACATTACGATGTCGGCACTCACCGACCAGAAGGCCAAAGAAAGCGGCGATACCGAACGGCTTGGCAGGATCGGAGAGCAGCTCAGCCAGCTGACTGAATCCGGCGAAATAACACTGGCAAAGATCAGCGTTGCAGCAGGTCTTCTGGGTGATCTTGCACAGAAGCGGAGCAGGTGACACAGTCCGGTTCGGTGCAGGCCCCTGCTGCGTCGTGCCGGATTGCCGGGAGACCGATTTGGACAAATCCATTGTTGAGACTGAACAGAGCCCGAGAACATCCCGGCTCGGGCTTGGCGGCTGGATGTTGTTCGATTGGGCTGCTCAGCCTTTTTTCACCGTCATCGTCACCTTCATCTTCGGTCCCTATTTTGTGTCCCGCCTGACGGCCGATCCAGCCCATGGCCAGGCGATGTGGAGCTACACGCTGGTGATCTCCGGTTTGGTGATCGCGGTCCTTTCACCGGTTCTGGGATCGATCGCCGACGCCACCGGACCACGGAAACCCTGGATCGCCTTCTTTGCACTCATCAAGATCGTGTCTCTTTGGGGCCTCTGGTATGCGGCACCGGGCGGCGCTCTTCTTTATCCGATGCTATTCATTATTCTGGCGACGATCGCCGCCGAGTTCTCGATCGTCTTCAACGATTCCATGATGAGCCGACTGGTCGAAGAAAAATCCATTGGAAAGATTTCCAACATTGCCTGGGGGCTGGGTTATCTCGGCGGCATGATTGTTCTGATTGCTGTCGTGACGCTGTTGGCTGGAAATCCTGTTACCGGAAAGACAGCACTGGGCATTGATCCGCTTTTTGGTCTCAACGCGGCGCAGGGTGAGGACGCCCGCATCACCGGACCAATCGCCGCCGTCTGGTACTTAATCTTCATTCTACCGATGTTTTTCTTCACGCCCGACGCGCCCAAGGCCGTGATGTCGATGGGCAACGCGATCAGAACAGGCATCAGCGATCTTCGCAGCACCATCGGCGAACTGCGGCAACGATCCGGCATTCTGCGTTTTCTTGTCGGGCGGATGATCTTTCAGGACGGTGTCAACGGCCTTCTGGCGCTGGGTGGCACGTTTGCTGCCAGCATGTTTGCCTGGCAAACGCTGGAACTTGGTGTCTACGGCATCATTCTCAATGTCGTGGCGATTGGCGGCTGTATGTTTGCCAGCCGTCTTGATCAACGGCTCGGATCGAAGAAGATCGTCGTTCTGAGCCTTATAAGCTTGGTCATCGCCACGATCGGTATTTGCTCGACCGGCCCGGGCTTCACACTGTTCGGCCTGATCCCGCTTTCAACAGAGGATTCCGCCGGCCTGTTCGGCACGGCCGCCGAGAAGGCCTATATTCTCTACGGCCTTCTGGTCGGTGTCGCTTTCGGGCCGGTGCAGGCGTCGTCGCGATCCTATCTCGCCAGAAGCGTCACCGAAGAGGAATCGGGCCGTTACTTCGGCTTCTATGCCCTGTCCGGGCGCGCCACATCGTTTCTGGCCCCCGCAGCCGTCGGAACCATCACGCTCGTCACGCAATCCGCGCGCATCGGCATGATGGCGCTGATTGCGTTTCTGGTGGTGGGCCTGATCATCCTCATCAAGACGCCTTATCCGGCCGACCGTCCTGTTTGAGTGGGTGCATTCCGGCTAGTGCCGGAAATGCCGCATGCCGGTAAAGACCATCGTGATACCGGCTTCGTCTGCCGCCGCAATGACTTCGTCATCGCGCATCGAACCACCGGGCTGGATAACAGCTCGAGCGCCGGCGGCTATGGCCGATAGCAGACCGTCTGCAAAGGGTAGAAAGGCTTCGGACGCGACCGCAGATCCATGTGTCATCGGTTCGGAAAGACCCAGAGCCTTTGCAGCGTCCTCAGCCTTGATCGCGGCGATCCGGACGGAATCCACCCGGCTCATCTGGCCGGCACCGATGCCTACGGTCTGCCCGTTCTTGGCATAGACAACGGCATTCGACTTGACGTGTTTGGCCACCTTGAAGGCGAACTTCATGTCCTCCAGCTCCTGTGCCGAGGGCTGGCGTTTGGTGACGACCTTCAGCTCCAGATCCTCGACCATGCCATTGTCGCGGTTCTGCACAAGCACGCCGCCCGATACCGTCTTGGCGGAAATGCCCGGCACCCGTGGGTCTGGCAGTGCACCGGTTACCAGCAGGCGAAGATTGGGCTTGCGCGCGACAATAGCCCTCGCCTCGTCGCTGACAGCAGGCGCGATGATGACCTCGGTGAAGAGCTTGACGATTTCCTCTGCCGTTTCAGCGTCGAGCGTCTGGTTGAGGGCAACAATGCCGCCAAACGCCGAAACGGAATCGCAGGCCAGTGCCCGCGTATAGGCTTCGAGCAACGTGCTGCCGGTGGCAACGCCACAGGGATTGGCGTGCTTTATGATGGCGCAGGCCGCGCCGCGCTCCGGTAGAAACTCAGCCACCAGCTCGAAAGCCGCATCCGTGTCGTTGATGTTGTTGTAGGAAAGCTGTTTGCCCTGCAACAGAGTTGCTGTTGCCACGCCGGGACGCTGGTCTCCGGTGATGTAGAATCCGGCTTTCTGATGCGGATTTTCGCCGTAGCGCATCTCTTCTTTCAAGACGCCGCCGATGACCCGGTGCTGCGGCATGGCAATATCGAGCGCTTCAGCGAACCAGTTGGAGATGGTTGCGTCATAGGCCGCCGTGCGGGCAAAGGCCTTGGCGGCCATTTTCTGCCGGAACCCATAGGTCGTTGTACCCTCAGCAATCTCTTTCAGAAGCAGGCTGTAGTCTGAGGGGTCAGTGACAATGGTAACATAGGCGTGGTTCTTGGCGGACGCGCGTATCATCGCCGGGCCACCAATGTCGATATTCTCGACGGTGGTTGGATAATCACCGCCCTTGGCGCGAACCTCCTCGAACGGGTAGAGATTGATGATCACAAGATCGATCGGGCTGATGCCATGGGCAGCCATCGCCGCCTGATGCTCTTCATCATCCCGGATGGCCAGCAGACCGCCGTGCACGCCCGGATGCAGGGTCTTGACCCGGCCATCCATGATCTCGGGAAATCCTGTCAGCTCGGCGACATCCGTCACCGCGAGCCCGGCATCGCTTAGGGCCTTATGGGTGCCGCCGGTTGAGACCAGATGGATACCTTTTTCAGCCAGTGCGCGGGCCAGTTCGACGACACCCGTCTTGTCGGAAACGGAGAGGAGGGCCGTGCGAATGGAAACCATTTCCGGAGCAGGAATTTTCTTCGATGCGACAGCCATGGGGCGAACTCCTTTATCAGACCGGATTTAGCCTACCGGATATTGTCGATGCTGCCCGGTAGCACAGGCTATCCCGGGAGGAAACATACACTGGAAGATCATCAGGCAGAATTCGGAACTTCAGCGCTCGCGCGACAGAACCCACTGAATTTCCGGTTGTTCGTTGAGCTCGAAGGCAATGGTCAGCTGGCTCGATTTTCGCATTCCCGAGGGGTCCGCGAAGAAGACGTCGTTCTCGATCAGGATTTCGCTGTCGATTGTTGAAAGCAACCATGTCTCGCCATCAGGGGCAATGAGCAACGCTTCATGGACACTGCTTTGCTTGATGGTAATCGACGGGTGAACATGAAACCGAGCCACGGCCTCGATCCGCAGCGACGTATCCGGATCTGAACCATCGGCTTTGCGAAAGCGATCGCGCCCGCGAATGATCGTGCCGCTTGCATTCATCCCGACCTCGCGCTCGTGTTTAAGCCCGAAGAGGACGAGATAGCCGTCATGCGACCCGGCGATATTGTCGAAACCACTGCCGTCATTGTGACGCTTGACCATGACATTGGACACGCCGCCAACCAGAATGGGGCCAAGAAACCGGGACCGCGACATGCGGGACGAGGAGGTGTCGCTCAGGGTTACAGTGGAATGGGCGGCTGTGGCTCGGGCCATCATGCGATATCGTTCGCCGGCAAACTTTGGAGAGCCGGAGTTGATGATGAACCGGTGTTTGCCCGATGACATTTCGAAAGACAGGCATCCGGCATGCGCGGTCGTCGACAGTTCCACCGACAGCGGCTTGCCAGTGTCCATGATGACGACGGCACCCTGTGCCGAAAGTCTCTCATACTGCAGATGCGGAAGCGCCCGGAACGGATCGCCCGCCGTCTCGTCATAGCGCAGGGCGGCCATGAGTTCGTTCGCCAGCGTCGATGTCGCGCCATTAAACAGCGCAAGCTCCCCGCTTTGGTGCCGGAAGAAACGAAGCGCCGGATAGAGGCGATCGATACAGGGAATAAGCCGTATCGGCACCTCGTGGCCGAGGTTTACATAGGTTTGCCGGAGGGGCAGAAGGTCGAGAAGAAGTTCGAGCCCGACCCGCGGGTTTCGCGAGCAATGACCTCCATCTGGCAAAATCTGGCGATCGAGCTCCAGATCGAGATTCCGCGATGCCTTGCGAATGGAGGACAGCGAATTCGGCATCGAGACTGAGGCGACAGCCAAAGCGATGCGAACCCGCAGACGAACCTCTCCTTCCCGGGTGGTATCAGCGATATGCCGGAGATAACGGACTTGGAACGCCAGGCTTTTCAGAAACCTGCGATAGAAGCCGTGATCGGCCCCCTTAAGAACGATCGGCGAATGGGAAAGCCAGGCGATGATCCTCTGGGCCAGCACATCGGGCGCCCAGGCAATGCCGCCGATGATACGGCCATGATCGACGATCCACTCGTCCACATGAGTCCGCACCTGCGCAAAAGCTTCCTCGTCTGTCGCTGAGCGAATGTGCCTTAGCCAGCCAAAAGCGTGAAGGCGGAGTGCGAACTCGTCAGATGGCAATTCGAGGGAAAAGGGCGAAAGACCCTCTGTCTCCAGAACACGCCCGGCAAAGGGAAATCTGCCCTGGCGAATCTCGTCCGCCACAAAAGGATCGATAGAGCGCAGATCGGTCGGGGCAACGATCAGCCGATCGGGCGTTCGCCCCATGAAACGCAAGGCAGAGATACGCCCGACAGCCAGCCGGCGCGAAAAACGGCGCCAACCTTCACGCAGATAGAGGTAGAGCAATCTCTGCCGGTCCGAAAAATGCATAATGCGCCTGTCTCTTTCTGACACATTGGTATGCACCAGCAGAGACCACGTCAATTCTGACCAGGTTTCATCCCGCGTTCATTTATAATCACACGGCGTTATCTTAGAAATTCAACCTATACGGCGCAGGACGCACGCAAAGAACCCATCCAGACCTCCGGCAAATCCATCCGGAACTGGCAACATTTCCGGCGTTGTCCGGAACTCTCCAAGCGGCGAAATTGCATTTTCCAGACCCGGCCAGTTGGCCGCATCGATCGGCACACGCTCGTAGTCCGGCCGATCGGCCAGAACCTTGGCAACGACGGCTTCCCCCTCAAGAGGATCGAGCGAGCAATTGGAAAAAACGATCGTTCCGCCCGGCTTTACGAGCCCAAGCGAATGCCGCAACAGTTTTTCCTGAACGCTGGCAAGCTTTTCAATGTCTTGCGGCCCCTTGGTCCACAAAACATCCGGGTGCCGCCGGGTGGTCCCGGTCGATGAACAGGGCGCATCCAGCAAAGCGGCATCGAACAGAATCTCGGGCGCAAAATCGACCATGTTGGTTTCTTTGGTCTTTGCCGATAGGCCAAGGCGCGCAAGATTGTCCTTTAGCCGTTTTAGACGGCTCGACGACTGATCGAGCGCCGTCACGTCGGCGCCGGCCATGACCAGTTGTGCCGTCTTGCCACCCGGCGCCGCACACAGATCGGCAACAGTCTTGTCAGCAAGACTGCCAAAAAGCCGCGCGGGAATGCTCGCCGCCGCATCCTGAACCCACCATTCACCATCCGAGAAGCCGTCGAGCGCCTGAATAGCACCTGAGAAACTGGCAAGCCGGACGGATCCGGTCGGCAGGACATGCCCGGAAAGGCACTCCGCCCAACCAGCAGCATCGGACTTGACGGTGATATCAATGGCGGCCGGAACGAGCTGCGAGGCAGCGATCCGAATGGCTCGCTCTTTTCCATAAGCCGCGACCAGCCGCTCGAAAAACCAGGACGGCATCGTCGGCACGGTCTCGATCCGGGCAAGAACTGCAGTTTTCTCACGCGACAGCCGGCGCAGGACAGCGTTGACGAGACTAGCGAAGCGCCGGTTGCGCGGATCGATCTGGGCCTGTTCGACGGCAAGATCGACGGCGGAATGATCGGGGACGTCGAGATAGAGGATTTGTGCGGCGGCAGACACCAGAACATGGTCGAGCGCCCGGGCGCCCGGCGGCAATGGATTATCGATCAGCGATTCGATCGCAGCTTCGATGCGCGGCAGATGGCGCAGGGCCGTGTTGACGATCGCCCGTACCAGCGACCGGTCCGCATCACTCAGCTCACGATAGGTCGGATTGCCCCGTTCGGAATCGAGCATTCCGTCGAGCGAGGTTTTCTTGTCGACGACAGCTGCAAGGATTTTCGATGCCGCCTGCCGCGCCCGCAGGCCGGGCTTATCCGAAAACGCAATACGCTCGTCTGCGCCCTGGCTGGATCTGATGCGTTTCGGATGTGAATCGTTTTTATTCGAGCCGGAATTCAAGACCATGGACCTCTTGGTGGTTCGGAACCACCGCGTCCCCAGCCGGTTTTCGGAACGGAGCGCGATTTGCGCACCGGACTATCAGCAGTCGTCTGCGGCGTCGAGGCTACCACCACATCTTTCGCCATGCGCCGCAGGGCTTCAATACGGTTTTCCGTATTCGGATGGGTGGAAAAGAGGCCATCCATACGCTCGCCGGAGAGCGGATTGATGATGAACATATGCGCCGTAGCCGGATTGCGCTCGGCTTCATCATTGTGGCCTGTCTGCGCCGCTCCAGCGATTTTGCCCAACGCTGAAGCAAGCCAGAGCGGATGCCCGCAGATTTCCGCGCCGCGCCGGTCGGCCGAATATTCCCGCGTGCGGCTGATGGCCATCTGCACCAGCATTGCCGCAAAGGGCGCAACGATCATGGCAATAAGAACCCCGATGAAACCGAGCGGATTGTTGTTGTCGCGGTTGCCGCCGAAAAACAGCGCAAAATTGCCGAGCATGGAGATCGCACCGGCAAGCGTCGCGGTCAGCGTCATGGTCAACGTATCGCGGTTCTGGATATGGGCGAGCTCATGCGCCATCACGCCCGCAACCTCTTCATAGGACAGGGCATGCAACAAGCCGGTCGAAGCGGCAACCGCAGCATTTTCCGGATTGCGACCGGTCGCAAACGCATTAGGCTGCGGATTGTCGATCACGAAGACGCGCGGCATTGGCAGGCCCGCATTTTTCGCCAGATCACGGACGATCCCGTAATATTCTGGAGCACTTGCCTCATCGACCTCCTGCGCATTGTACATGCGCAGGACCATCTTGTCGGAATTCCAGTAGGAAAAGACGTTCATCGCCGCCGCCACGAGAAAGGCGATCATCATGCCGCTGGCACCGCCGATCATGAACCCGACCCCCATGAAAAGTGCGGTGAGGAACGCAATCAGCATGCCGGTGCGAACGATATTCATCAAGAAACTCCTCGATAGCAGTGATACGTTTCACGTGAATCAACGCTTTTCCTTCTTCACGCTCATTCTATATGATGGGTCTCATGACCGCATTCTTCAATGTATCGGGAATTCTTGGATGGAAAACGATAACGATAACGTCCCGAAGGACGGCTCCTCGAAGACATTGTCGCCGGCCGCACAACGCGCGCTTCAGGAAGCCGAAGATCGCCGTCAAAGCCTGAAGCCGACGGATCGGCCAGCTGAAATCGGCGGCCGTGGCGGCGCGGATCCGGCCCGTTTTGGTGACTGGGAAATAAACGGCCGGGCTATCGATTTCTGAAGATCGGCTATTGGTTTTTTGTACGCAGAGAATCCAGCTAAGGGTGACGAACGACGCCGCCTTTGGGGTAGCGGCGCCCGCTGTTTCTAGGACTTTTTGTTCTGGCGGTTGGCAATCAGGTCGTCGACCACGGCCGGATCGGCCAGCGTGGAAATATCGCCGAGCGCTCCGAAGTCGTCTTCGGCGATCTTGCGAAGAATCCGGCGCATGATCTTCCCGGATCGGGTTTTCGGCACGCCGGGCGAAAACTGGATCTTGTCGGGCGAGGCAATCGGGCCGATTTCCTTGCGCACATGGGCAACGAGCTCCTTGCGCAGCGCGTCCGAGCCTGTTTGCCCCACCATCAGCGTCACATAGCAGTAGATACCCTGCCCCTTGATATCATGCGGATAGCCGACAACAGCCGCTTCCGACACCGCCTCATGGCTGACCAGCGCTGATTCGACCTCGGCCGTTCCCATACGGTGGCCGGACACGTTTAGCACGTCATCGACGCGGCCGGTGATCCAGTAATATCCATCTTCGTCCCGCCGGCAGCCATCGCCGGTAAAATATTTGCCCTTGTAGGTGGCAAAATAGGTCTCGATGAAGCGCTTGTGGTCGCCGTAGACGGTGCGCATCTGGCCCGGCCAGCTGTCTATGATGCACAAGTTGCCGTCTGCTGCCCCATCGATCACCTTGCCTTCATTGTCGACCAGCTGCGGCTTGACTCCGAAGAACGGCCGCGTGGCCGAACCGGGTTTCAGCTTCGTCGCGCCGGGCAGCGGCGTGATCAGAATGCCGCCGGTCTCGGTCTGCCCCCAGGTGTCAACGACAGGACAACGATCATCACCAACCACATGATAGTACCATTCCCACGCCTCGGGATTGATCGGCTCGCCAACGGAACCCAGCGTCCGCAGTGACGAGCGGGACGAACGTTTCACGAAATCGTCGCCAGCCCCCATCAGGGCGCGGATGGCCGTCGGCGCCGTATAGAAGATGTTGACCTGGTGTTTGTCGATGACATCCCAGAACCGCCCGGCATCCGGATAGTTCGGCACACCCTCGAACATCAGCGTCGTCGCGCCGTTCGCAAGCGGCCCATAAACGATGTAGGAGTGCCCCGTGACCCAACCGACATCGGCGGTGCACCAGTAGATATCCCCCTGATGATAATCGAAGACATATTCATGCGTCATCGCGGCATAGACGAGGTAGCCGCCAGTCGTATGCAGGACGCCTTTCGGCTTACCGGTCGATCCGGACGTGTAAAGAATGAAAAGCGGATCCTCAGCCTTCATTTTGGCCGGCGGGCAGTCGGCTTTGGCCGCCCTTGTTGCCGCGTGGTACCAGATGTCACGCCCGTCGGCCCAGCCAATCTTGCCGCCTGTGCGCCGCACGACAAGAACAGTCTTGACCGCCACACCATTGCGCGCGGCGATGTCGACGGCCTGGTCAGTGTTCTGCTTGAGGGGGATCGTCTTGCCACCGCGCAGGCCTTCATCAGCGGTGATCACGAATGTTGATTCGCAATCGACAATGCGTCCCGCCAGGGCGTCCGGCGAGAACCCGCCAAAGACGATCGAGTGAATGGCGCCGATCCGGGTGCACGCTAGCATCGCATAGGCGGCTTCCGGGATCATCGGCATATAGATCGTGACGCGGTTGCCCTTCTTGACGCCGTTGTCTTTGAAAACATTGGCCAGCCGGCAGACGTGCCCGTGCAGCTCGCGGTAGGTTATCTTCTTGTCGTCAAAGGGATTGTCGCCTTCCCAGATGATCGCAACCTGATCGCCGCGCTCAGCCAGATGCCGGTCGATGCAATTGTAGGAGACATTGGTAATACCGTCCTCGAACCATTTGATCGAGACGTTACCGGTAAACGACGTGTTCTTGACCTTCGTATAGGGCTTGAACCAGTCGATCCGCTTGCCATGTTCGCCCCAGAATGCGTCCGGGTCGGCAATGCTCTGCTCATACCATTTCAAATAGGTTGGATTGTCGATCAGGGCACGCTTCTTGGCATCCCTCAGGACCGGGTATGTCTTGGCTGACATGAACTTTTCCTCCATGCAATACGGCCAAAGCTTTCCAGCAATTGGCAAATCTCCTGCTCCGGCGCCATTCATAGCAATTAAACCCGGCACGGCAATTAGACAAAGGTCATTTCTTGAGCGGAGAATTGCATTTCCGAGACAGTGGCGTTATAGAACCGTTGATTTCCCGGAAATATGTGGTGACACCACGGCCCGCGACACCGGCGCGGGACGGACAGAAGGACTATATCCATGGCTCAACAATTGCTTATGCCAAAGGCAACGGCCGTGTGGCTGGTTGACAACACTGCGCTGTCGTTCGAGCAGATCGCTCAGTTTTGCAAACTGCATCCCCTCGAGGTCAAGGCAATTGCCGATGGCGAATCCGCCCAGGGCATTAAGGGGCTCGACCCGATTTCGACCGGTCAGCTGTCCCGCGATGAAATCGAGCGCGCCGAAAAGAATCCCGACCACAAGCTGAAGCTGTCCGAGCCGAAGGTTCGCGTCCCCGAATCCAAGCGCAAAGGCCCGCGCTACACGCCGGTTTCCAAGCGCCAGGATCGCCCCAATGCCATTCTCTGGCTGGTCCGCAGCCATCCGGAACTGAAAGACGCCCAAATTTCGCGGCTGGTTGGCACGACGAAATCGACAATCGAACAGATCCGTGGCCGCAGCCACTGGAATTCAGCCAACCTGACGCCGATGGACCCGGTCACGCTCGGCCTCTGCACACAGATCGACCTCGACCTTGAAGTCGAACGCGCTTCCAAGGGCCGCCCGCTGCCGACAGCCGCCGAGCTGGGCGCAACGCTCGAATCGTCGCAGGCAACCGAGAAGCTCGATTTCAAACACGACCGCGAGGAAGAAAAGGAAATCGATGCCGATGCCGTTTTCGCCAAGCTCAAGTCCCTGAAGTCCACGCGGACCGACGAGGACGAAGAAGACTCGTATTGATCCGTTCAGCGGTTCGCAGACATCAAAAACCCGGTTGCTTCGCAGCCGGGTTTTTTCATGCCAGCAATAATGTCAAACACCGAACCCGCGCGCCCGCAAAACCTCTGAGATTTCATCCAGTACGGTCGGGTCGTCGATCGTCGGCGGCATTGTCCATGTTTCGCCATCAGCGATCTTCTGGATCGTGCCGCGCAAAATCTTGCCTGACCGCGTTTTCGGTAGACGCCTGACGCAGAGGGCGAGCTTGAACGCCGCCACCGGCCCGATCTGGTCGCGCACCAAAGCGACGATCTCTTGCTCGATAACCGTGGATTCACGTGAAACATGGGCTTTTAAGACGATGAACCCGGCCGGAACATGCCCCTTCAGCGCGTCGCCAATGCCGACGATCGCACATTCGGCTACATCCGGATGGCTGCCGCAGACCTCCTCCATCGCCCCAGTCGACAGCCGGTGGCCGGCGACATTGATGATATCGTCGGTGCGGCCCATGACGAAGATATAGCCGTCCTCATCAACATATCCGGCATCTGAGGTTTTGTAGTAGCCCGGAAACTCCTCGAGATAGGCTGCATGAAACCGCTCGTCAGCCTGCCAGAGGGTCGGCAGGCAGCTGGGCGGCAATGGCAGTTTGATCACGACATTGCCAAGCGTCCCTGGCGCCACGGCAAGTCCAGTGTCGTCCAGCACCCGCACGTCATATCCCGGCATGGGAACCGTCGGTGATCCATGCTTCACCGGCAGAAGACCGAGACCGACCGGATTGGCAGCAATCGGCCAGCCAGTTTCCGTCTGCCACCAGTTATCGACAACCGGAACCTTCAACACCGCCTCAGCCCACTGCAGCGTTCCCGGATCGGAACGCTCACCGGCGAGAAACAGCGTACGCAGATCGCCGAGATCGTATTTGGCGACCTGCAGGCCATCTGGATCATCCTTTCGAATCGCTCGCAGTGCAGTTGGAGCAGTGAAAAGAGCCGAGACCTTGTGCTCGCTGGCCACCCGCCAGAACGCACCCGCATCCGGTGTTCCAACGGGCTTTCCTTCAAACAGCACGGTGGTACTTCCGTTCAGCAGCGGTGCGTAGACGATATAGGAATGTCCGACCACCCAGCCGATGTCGGACGCTGCCCAGAACACTTCTGCTGCCTTGATGCCAAAGATGTTCTCCATGGACCACATCAGTGCCACGATATGTCCGCCAGTGTCGCGCACAACGCCTTTGGGTTGGCCCGTCGTACCGGATGTATAGAGAATATAATGCGGATCGGTTGCCTCGACCGGCACGCAATCTATCTCCGTACCTCGACGTTTCGCCGCCTCAACCGCTGCGCGGAAATCGATGTCGTGTTCGCTCATCGCCGCCAGCAGCATCGGCCGCTGCAGCACAAGCGTAGCCAGCGGTTTGTGCCGGGCGAGCAAAATCGCAGCGTCGACCAGCGGTTTGTAGGCAATCAGTTTTGCGGGCTCGACACCACAGCTCGCCGACACGATCAGCTTGGCTGCGCTGTCATCGATGCGCAAAGCAAGCTCGCTGGCGGCAAAACCGCCGAAAACAACCGAATGCACCGCACCGATCCGTGCCGCCGCCAGCATGGCAAACAGCGCTTGGGGAACCATCGGCATGTAGATGATGATCCGGTCGCCCTTCACGATGCCGAGATCATGAAAGACCGATGCCAGTGCCTGAACCTCGGCCAGAACGGCCGCGTAGGTCCAATGCTCCTTGGTCGCCGTAACCGGACTGTCGTAGATGATCGCCGTCTGATCACCACGCCCCGATGCCACGTGGCGGTCGATACAATTGTGGCAGACATTGGTTGTCCAGCCGGGAAACCAGCGGCCATAGACGCCCATGTCCGCATCGCAGATCGTTTCGCTGCTGCTGAACCAGTCGATGCCGGCGGCCGCCCGCGCCCAAAAAGCGTTGGGATCGCTCTTCCAGCTCTCGTAAACAGCAGGGTAGCTGCTCTCCATCGCCGATCCTCCTCAACATCTCGACCGGCCTCCACCGGTTGACTGAGGCTACATTAAGAGATCGGGCCGCAGGGAAAAGCCAGACCAAAGCGTAAGATCATCAACGATGGCCGAAAATGGCAGACCCGACCCGGACGCTGGTTGCACCAAAAGGTATGGCAGTTTCGAAATCCCCTGACATTCCCATCGACAGCCTGGAAAGCTGCGATTCGGCAGCCAGTTTAGCCAGCAAGGCAAAATGCGGGCCGGGATTCTCATCGGCCGGTGGAATGCACATCAATCCTTCCACCTCAACGCCGAGATCATCGCGACAAAATTTCACGAAAGCCACTGTTTCTGCTGGCGGCACGCCGGCCTTTTGCGGCTCCAGCCCTGTATTGACCTGCACATAGAGTTTCAACTGCCTGTTCTGCCGTTTCATTTCCTCTGCCACAGCACGCGCTATCTTTTCACGATCGATCGTCTCGATCGTGTCGAACAGTGCAACGGCGTCGGCTGCCTTGTTAGACTGCAGCGGGCCGATCAGATGAAGCCGGATGCCCGGCGTCTCACTTTTCAGATCCGGCCACTTGCCCTGAGCTTCCTGAACCCGGTTCTCACCGAATATCCGATGTCCCGTCTCGATAACCGGGCGAATGGCGTCGGCATCAAATGTTTTCGAGACGGCGACCAGTTCCACCGATCCGGAGGGCCGGTCAGCCTGCTTTTCTGCTGCCCCGACGCGATTCTTGACGTCCTGCAGCCGCTCTATCAATTCCATCCAGTCTCTTCCAATCATCCTGCGCGCGCTTCACTAAATTCACAGCGTCAACTCCAAGCCTATCGCAACAGGCCGAAACGCCTACCACATAAGAGGCTTCCAACCCGATAGAAATCCCGGGCAAACTTGACGCTATCGCTGTTTCATGGTGAAGGTCACCGCCAAATATTGCAATTTTTCCGGAACATCAACGACATGGCGACCGAACGTTACAATCCACGCGACGCTGAGCCGCGCTGGCAGGCAAAATGGGATGAAAACAAGGTTTTCATCACCGACAACGACGACCCGCGCGAAAAATATTACGTCCTGGAGATGTTTCCCTACCCATCCGGACGGGTTCACATGGGCCATGTCCGCAACTACGCCATGGGCGACGTTGTCGCTCGCTATAAGCGTGCGCGCGGATACAACGTTCTTCATCCCATGGGCTGGGACGCCTTCGGCATGCCGGCAGAAAATGCCGCCATGCAAAACAAGGTCCATCCTAAAGAATGGACCTACCAGAACATTGCCACGATGCGGCGCCAGCTGAAGTCGATGGGTCTGTCGCTCGACTGGTCGCGCGAATTCGCGACCTGCGATGTTGAATACTACCAACAGCAGCAGCACCTGTTCCTCGATTTCCTCGAGAAGGGACTGGTCTACCGCAAGCAGTCCAAGGTCAACTGGGACCCGGTCGACAACACCGTTCTGGCCAACGAACAGGTGATCGACGGCCGGGGCTGGCGCTCCGGCGCGCTGGTCGAACAGCGTGAATTGACCCAGTGGTTCTTCCGCATCACCGATTTCAGTCAAGACCTGCTTGATTCCCTCGACACACTTGACCAGTGGCCCGAAAAGGTTCGGTTGATGCAGAAGAACTGGATCGGCCGTTCCGAAGGCCTGTCGATCCGTTGGGAGATCGTCGACATATCCGCGACAGACGGCGAGACGGAAATAGTGGTCTATACCACCCGCCCCGACACGCTGTTCGGCGCGTCCTTCCTTGCTATTGCCGCCGATCACCCGATTGCCAAGCAGGCGGCACTGTCGAATCCGGCTATCGAAACTTTCAACGAGGAATGCCGCCGCACGGGCACATCACGCGTGGCGCTGGAAACGGCTGAAAAGAAGGGGATCGACACCGGAATTCGCGTCAGGCATCCGCTGGACCCAAGCTGGGAACTGCCTGTCTACGTCGCCAATTTCGTTCTGATGGAATACGGCACCGGCGCCATCTTCGGCTGCCCGTCCGGCGACCAGCGCGATCTTGATTTCGCCCGGAAATACGACTTGCCGATCATTCCTGTCGTCATGCCCGCCGACGCCGATGCGGAAACGTTCTCCATCGGATCAGAAGCGTTTACGGGCGACGGCGTCATGATCAATTCGCAGTTCCTCAACGGTCTCGCCACGTACGCAGCGTTCGATGTCGTTTCTACGCGCCTCTCGGACACGATTCTCAAGAATGCTCCGCAGGCCGAGCGGCAGGTGAATTTCCGCCTGCGCGACTGGGGCATCTCGCGCCAGCGCTACTGGGGCTGCCCGATTCCGGTGATCCATTGCGAGGATTGCGGCGTTGTGCCCGTTCCCAAGTCCGATCTGCCGGTCAAACTGCCCGACGATGTCACCTTCGACGCGCCCGGCAATCCCCTTGACCGTCACCCGACCTGGCGTCATGTGAACTGCTCTGTCTGCAGTAAGCCCGCCCGCCGCGAAACCGATACGATGGATACGTTCGTCGATTCGTCCTGGTACTATGCACGCTTCACCGCCCCTTGGGAAAAAACACCCACGGATCCGGTGGCGACAAGCGCCTGGTTGCCGGTCGATCAGTATATCGGCGGCATCGAGCATGCCATTCTGCACCTGCTCTATTCACGCTTCTTCACCCGCGCCATGAAGGTAGCCGGCCACGTCAATCTTGACGAGCCTTTCAAAGGCCTGTTCACGCAGGGCATGGTGATCCACGAAACCTACAGCCGTGGCGAAGGTGCGGCATCGGAATGGGTGATGCCGGCTGAAGTTCGCGTCGAGGAAACCGATGGTATCAGACAGGCTTTTCACATCGAGAGCGGCGAGCCGATTTCGATCGGGCCGATCGAGAAAATGTCGAAATCAAAGAAGAACGTCGTCGATCCCGACGACATCATCGCCTCCTATGGCGCGGACACGGCGCGTTTCTTCGTCCTCTCCGATTCCCCTCCGGACCGCCATGTCATCTGGTCGGAAGCCGGCGTCGAAGGCGCCCACCGGTTCGTCCAGCGCGCCTGGCGTCTGGTGTCGGAAGCTTCCAGCGTTTTGGCCGACGTCGTTCCAGTGGCAGGAACGTCAGGGGTTGCGCTCGATGTCTCCAAGGCCGCCCACAAAACGTTGAAGAACGTCCAGAGCGACTATGACAACCTCGCCTTCAACCGGGCAGTCGCCCGTATCTATGAGCTGATCAATGCGCTCTCGGCGCCCCTGGCAGATGCGGCGGCCGGCAAGCATGACGCTGTCACGCTGTCAGCTATCCGCGGCGCGACAGAGATATTCATCCAGCTCATCGCTCCGATAACGCCGCATCTGGCCGAAGAATGCTGGAAAGAGTTGGGTTGTCCTGGGCTGGTCTCTGAAGCAAACTGGCCGGCCTATTCGGATGCTCTGGTTGCCGACAACACTGTGACGATGCCGGTCCAGATCAACGGCAAGAAGCGGGGAGATTTGACAATCGGCCGCGATGCAGATCAGACTGAAGTCGAGGCCGCTATCTTGGCGCTGGATGTGGTGGAGGCTGCGTTGGCAGGCCAGACACCAAAGAAAATCATCATCGTTCCCCAAAGGATCGTCAATGTCGTGGTTTGAGAATATGCACCTGTCCGGCAAGGCTGCCGCCTTTGTCCTCGTTGGAATCCTGGCCGGTTGCCAGGTTAAGCCGTTGTATTCAGAGGCATCGCCGGCCGGTGCCTCCATGGCGTCGGTGGAGTTCTCCGAGGCAACATCCCGTATCGAGCAGGAAGTGCGCAACGCCATGATCTTCCACGCCTCCGGCGGGGCTGGCGAACCGGCAAATCCGCAATATAAGGTGACGCTCACGGTCTCGGAACAGATTATTGGCGCCCTCTATGACCAGGCGTCCGACACACCGGCCGCCGGCCGCATTGTCGTCATCGCCGACTACAATCTGACGATCGCCGAAACCGGTGAGACCATCAAATCTGGACGGCGGTCGGCCGTTGCACTGGTGGATTTCCCAACCCAGGAATTTGCCAAGGTCAGGGCCGTGAGAGACGGCGAGAACCGTGCGGCTCGGGAGCTGGCAGAGATTCTGCGGGCGGAGATTGCAGCGGCACTCGGCCGCGAGTGAGGAGCAGCCCCGTGAGCGACCGCATTGACCGAGATTAAGTCACACGAGTTCGATGGCTTTCTACAGCGTTCTGTCAAAAGACAGAAGATCTTTCTGGTTTACGGACCAGATAGAGGTCTCGTTTCCGAACGCGCCGCGCAGATCGCATCAGGCCTCGGCGTTGCGTTGGATGATCCGTTTTCGACGATCAAGATGGATGTCTCGGACCTGCAGAGCGACCCTGGGCGGTTGATCGACGAAGTGCTGTCCATCGGGCTGTTCGGCGGCGATAAGCTGGTCTGGGTCCGTGGCGCCGCCAACGAAAAAGCTCTGGTCGACGGTCTCGAAACCCTCGTGAAAAACAAGCTGGATGGCGCCTTTCTCTTGATTGAAGCCGGCGATCTCAAAAAGGGTTCCGCTCTTCGTAAAACTTCAGAGACCGCAAGCACTGCCGTTGCTATTCCCTGCTATGCAGACGACGCAAGGGCGCTGAACGCACTGATCGACAGTGAATTGTCTCTGGAAAACCTCACCATAACGCCGGCCGGCCGCCAGCTTCTTCTCGACGGGCTGGGCGGCGACAGAATTGCATCACGAAACGAGATCCGCAAAGTCGCCCTTTATTGCCGGGGTCTCGAAACGATCGACGAGCAACAGATCATGGAGATCGTCGGCGATGCCAGCGCGATTTCGACCGATGATGCCGTCGACGCTGTTTTACAGGGAGATCGTGATGCACTGCTGCTGGCCGTGAGGAAGATTTCGACCTCGAAAACGCCGATCTTCCTCGTCCTGCAGGGCTGCTTGCGCCAACTTCAACTCCTCGACCTCATGCGTTCCGCTATGGATGAAAAGCGGGAGACACCCAGCCAGGTTATCGCTGCTCTGGGCCGGCATCTGCACTTCCGCCGGAAGCCGATCATCGAAAGAGCGTTGAAAAAATGGACGCTCGTTGACCTGAGACGGGATATGCAGCGGATTCAGGCCGCGATCCTTCAAAGCCGGTCCAGAGCGGCTCTTGAGGAGAGCATCGCCGTCCACGCACTGTTGTCAATCACCATTCAGGCCGCACAGCGGTAGCCGGCTAAATATATCATTTTTGAAATCGATGGCGAATTCAACCGTACGATCTGCCTAAACTATTGTTTTCTTTCTAGTAACCGGCAAATTTCTTCCAGTTGATCCAGCGTCTTGTACGCAATCCGCAACTGACCACCTGTGGCTTTGTGGTTTACCGTTACATCAAGCCCCAGGCTGTCTGATAGAGTGCGTTCGAGCGCAAGCGTATCCGCATCCTTGACGCTGTGAACAGCCCCGCTGGCACTACCACTCGTTTGCAGCTTGATGTCGTTCTGCGCGATGCGCTCTGCGTCACGAACAGACATGCCCTTGGAAATGATCGTGCGAGCCAGGGCTGCAGGGTCGGACGTAGGAATCAGCGCCCGCGCATGTCCGGCCGACAGCGTCCCGCTTGCCAGCATCTCGCGAACGGGATCAGGCAGCTTAAGCAGGCGCAAGCTGTTTGCAACATGGCTGCGGCTCTTGCCGATGATCTCGCCGAGGTCGTTCTGGGTGTAGCCATGTTCCGCAATCAGCTGATCATAGCCGAGTGCTTCTTCCAGCGGATTGAGATCCGAGCGCTGGACGTTTTCGACAATAGCAATTTCGAGCGCTGTCCGATCGTCCACATCCCGGACGATAACCGGAATATTGCTAAACCCGGCCAATTGCGCGGCCCGCCAACGCCGTTCGCCTGCGATGATTTCGTATCGTCCGTCCGTTTGGGTCCTGACAACGACGGGCTGCACGATCCCGTGCTGCCGGATCGAAGAGGCCAGATCCTGAAGTTCGTTTTCGTCAAAGCTACGGCGCGGATTGCGCGGGTTGCGGCTGACGAACTCAATCGGCACCTCACGATCGGCATTCAGCACCTTCGCAGGCTCACCAATCGGCTGCGGTTGATCCATTTCCCCAATCAACGCAGCCAGACCACGGCCCAATCGCCTCTTTGACGGATCATCATTCATCGAAAACACCTAAATCGTTACGGGTTAGAATCGATCAGGCAGCCCGCCGCTGCCGCTCTCTCTGGATAACTTCCGATGCCAGCTGCAGGTATGCCTGGCTGCCGGCGCACTTGAGATCATAAAGGATTGCCGGCTTGCCGTAGGACGGCGCTTCGGAAACCCGGACATTGCGGGGGATCAGCGTGTGGTAAACCTTGTCGCCAAGATGCAGCCTTACGTCGTTGACGACCTGTTGCGCAAGATTGTTGCGAGAATCGAACATTGTCAGAACGATACCCTGAATGTCGAGTTGCGGGTTAACCGAGCGCCGAACCTGATCGACTGTTTCGAGCAGTTGGCTCAAGCCCTCCAGGGCGAAAAACTCGCACTGCAGCGGCACTAGAACCGAATGGGCGGCCGCCATCGCATTGATCGTCAGCAGATTGAACGATGGCGGGCAATCGACGAGAATGTAGGAATAGTCCGCCTCCGCATCCACCAGTGCCTTCTTCAACCGGAAAGCACGATCCGGCGCGGCGGAAATCTCCATTTCAACGCCGAGCAGGTCCATCGTCGACGGTACGATCCACAGGTTCGGGACAACGGTCTCCAACGCGATTTCGAAAATGCTGTTCGAGCCGACCATCAGTTCATAGGACGACAGTTTCCTGTCGCGGCGCTGAATGCCCAGACCGGTGCTGGCATTGCCTTGCGGATCCAGATCGACGATCAGTACCCGTTCGCCGATGGCGGCCAGCGCCGTTGCCAGGTTAATGGCCGTCGTCGTCTTGCCAACCCCACCTTTTTGGTTTGCGATCGTGATGATACGGTTTTTTTCGCCTGCCATGCGTGACTACCCACCAAATCGTGAAAGATTTTTGATCTCGAGCACCACAGAATCCTGCTCAACGACACTGGGATGTTTTACCAGATCGAATTGCCAGCGACCAACGGCTTTATCCAACTCTTGCTGGTACTCCCGCCCTTTGTGAAAAAAAGCCCGGACCGCCGGAGCCCCGAGCAGCCAGGGTGCAGAATAATCGAGCAACAGCGACAGGTCGGCCAACGCGCGGGCCGAGATCGCGTCGCAATCACCGGTAATATCGCGTGCCGTCTCGATGCGAACATTGTGAACGGATGCCCGTGCCCCCGTTTCTGCTATTGCCGTTCGGAGGAAAGCAGACTTCTTCGCGTTGCTTTCCAGCATGTACACCCAGCCGTCCCCTTTTTCCGCAAGGCAAATAGCAGTGATTATGCCTGGAAAACCGCCACCGGTGCCCATGTCAACCCATCGTTTCGGACCCGGAAATAGTGAGTAGATCTGAAGGCTATCTACGATATGGCGATTCCAGATATCGCCGAGCGTCGACGGCGCCACAAGATTCATCTTTGCGGCCCATTTTTGAAAAAGCTGAGAAAAGTGTCGAAGCCGCGTCTCAGTTTCACGTGAAACAGGCAGAATTTTTAGAATTTGCTTAGAATTTTCCGTCACGAGGACACACGTGCCACGGGGATCGTGGTTTGTTTCCGAATCAAAGACAGAATGAGCGACACGGCAGCCGGGGTCATGCCATTGACCTTGGACAGTTGCGCTATATTCGCCGGTCTTGCCTGGCACAATTTGACGCGAAGCTCATTCGACAACCCTGGTAGACCCATGAAATCAAAGTCACTTGGAATCGTCCGCGCCTCTTCCCGTTGAACATCGGCAATATCGGCTTGTTGCCGGTTCATATAGACCGCGTACTTTGCTTCGACTTCCAAGGCCTCCGCCACTTTCGGGGCCACCACTTGCAGCGATGGCCAGACTGCAGCGAGAGAAGCAAAAGACTGATCCGGATAGGACATCAGTTCGTAAGCGGTCCGCCTCTGGCCGTCCTGGTTCAATTTTAGACCGAACCGTCCAGCTTCTGGCGGCGTCAAAGTCAGTGACATAGTTTGCTCTCGCGCTCGATCGATATCGCCCGACCAAGTTTCAAATTTCTTGGTCCGTTGTGGGGATACGCATCCCAATGCAATCGCCCCAGGGGTGAGCCGCAGATCGGCGTTGTCCGCTCTCAATGACAAGCGATATTCGGCTCTCGATGTGAACATGCGATAGGGTTCTGTCACACCGCGCGATGTCAGATCATCGATCATCACGCCAATATAAGACGTTGTTCGACTGAAGATAACAGGTGGCTTATCATTGCTATATCGAGCCGCATTCAGGCCCGCAACAAGTCCCTGCGCGCCAGCCTCTTCGTAGCCGGTCGTTCCATTGATCTGCCCGGCCAGGAAGAGGCCGGGCAGGTTTTCGAGCTCCAGCGATGGTTTCAATTCTCGAGGATCGACATGGTCATATTCGATTGCATAACCGGGCTCAACTATGGTGACCGCTTCCAAACCGGGAATGGTTCGAATGAAGGCTTGCTGGACGTCTGCAGGCAGCGACGTGGAAATGCCGTTTGGATAAACTGTGTCATCATCCAGGCCTTCCGGCTCAAGGAATACTTGGTGTCCGTCACGCTCACCAAACTTGACGATCTTGTCTTCGATGGACGGGCAGTAGCGCGGACCGACCCCCTCAATTTGCCCGGAATACATGGCCGACTGATGGAGGTTGTCAGTGATGATCTTGTGCGTTGCTTCGACCGTGCGGGTAATACCACACGCGATCTGCGGTGTGGTAATACGGTCCGTCATCAAGGAGAACGGCACTGGATCCTCATCTGCATGCTGCATCTCAAGGGCGGCCCAATCGATTGTCCGGCCATCAAGCCGCGCCGGCGTGCCCGTTTTCAAGCGCCCCAACTTGCTGACATAACGCATGAGTGTCGTAGACAATCCGACCGACGGCGGTTCGCCTACACGGCCACCGGGCACGCGTTGCGAGCCAATATGAATCAGGCCACGAAGAAAGGTACCGGTGGTGAGGACGACGGCATTCGCCTGAACCCGGAATCCATCCGCCAGCACGACGCCGCGGATTTTTTCATCGGCGATTAGCAGATCCACCACATCGCCTTCCAGAACCTGCAGTCCTGCAGTACCGGCGATCTCCCGTTGCATGCCCTTCAAATAAAGTTTCCGGTCAGCCTGCGTCCGGGGTCCACGAACCGCAGGGCCCTTCTTTCGGTTAAGCAACCGAAATTGTATCCCGGCCTCATCGGCTACCCGTCCCATCAGCCCATCGAAAGCATCAATTTCGCGAACGAGGTGGCCCTTGCCTAGGCCACCGATCGCTGGGTTGCAAGACATCAAACCGATGGAAGAGCGCGTATGTGTCAACAACAGCGTCGAGGCACCCATGCGTGCAGAAGCACTCGCCGCTTCACAACCGGCATGGCCCCCTCCAATAACGATAACATCGAACTCTGCCACAGCAAGGTCTCACAAAATGGTACTTTTCCACACGTGTTTCACGTGAAACACATCAAAAGACTCGCAACTGTAGCAGGCAACGCAATCACTTGCCAATGCAAAACTGCGAAAAGATTACATCCAGGAGCTGCTCAACATCAACCTGCCCGGTAATCCGCCCGAGTTCACGGCCAGCCAGCCGGAGATATTCCGTTTGGATATCCAACCCTTCACCTTCAGCGGCCAAGCACATATCGATATACGCCGTCGCGCTTGTAAGATTGTCGATGTGCCTCTGTCGGGTTGGAATCGAAAGTGCGGCGCTCGAGACTGTATCGGACAGATAGGCCCGAATAGCGGCGATGAGCTGATCCAAACCCTCGCCGGTTTCCGTCGAGATACCAATTGTACCCGATTCCGCTCCTCGATTGATGTCGATTTTGCTACGGATCCGAATCGTCTTTGATCGGAACGCTTCCAGAGAAAGGTCTTCAGCGTCGGGACGGCCATCAGTCAGCAATAGAACAAGATCAGCCTGGGCAATAACCGTCCGAGCCCTGCGAATGCCTTCGACCTCCACAACCTCGTCGGTATCGCGCAAGCCGGCCGTATCATACACTCTCACCGCAAAACCATCCAGATCAAGATCCACACTTAAGACGTCCCGTGTGGTTCCCGCAATATCTGTCACGATCGCCACGTTTCGCTTGGCTAACGCATTGATAAGACTGGATTTTCCGACGTTTGGTGCACCCGAGATTACTACTTTTAGCCCGTCCCGGATAATTTCTCCGATGGGAGCCTTCTGAACGTGCTGCTGGATTTCACTCCTGAGAAGCGCCATGTCCGGCCAGATTTGGTTCGATACGGATCCGGGGACATCATCCTCGTCCGCAAAGTCGATTTCTGCTTCGATCATCGCCCGAGCATGGGTCAGGCGCTTTGCCCAACCCGCATAGATGGCTGACTGTCCGCCATCCGCATGTTCGAGAGCAAGCCGCCGTTGCATCTCCGTCTCCGCCGCAATCAGGTCTGCAAGCCCTTCGACCTGAACAAGATCAAGCTTTCCGTTTTGGAAAGCGCGGCGGGAGAACTCGCCAGGCTCCGCGTGTCGCAACCCAGTGAAACCTGATAGCTCGTCGAGCAGTGCTGACACGACCGCTCTGCCGCCATGCAGATGAAGTTCGAGACAATCTTCGCCCGTGAAGGATGCCGGTCCCGAAAAAAACAAGACAATGCCAGTGTCGAGGATGGCACCATTCCGCCGGCGAATCGTTCGCAGTGTCGCAAGCCTGTCCGCAGCAATCGTACCGCACAGGTCTTGCATAACCTCGCGGCATGCGGGCCCGCTTATACGAACAATGGCGACGCCAGCTGGCAGAGCACCGCTCGACAAGGCATAGATTGTTTGCATGACGTTCGACCAACAAGAGACCGGAGTGACACAGATTTCTTTGAATCCGGCTAAAGAATCCGGCGCTCTTGTTTAGGTATTCATCGAATCGAAGAAATCACCATTGTTCTTCGTCTGTTTAAGTTTGTCGATGAGAAACTCAATCGCATCGGTCGTCCCCATCGGAGCAAGAATCCGGCGAAGCACAAAGATCTTCTGCAGGTCCTGGCGTGGAACGAGAAGATCTTCCTTGCGGGTGCCGGACTTCAGAATATCCATCGACGGGAAAATGCGCTTGTCAGCGACCTTGCGATCGAGAACGATTTCGGAGTTGCCGGTTCCCTTGAACTCTTCAAAGATGACTTCGTCCATGCGGCTGCCTGTATCGATCAGCGCGGTGGCGATGATCGTCAGCGATCCACCTTCCTCGATATTGCGGGCCGCACCAAAGAAACGCTTGGGACGCTGCAGGGCATTGGCGTCTACGCCGCCCGTCAGCACCTTGCCAGAGGATGGCACGACCGTGTTGTAGGCGCGGCCGAGGCGCGTGATGGAATCGAGCAGGATCACAACGTCGCGCCCGTGCTCCACCAGACGCTTAGCTTTCTCTATGACCATCTCGGCCACCTGAACGTGACGGGTCGCCGGTTCGTCGAAGGTCGAGGAGACAACCTCGCCCTTCACCGAGCGCTGCATGTCGGTCACTTCTTCCGGCCGTTCGTCGATGAGGAGGACGATCAGATAACATTCGGGATGGTTGGCGGTGATCGAGTGCGCGATATTCTGCAGCAGAACGGTCTTGCCGGTTCTCGGCGGAGCGACGATCAGGCCACGTTGGCCCTTGCCGAGCGGGGCGACAAGATCAATGACGCGGGCCGACAGGTCCTTCGAAGTCGGGACTTCGAGCTCCATCTTGAAGCGTTCATTCGGGTATAGCGGCGTCAGATTGTCAAAATGGACCTTGTGCCGGATCATCTCCGGGTCCTCGAAATTGATCGTGTTGACCTTCAGCAGGGCAAAATAACGCTCGCCTTCCTTGGGGCCGCGAATAGGACCCTCGACCGTATCACCGGTCTTCAGCGAAAAGCGGCGGATCTGCGAGGGCGAAATGTAGATATCATCCGGACCCGGCAGATAGTTCGCATTGGCCGAGCGCAGAAACCCGAAACCGTCCTGCAAAACCTCGACAACACCTTCTCCGATGATCTCGACGTCCTGGCTCGCAAGCATCTTCAAGATTGCGAACATCAATTCCTGCTTGCGCATAACGCTGGCGTTTTCAACGTCCAGCGATTCCGCGAAAGCCAGCAAATCGGTCGCAGCTTTATTTTTAAGTTCTTGAAGCTTCATTTCAGCCATGAAGGGACCACACCGGAATTTTGAATGGAAAGGAGAGGCGTGCATTCGATATTGGACACGCTGCAAAAGAGGCAGTCCACCGAACTTCTAAGCATGCCGCAAAAGAAGAGATGGCGGGAAAATAGCGACTCAAATGAATCGCCGCAAGAGGCAACGGGAAATTAGATACCGCAGCATCAGCTGAACGGCTTGACGACGACCAGAATGACAATTGCGATCATCAACAGCGTCGGTACCTCGTTCATCAGTCGCCAGTAGCGCGCAGATTTCAGGTTTCGGCCTTCGGAAAAGGCTCTCACCCCAGCCGCGAGCCGCATATGGTACGCAGACAAAAGCACGACCGCGCCGATTTTCATATGCAACCACGTTCCGTGAAAGCCGTAGATCGTCCAGGCAAGATAGAGTCCGAGAACCCAGGCGATGATCATCGCCGGGTTCATGATGATCCGCAAAAGCCGCTTCTCCATCACCTTGAACGTCTCTGACTGATCGGACCCGGCGGCGGCATCGACGTGGTAGATGAACAGCCGCGGCAGATAGAGCAGCCCGGCCATCCAGGACATGACGGCGATGATATGAAACGCCTTGATCCAGAGATAGAGATCGTCCGGCTGTAGCAGCAACAAGCCAGCCAGCAGGCCGGCAAAGCCAACGATCGCCGCGCCGGCGCGAAAGGCAACGCGGCGTCCGGACAGTGTCTCGGTGGACTTTTCAGCCATGGGAAATCCCGCGAACTCTATCGACCAGACGCGTCACCGTCGCCGGATCAGCCTGCGGGGTTATGCCGTGACCAAGATTGAAGATCAGCGGTCCGCCGCCCAGAACCTGGAGAATGCGGTCAATCCCCTCATCCAGCGCCTTTCCGCCCGCAACCACGCGCATCGGATCAAGATTTCCCTGCACCGGCCCGTCCTTCTGCAATTCGGCTGCAAATGAGAGCGGCACCGACCAGTCAAGCCCGATCGCATCCGCGTCAGTCAGGCGCCGATAATCCCTGAGCCGCGTTCCCGCGCCCTTGGCGAAAGCGATGATCTTCGCATCCGGCCGGCGGGCGCGCACCGAATCAATCATCCTCCGGACCGGTTTCACGGCGTATCGGACAAATTCCTCTTCGCCGAGCACCCCCGCCCAGGAATCGAAAATCTGCACTGCATCAGCCCCGGCATCGATCTGCGCCACGAGATAATCTGCTGACACATCGGCGAGAAACGCCAGGAGATGATCGAACGCCTCTTCGTGACGATAGCCGAAAAGCCGCGCAGGCGCCTGGTCCGGCGTCCCCTGCCCGGCGATCATATAGGTCGCTACCGTCCAGGGAGCACCACAAAAACCAAGAAGCGTCGTCTCGGCAGGCAACTCGCGCCTCAGCCTGCCCACCGTTTCGAACACGGGTGCAAGATGGGACAGCACGTTGTCGGGTTTCAGCGTGTAGATCCCGTCGTCATCGATCGGGTTCATGCGAGGGCCGACACCCTCCTCGAATGTCACGCCCCGCTCCAGCGCATCGGGAATGACGAGAATATCAGAAAACAGAATAGCAGCGTCGAAACCGTACCGGCGGATCGGCTGCAGCGTCACTTCGACGGCAAAGTCCGGTGTGTAACAGAGATCGAGAAAGCTTCCAGCCTTGGCACGAACGGCGCGATACTCCGGCAGATACCGTCCCGCCTGTCGCATCAGCCATACGGGTGGAGGCGATAAGGTTTCGCCGTTCAGCACCTTAAGAATTTTGCGGTCTTGCGCCGTCACAGGCCGTCTCCAATTAAATAGATAAGAGTCTTAAAAGGTTTTCTATTTCTTAGAGTCGGTGACTATCAAGGATTAAAAGCTTTCCACAATCCATCAGGCAGAAACGGCGTAAGAAATTCAGAACACAGAAATTCGCTCCAAATTCGCAGAATGGCGGGGAAACGAAAAATAGCATATAAAAACAGAGCTTTGTGAAGGGCCGTTGTCATCGTAACTGGTGGATAAACTGTGGGTTGGCGCGACGCTTTGTCCAGTTGTCCACACAGCACACAGGCAGCTTCAAAACTTGCCCGCATATCGGCGATTGTGAACAACTTCGCTGTTGGCCCCTTGCCTCCGAGGTGGTCTGGCTTTTACGTGAGCCTGTCCCGGTTTATCAACAGCAGGCGGAAAATAGCGTGGAGAACTTAAAAAACTATTTCCATCTCCATCTCATCTCCGATTCGACGGGCGAAACACTGATTGCCGCCGGCCGCGCCGCCGCATCGCAATTTCAGTCCTCGCAGGCGCTCGAGCATGTCTACCCGCTGATCCGCAATCGCAAGCAGCTGAAGCAGGTGCTGGAATCGATCGATGATGCGCCGGGCATCGTGCTCTATACGATCGTCGACAGGGAG
This sequence comes from Pararhizobium sp., assembly GCA_030655075.1. Classification (GTDB taxonomy): domain Bacteria; phylum Pseudomonadota; class Alphaproteobacteria; order Rhizobiales; family Rhizobiaceae; genus JAURWE01. The sequence continues at coordinate 333,588 of JAURWE010000058.1, forward strand.
CTCGCCGATGTCATCGATTTGCGTTGCAGGGAAATGGGCCTGCCCTGCGTCTCGGTCCTTCAGCCGGTCATCGAAATTTTCCAGAACTATCTCGGCGCCCCATCCTGCGGCCGGGTCGGTGCGCAGCACACGATGGACGCCGATTATTTTGCCCGCATCGATGCACTGAACTTCACCATGGACCACGACGATGGCCAGCTGCCGGCCGATTTCAATGATGCCGATGTCGTGCTCATCGGCATCAGCCGTACCTCGAAAACGCCGACGAGCATCTATCTGGCCAACCGCGGTATCAAGACGGCCAACATTCCGATCGTCACCGGCGTGCCGCTTCCCGATCGCCTGATGGCGGCAACGAAACCGCTGGTCGTTGGTTTGATCGCCACGGCAGATCGCATTTCTCAGGTTCGCCAACACCGCGTTTTGGGAACGACGCAAGGGTTCCACGGCGAGGAGTATACCGACCGTGCAACGATTTCTGAAGAGCTGAAATATGCCCGCTCCCTCTGCGCTCGCAACAATTGGCCGATTATCGACGTGACCCGTCGTTCCATCGAGGAGACTGCGGCGGCGATCGTTGCTCTGCGGCCGAAGCTGCGCTAATCGAAAGCCTTTCAGGGAGGCCGCCAATTGCTGAAACATGCACCACTCATTCTTGCGTCTTCCAGCGCGGTCCGCAGAACGCTGCTTGAAAACGCCGGTCTGGTCTTCTCCGTTGAGCCGGCCGTCATTGACGAGCGGGCGATCGAAGGACCGCTGGAGCAGCAAGGCGCCAAACCGGATCAGATTGCGCTGGTGCTCGCCAGCGAAAAAGCCGCCGATGTTTCACGCCGGTTCCCCGGTCATCTGGTGATCGGGTCGGATCAGACCATGTCGCTCGGAAATCGGGTCTATCATAAACCTGCCGACATGTTTGCCGCCCGCACTCATCTCTTGTCGCTTTCGGGTAAGGACCATCATCTCAACAGTGCCGTCGCCCTCGCCTTCGATGGCAGGATTGTCTGGGACCATATTTCCTCCGCACGCCTGGCAGTCCGGCAATTGACGCCGGACTTCGTCGATCGTCATCTCGAACAGGTCGGCGAACAGGCGCTTCAAAGTGTCGGTGCCTATCAGCTGGAGGGTCCGGGGCTTCAACTTTTCGATACGATCGAGGGCGATTATTTCGCGATCCTCGGTCTCCCGATGCTTCCCCTCCTGAAGGCTCTGCGGGAGAGAGGAGCCCTCAATGCGTGATTCACGTGAAACATTAACCCTAAATGCGTTCGTCGCCGGCTGTCCGATCGCCCATTCGCGCTCGCCGCTGATCCATGGTCACTGGCTGAAAGCTTACGGGATCGACGGCACCTATGAGAAGCGTGAGGTGATGCCGGAAGACTTCGCTGCCTTTATCGCAACACTGCGCGATGGCTCATCCGGCCTTTGCGGTGGCAATGTCACCATCCCGCACAAGGAGGCCGCGTTCCGTTTGGCCGATCGCCCGGACGAGTTGGCGAAAGAACTTGGCGCCAGCAACACGCTGTGGCTTGAAGACGGCCGGATTCACGCGACGAACACCGACGGTGCGGGATTCGCTGCAAATCTCGATCAATATGCCGGGCACTGGGACCAACTGGAAACGGCCGTGGTTCTCGGCGCCGGTGGCGCAAGCCGGTCGATCATCCAGGCCGTCCGAAATCGTGGTTTCAAAAACATCCACGTCGTCAACCGAACTTTGGACAGGGCGCGGGAACTCGCCGATCGTTTCGGTAGATATGTGGATGCCCATCCCATGGAGGCGCTTGCAGAGGTGATGCAGGGCGCTGGCCTGTTCATCAACACCACATCCCTGGGCATGAAAGGAGAGCCGGTCCCCGATATCGACTTTTCCGGCATGCGCAGCGGCGCCGTGGTCACCGACATCGTCTATGTCCCACTCCGCACGCCAATCCTGTGGCAAGCTGAAAATCAGGGTTTGAAAACAGTCGATGGGCTTGGCATGCTTTTGCATCAGGCCGTACCGGGATTTGAAAAATGGTTTGGCCGCCGGCCGGTTGTCACGCAGGATCTGCGCGAACTCATCATCAAAGATATGGAAGAAGACGCGTGATCGTCGTGGGGCTTACGGGATCAATCGGGACCGGGAAATCGACGACTGCGGCGATGTTTCGGGAGCTTGGCATCCCGGTCAACGATGCGGACCAAGTCGTGCATATGCTTTATGAGAATGAGGCCGTTCCGGCCATCGAAGCGGCATTTCCCGGAAGCATCAGGAATGGCGTTGTCGATCGCGCTGAACTGTCGCGTCAATTGGCGGTCGATCCGGCGCGGTTCAAGGAGCTGGAAGCCATCGTTCATCCGCTGGTCCGGCAGAAGGAAATAGAGTTTCTCGATACCCATCGTGCTGCCGGGGCCAGGATGGTGGTGCTCGATGTACCGCTGCTTTTTGAGACGGCAGGCTTGGATCGTGTCGATGCGGTCGTCGTTGTCACCTGCGATCCGGCGATCCAGCGGCAGCGCGTGATGGCACGGCCGAAGATGACCGAGGAAAAATTCAACCTCCTTTTGTCGCGCCAGATGCCGGATGCGGAGAAACGCCGCCGGGCCGACTATGTGATAGATACGGGACACGGTTTTGATTCGGCGCGCGAGCAGGTACGATCGGTGATCGGCAAACTCAAGAGCCATGGAGCTACTGGGAGACCTGACCATGCGTGAGATCATCTTCGATACGGAAACAACCGGTCTCGACAATCGCTCGGACCGGGTCATCGAAATCGGCGGCGTCGAGCTCAACAATCACTTTCCGACCGGCCGGACATTCCACGCCTATATCAATCCCGGTGACAAGAAAGTTCACGCCGATGCGCTCGCCGTCCACGGCATTACCGATGAGTTCCTGAAAGACAAACCGGCCTTCGCCGACATTGCAGCAGATGTGATCGCCTTTTTCGAAGGCGCCCGCTGGGTGGCGCACAATGCGACTTTCGACATGGGTTTCATGAATGCCGAGTTTCAGCGGATCGGCCTGCCCCCCATCCAGCAGGATCAGGTTCTCGACACCCTGTCGATGGCACGCCGCAAGCATCCGATGGGTCCGAACTCTCTTGATGCCCTGTGCCGGCGTTATGGAATCGACAACGGCCACCGCACCAAACACGGCGCGCTTCTCGACGCCGAGTTGCTGGCAGAAGTCTATATCGAGATGATCGGCGGGCGGCAGACGGCATTGGGCCTATCGTCTTTGCCGGTGAAGGTCGAGAAAGAGCAAACCGATGACGATCCCGTTATCGTCATCGGGCAGCGCCCAGTCCCGCTTCAGCCGCGCCTGAGCCCGCAGGATATTGCTGCCCATGCCGAAATGGCAGGAACGCTCGGCACAAAGTCAATCTGGGCGAAATATCAAACCCAACAATAAAAAGGCCCGGACAAGCCGGGCCTTGATTGATGAGCACGGTGGAGCAGCCGGTCAGTTCTTGACGGCGACCTGCGACTTCACATTCTCTTCCGCCATGCGCTGCGTGAACATCTGCGCAAAATCGATCGGATCGATCATCAGCGGCGGGAAGCCGCCGTTGCGGGTTACATCGGAAACGATCTGGCGCGCGAAGGGGAAGAGAAGCCGCGGGCATTCGATGAAGAGAACCGGCAGCATGTGCTCCTGAGGAAAACCGGCAATGCGAAAGACGCCGCCGTAAGAAAGCTCGACGTTGAAGAGAACCTTTTCGCCGTCCTTCGCCTGAGCATTCAGGGCGAGAACGACGTCGAATTCCGTGTCCGACAGCGGATTGGCATTGACGTTGACATTGATATTGATCGCAGGCGCCTTCTCGCGAGCCTGCAGCGACCGGGGTGCACCCGGATTTTCAAACGAAAAATCCTTGATGTATTGCGCGAGAATGTTCAGCGACGGGCTTTCGGTAGCACCATCAGTAGCATTTGATGCGGCGTTCGTTGTCATAAAGCTCTTCCTCGGGGCCTTGATAAAGTGAGGCCATCTAACATTTCGACCGGGCGCTTACAAGCCTGAGCCCATCGGCTCCGCCTTGGTCATTTGTCGAGCGGAGTTAAGAGTTCTGAATTTGGATCCTTCCTGTTCGTCCTGTTGAACTCGCCTTCGTCAAGATCGATCGTCGTCGCCCGCCCGGGTGCATCGTGGCTTTGCGGCGGTCCACGCCAGCCGGTCGCCGTAAACGTCTGAACCGAAAGATGCCGGCCGAAGACTGTCCAGATGAAGCGGCGAACCGCTGGCACGAACAGCAGCATGCCAAGGATGTCGGTGAGGAAGCCGGGAATGATCAGCAGAATTCCGGCAAGAAAGATCATCACGCCATTGACAAGCTGCAGGCCCGGCTGGTTTCCGGGTTCCTGCTGCACCCTTCGCAACGCCGAAAAGCCTTGAATTCTCAAGAGCATGGATCCGGCAACCGATGTGAGAACGACGAGCAGCAGCGTCGGCAGGACACCGATCCAACGGCCCACAATAATGAAACCGGCGATTTCGAGAATCGGCAGCAGCAGAAAAGTCAGAGGAATGAGCAGTTTTTTCATGAGGTGAAACGCCACACGCTGGATGTCAAGGGATGTAGGTCCGCAACCTGTCCGATGATACGGACAAGTTAGGCATTTGAATGCTACCGCATTGAGGACTATATGGTTACAGTGAAACGAACTTTAACAGTGGTGCCGGTCTGAAATGGGTTCTTTTGATTTCGTAACGTTGTTTTTCCTTGTTGCTGCGGTTGTCATCTTCCTGCAGTTGCGCAGTGTTCTGGGCAAGCGGACGGGAAATGAACGCCAGCCGCTTGATCCGTTTTCGCCGCGCGATGTTGCGGAACAGCCCGATGCTGCCGATCGCGGCAAGGTTATCCAGCTGCCGCGCCGCGAGGCCGCCGAAGAGGAAGAGGCGCGATATGCAAATGTCGATGCTGTTTCCAAACCGGACACACCGTTGAACAAGGAACTGCGCGAGATCCTGGCGCTCGATCCGAATTTCAATCCTAAGGAATTCCTTGGCGGCGCCAAGATGGCCTACGAGATGATCGTCATGGCTTTTGCCGACGGCGATCGCAAAACCCTGAAAAACCTGCTCTCCCGCGAAGTCTACGACGGTTTCGATGCGGCGATCTCCGAGCGGGAAGCCAAGGGCGAAGTGGTGAAATCCACTTTCGTTGGCATCGAAAAGGCCGACCTGGTTCATGCGGAACGGAAGGGCACGGAGGCCAATCTGACGCTGCGCATCATCAGCCAACTGATCTCCGCGACCTATGACAAGGCTGGTACGCTGGTAGATGGTGACGCCGAGGCCGTAGCCGAAGTCAACGATCTCTGGACCTTTGCCCGCGACCTGCGCTCGAAGGATCCGAACTGGAGGCTGATCGCAACCGAATCGGAAAATTGAGCGGTCGAACGATGGACTACCGTCTCAAGCCTGTTTCATTCGCGGATCTCCCGCATTGGGATCAGGACGATCCGTCCGAGCTGATCGGTGCTCTCAGGCGTTGCAGGCAGCACGTCCTGGAAAACAAGCCTTATAAAACCGGATCGCTGGGCATTTCGGTTGACGATTTGATGCCCGTCTACAATGCGGCAGCCGCGTTTTCCACCACCGGTACCCCGCACAGCCGCCAGTTCTTCGAGACACATTTTGTCCCGCATCTCGTGGTGCAGACCGGCGGTGCTGCCGGCTTCGTCACCGCCTTCTATGAGCCGGAGATTGCAGCAAGGGCTAAGCCCGATAGGGACTTCCGTTATCCGTTCTATCGCCGCCCTGCCGATCTGATCGATGTCGATGACGGCAACCGGCCTGTTGGAATGGACCCCTACTTCGCGTACGGGCGGTTTCATGAAGGGATTGTCGAGGAATATCCGGACCGGCGCTTGATCGATCAGGGGCTTTTCGACGGCCGTAATCTTGAAATCGCCTATGCGCAGTCCAAGGTTGATGTCTTCTTTGCTCACGTTCAGGGCGCGGCGCGGCTGCTTTTTGCAGATGGTTCGACGCGCCGGATCACCTTTGCAGCAAAAACAGGTCACCGCTTTTCGGCCATCGGCAAGTTGCTGATCGATTTGGGCGAAATCGACCCGTTGACCGTCTCGATGGGCTCGATCCGCGTCTGGCTTGCATCCCATCCGGACCGGATCGGCGAGATCCTGTGGCATAACCAGTCCTATATCTTCTTCCGGGAAGCTGCTGTCGATGATCCGGCGCTAGGCCCGGTGGCCGCCGCCAAGGTGCCCTTGGTCGCCGGCCGGTCGCTGGCGGTCGACCGCACGATCCACACATTTGGCGTGCCCTTCTACATCAGCAGCGAGACGCTGCATCACCTCGATGCTGACCGGCATTTTGCCCGCCTCATGCTGTCGCTGGACACGGGGTCGGCCATCGTCGGCCCCGCGCGCGGGGATATTTTTACCGGCTCGGGCCCTGTTGCGGGAGACCAGGCGGGCTCGGTCCGCAACGCTGCCGACTTCTTTGTTTTCATCCCTAAAGCGGCAGCGGCAAGATTTAGCCATGGCTGAGCGCAAGGACCTCTCATCGGAAGACCGCATCCTTTGGGGCAAGGTCGCCCGCACGACCAATGCTCTGCCGGGCCGCATGAAACATTGGCTCGAGCTCGAAGATGATCTGGTCCCGCTCGACAAGGCGGAGCAGAAGCCGCTGAAGTCACAGCCCGTCCGTGATGAGCCCGTCAAAAAATCACTCGGTCAGCCCAAACAGCAGCAGCACGTTCATCATCCGCTCGAAAAAACCGTCAAACGCAAGCTGTCGAAGGGGCGGTTGGCACTCGAGGCTCGCATCGATCTGCACGGGCTCGCCCAGTCCGAGGCGAAAGACCTGCTGCTTGGTTTCATTCTCGGCGCCCATGCGCGCGGTTTGCGGCACGTGCTCGTCATCACCGGCAAGGGTCTGTCGAAGGGTGGAGACGGCGTCCTGAAGCGCGTCGTCCCGATGTGGCTGTCGCAGGCCGAGTTTCGCGCTTACATTTCCTCGCACGAACCGGCGGCGCGCAATCATGGCGGTGATGGGGCCCTCTACGTGCGCCTTTCGAAATCCCGCGATCGGGGACTGGGGGAATGACGCCACTGGGTGAATTGATCCAGAAGCTTCGGGAGCAGAAAGGCGTCGCCCAGAAAGACATGGCCCGCGCCATCGGCGTCTCGCCCGCCTATCTGTCGGCGCTGGAACACGGACGGCGTGGTGTTCCGACCTTCGAATTTCTGCAGCGTGTTGCGGGCTACTTCAATATCATCTGGGACGAGGCAGACGAGCTCTTCCGGCTGGCCGGCCAGTCCAACCCGAAAATCAGTCTCGATACGGCGGGCCTGCCACCCGGCCACACCGCATTCAGCAATCGGCTTGCTGCGGAAATCCAGCGTCTTTCGCCCGAAACCATCGCCGCTCTTGAAGATGTTTTGGAAAAAGCCCGGTTTGCTGATATCAAGCAGGAATGATCCCCTGATTTCTGCCTCGATCAAGGGCGTGGCGTTTGGAACGCCGTACAAAAATCCCTATATTTGGAAGGAATGAAGCGGTTGATTCGCTATCGATCCCTCCATCTGCCAACTCTGGAAAGACCCAAGCCGAATGAGTGATACCCCTTCGACGCAAGCCGGCATTGATGCAGAATATGGTGCCGATTCCATCAAGGTCCTGAAGGGCCTGGATGCTGTGCGCAAACGGCCTGGCATGTACATCGGCGACACCGATGATGGTTCCGGTCTGCACCACATGGTTTACGAAGTCGTGGACAACGCCATCGACGAAGCGCTCGGCGGTTATGCCGATCTGGTCACCGTTACGCTGAATGCTGATGGATCCGTCACAGTCACCGACAATGGCCGTGGTATCCCGACGGACATTCACAAGGAAGAAGGTGTCTCCGCCGCTGAAGTCATCATGACGCAGCTGCATGCCGGCGGTAAGTTCGACCAGAATTCCTACAAGGTCTCCGGCGGTCTTCATGGCGTCGGTGTCTCCGTCGTCAACGCGCTGTCGGTTTCCCTGAAGCTGAAGATCAAGCGCCAGGGTAAGATCCACACGATCAGCTTTACCCATGGCGTCGCCGATTCGCCCCTGATCGAGATTGGCGACAGCAATGGCGAGACCGGCACGGAGGTCACCTTCCTGCCGAGCACAGAAACCTTCACGATGATCGAGTTCGACTACAACACGCTGGAACACCGCCTGCGCGAACTCGCCTTCCTGAATTCCGGCGTCCGCATCGTGCTGACAGACAAGCGCCATTCTGACATCCGCCAGGACGAGATGATGTATGACGGCGGCCTCCAGGCCTATGTCGCCTATCTCGACCGCGCCAAGAAGCCGCTGGTTGACCGCCCGGTCGCCATTCGTGGCGAAAAGGACGGCATTACCGTTGAGTTGGCCATGTGGTGGAACGACAGCTACCACGAGAACGTGCTGTGCTTCACCAACAACATCCCGCAGCGCGATGGCGGCACCCATATGGCCGGCTTCCGCGGCGGCCTGACGCGCCAGATTGTTTCCTATGCCGATAGCTCCGGCATCATGAAAAAGGAAAAGTTCGCCCTCACCGGCGAAGATTGCCGCGAAGGCCTGACGGCAGTTCTGTCGGTCAAGGTTCCGGACCCGAAGTTTTCCTCGCAGACCAAGGACAAGCTCGTATCATCAGAAGTGCGCCCGGTTGTCGAAAGCCTCGTCAACGAAGCCCTGAGCATCTGGCTGGAAGAACATCCGGGCGAGGCAAAGATCCTTGTTGGCAAAGTCATCGAGGCGGCCGCTGCCCGTGAAGCCGCCAAGAAGGCGCGTGAACTGACACGCCGCAAGGGTGCGCTGGATATTTCCTCCCTGCCCGGCAAGCTTGCCGACTGCTCGGAACGCGATCCGGCAAAGTCTGAACTGTTCCTGGTGGAAGGGGATTCCGCCGGCGGCTCGGCAAAACAGGGCCGCTCGCGCGAAAATCAGGCGATCCTGCCGCTGCGCGGTAAGATCCTCAACGTCGAGCGGGCGCGTTTCGACAAGATGCTGTCGAGCCAGGAAATCGGCACGCTGATCACCGCGCTGGGCACATCCATCGGCAAGGACGAGTTCAATCTCGCCAAGCTGCGCTACCACAAGATCATCATCATGACGGATGCCGACGTCGACGGCGCGCACATTCGCACCCTTCTGCTGACATTCTTCTTCCGTCAGATGCCGGCTCTGATCGAACAGGGTCATCTCTACATCGCCCAGCCACCGCTCTATAAGGTCTCGCGTGGCAAGTCCGGCCAGTACCTGAAGGATGAAAAGGCACTGGAGGAATATCTGATCTCCATGGGTCTCGACGAAGCGACATTGGAACTTGGCAGCGGCGAAGTGCGCGCCGGTCAGGATCTGCGCGATGTCATCGTCGATGCGCTTCGGCTTCGGTCCTTGGTGGAGGGCCTGCACACCCGCTATAGCCGGTCTGTTGTTGAACAGGCGGCCATTGCCGGTGCGCTTAATCCGGAGCTCAACAACAACCGTGCACAGTCGGAAGCGACGGCCGCCGATGTTGCCCGCCGTCTGGACCTGATTGCCGAGGAAACCGAAAGGGGCTGGACTGGCATCGTTGCCGATGATGGCGGTCTGAAGTTCGAGCGCATGGTGCGCGGTGTCAAGGAAGTGGCCAGCATCGACATGGCGTTGATCGGCTCGTCCGATGCACGCCATATCGATCAGCTCGCGTCCCGTCTCAAGGAAATCTACGCAGGCCAGCCGGTTCTAAAACGCCGCGAAGGCACGACCGAGATCAGCGGTCCGCGCGCCCTGCTCGACGCCATTTTCGCCAGCGGCCGCAAGGGCCTATCGATGCAACGCTACAAGGGCCTGGGTGAAATGAACGCCGAGCAGCTCTGGGAAACAACCCTTGATCCGAACGTGCGCTCGCTGCTTCAAGTCCGCGTCCACGATGCGACCGATGCCGACGGATTGTTCTCGCGCCTGATGGGCGACGAGGTCGAGCCGCGACGTGACTTCATTCAGGAAAATGCCCTGAACGTCGCCAATCTTGATATCTAAGATTCAATGAAAAAGGCCCCGAAAGGGGCCTTTTCGATTCCAGCGGCCAATCTATTTAAGCGGCGAAATGGCCTTCGAACACGAACTCTGATGCCGGTTTACGGCTGCTTTTGACTTCACGCGCCTTCAGATCGTCTGGCAGCGTGTCGGCCGGTGCGCGCTTGCCGATGGCGATGCCGGCTTCGACGCGGTAGCCCTCTGGAACGCCGAGAACATGCTGGGCCTTTTCGCGCTCGATACCACCCATGGCATGGGCATGGAAACCGGAGCTGATCGCCTGCAGCGACAGGGCATGCCATGCGGCGCCCGCATCAAAGGCATGTGAGAAGATCGGCTTCATCTCGCCTTCAGGTGAACGATTGTGCGTCTTGGAAATGATGAAGACCAGCGCTGCGGCAGACTTTACCCAGCGTTGATTGCCCTCCATGACCAGTCCAAAAAGCTTGTCCCAGGTCTCGCTGCCGCGCAGTGCATAAACGAAGCTCCAGGGCTGCATGTTGCTGGCAGACGGCGCCCAACGGGCCGCCTCGAACAGCGTCATCAGCTGTTCTTTGGTCATGGTCTCGTCTGTAAAGGCGCGCGGTGACCAGCGCTCAAGAAAGATCGGGTCAATCGGGTAATCGGCTTGGCGGGTGTTGAGGTCGGTCATGATGATGTCCTGATAGGAGGATGGGCAATACACAAGCTGAATGATCAGATCTCGTTACGCCAGTGAATGTCGAGCTCTTCGCGAAATGCGAAACGGGTAATGTGGACGGCCACGACCTCTGCCAGACGCTCGATCTTGTCGGCGTCGGAATGATGCACCGTCAGAAAAAGGGTGGTCGGATCGGCCTTCAGCTCACAGGATGAGGTTTCATCAAAGACAATTGTTCCCTGCGCGGGATCGAACGTCACGCCGTATTTGTGGCCCCAGTGTTTGCAAAGCTGCTGGAGATAGCGGCTGGCGTGCTCGGTGACGACCTTGGCTTTGGCGATCGGCATGATGAATCTCTTTGGGGCGCGTGCTGCAAGGCGGGATCTCTGACGAAACGATATGTACGATCTTCTTGCCGACGAACAAGCATCAGTTTGTAAAAACACTGTTCAGCAAACGCAGCCAGTTTGAGGCAGCACCATGTTGCAATCCCGGCCTAGGCCGGGCAGGTTGAGCCACCAAAAGAATTCCCAAGGGAGATGGCCGCCAGCACCAAGAAGCTGCGGCTATTGGAAAACAAGGACGGAAACTCATGACGCTTAAAGATCCCTCGCTGTTCCGCCAGGCGGCTCTTATTGGCGACACCTTGATCGATGCGGACCCGGCAAACGCAATCGAGGTGACCAACCCGGCGACCGGTGAGATCATAGGCCGTGTTCCGAAGCTGGGCGCCACCGAGACTAGGGCAGCCATCGAAGCGGCCCGGCTCGCCCAGAAGGAATGGGCAGCCCGTACGGCTAAGGAACGTTCCGGCATTCTGCGCCGCTGGTTCGAACTGATGATTGAAAATAAGGAAGATCTCGGCCGCATCCTGACATTGGAACAGGGAAAACCGTTGGCGGAGGCCATCGGCGAGATTGTCTACGGTGCCAGTTTCATCGAGTGGTTTGCCGAGGAAGCACGCAGGATTTACGGCGACATCATGCCAGGCCATCAGCGCGACAAGCGCATCATGGTGATGAAACAGCCGATCGGTGTCGTTGCCGCCGTCACGCCGTGGAATTTTCCCAACGCCATGATCACCCGCAAGGCCGGCCCTGCTTTGGCAGCCGGTTGCGCCATGGTGCTGAAGCCCGCCTCCCAGACCCCGTTTTCGGCCATCGCCATCGCCATTCTTGCCGAACGCGCCGGACTTCCCAAGGGACTCTTCAGCGTCGTTACCGGCTCGGCCCGCGAAATCGGGGCCGAGATGACGGCCAACCCGACAGTCAGGAAGCTAACGTTTACCGGTTCGACGGAAGTAGGCGCCGAGCTTTATCGCCAGAGTGCAGCGACGATCAAGAAGCTCGGTCTGGAACTCGGCGGCAATGCCCCCTTCATCGTGTTTGACGATGCCGATCTTGACGCCGCTGTCGAAGGCGCGCTGATTGCAAAGTTCCGAAACAACGGACAGACCTGCGTCTGCGCCAACCGGATCTATGTGCAGGACAAGGTCTATGACGCCTTTGCCGACAAGCTGTCGGCGGCCGTTTCCAAGCTGAAGATTGGCAACGGCCTCGACGAGGGGGTTATCCTCGGACCCCTCATCGACAAGGCTGCACTCGAGAAGGTCGAAGAGCACATTGCCGATGCCATTGGAAAAGGCGCGCGTGTCCTGCAGGGCGGCAAACCCCACGCTCTCGGCGGCACATTCTTTGAGGCAACCATTCTGGCGGATGTCACGCCGCAGATGGCCGTTGCCCGCGAAGAAACATTTGGTCCGCTGGCGCCCCTGTTCCGCTTTACCGATGAGAGCGACGTGATCGAGCAGGCGAACGACACCGAATTCGGCCTCGCCTCCTATTTTTATGCCCGCGATCTCTCACGTGTCTTCCGCGTCGCAGAAGCATTGGAATATGGCATGGTCGGCGTCAACACCGGCCTCATATCCACAGCAGAAGCGCCCTTCGGCGGGGTCAAGCTGTCGGGCCTCGGCCGTGAAGGGTCGAAATACGGCATAGAGGAATTCGTCGAAATCAAATATGTCTGCCTCGGCGGTATCGCCTGAGGCAGACAGCCCGCATCGACAGATGGAGAGACCGATGCCAGCGCCCATCAACCGTTTCAAGGCGGCTATCCAGGCAGATACGTTTCAGGTCGGCTTCTGGCTCGCCATGGCAAGTCCTTATGCGGCGGAAATCGCTGCCGGCAGCGGATACGATTGGTTGCTGATCGATGGCGAGCATGGTCCCAACGACCTGCCGCTTATCAGCGCCCAGATCGGCGCCATCAAGGCGTCGGGTTCCCATCCCGTGGTCCGGCCGCCCGTCGGTGAAACCTGGATGATCAAACAGCTGCTCGACACCGGCGTTCAGACGCTTCTGATCCCTATGGTGGAGACGGTGGAGCAGGCCGAGCTGCTGGTGCGCGCCTGCAAATATCCGCCAGCCGGCATTCGCGGCGTCGGCGCAGCGCTCGGCAGAGCTTCGGAATTCAGCCGCATTGCCGATTATCTCGACACTGCCAACGACCAGATTTGCCTGTTGCTGCAAATCGAGAGCCGCGCGGGTCTCGCGATTCTGGACGAGGTTGCCGCCATGGACGGCGTGGACGGTGTTTTCATTGGCCCGTCTGATCTGGCTGCCGATATGGGATACATCGGGCAGTCTGGCGCTGCCCCGGTCCAGGAGGCGATCAGGGATGCATTCGACCGTATCAAGAAACATGGCAAGGCGCGTGGCATCATGACCCTCGACCTTGAACAGGCCCGCTATTATCGTGATCTGGGTGCAACCTTCATGGCGATCGGCACTGACGTCACGCTTTTCGTCTCGGCAACACGGGCGCTGCTTCAGGATTTCCGGGGTAACGGCACTGTCGCTCCGTCAAATGCCGGCTATTGATCAGCCTTTGGCGATCTTCAGGAGCTTCGGCATGGGTGTTGCTGGCGCCCAGGTCTGGAAATCGACGATGCGCCTGATAAGCTTTTCCGCATGGTGATTGGCGATCTCGCGCAGACGATGATCGAGAAATGGATTTCGGAATCGCTCTAGCGTGGTCTCCAAATAGGCCCGCGCTTGATCTTCGATACCATGTGAGGCAAAGGCCGGGATGACTTCCGTCTCGTAGATATCCCGGATTGTTTGCAAAACCGCCGGATCCGCAACGATCTCCTTCACCGTCTCCATATCCGGTCTTTGGCTCTTGAGCCAGATATCGGCTAGAACCGTGTGGCCAAGATTGAGGATATGCAGCTTCAGCTTTTCGTAAGGTGTCAGATCATCGACGAGATGAATGGAAGGATGCTCGCAAGGAACCGTCAGCCCGGGCTGGCGCTCGATCGCCCAAAGCGCATAGGGCTCTGCAATGGCGCCCACAGGGTCCAAAGGTTCCGAAACAATCCGGTCGACCAATGTGTTCGCCCACACGACCTTCCGCGACAACCAGGTTTCAAAACTGGGGTCGCCAATATGGCTTTCCTGCAGGCCAAGGACGATTTTCTTCAGCACATCGCCGTTTCGAGAGGTGAGTTCGCAAGGCAGAATGGTGATGGGTCGGCCATTGGCATCATACCGTGCCTTCAATAAAAGCAACAGCTTGCCAGGAAATGAAGCGGGAACAGCAACCCAGTTGTCGTTCTCGAAAATTCGGTAACCTGTATCCCCGGTGTTGGAAATCAGAACGTCCGCCTCCTCGCTGACAATCCGGCGAATCTCGTCCCAGTCCGACAAGGTCGAAAGCGATCGTGCAACGCTTGTAACTCTTTCAGTCCGGTTGATCTCGACCCCACCAGTGATGCCGCGAACGATGATCGGAAACCCCTCCAGCGCCGAAAGTGCTCCGATCCGCCCGGCACGCTGCGGCGATCCGCTGGTTTGAACCACGGTAATGGTCCCAAGCGCATGTCCGGTTTTCAGCGCATCGCTGATGAAAAGGTCAGCATGCGCCTGCAGGAAACGGCTGGTTCCAAACTGGACGATGGGCGTTTTCATGGTTGTGCCTGTTATTGGATCGATTGAAGCAGCGTTTCACGAGCCGACCGAAGGTGCCGCTTGCACGCAGCCTCGACCTTCGCCGGATCGCGGGAAAACAGCGCATGGATATAGTCGAGATGCTCTTCGAGCGCGCGGGCATTGCGCTGCCGTGCGTTCGTTTTGTTCCATTGGTAGTGATAGTGAAAAACGATGGCGATGATGTCGTAAAAGTCGACGATGAACCGGTTGCTGGACGACCGGTGAACCAGCAGGTGGAAGCGCTCGTCGAGTTCCGAAAACTCTATATATCGCCCTTCGATATCGGCAAGAATTTCGTGATGGACGGCTTCGATGGCTGCAAGCTCGTTCCAGGCCGGATTCTCTTCCGGCAGGTGCACGAAACTCGCGGCCGAGCGCAGTTCGAACATTTCGCGCACTTCCGTCAGTTCCAGGGCAAACTCTCGCGTGAAGCCTTTCAGCACCCAATGGCTGTTCGGACGCTTTTCAATCAGCCCGAAGCGGCTGAAGCGGATCAGGAACTCCCGCACGCTTGTGGTTCCGGTGCCAATATCCCTTGCAAGCTCCAGCTCGTTGATCTGCATGCCGGGCTGAGCGCCACCGGCCAGAATTCGCCGCATGAAGCTGCGCTCGATGATGTCGGAAAGGGAATCGGTCTCTTCCGACGGATAATAGTCGCCGGCTGTCGGTGCTCGCAGCACGATTTTCGCGCGTTTGTCCCAGGATAGCAGCCCGATGGCGCCCAGTTGGGTCAGGATGGCCCGAACGGTCGTCCGGCTGATGCCCAGCCTTGCGCCGAGTTCCGGCTCGGAAGGAAGATTGGGCGTTTCTTCAAGCAGCTTGAGGCAGCGATTGAACGCTTCCTTGAAAACGGTATTTTGCTTTGCCATTGAGACTGCCGATCGAATTGTTTGTGCTTTTACCGCAATAACGAACATTCTGCGGTCCGCAAGACATTTGCCTTATGGACCGCAAACGATGCGAGGCGGCTAAACGGCAGATCGGTGCGTCTCCAACCAGATTGGCGTGTTGAGGATTGTCATTGTTGACCTCCCTTGGGTCTTTTTTGTTTTCTTCTACAGATCGCGATGTTGATCCATCGCGCCGTTCTTCGGACCATGATTGCATATTCCCCATTGACGTCAATCTGTCTATTGTGGATAAAAGACAAAAATGAGCGTAGGTGCCGCTCGCCAATAGTCCAAGGGAGAGATCGGATGAACGGACCTGCTTGTATCGTCCTGTCACCGGAAGACAACGTCGCAGTGACCACCACGGTCATCGGAATTGGTACGGAGCTTCCAGGCGGCAGCCTTGCAAATGCAAAGATCGATCCGGGTCACAAGGTTGCGATCCGGGCCATCCCGGCTGGCGAACCCGTCGTCAAATATGCCCAGGCGATCGGTCGGGCAACCATCGACATCCGCGCTGGTGATCACGTTCATTCTCACAATCTGGCTTTCGACGAAGACAGATTGTCGATCGGCGCTTCTATACCTCCAGAACATGCAACGGCGAGCGAAAAGGCCCGAACATTCATGGGATATCGCCGGGCAGACGGCCGTGCAGCGACCCGCAACTATATTGGCATCATCGCCAGTGTGAACTGTTCCACCACAGTTTGCCGGGCGATCGCTGAAGAGGCAAACAAGACCATCCTGCCGCTCTATGAGGGGATCGATGGTTTCGTGCCCATCGTCCACGATCAGGGCTGCGGTATGAGCTCGACTGGCGATGGCATGAAGAACCTTCATCGCACGCTCGCCGGCTACACACGGCACGTCAATTTCGGCGGTGTTTTGATGGTGGGGCTCGGGTGCGAGGTCAACCAGCTGACGCTCTACGGTCAAAGCGGTGCTGGAGCAGGCAAACGGCATTTCAACATTCAGGATGCCGGCGGCTCGCGCCGGGCTGTTGCCCGGGCGCTGGGTGTTTTGAGCGAAATCGCCGCCGAGATCGGCACGGCGCGGCGGGAGCCGATCTCCGTCAGCGAGATCATCGTCGGCCTGCAATGCGGCGGGTCCGATGGCCTTTCCGGCATCACCGCCAATCCGGCTCTCGGAACCGCCGTTGATATCCTGTCAAGCGTGGGCGGTACGGCAATCCTGTCTGAAACCTCGGAAATCTATGGCGCGGAGCACCTTCTTCGCAGCCGTGCCGTTAGCGAAGAGGTCGGAATCAAACTGGACGGCCTGATTTCCTGGTGGGAAAATTATGTCGCCATGCATGGCGCCTCGTTGGATAACAATCCGTCTCCTGGCAACAAGCGCGGCGGCTTGACGACCATTCTGGAAAAATCCTTGGGGGCTGTCGCCAAGGGCGGCCGCTCGCCCCTCACCGCCGTCTACAATTACGCCGAACGTGTGACCGAGCACGGACTCGTCTTCATGGACACGCCCGGCTACGACCCTGTGTCTGCCACCGGCCAGGTCGCCGGCGGCGCCAATGTCATCGCTTTCACCACCGGTCGCGGTAGCTGTTTCGGAAGCCGGCCGGTGCCGTCGATCAAGCTGACCAGCAACACAGCGCTGTATCAGTCGATGGAAGAGGACATGGACATCGACTGCGGCACCATCGCCACGGGCGGGTCTACCATTTCGCTGAAAGGCCGTGAAATCTTCGACCTGATCGTCGATACGGCATCCGGCAGGAAGACCAAAAGCGAGCTGTTCGGATATGGCGACAACGAGTTCGTTCCCTGGCACCTGGGCGCAACCCTCTGATCTAAAAATCATTCCGGAGAAGAATGCGGTGAAAACCAGAAAAATCGGAACGACGAGCCTTTCGGTGACCGAATACAGTTTCGGAACAGCGGCTCTTGGTGGCCTCTATCGCGAATGTCCGCGCGACATCGCCATCGATACGCTCCAGGCCGCCTGGGACGCCGGCCACCGCTATTTGGATACGGCACCGTGGTATGGTTTTGGCCTCGCCGAGCGGCGCACCGGAGACTTTCTGCGCGACAAGCCGCGCGACAGCTATGTTTTGTCCACCAAGGTCGGACGCCTGATGCATCCGGTACCGGACGATCAGGTCGTGGGTCATGGTTACGTCAAACCGCTGCCCTTCGGCGTCAGTTACGACTATACCTATGACGGCATCATGCGATCGGTCGAATTCAGCTACGCCCGGCTTGGCCTGAACAAGATCGACATTCTCTATGTGCACGATATCGGTGCCTATACCCATGGAGCGGAGCGCAATGCGGTTCTGCTCGGTCAGTTGATGACCTCGGGAATGAAGGCCCTTGAAGAGTTGAAATCGTCAGGCGCCGTATCGGCCTTCGGTCTCGGCGTGAATGAGGTCCCCATCTGCCTGGATGTGATGGAGCAGGCCGACATCGACTGCATCCTTTTGGCCGGTCGCTACACATTGCTTGATCGCTCGGCCGTGGCAGAGCTGTTGCCGCTCTGCGTCAAGCGAGGCACCTCCATCGTCGTTGGCGGCGTGTTCAATTCCGGCATTCTGGCGACCGGGCCGGTGCCCGGTGCCAATTTTGACTATGGCCCTGCACCTGCCGATGTTCTCGAGAAAGTCGGCGCTATGGAAGCGTTTGCCCGCGCACACGGCACGGTCCTTGCCGAACCGGCAATCCAGTTTCCGCTTCGCCATCCGGCCGTCGCATCTGTGCTGCTTGGCACGGCCAAGCCATCGAGCCTTGCCCGGAATATGGAACTGACGCAGAATACTTTGCCGGATGCATTCTTTGCTTCGTTTGAAGCGTATACACGTGTTGCTCCGGAGTTGGGTGTCGATCCCGTTCGCGAATAGAGCAACGGTGAATTTGATAATTTTTGATAAAAATCAAATACTTGTTTGTCGTATCCACGGCGCGGAACAACAGAGACAGAGGTGCTTGCAATTTCGAAACTGCTGAGCTAGCTTGCCGAAGTAAATGTTTTTTATGGATAAAAAGATCGAGCTGTTCCTGCCTTGCGGCGCGATCTCCACAACGAGGTACAGGGCAATTTCTTGGAGGAGAAAACAATGAACATCTTGAGAAACAAACTTTCGCGCCGGTCTTTCACCAGCCTTGCAGGCGCTGCAGTTTTCGCGACTATGATGCCGATGACGACCTTCGCGGCTGATGTCACCATCCCCATCATCGTCAAGGATACCACATCCTTCTATTGGCAGATCGTGCTTGCCGGTGCCCGCGCTGCTGGTAAGGACCTCGGCGTCAATGTTCCAGAACTCGGCGCGCAGGCTGAAACGGACGTCAACGGCCAGATCAGCATCCTCGAAAACGCCGTTGCCGGCTCGCCAGCCGCGATCGTGATTTCGCCGACTGAATTCAAGGCACTGGGCAAGCCTGTTGACGAAGCTGCCAAGTCCGTTCCGATCGTCGGCATCGACTCCGGCGCCGATTCCAAGGCCTTCGTATCGTTCCTGACCACCGACAACGTTCAGGGCGGCCGCATCGCCGCTGATGGCCTGGCTGCCGCCATCAAGGAAGCAACCGGCAAGGAAGAAGGCGAAATCGCCATCATCACCAACACGCCTGGTGCTGGATCGCTCGAGCAGCGCCGCGAAGGCTTTCTTGACCAGGTGAAGACCAAATACCCGGGCTTCAAGGTCATTGCCGACAAATACGCCGACGGTCAGGCCGCAACGGGTCTGAACATCATGACCGATCTGATCACAGCCAACCCGAATCTGGTTGGCGTCTTCGCATCGAACCTCATCATGGCGCAGGGTGTTGGCCAGGCAATCGCTGAGAACAAACTCGGCGACAAGATTAAGGTCATCGGCTTCGACAGCGATGAAAAGACGGTCGGCTTCCTCAAGGAAGGGGTCCTTGCCGGTCTCGTCGTTCAGGATCCTTACCGCATGGGCTATGATGGCATAAAAACAGCGCTTGCCGTTTCCAAGGGCGAAAAGGTCGAGGCAAACGTCGACACCGGCGCGAACCTTGTGACCAAGGCGAACATGGCCGATCCGAAAATCGACGCTCTGTTGAACCCGAAAGTCAACTGATAGGCTAAAAGGATACGCGCTCCCTAATGGAGCGCGTATCTTTCTGCATTCCAGACCGTTCAGGAGAAGCGGCTCTGATAACGCTTTGCAGAAAGCGGCAAGGGGGAAACGATGACCGGACTTCACGACATCAGTCACAGGCATGATGACGCCAATCCGAAACTGCTCGAAGCCGACACGGTCGCTCCCGGCATGCCGATCCTCGAACTCGTCGGCCTGCAAAAGAAATATGGCGCAGTCGAAGCTCTGAAACCTGCAACGATTTCCTTCCTCTCCGGTGAGATACACGCCATCGTCGGCGAGAATGGCGCTGGCAAATCCACACTCATCAAGCTGCTGACGGGCGTTATCCGCCGCACGGCCGGTGAGGTCGTCTGGTGCGGCAAGTCTGTTGCGCTGGCCAATCCGAACGAGGCGATTTCGCGCGGCATCAATGCCGTGCATCAGGAAGTCGTCCTATGCCCACATCTTTCCGTCGCCGCCAACATGTTTCTCGGCGATGAAATGAACCGCAACGGCTTGATGCGCCAGGGCGCCATGAACAAGGCCGCCCAGGCCGTGCTCAACGATCTCGGTTTTAATCTGCCTGCAGCGGCCATGCTGTCCAGCCTGACGATCGGCCAGCAGCAGCTGGTGGCGACGGCCCGAGCGGCCATGCGCGGCACGCGTTTTCTCATTTTCGATGAGCCCACCGCCTATCTCACCCGTCAGGAATCGGCGCAGCTCTTCCGGCTCATTCGCCGGCTTCAGTCCGAAGGCGTAACGATCGTCTATATCAGTCATCGTATGGAAGAAGTCTTCGAACTCGCCGATCGAGTATCGGTCCTGCGCGACGGCACACATGTGGGCACGCGTAACATCGCAGAAACCAATGATGCCGAGCTGATCTCGCTGATGATCAACCGGACGATCGAGCAGATCTACCACAAGGAAGTTATGCCGATCGGCAAGACCATCGTCGAAACCAGGGGGCTGACGGGCCCGGGTTTCCACGACATTTCACTGTCGGTTCGGGCAGGTGAAATTGTCGGCCTCTATGGCCTTATCGGCGCCGGGCGAAGCGAATTTGCGCTGGGGCTCTATGGCCGTCAGCCCGTCTCCTCGGGCGAGATTTTCTGGGATGGCCAGCAAGTCCGCATCCCCAATGAACGCAAGGCGATGGATCTCGGTATCGCGCTGGCGCCCGAAAGCCGCCGTGACCAAGGACTTTGCCTCAACCTACCGATCGGCCTCAACATCAATCTGCCGGTGTTCGACAGGCTGAGCCGTGGCCTGACGATCAATCGCCGCCAGGAAAAGACCAACGCCGACAAGCAGATCAACGACTTGAAGATCAAGACGCCGTCGCGCGCCGTGCTCGCCTCGGCCATGTCGGGCGGCAACCAGCAAAAGATCGTCATCGGTAAGTGGCTGAGCCATGGCGCCAAGCTGTTCATCTTCGACGAACCCACCGTGGGCGTCGATGTCGGAACAAAAGCCGAAATCTACAGGCTGTTTGCCGCCTTGTTGAAGCAGGGCGCAGGTATCATTCTGATTTCGTCTTACTTGCCGGAGGTCTATGAACTATCGGATCGTCTCCACGTTTTCCGGCAGGGCAAGTTGGTCGCCAGCCATACCTATCGCAGCGCCTCTCATGAAGAGGTTTTGACTCAGGCCATCGGCGTTTGAGCCAACGAGCAAACCAAGAAAAGCCAAAAAAATGGAAATGCAGGGAGGGATCAGATGAGCGTCGACACCAACGAAAGCGCCCCGGAACCGAAAAGAGGCATGAACATCCTGTTCGGCCTGACGCTTCTTGGACTGCTGCTGTTCCTGTGGCTCTTGCTGGGTCTCTCCACCAACAGCTTCTGGACGCCCAACAACATCAGCAACCTGTTGCGCCAGGGCGCCATGACCGCGATCCTCGCTGTCGGCCAGACCTTCGTCATCATCACCGCCGGCATTGATCTGTCCGTCGGTGCCGTGGTCGGCTTTGCCAGCGTCGCCATTGCCTGGCTGCTTGCAGCGGGCGTGCCGCTCTGGCTGGCCATCGTTATCACGCTGCTGATCGGCGTCGCGATCGGTGCATTCCATGCCTTCGGCATCGTGCGCATGGGTTTGCCGCCGTTCATCATCACGCTGGCCACACTGACATCATTGCGCGGCATCGGCCTGTTGATCACCAACGGCTCGACGATCTCCATCACCAATGAACCTTTCACGGATTTTGCCCGTGCCGATTTTCTAAGTATTCCCAGTCTGTTCTGGATGGTGCTCGTCGTGGCGATTCCCGCCTATATTTTCCTGCATCTCAGCCGTTTCGGACGCTATCTCTTTGCGGTCGGCTCCAACAGCGAGGCAGCCCGCCTCTCCGGCGTCAATGTCAACCGAACGATCTACCTTGCCTATATCCTGTCTTCGACATGTGCGGCATTCGTCGGTGTTCTCCTGGCGTCGCGCATCGGCATTGGCAATGCCACCCAGGCAGAAGGCTGGGAACTGCAGGCAATCGCATCGTCGGTCATCGGCGGTACCAGTCTGTTCGGCGCCGTCGGTTCGGTCCACGGTCCGCTGCTTGGCGCCTTCATTCTGGCGACCATCAACAACGGCGCAAATCTTTTGAACGTCAACTCGTTCTGGCAACGCATCATCACCGGCGCGCTGATCATCCTTATCGTCTATTTCGACCAGCTGCGCCGTCGCGGCAGCCGTTGAGCGGGATCAGGCAAAGAGTGAGAAGCACCATGAAAGCCGTTGTCTGCCTGGAACCGGGTCGGCTCGAACTGAAAGACGTGGCCCGGCCGGAAACCATCCCCTCCGGCTGGGCACGCCTCGCCGTCAGCCATGTCGGCATCTGTGGCACCGACTATCACATCTTCGAAGGCAAACATCCCTACCTCGAATACCCGCGCATCATGGGCCATGAGATTTCTGCAACGGTGATCGAGGTCGGGGAAAACGTCGATATTCCCGCAGGTACGCCGGTTATCGTTAACCCCTATCTGGCCTGTGGCACCTGCATCGCCTGCCGGCAGGGCAAGCCGAATTGTTGCACGGCGATCAAGGTGCTGGGCGTTCATACGGACGGTGCCTTCTGCGAGGAAATCGTCGTGCCGCAGGAGAATCTCTACCCGGCTGAAGGTCTGTCCCTGGAAGCCGCCGCAACGGTCGAGTTTCTGGCGATCGGCGCCCACGCGGTCCGGCGCTCGATGGCGCCACACGGCGCACGGGCGCTGGTCATTGGTGCTGGTCCCATCGGACTGGGGACGGCAATCTTCTCGCGCATTGCCGGGCACGACGTCATCTTGCTCGATGCAAGCCTGGAGCGGCTGGAAATGGCGGCCGATCGGCTCGGCTTCGCGAGCGGCATTCTGGCTGGCGACGGTGCGGAGGTCGCCGTTGCCGATCTGACAGGCGGCGACGGTTTCGATGTCGTGTTCGACGCGACGGGTCATGGTGGCTCCATGCGGAAAGCCTTTGGCTTCGTCGCCCATGGCGGTTGCCTGGTTTTCGTCAGCGTGGTCAAGGATGAGATCAGCTTTTCCGATCCGGAATTCCACAAGCGCGAAATGATGCTCATCGGCAGCCGCAACGCGACAAAACAGGACTTCGACCATGTTGCCTCATCGATCAGGCAAGGACTGGTCCCCGTTGAATCGCTGATTACCCACCGCACATCTTTAGCAGAGACCGGCAACGATCTGCCGCGCTGGGCCCATGAAAAGAGTGGCCTCATCAAGGCCGTGATCAAGGTTTAGTCCGTTTGGGCAGCGCTATGCGGCTCGTTCAATCTAGTTAGAATTGTCTCATATCCTTGCCAACAGACAAAGAAGTGCTAGGTACTTAAGCAAGATGAAACGATCCCTTTGCCAAAATGCGGTGATATTGGCGGTTGCATTGGGCGTGACCTGAAAAAATCACCGCACTTTTCGACTGCGCAAACAGGTGGCATGCCCATGTTCTATCAGCTCTATGAACTCAATCACGCAATGATGGCCCCCTGGCGGGCTGCGGCCGATGCCATGCGTCTGTCTTACTCCAATCCGATGAACCCGATCTCCCATACGGAATTCGGCCGGACGATGGCCGCCGGTCTCGAAGTCTTCGAGCGGACGACGCGCCGCTATGGAAAGCCTGTCTTCGACCTGCCTGAAACCACGATTGACGGCCAGCCGGTCTCCATCACCGAGAAATTTGTCTGGAAAAAACCGTTCTGCAATCTGATCCACTTCCAGCGTGGCCTTCCCGCCGGCAAGCGGTCTGATCCCAAAGTCCTGATCGTCGCGCCTATGTCGGGCCACTATGCAACCCTGTTGCGCGGTACGGTCGAAGCCTTCCTGCCTCAGGCCGAGGTCTACATCACCGACTGGATCGATGCGCGCATGGTGCCGCTCAGCGAAGGCAGCTTCGACCTTGATGACTACATCGACTATGTCATCGACATGATCGAGACCCTTGGGCCGGACACGCATGTTATTGCCGTTTGTCAGCCTGCCGTGCCTGTTCTGGCGGCAGTCGCGCTGATGGAGGCCGACAACAGCCCGCTGTCGCCGTCATCTATGACACTGATGGGCGGTCCCATCGATACGCGAATCAATCCGACGGCAGTCAACAAACTGGCCAAGGAAAAGCCGATCGAATGGTTCCGCGACAATGTCATCATGCCGGTTCCGTGGCCACAGGCCGGTTTCATGCGCCAGGTCTATCCAGGCTTTCTGCAGCTTTCCGGCTTCATGTCGATGAACCTTGACCGGCACGTCAACGCCCAGAAGGCGTTCTTCGAACATCTTGTCAAGAACGACGGCGATGCCGCCGAGAAACACCGGGATTTCTACGACGAATATCTGGCCGTTATGGATCTGACGGCGGAGTTCTATCTCCAAACTGTTCAAACCGTTTTCATGAGGCATGCTTTGCCCAAAGGCGAAATGATGCATCGTGGCCGCCTTGTCGATACCAAGGCGATCAGCAAGGTGGCGCTGCTGACGGTCGAGGGCGAGAACGACGACATTTCCGGCGTCGGACAGACAGAGGCGGCGCAGACCATCTGCTCCAATATCCCCGACAGTATGCGGATGCACTACATGCAGCCCGATGTTGGCCACTATGGCGTTTTCAACGGCTCGCGCTTCCGCAGGGAAATCGCACCGCGCATCGTCGGCTTCATGAAAGACAACACCCGGGCTGCAAAGCCGATCAAACGGGTCATCAAGGGCGGCAAATCGGCCTGATCAGCCTTGCCCACTCTGATTTGTCGCAAACAGATCAGGCACTTGTCCGAATCCGGATGGCGGGCGGCTTGAAGCCAGCCGGCCCGTCCACCACATCGTAATCAGCGGGCAACGCGGTGTTTGCCCGGCAATTTGCGAGGAATTCGAAACATGAACCAGTCAGCTTTGATCCGTCCGGATTGGACGCCGGCTACCATCGGCCTGATGGTGCTGGGTTTCGTGGTGTTCTGGCCGCTCGGCCTGGCCATGCTTGCCTATATCATCTTCGGCGACCGCCTGAAGACCTTCAAGAAGAACGCCAATGACCAGGTCGATGGCTTGTGCAGCTCTTTCCGCCGTGGCCGTTCGCCCCGTCGCGGCTATTCGTTCAACACGGGCAATGTAGCGTTCGACGACTGGCGTGATGCAGAGCTCACGCGTCTCGATGAAGAGCGCCGCAAGCTTGATGAAATGCGCGAGGAGTTCGACGCCTATGTTCGCGAACTGCGCCGCGCAAAGGACCAGGACGAATTCGACCGCTTCATGCGCGACCACAAGTCCCCGGGCAGCTCGGTTCCGGGCTTTCCGCAGGACTGATCGGGGCGTCAGCCTGTTGAAACCGGCATCCTTACAAGGGATGCCGGTTTTGTCTTGCCAGTTTTCACGACGAATCGGTTAAGAAGGCATTGATGTTCTCGTTGCTCCGGAAGTCTCGCCAGCCGAAAAAGCCGCCGCAGCCCGTTCTGCGGTCGATCGAGGTTGCCGGCCGCAATCTGCCACTGACCATCCGCCAGAATGCCCGCGCCACACGCATGACGCTGCGGATCGAACCAGGCGGCCGCGCCTTGCGCATGACCATTCCCGAAGGCTTGCCGGACCGGGAAATCAATGCTTTCCTGGATCGCCACCAGGGCTGGCTGATGACGAAGCTTGCCCGGTTCTCGACGGCCGAAGGTCTGCAGGAAGGCGGCACGATCCTCATTCGCGGCGTGCCTCATCGCATAGAGCGTACCGGAAAACTGCGCGGTCTGACCGAAGCCGTCCTTATTGATGGACAACCTATGCTTCGTGTCAGTGGTGGCGAAGAGCACCTCGGCCGGCGCATTGCCGACTTCCTGAAAAAAGAAGCCCGCAAGGACCTGCAGGACCTCGTTGCTCTTCACTCAGCAACGGTCAAGCGCAAGATCAAGTCACTGAGCCTCAAGGACACGCGCAGCCGCTGGGGATCATGCTCCGCTGATGGCGCCTTGAGCTTTTCCTGGCGCATCGTCATGGCGCCTCCCAGTGTCATCGACTATCTGGCTGCGCACGAGGTCGCCCATTTGCGGGAGATGAACCACGGTCCCGGCTTCTGGGCCCTGTGCGAGCGTCTTTGCCCGGGAATGGACGAGGCCAAGCGCTGGTTGAAGCGAAATGGAACGATGCTGCACGCCATCGACTTCGAGTAGAAACAACCAAGTGGCACAAGGCTTTCCTGCTCGCAACGCCCTCGAAAATGGTTGAATTTGGCTCGACTCTTTTCCCATTTCATGTCAGGTCGCTGTCCATGAAGATCGATATCAAAATTTGCGGTTTGAAAACGGCGGAAGCTGTTGATCGGGCGGTCGATCTTGGAGCGACCCATGTTGGCTTCATCTTCTTCCCGAAAAGCCCGCGCAACATCGAGCCTGCCGATGCCGCCGTGCTGGCCGATCGCATTCGCGGCCGGGCCAAGGTGGTGGCCGTGACCGTCGATGCCGACAATGACGATCTCGACGAGATCGTTTCCCTTCTCAATCCGGATATCCTGCAGCTGCACGGTTCCGAGACGTCAAACCGCGTTTTGAACATAAAAGCCGTCTACGGTTTGCCTGTCATGAAGGCGCTGTCGATCCGCGACGCCGATGATTTGAAGAAGATTGAACCCTATTTCGGCATCGCCGACCGGTTCCTGTTTGATGCCAAACCGCCCGCAGGCTCCGATCTGCCCGGCGGCAACGGCGTGTCGTTCGATTGGACTTTGCTGCAGGCGCTTGACCCGGATGTCGATTACATGCTTTCCGGTGGTCTCAACAAGGATAACATTGCCGAGGCGCTTGCCATGACCGGCGCTAAGGGAATCGATGTTTCCTCGGGCGTTGAAAGCAGTCCGGGTGTCAAGGATCTGGGTTTGATAGAAGAATTTTTCGATGCGGTCCGCAGAGGCGGAACGCAGGTTGCAGGGAGCATGACGTGAATCAGACGCCAAAGCTGAATTCTTTCCGGAGTGGCCCGGATGAAGATGGCCGTTTCGGAATCTTCGGGGGCCGGTTCGTTGCCGAAACCCTGATGCCTCTGATTCTCGATCTGCAGGACAAGTGGAATGTCGCAAAGACCGACCCGGAATTCCAGGCTGAGCTCCAGCATCTCAACACCCACTACACTGGCCGCCCGAGCCCGCTCTATTTCGCCGAGCGCCTGACTGCGGAGCTTGGCGGCGCCAAAATCTATTTCAAGCGCGATGAGCTGAACCACACCGGGTCGCACAAGATCAACAATTGCCTGGGGCAGATCCTTCTTGCCAAGCGCATGGGAAAGACGCGCATTATTGCCGAAACCGGTGCCGGTCAGCATGGCGTGGCCTCGGCCACGGTTGCTGCGCGCTTCGGCCTGCCTTGCGTCGTCTACATGGGTGCCACCGACGTCGAGCGTCAGGCGCCGAACGTGTTCCGCATGAAGCTTCTGGGTGCCGAGGTAAAGCCGGTGACGGCGGGACACGGAACCCTCAAGGATGCCATGAACGAGGCCCTGCGCGACTGGGTCACCAATGTCGACGACACCTATTACATGATCGGAACGGCTGCAGGCCCGCATCCCTATCCAGAAATGGTCCGCGACTTCCAGTCGATCATCGGCCGCGAAGCCAAGGAGCAGATGATGGCCGCAGAAGGCCGTCTGCCGGACCTGCTGGTTGCCGCCGTCGGTGGCGGGTCCAACGCGATTGGCCTGTTTCATCCGTTTCTCGATGATGAAAGTGTCAAGATCGTCGGCGTCGAAGCCGGCGGCAAAGGGCTGGATGGCGAAGAACATTGCGCCTCGCTGACGGCCGGTTCGCCGGGCGTGCTGCACGGCAACCGGACCTATCTGCTGCAGGATGGCGATGGTCAGATCAAGGAGGGTCATTCGATCTCCGCCGGTCTCGATTATCCCGGCATCGGGCCTGAGCATTCCTGGCTGAAGGATGCCGGCCGCGTCGAATATGTGCCAATCATGGACAATGAAGCGCTCGATGCTTTCCAGACCCTGACCCGTCTCGAAGGCATCATTCCGGCGCTTGAGCCTGCCCATGCGCTGGCCGAAGTCATCAAGCGAGCGCCCAAGATGGGCAAGGATCAGATCATCGTCATGAATCTCTGCGGTCGCGGCGACAAGGACATCTTCACCGTCGGCAAAATTCTGGGTATGGGGCTCTAAGCATGACCGCACGCATGGACAAGAAGTTTGCCGCACTCGCGGCCGAAGGGCGTCCCGCCCTCGTCACCTACTTCATGGGCGGCGATCCCGATTTCGAAACGTCGCTGGCGATCATGAAAGCGCTGCCGGGCGCCGGTGCCGATATTCTGGAACTCGGGATGCCCTTTTCCGATCCGATGGCCGATGGCCCGGCGATCCAGCTTGCAGGCCAGCGCTCCCTCAACGCCGGCCAGACCCTCGTCAAGACGCTCGAGCTTGCGCGCCAGTTCCGCGCCGAAGACCAGGATACGCCGATCGTGATGATGGGCTATTACAACCCGATCTACATCTATGGCGTCGACCGCTTCCTCACCGAAGCGCTGGAAGCCGGGATCGATGGCCTCATCGTCGTCGACCTGCCGCCGGAAATGGACGACGAGCTCTGCATTCCGGCCCTTGAAAAAGGCATCAACTTCATTCGCCTGGCCACGCCGACGACCGACGACAAGCGCCTGCCGAAAGTGCTCAAAAACACCTCCGGTTTCGTGTATTATGTCTCGATGAACGGGATCACCGGTGCTGCGCTTCCTGATCCTTCGCTGATTGCCGGTGCCGTCAACCGGATCAAGCGTCACACCAAACTGCCGGTTTGTGTCGGCTTCGGCGTCAAGACGGCAGAGCATGCGAAAGCGATCGGCGCTTCGGCTGACGGAGTCGTCGTCGGAACCGCGATTATCAATCAGGTCGCCTCGAGCCTGACTGCAGATGGCAAGGCGACGCAGGCAACTGTTCCCGGCGTGGAAGCACTGGTTCGTGGACTTTCCGCAGGGGTCCGTACCGCGCGGCTTGTTGCTGCCGAATAGACAACCCATATCCAACGCTCGGATGGACGCACGATATGCCGTGCATTTCGTTCCCATCGATGAAAATTCAGGAGTCTTGAATTGAATTGGATCACAAATTACGTCCGGCCGAAGATCAATTCGATGCTGGGTCACCGGGAAGTTCCTGACAATCTCTGGATCAAGTGCCCAGAGACCGGCGAAATGGTCTTCCACCGCGATCTCGAAGACAACAAGTGGGTCATCCCGGCATCCGGCTTCCATATGAAGATGCCGGCCAAGGCGCGCCTCAAGGATCTCTTCGACAACGGTGAATATGAATCCCTGCCGCAGCCGAAGGTGGCGCAGGACCCGCTGAAGTTCCGCGATTCGAAGAAATACAGCGATCGTCTGCGCGAGAACCGCACCAAGACCGACCTTGAAGACACGATCGTTGCCGGTCTCGGCCGCGTCGAGAACGTCAAGCTCGTCGCCGTGGTGCACGAGTTCAACTTCATGGGCGGATCGCTCGGCATCGCCGCCGGCGAAGCCATTATTAAGGCTTTCGAGCGCGCCATCGCTGAAAAGTGCCCGCTCGTCATGTTCCCATCGTCCGGCGGCGCCCGCATGCAAGAAGGCATTCTCTCGCTGATGCAGCTGCCGCGCACGACGGTCGCCGTGGAAATGCTGAAGGAAGCGGGCCTGCCCTACATTGTCGTTCTCACCAACCCGACAACGGGCGGTGTTACCGCGTCTTACGCGATGCTCGGCGACCTGCATCTTGCCGAACCCGGAGCAGAAATCTGCTTTGCCGGCAAGCGCGTCATCGAGCAGACCATTCGCGAAAAGCTGCCTGAGGGTTTCCAGACCTCTGAATACCTCTTGGAACATGGCATGGTCGATATGGTGATCAAGCGCCACGATATTGCGCCCACCCTTGCCCGTCTCCTGAAGATCATGCTGAAGAAGCCGGTCGAGGCGGTGAAGACCAACGTTCAGCAGCCGGCCGGCCAGGTGGCGATCGCAGCCCGGGCCTGACGCCTTTGATGATCGAAAGACGCCGATGACGACGGTCAAATCCAGTGAAGCCGCGCGGGAAATCGAGAAGCTGCTTGGCCTTCATCCCAAGGGCTTCGACCTGTCGCTCGACCGCATCACCCGTCTGCTCGACACGCTGGGAAACCCACAGGATCGCCTCCCGCCGGTGATCCATGTCGCCGGCACCAATGGCAAGGGGTCGTTGACCGCCTTCACGCGCTCGATCCTTGAGGCCGCCGGTCTCAGCGTTCACGTCCACACCTCGCCGCATCTGGTGAACTGGCACGAGCGCTACCGGATCGGCAAAAAGGGCGGCCGTGGTGAACTGGTCGGCGACGCGGTGCTGGCTGACGCGGTCCGCCGTGTTGCCGATGCCAATGGCGGTGCCAAGATCACGGTCTTTGAAATCCTGACGGCCGTGACCTTTGTCCTGTTCTCGGAGCATCCGGCCGACTGTGCCATCATCGAGGTCGGTCTCGGTGGCCGGTTTGATGCGACCAATGTCATCCGCAAACCGGCTGTCACCACCATCATGCCGATTTCGCTCGATCATCAGGCCTATCTCGGCGACCGGGTTGAATTGATCGCCGCCGAAAAGGCCGGCATCATGAAGCGCGGCTGCCCTGTTGTCATCGGTCAGCAGGAGGAAGACGCGGCAAGAAGCGTGCTCATCAGCACGGCCGAGCGCCTCGGCTGCCCCCATTCGGTCTATGGTCAGGATTTTCTCGCCTATGAAGAATTCGGCCGCTTGATCTATCAGGATGAAGACGGCCTGTGCGATCTGCCGCTGCCCCGGCTGATCGGCCGCCATCAATATGCCAACGCCGCAGCCGCCATCCGTTCGGTCAAGGCTGCCGGTTTCAGCGTCTCCGATTCGCAGGTGGAGCAGGGTCTGATGTCCGTGGAATGGGCGGGGCGCCTGCAGCGCCTGACGGACGGAACCCTGCTTGACATCGCGCCTGAAGGCTCGGAAATCTGGGTCGATGGAGGCCACAATCCGGGTGCCGGTCAGGTAATTGCCGAAACCATGGCGAACATGGAAGAGCGCGACCCGCGCCCGCTGTTCCTGATCATCGGCATGATCAACACCAAGGATCCCGCCGGATATTTCGAAGCCTTCCGGGGATTGGCCGAGCAGGTTTTTACCGTCCCGATTACAAACTCCGATGCAGGGCTCGATCCGCTGGTTCTGGCCGATGATGCGGCCGCTGCCGGTTTCGAGGCAGCCACGGTCGAGACCGTGTCGGACGCTCTGGCAATCATCTTCGATCTTGTCGCCAACGATCCCGTGCCGCCGCGCATTCTGATTGGTGGATCGCTCTATCTGGTCGGTGAAGTCCTTGCCGATAACGGAACGCCACCGCAATAACAAAAAAGCCCGGCAAAACCGGGCTTTTACGATAGGATATGTCGGTCGCTTATGCAGCGGCTGTGGAAATCCAGGTCGTCAGCGCACCCTTTGCAGCAGCACCGACCTTGATGTCGGCAACAGCGCCGCTCTTGAACATTGCCAGTGTCGGAATGGAACGAACGCCATACTGCGCGGCAATTTCCGGGTTCTCGTCGATGTTGACCTTGGCAACCTTGACCTTGCCGGCCATCTCGTTCGAGATCTCTTCGAGGCTTGGAGCAATCATCTTGCACGGGCCGCACCATTCGGCCCAGAAGTCGACGACGACTGGCTCGACCGAGTTCAGGACTTCAGTCTGGAAATTGGACGTATCGACCTTCACAGTGGCCATGTTCTGCTCCTTGCTATGACAAGCGGAATGAGTGTGTTGACATCCATGTGAGGCTGCCGGCGTGATTTTTCAATGCCCGGTATCTCACTTTGTCGCGAGCTCGGCAAGGCTCCTGTCCAGCACATCGGCCGTCAACCGGATGATCTCCGGACCCTCGGTGTAGATCAGCGAGCAGGTGATATCATGGTCCGGGTAGAGCGGCTGCAAGAGGGCGCGATAGATGGCCAGCTGCGCCTTGTAGGGGAATGATACAT
Source organism: Pararhizobium sp. (assembly GCA_030655075.1). Lineage (GTDB taxonomy): Bacteria > Pseudomonadota > Alphaproteobacteria > Rhizobiales > Rhizobiaceae > JAURWE01. The sequence continues at coordinate 365,631 of JAURWE010000058.1, forward strand.
CTGCCTCCGATGCCGGAACGGTCCGGTCCGTCTTGAAATCCGCAATGCTGACGGTCTTGCCACGCACGGAAAGCCGGTCGATCCGGCCGGAAACGGCAAACTCACGGTTGCCGAGCTTCAGAGTTCCCATGATGGCGACCTCCGGCTGGCTGCCTGCTGCAAAGACTTCGGCAAGGTCCGGGTGGTCGAGAACGCCAAGTGCGGATCGAACAAGCGCCTGCCTGCGGGCCGCAGGCCAGGACGGCACGGCCCGCTCGATATAGCGTTCCGCCGCTTCGGTTTGCTGATCTTGATGCAGGGAAGGCAGGACCTGCAGCATGCGATGCAGGATCACGCCGGTCTGGAACGATCCGCCACCTTTCGGCCCGTCGCCGAACAGCGCCGAACCAACCATGACATCACGTTCGTCATCGTCAATCACGGCGCCGGCGCCGGATGGGCTCAGCGGCCGGGGCAGGCGTTTTTGCGGTGGTAGCGCCCGCGACAGGCAGGGCGGGAGAGACTTATGGCCCGCAATCTCCACTTTTGATTGCTGATCCGCAGCGTCCTGTTGCCGTTCGGTTTTGACCGAGCGCCATGCAAGGCCGTCCCAGGTCTCGCCGACGGCGGCAAACGTCGCCGGAGTGCTGCGATCGTCCGCATCGAGACTCTGGCGTATCATCTGATGCCAGGTTGCAGTGTTGCGGCGCAGTCCGGAATAACCGCAAATGATCAACCGGTCGGCCGCGCGCGTCATGCCGACATAAAGCAGCCTGCGATATTCTTCTTCGGTGGCTGTCTTGACCTGGTTTGAATGAGTCGTGGTCAGCTCGTTACCCGGCGTTTTTGGCGGCATCCAGACCGGCACCGGCAGATCGGCGCCAAGCGGATTGGCAGTCTCAAGAAGCCGCAACGGCGGCAGGTGCTGCGAGCTGAAGGCCTTGCCGCCGCCATCAACCAGAAAGACGATCGGCGCCTCAAGACCCTTGGCCGCATGCACGGTCATGATGCGGACCTCGTTGCGCTCCTTGTCCAGTTCCCGTTTGATGGTTGGCGCTTCTACTTCGAGCCCCGAGACAAAGGCCTGCAGGCCCGGTAACCCGGCGGTCTCGTAGGTGAGAGCCAGCGTGACGAATTCATCGATAATATCGCTGGCTTCGCTGCCCAGCCGCGCCAGAAAGGCACGCCGACCGCCGCCGGGTCCCAGCACGCGGGCATAAAAATCATGGACGGAAAGCCAGCGCCCCGCATCGATATGGTCGCGCAACGCCTTTTCGATATCGGCGAACGTGCCGTCTCCGGCGGCGGCTAATCGCTGCAAGGCGGACCAGAGGTTTTCATCAGCGGCGCGATATCCCGCCAGCTCGAACAGCGCCTGCTCCGGCAGATTGAACAGCGGCGATTTCAAAATGGCAGCCAGCGAAAGGTCGTCGTTCTGCAACAGCGCAAACCGTCCAAGCGCCAGGAGATCCTGTACGGCAATGTGTTTCGTCAGCACCAGCCTGTCGGCACCGGCGACCGGAATGTTGCCGCCCCGTTTCAGGGCCCGCGTCAGCGCATTGACGAAACTGTCGCGCTTTCGCACCAGCACGATCACATCCCCGGGCTCTATCAGCCGCCGCTTGCCCTTTTCAAGAATGCTCTCCTTGCCGATCCAGCCGGCCAGAGTGCCGGCGATACGCTTGGCCAGAACGTTGACGGGCGCCTTTTCCGGCACGGAATCGAATGCGGCGGTCCAATCGTCTGCGCTGGCGGCAGGCTCCGCCTCGATCATGTCCCAGACATCGACAGTGCCCGGCTCACCGATCCGGTTGGAAACGTGGATGACGGGAACATCGTCGGCGCTCAAACCCCTGGCATTGGCCGGGTTGCTGAACACCGCATCCACCGCAGACAGAACATCGCCGGTCGAGCGGAACGACAGCTGCAGATCAACCGGACTGAAGGGCTTTCCGCCATCGCTGATACGTTTTGCCGTGACGCGGCGCTCCTGTGAAAACCGCTCGGGCCGGGCACCCTGAAAGGAATAGATCGACTGCTTCTCGTCCCCCACGGCAAACATGCTGCGGTTGACCTCGCGCGAACTCAGCCCCGAAAAGAAATCCTCCGTCAGCGATTGGATCACCGCCCACTGTGTCGGGCTGGTATCCTGCGCTTCGTCGACGAGAATGTGGTCGATACCCTGATCAAGCTTATAGTGAACCCACGGGCTGACGTCGCCGCGCGACAGCATCTCGGCCGTGCGGTTGATGAGGTCATCGAAATCGAGCAGGCTGCGCTCCTTCTTCAGATCCTCATAGTCCTGGTTGAGCCGGTCGGCCAGGATCAGCGCTGAGAGCGTCGCTTCCAGCATCCGGACCCGGTTGAGCCGCTCCCGGCAGGCTTGAATATGATCGATGGCCTGCCGGATGGTATTGGCAAGATCGGGCTCCACCGTCAGCATCGCTTTCGACAGAAAGCCGCTTTCAGCGCGCGGCTTGCCGGTGCCAGTGAAAAACAGCTCAAGAAGCGCCTCGTAGCGTTCCGCAGCACCCGGCATCCGGGATACGGCGCGCAGGCCCGCAGCAAATTCCCTAACCTTCGCTCCGCCATGCTCGTCGGCAAGCTGCAGATAGCGCGCAAGCCGGCTGCCGCTCAGGCCCGGCAGCGGCCAGAACTGTTCGAGTACCGTCTCGTCCGTATCATCACCATCAAGCGACAGGATGGTCTGCAGGGTCTGACGCACACCGCCATGCCGTTTGGCTCTATCGACAAAGGTGCGGATCGCCGTCCGGTTGGCAATGATCGAGCCGATCAGTTTTTCCAGTCCCGTGTCGTCGGCGAGATCCAGCACAGTGGCGAAGGCTCCGGCCAGCACGCTATCCTCTTCACCGATGGTCGCAGTCAGCAGTGATCTGCGCGCATCTGCCAGCAGGACCGATGTTGCCCGGTCATCGAGAACCGAAAAGTGTCCGGCCAGATTGGCTTCGAGGGGAAACTGATGAAGCAGCGCTTCGCAAAACGCATGGATGGTCTGGATTTTCAGCCCGCCGGGCGTCTCGAGCGCCAGCGCGAAGAGGCGTCTTGCATTGGCAAGCTTGCCCTTGTCCGGAGCTCCGCCCTCAATCTCGGCAATCCGCTGCCTTAAATCGTCATCCGACAGAGTGGCCCAGCTGGCAAGCCTTTGGAAGATACGATTCGACATCTCAGATGCGGCCGCCTTCGTATAGGTCAGGCAGAGGATCGATGATGGCCGGCAGCCCGAGAGAAGAAGCCGGACAACCCGCTGGGTCAGGACATGGGTCTTGCCGGAACCGGCATTGGCCGAGACCCAGGCTGAACGGTAGGGATCCGATGCCAGGGACTGCCGTTGGCTCGTCCAGCTCAGCCAGTCTGCGGTGCCCGAACCGGCATCGGGCATGTGGTTGTCATCCCTCATCGCCATCCTCCTCCGCGTCCGCCGTCGACCATTCCGCTACGCGTGCCAGATGATCGTATTCGCCGCCGTACTCCCGCTCCCTCTGCACGATGAGCCGCGAGGCAAAGCCGCGCTCGCCGCTCACGAGCAATTCGAGCAGCCTGCGAAATTCCGCCAGCGAATCTGCCGCAAGATCGGAAGCCGACTTGCTCGGTGTATCAGGCCGCGTCTTCTTGTTTTCATTGTTGATCGTCTCGACCGCAAAGCGGATTCCCGGCTTGAGGCGCACATAAGTCAGCGAAGAGGGCTTCAGCTGCCCGGTCGCAGCGAACCCTCCGCCCGCCAGCGCTGCTGCTTCCAGAGGCAGCTGCGGGTCCAGCAAGGTCAGCGCTTCGCGCGTCGACGGGTTGGATCCCGTTTTGTAGTCGATGATTTCGGCTGTCCCGTCGTGGAGAAGGTCGATCCGGTCTGCGATGCCCGTCAGCCGGACCTCGCCAACACCAACCGGCATCGAAGCGGACGCCTCCAGGTAGCTGTGCTTGATCTCCGGCCGACGCGCCCGCTCCCAGTGGAGGAACGCCTTGGCCACGGCAATGAAGCGCGGCCGCCAGACCACGTCGATATGCAGCGGCAACTGTTCCCGGTCGAACTCCTCATGAAGGATGGCCCGCAGAATTTCATCCGCATTTTCCGGCAGCGGCCCGTGATTCGTTGCGACGAAACGTTCAACAATACGGTGGTAGAGAGTGCCGCGCTCCGACGCCCCGGGATCACGATTGAAGGGATCGACCGGCTGCAGGCGCAGGATTCTGCGGGCGTAGATCGCATAGGGGTCGCGCCTCAGCCGCCCGACTTCGCTGAAGGAGTAACTGCGCGGCTGCATACCGGCAGGCGGTTTTGGTTCGGGCCGGACTGCCGGTGCCTGCGGCGGACTTTGATCCAGCTGCTGCACCCAGGAGAGATAGGGCGCTCCGTTTTTCCGGATGAGTTTCGACATCGCAGCACCACCAACGGCCTCAAGCCGCTGCAGCCAGCGAGAGGCTACGGTCGGCGTCGATCCGTTCCTTGTTGCCCGGCTCAGGATAACCTTTCTGTTTCCGCAGGCCATCTGGAAGTCATGCGCCAGCTGGCCGATGCGCCGTTCCGGCGGCTCGAGCCCGATCTGGGTTTTCATCGTGCGCGACAGGAACGGGTCGTTGGACGTCTGGTCCGGCCATGTGCCTTCATTGAGGCCACCAAGAACAACCATGTCCATCGTCTGCAGCCGTGCTTCCAACGCACCGAAGATGAAGACGCGCGGATGGCTCATGGCTTTCGGCTTGATGGCCTCACCGGTGAAGAGCGCCGCAACGATATCTGCCCATTGCGGCCCGTCGGCCAGCATGTCTCCGTCCGTCTCGATGACACCCTTCAACAGCTTGGCCAGAGCCTCGCCGGCTTCGCCAGCCCAAAGCCCGGCCAGATTGCCAGTGTCGTCGGCGCAGATTGCTTCGAGGGCCTGGCCCGTGCGTTCAGCCCAGCTGTTCAAGGTGAACGAGGTCGATAGGGTTTTGCGCTGACCGTCGCCATATCGCAGCAGCGCTCCGGCCAGTGGTTCGACAGCTGCGGAAATCCGCACGGCAAGATCACGCGCCTGTGTGGCCGCATCGGCGGGCAGCATCCTGCGCCATTCCGGGATGCGCCGGTCTGCCGCCTGCCGGGCCAGAGCCTCGTTCAGCAGCGGCTCGAGCGCCGATATATCCGGCACGCCGATGCCGCCACGAAGTGCGATCAGCTCGAGGGCGTCGGTGGCGGCGCGCACCTGTGTGGCAGAAAGGCCAAAACGGGCCAGCGGATGCCGGAGCAAGGCCACAAGTGCCACAGCGTCGCCGGGGCGCAATGCTGCTTCCAACAGCAACCGGGTCAGCGTTCCCTGAGGTGTGGACGACAGCGGCGAACCGGCCGTATCATCGGCCTCAATGCCGAAGCGGTTGAGCTCTGAGGACACGCGGCGGGCCAGATCCCTGTCCGGTGTGATTAGCGCCACCTGGCTCTCAAGCCCGGCAGCCCCACCCTCCTCCAGCGCCAGACGCAGGGCTATCGCGATTGCGGTGGCCTCCTCGCGCTCGTTGCCGGCTTCGATCAGCGCAACATCGGCAAACGCCGTTTGCAGGGCGGCCGCATCGATGTCCTGCCGGAACTCGGACCAGCCACTGGTTGCCTTGACCGGCAGGAGCGCCTGCGACATCACGAGATTGCGGTATGTCTGTGCTGCCTCTTCCTGCCCGAGGCTGATGATTGCGCCTCGATTGGTCTTCATTCTCGCCAGCAATCGGTGAAAACCGTATTGCGGATGGCTGCGGCTCGACGGATCGAGCGTCTCGGCGCCATCGGAGCCGCGCGCGCCAACCATGGCCCATTCCGCGTCGCTCATGATCTGATCGAGCCCGGGCAGCACGATGGCGCCGTTTTCGAGATCAGCAACCGTCCTGATCAGGGCCGCCGTGGCCGGTATCGAGCCTGTCGATCCGGCGATGATGATCGGCCCGGCATGGCGGCCCGCCGCCAGACGCTCGGTTTCCGCCTGGATCACCGCCGCCCTGTGCCGGGCCGGTGACGACATTTTGAGTTCGGCCAGCCGGTCCGGCCAGTAGACGCTGGCGATCTTCAGGAATTCGAGTGTCAGCTGCCACCAGATCGCATGCTCCGTTTTGTCGAGCATTTTGAGCCGGTCCCAGTCCAGCTTTTCCGTCTCCATCGCATCGATGAGGTCTGCAAGGTTGCGGGCAAGCCAGATGGCATCGGCCGGGCTGGCAGGTGCCACCAGCGGGCTGCCCGAATGAATGTCGAGAACGATCTTCGGCAGCTGGTTGCGCCAAGCAAGAATAAGCCGTCCAAGCTCGATCAGGCGCGCCGGGCCGGAGAGCGGCTGGGCAAGATCGAGGATTGCGGGCGTCTCCGCATCGAAATAGCCGCTGTCATCGTCGGTTTCGCCAAGAGGCCGGATATTCGGAAGGATCGCCGAGTGCCCTCCGAGAAAATCGACGAATTCCGACCTGAGAACACGCGCCGCCCGCCGCGTCGGCACATAAATGGTCGTGGTGGCAAGCGATAGCGGGTCCGACGAATCGTAGCGGAATCCGGCTATGAGACTTCCGGTGCAAAGGCTTTCGACAAGCGTCTTCAGAAAAGGTACGCCAGCCGGGATGGTGAAAACGTTCCGCCGCTCTGTGCCACCCCCATCCATCAGGCTGGTTCGCCGAAACGTTTGATAGCCTCTTCGGCCTCGCCAATGGCTTCCGGTGTTCCAACGGTCAGCCAGTGACCCGAAAGCACCAGGCCATAAAGCCGGGATTTTGCAATCGCCCGGTCGAAATAGATATTGAGGTTGAAGGCATCGGAAGGCGCATCGTCGAGAAGGGACGGTGTGAGTACGATCGCACCTGCATAGACCACCGGCGCGCCGGGTCCTTGGCCAAGCCGCGTCAGCCGCCCGTCGTCATCCATGGAAAAGTCGTTCTTGCCATTATGACCCGTCGTATCTTCGATCCGCACGCAAAGCAGCGCCATGTCCATGGTGACGGGATTGAAGAACTCCGCCAGTTTTTCAAGGTTCGTCGGTTGGTCCTCCGGTTCGCCGACCCAGAACAGATCGGCGTTCATGACGAAGGCAGCGTCACCGTCGAGGAGTTTCAGACCCTTGGCCAGTCCGCCGCCTGAATTCAACAGTTCGGCGCGCTCGTCGGAGATCACGATCGCGGGCTTTGCGCGGCTTTTCAGATGTGTCTCCATCTGGTCCGCGAGATGATGCACGTTGACGACCGCGATCTCGACGCCGGCATCGGCCAGCGCGTCGAGAACATAGTCGATCATCGCCTTGCCGCCGATTTTCACCAGCGGTTTCGGCGTGGTTTCGGTAATGGGACGCATCCGCGTTCCAAGCCCGGCGGCGAGAACCATGGCATTCTTGATGGGCATGATGAGGCAATCTGCTTTATGATTCGGTCGGCAGGATTGCAGCCTTTATGAGCCATGCGCGCAAGGGGGCAAGCGCTTCGTGTTTCAGCGCGGCACCAAGATAGTCGAATGTCCGGGGCATGTGCCGCATGTAGCCGGGTTTGCCATCCCGCTGCAGCAGCCGTACCCAGATGCCGGCCAGTTTGCAGTTTCGCTGCGCCGACATGATGTGCCAGTCGCGCAGGAACAGCGCGCGATCAAAGCCACCCTGTGACTCACGCGCATCGCAATAGGTGTTTAGAAGGCTGCCCGCCAATCCGGCATCGATGGTTACGCGCGCGTCCTGAACCAGCGAGGCGACGTCATAGGCGGTCGGACCGATCATCGAATCTTGGAAATCGATGATGCCGACCCTATCAATACCCGGCCTCGCCTGCCGCCAGATGATGTTGGGCGAGTGGAAATCGCGCAGCAGCAGATTGGTTTCCGCATTGGTCAGCGTATCGATCAGCCCGTCCCACACAGCGGTGTATTCTTCGCGCTCGGCGGCCGAAGCGGGTGTTCCCCGCGTCCAGGGGAGGTACCAGTCGATCAGCAGCCGGGTTTCGATCTGCATCGCCGTCCGGTCGAAATCGGGAATCCGGTGAACGATCCCGCCGCCAATATCTATCTCTGGCTCGGCCGGTGTCCGGTGCAGTTCGGCGAGGCACAGAACACTCTGGCTGTAACGCTCGGATACAGGTTTGCCTTTGGCGTCGAGAATGCCGTCGCTGCCAAGATCCTCAATCAGCAGAATACCGGCCTCAAGATCGGCGTGGTCGATCGCAGGCGCTGCAAAGCCCCTTTCCCGGAGATAATTTGCGATTGCCACGAACGGCACCACGTCTTCGGCGATGTGGGCAAGTTGCTGATAATACTTGCCGTCCTGCAGGATAGGTCCGGGCTTGTGCCGTTGAGCGTCCATCAGGATGCGGACGGGCTGGCCATTGGCATAGATTTTTTCATAGGCGCGCGCCGATGCGTCGCCGGCCAGATGGCGGCGTTTTGCGCCTGCATATCTGCTCGCGTCAAGGAAATCACGGATCTGAAGCGACCGGGCGATGCGCGCAAGTACGATTTCGCTCCCAGCAATGACAGCACGGCGACCGTCGCCCTCCTGTGTCAGCGTCAGGGAAAGACAATTGGCAGGCAGCATGCCATCAGCCTTTTCCGGCCACTCCACCAGCGCAATACCGTCGGCGAGAACCTCGTCGAGACCCAGTTCGTCGAGTTCGGAGGCGTGACCAAGCCGGTAGAGATCGAAATGCGAGACAGGAATACGAACATCGTAGCTTTGCACCAGCGTGAACGTTGGGCTTGGAACGTCAAGACCTGGGTCATCGGCCAGCGCACGGATCAGCGCACGGGCGAGTGTAGACTTTCCAGCACCAAGGTCGCCGGAAAGCGCCAAGCAATCGCCGGCCTTCAAAGCCAGCGCCAAATCTTCGCCAAGCCGGATCGTGTCGGCCTCGTCCTTGAGGAAAAGCGAAATTCGCTCCATCGGCGAAACTACTCTGCCGCTTCGGCTTTTGGCAGGGTGCCGGACGGGATGCGGCAGGTCACTTCCGTGCCTTCGCCTTCGCGGCTGCGAATGGAAACCTTGCCGTGGTGCAGGCTGACGAAGCTCTCGACGATGGAAAGGCCGAGACCGGCGCCACCATTCTGCCCATGGCTCTCGAAGCGATTGAACACGGTTTCCAGCACATCCTGCGGAATACCAGGGCCGCTGTCGCTGACGCTGAAGACGAAGTCCGAGCCCTCACGGCTGCATTTCAGCCGGACGACACTGTGATCGGGTGCGAAATTTGCGGCATTCGAGAGCAGCTTGATGATGATCTGCGTCAGCCGCTGGCGGTCGGCCACCAGCGTGCCAAGATTGCCGGAAACCTTGATGTCGAGCGCAACGGAGCTTTCCTGGCGGCGTTCGTTCAGCTGCAGCGCGACATCCTCGAGAAACTCAGCCAGATCGATCTCGCTGAAATCGAGCTGCATGATCCCGGCATCGACAGTCGCCAGATCGAGAATGTCGTTGACGATGGTCAGAAGCAGCGATGACGACGAGGAGATATGGTCGACATACTCGGCCTGCCGCTCGCTCAGCGGCCCCATCGATGGCGTTTTCAGAAGATCCGCAAAGCCGATGATGTTGGTGAGCGGCGAGCGCAGTTCGTAGGAGACGTGCTGAACGAAATCATTCTTCAGCGCATCGGCCTTGCGCAGCGCATCGTTCTTGTCGGTCAGTGCACGTTCGACCTGAACGCTGTCAGTGACGTTGACGAAGGTGAGCATGGTCTGGGCATTCGGCAGCGGGATAACCGAGAAATCGAGAATGAGCCCGGTGCGCAGCTCCAGAATACCCTGGCAGCTCGGGCGCTCGTCATCGAAGCTGGTGATGATATGCGCAAACCGCTTCCAGCCGTCGGGCTGATCATAGGAAACGGCGCAGGCGGATTCGATGACCTTGATATGCGTGCCCGGTTTGGCCTGTTCCTCGGTAATGCCCCAAAGAGCACGGAAGGCGGGATTGGAAAGCTTGATCCGGCCGTCCGGGCTGAACACGGCCACGCCCTCGGACAGGTGGTCGATGGTTTCGCCCTGAACCTGAACCAACGTGTTGTACCGCGTTTCCAGATCGACCTTCTCGGTGAGATTTTCAAACACCCAAGTCGCACCGCCTTGCGGCCTTGCGGTTGCGAAGACCCTGAGGGTCTGGCCGTTCGGCAGGTGCCAGAGATGCGATTGTGTATCCAGCGCCTGGTACACGGAAAGCGCCGTTTCCTTCCACTGTTTCCAGTTCAGCTGTTCCGGCAGCTTGCCATCGGCGCGCAGCCAGTCCAGCAGCTCGCCATTGCCGGGCTTGCGCTCCAGAAAAGATGTGGCGAAGTTCCACAGCTGCTGGAAGCCCTGATTGTAGAATTGCAACCGCTGTTCGCCATCGAAAATCGCCACCGGTGTCGCCAGGTGGTCGAGCGTTTCCGCGTGGCTCTGAAGCGTGCGCTTCAGCTCTTCACGAACAGCTTCCTCTCCGGAAATATTGATGGCCATTCCGGCCGTCCCGTGAACGCTCTTGATATCAACGACCTCGAAGAACGTGCGGTTGCCGCGCACGACGGTCGACACTTTGTCGTGGAAGGGTGCGTCATAGGTCGTGGTGGCGCGGATCTTTTCCCGGGCAATCGTCTCAAGCAGTTCCTTGCCATCGCGAATGGCCGCCTGCGGATCAGTGGCTTCGACTGCGAAGGCATAGGCTTCGTTGACCCAGGAGAGCCTGTTGTTCGTGTCGCGCTGCCAGACCGGCAGGTCGATGGCATCAAGCAAGAGGTGCATGTCCTGAAGCGACTTGAAGAGATGATCGCGCTCAAGCCGGATTTCGGCATGTTCTGCCCGAAGATTGTTCAGCGCAACAAAGCGCACGAAGGCCCGCCCGCCTGAAACGCGCCCCTGCGCTTCAAGAATTTCGTCCCGGTTGGTTTCAACGACGAGATCGAAGCTCTGGGCGCGCGAGCGAAGGCGATCGATCGACTGCTCGATTTCCGTGGCCGACTGCGTCTTCATCCATTTGCCGAATGCCAGAAAATCGCGGTCTTCGGTGGGTGCACCGGTGGTCGCCGGCAGCTGGCCGAGGAATTCGGGTTTTTCGGCCATGTCCTCCCAGACGACGATGCGGCGGTTCTTGTCGGCGATCAGGGCCTGGAAACGTGAAATCTGATGTGTGGCGTCGGCCAGCGCCGATCGCAGGTCGCGGTTCTCGTTCTCGATATTGCCCCGCTGCCGGATCAGCCACATGGCCGATATCATGGCCGCCGAAATGATGCCGAGAAGAACCGAAAACGTGACGATTTCCGATGAGCTGAAGATTGCGCCGACGGCCGTGGTCGCCGCAAAGGCGGCGCCCGGGACCGAGATCCCCGAAAGTGCAGAGCAGCAGGCAAGCCATCGCCGGAACCGGCTCTGCACGGAGCGGCGCTGGGACGATTGCAAAGGCGCGTTGACCGCGCGCGATGATGAACCGTCGCAAGACAGAATTCGTTGAAACACAGATAACATCCCCGGTATGTCTCCGCCTGTTTGCCGCATGATCCGGCAAGACATCCCCGATTCGGCTTGCGTGAGACCGCATCAGCAGTCCGAATCAATAAGGAAACAATACTTCTTTGCCGAATCGGCGGGAAGAGCGTGCCCAAAAAAGAAGCCCCCAACCTCTTGTCAAGGTTGGGGCTTCTATATGTTGTGGATTGTCCGGGTAAAGATTAATACCGGTAGTGTTCAGCCTTGAACGGGCCCTGTGCCGGAACGCCGATATAGGCGGCCTGCTCGTCCGAAAGCTCGGAGAGCTTGGCGCCGAGTTTTGCCAGGTGAAGGCGAGCGACCTTTTCATCAAGGTGCTTCGGCAGGATGTAGACTTCGTTCTTGTATTCGCCCTGCTTGGTGAAGAGCTCGATCTGGGCCAGTGTCTGGTTGGTGAACGAGGCCGACATCACGAAGGACGGATGACCGGTCGCGTTGCCGAGGTTCAGCAGGCGGCCTTCCGAAAGCAGGATCATGCGATTGCCCTTCGGGAACTCGATCATGTCGACCTGCGGCTTGATGTTGGTCCATTTCAGATTGCGCAGCGCCGAAACCTGGATCTCGTTGTCGAAGTGGCCGATGTTGCCGACAATCGCCATGTCCTTCATTTCGCGCATGTGGTCCATGCGCAGGACATCCTTGTTGCCGGTCGTGGTGATGAAGATGTCGGCGCTGGAGACAACGTCTTCCAGCAGAACAACTTCAAAACCGTCCATGGCAGCCTGAAGTGCGCAGATCGGATCGATTTCCGTGACTTTGACGCGAGCGCCGGCGCCCTGAAGCGAAGCAGCCGAACCCTTGCCGACGTCTCCGTAACCGCAGACGACGGCAACCTTGCCGGCCATCATCACGTCGGTGCCGCGGCGAATGCCGTCGACCAACGATTCCTTGCAGCCGTACTTGTTGTCGAACTTCGATTTGGTGACCGAGTCGTTGACGTTGATCGCCGGGAAGGGCAGCAGACCCTTGGCATGCAGCTGATAGAGGCGGTTGACGCCTGTCGTGGTTTCTTCGGTGACGCCCTTGATGGCATCGCGCTGCTGGGTGAACCAGCCCGGCGAAGCGGCGAGGCGCTTCTTGATCTGGGCGATCAGGATTTCTTCTTCTTCCGAACCTGGGTTGGAAAGAACGTCTTCACCGGCTTCGGCACGGGCGCCGAGCAGGATGTACATGGTGGCGTCGCCGCCATCGTCGAGGATCATGTTGGAGAAGCCGCCATCGGCCCACTGGAAGATCTTGTCGGTGTAATCCCAGTATTCCGTCAGGCTCTCACCCTTGACGGCGAAAACCGGAATGCCGCTGGCCGCGATGGCCGCTGCCGCATGGTCCTGCGTCGAGAAGATGTTGCACGATGCCCAGCGGATTTCAGCACCGAGTGCAGCAAGCGTCTCGATCAGAACGGCCGTCTGGATGGTCATGTGCAGCGAACCGGTGATCCGCGCGCCCTTAAGCGGCTTTGCCGTGCCGAACTCTTCGCGGCAGGCCATCAAGCCCGGCATTTCCGTCTCAGCGATCGTGATTTCCTTGCGGCCAAAATCGGCAAGACCGATATCGGCAACCAAATAGTCGTTTTTCGTGCTCATGAAGCTCTCCAGCTGGAAGCCCGCAGCCATATCCGCTTTCGGATAGGCGGGCGCAAATACGGATCTTCCAAACCAATGGCAGGAAGATTGCGCACCCTCTAGCAGGATTTGGCACGTCAGGCAACAGCGATATAAAGAAGTCTTTATGTCTTTATGTGAAGAGAAGGCCGGCTGAGCGGTCTTACATCTCTTCGCCGAACTTGTCTTTCACCAGCGCGTCGAGCGCGTCCAGCGCAGCGCCGGCCTGAGCGCCCTTGGCGCTGACCACGACGGTGCATCCGGGGCTGGCCGCCAGCATCATCAGGCCCATGATCGATGTGCCGCCAACGGTCATGCCATCCTTCGACACCGTGATATCCGCATCGAAGGTCTCGACGGTCTGGACGAATTTGGCCGAGGCGCGTGCGTGAAGGCCGCGTTTGTTGATGATCAGCAGTTCACGGGAGAACGACATCGTTTTATTCGGGTCCAACTATTTGCCGCTCAGCACACGGCTTGCCACGTTGATGTATTTTCGTCCCGCTTCGGACGCTTCTAAAAGGGCCCGCTCCATATCGTTTTCGCCGCGCACGCCAGCCAGCTTGATCAGCATGGGCAGGTTGACCCCGGCAATCACCTCGACCGTGCCGCTGTTCATCACGGAAATCGCCAGATTTGACGGCGTACCCCCGAACATGTCCGTCAGGATGATGACGCCATTGCCTTCGTCGGCACTGATCACGGCTTCCAGGATATCCTGCCGCCGTTGATCCATGTCGTCTTCCGGGCCTATGCAAACGGTTTCGATGGCTTTTTGGGGACCAACAACATGCTCCAGAGCATGCCGAAACTCTTCAGCCAGCTTGCCGTGTGTGACAAGCACCAGTCCGATCATGGTGTCTTCGCTCCCATTGCCTCTGCACGTCCGTGATGGCCAGATATCGCAACGCAGCAATTTCGTCCACCTTGGGGCGGCCATCTTGGCAAGGAAAAGTCGAAGTGCAAGACAAAAATGACAGAATTGCGAATTCGAGAGAATTGCGTGCTCAAACCGCGCCGATTGCGGGTAAAACCGCCTTCAGACGATCAAAAACCGTCAGCTTCGCCGCCAAAGCAAGGCGGATCAGCGGCAGATACTGACCGTCTGCCATCTCCCAGATCTCATTTTCCGGCGGAACTCGTTCCGCAAACGGCGGGCTCAACGGCAAAATGGCGTACTGCAAGACAGCCGCATCAAGTGTGTTGAGACGGACGATCCCTGTGCCACGGATTTCGATCAACCCTTTGATCGAGGCCGGGGCTCGCGCCACCAGATGCCCACCGGCTTTCGAAACGAGAACCTGATCGTCGCTGACCAGTGCTGCAAAAAGCCCTGAGCGCTCCGCGCCCATGATGCAGTCGAGCGCCATGGACGACTTGCCGGAGCCGGACGGGCCGACAAACAGAAAGCCCGTTGTACCGATCACGATGGCGGTGCCATGGACATTGCCGGCCATCAGCTGCTGGTTTCCGCAGGCAGAGTCAGCGTGAAGCGCGCGCCGTGGATCGTTCCGGTCTTCTTGTCGATGATATTCTCGGCCTTCAGCGTGCCGCCATGCGCCTCGGCAATCTGCCGCGATATCGACAGGCCAAGGCCGGAGTTCTGTCCAAAGTCCTCGCCATCGGGACGATCAGTGTAAAACCGCTCAAAAATCCGGTCGATATCTTCCGCCTGAATGCCCGGTCCGTTGTCTTCGATATAGACAAGGCAGCGGGTTTTCGAGCGGACCAGGCGGATCAGGATGCGCCCGCCCGTATCCGGAACAAACGACCGCGCGTTCTCGATCAGGTTGGTAACGATTTGGCCGATCCGCAGGTCGTGGCCGTTGACATGGAACCGCGTCTTCGGATTGTCCTTGCGGTCGACAATCAGCTCCAGCGCCACAGGCTTCTTCTTGCCACGGATCTGGCGCGAGATATCAACGAGGTCGCCGAGAAGCCGTTCGAGATCGACAGTTCCGGCATCGCTGCGGGCAAGCTCGGCATCCAGCCGCGACGCATCCGAAATATCGCTGATCAGCCGGTCGAGTCGGCGAACGTCATGCTGGATGATATCGACCAGCCGCTGCTTTGATTCCTCCGTCCGCGCCAGCGGCAGCGTCTCCACCGCGCTGCGCAGCGATGTCAGAGGGTTCTTTAGTTCATGGCTGACGTCGGCCGCAAAGCTCTCGATGGCGTCGATCCGGTCATAGAGCGCTGTTGTCATTTCCCGAAGGGCGACCGAAAGGTTGCCGATCTCGTCCTGGCGGGAGGAGAAATCGGGGATTTCCTCGCGCTCTTTGGCGCCGCGCCGTACGCGGATTGCAGCCGCCGAAAGCCGCCGCAGCGGATTGGCGATCGTGCTGGAAAGAAGCAAGGAGAGCACGATATTCACCAGGCCCGCAGCACCGGCGACGCGCATGATCGCCAGCCGCTCCGCATGGACGATCTTGTCGATATCGCCGGCCTGGGTCGAAAGCAGCAGCACGCCGAGGACCGCGCGGAAACGCTGCACCGGCACGGCGACAGAAACGATCAGCTCGCCTTTTTCATTAACCCGAACGACAGCACCGCGGACGCCGGTAAGCGCGTTCATCACCTCCGGATAGATCGTGCCGCCACCCCCCGGGGCTTCCTTGTAGATCGGCAGATTACCGGGCTGCAGAATCTTGTTGAACCAAGCGTTTAGCTGTTCTGTCAGCTCGACAGGCTCGGAATCGATCGGCGGCAGATCGAAGCGCAGAACCTGGCCGCGCGTGTAGAGATGCCGGGAATCAAGCAGCAGGTTGGCGTCGGCATCAAAAATCCGCGCGCGTGTGCGGGTTGGCGAAATCAGCCGCCGCAGCACCGGCGCGATGCGTTCCGGGTTTATCGGAAACTCCAAATCCTCGTCGTTCGGCAAGGGCGTCAGGCTCTGGCCGGCCTGAAGTTCCAGCAGCTTTTCCGGATCGATGGTGATGGAATTCGTGTCGACTGAAGCCGACGCAGAGATCGCGCCAGCAATGATTTCGCCCTGCGTCAGCAGGCTCTCGACGCGGGCATCGATAAGCCCTTCGCGAAACTGGTTGAGGTACATGATACCCGCGACCAGAACCACAAGTGCCACCAGATTGAAAAACAGGATCCGCCGCGTCAGGCTGGAAAAAACCGCGTTGCCGAAGATGCGGCGGATGAGGGTAAAGGGATGAATCCAGGCGCGGCCCGGCGAAGATGCGCCGGCCCTGCCGTCGGCATCGTCTCCATCCCTGTCCCGCAAGACTTCAGTCACCCAATTCACCCCAGAGCGCCCGAGCCAGCTGCGCCGTCCTGTCGCCGGGACGAACCAGAAGGCCTGTCATCGACAGCGTCAGTCTATCACCGGTTCGGGCATTTTGCATGTTGCCGCACGCACGGTCACGCCGATTCGCGGAACCTGTAGCCGACGCCATACAAGGTTTCGATCATGTCGAAATCATTGTCGACCATTTTGAACTTCTTGCGCAGCCGCTTGATATGGCTGTCGATCGTCCGGTCGTCGACATAGACCTGTTCGTCATAGGCCGCATCCATCAGCGCGTCACGGCTCTTGACGACACCGGGCCGCTGGGCGAGCGAATGCAGGATCAGGAATTCGGTGACCGTCAGGGTCACCGGCTCGTTCTTCCAGGTGCAGGTGTGGCGCTCCTGATCCATGGCCAGCTGGCCGCGCTCCAGCGAGCGCGCCTGCATGTCGGCAGGTTTTGCGCCGGTGGCGGTGTTGGCGGCAGCAGCTTCGCGGTTGGATGCGCGGCGCAGGATCGCCTTGACGCGCTCGACCAGAAGTCTCTGCGAAAATGGCTTGGTGATGAAATCGTCGGCGCCCATCTTCAATCCGAAAAGCTCGTCGATTTCCTCGTCCTTCGACGTCAGGAAGATAACCGGGATGTCCGATTTCTGGCGCAGGCGGCGCAACAGTTCCATTCCGTCCATGCGCGGCATCTTGATATCGAAAATCGCCAGCTGCGGCGGCCGGGCGAGAAGGCCGTCCAGCGCGGACGCGCCGTCCGTATAGGTCTCGACCTTGTATCCCTCTGCCTCCAGAGCAATGGAAACGGACGTCAGGATATTCCGGTCGTCGTCGACAAGCGCGATCGTCTGCATCGTGGGGTGGCTCCGTATGAAACAGTGGCGGGTGAGTGCCTACATGAGGATAAAGGTGGAACAAAATGTGGCAAGGATAAAAGCAAAGCAGATTTCACCCATCGGTTGCCGTCCAAAATAGAGAGCGTTTCGTCGAATTCAAACGATTTAAAAAATATGACTTTCTTTTAAATCGATTAATATACTGATTTCATTGACTATTTGCCGGTTTATTCTTGCCAGTTCGATTCTCCTCATCTAGGGTCTTTCAAAATCCAGGCCATCGGCCATTGAAGGGGAAAGTTTCGCCATGGAAGAACTCGGCATTCGCAACCACGCCATTGGTTTGGACTCAATCGGCTTTTCGAACCTAAAGACGGTCCGTTTCAATCTGCGCGAAGCCGACCTTTATGAGGAAGCGCTGCGCCGCAACGAAGCGACACTGACGGCGCATGGCGCCTTGGTGGCACTGACCGGTCAGCACACCGGCCGTTCGGCCAAGGACAAGTTCGTGGTTCGGGACGCGACGACGGACAGCCAGATCTGGTGGGACAACAACAAGCCCCTGTCGCCAGATCATTTTGCCCTGTTGAAGCAGGACATGCTGGCCCATGCCGAGGGCATGTCGCTCTATATTCAGGATCTGATCGGCGGTGCCGACAGTACCAATGCGCTGCCGACGCGCGTGGTCACTGAGTTCGCCTGGCATTCGCTGTTCATCCGCAATCTCCTGATCCGCCCTGATAGGGAAACACTCGCCGCTTTCGTGCCGAAGCTGACAATCATCGATCTTCCAAGCTTCAAGGCAGATCCGGCGCGTCATGGCTGCCGGACCGAGACCGTCATTGCCTGCGATCTGGTCAACGGCCTCATTCTGATTGCCGGCACGTCCTATGCGGGAGAAATGAAGAAGTCGGTTTTCACCGCCCTCAATTACAGCCTGCCGGAAAAGGGCGTCATGCCGATGCACTGCTCGGCCAATGTCGGGCCTGATGGCGATGCTGCCGTTTTCTTCGGCCTGTCTGGCACCGGGAAGACCACATTGTCTGCCGATCCGGGCCGCACGCTGATCGGTGACGACGAGCATGGCTGGGGTGAAAACGGCATCTTCAATTTCGAAGGCGGCTGCTATGCCAAGACCATCCGTCTGTCGGCCGAGGCCGAGCCGGAAATTTTCGCGACCACGCGCCGCTTTGGCACGGTTCTCGAAAACGTCATTCTTGATGAAAATCGTGTTCCGGATTTCAATGACAGCTCACTGACGGAAAACACCCGGTGCGCCTACCCGCTGCATTTCATTCCGAATGCCAGCGCTACCGGCACGGCAGGTCATCCGAAGACGATTATCATGCTGACAGCCGATGCCTTCGGCGTGCTGCCGCCGATCGCCCGGCTGACCCCCGAGCAAGCCATGTATCACTTCCTCTCCGGTTACACCGCCAAGGTGGCCGGAACAGAAAAGGGCGTTACGGAACCGGAGGCTACCTTTTCGACCTGCTTCGGAGCGCCCTTCATGCCGCGGCATCCGTCGGAGTATGGCAACCTGTTGAAAGACCTTATCGCCCGGCATGACGTAACCTGCTGGCTGGTCAACACCGGCTGGACCAGCGGCGCTTACGGCACCGGCAATCGCATGCCGATCAAGGCGACGCGCGGTCTTTTGGCGGCTGCGCTGAACGGTTCGCTCAAACATGCCCAGTTCAGGCAGGACCCGCATTTCGGCTTTGCCGTTCCCGTCTCCGTTGCCGGTATCGACGCCAAGATCCTCGATCCGCGCTCGACCTGGGCAGACGTCGCCGCCTATGACGCTCAGGCGTCCCGGCTCGTCGAAATGTTCATCGCCAACTTCGCCAAGTTCGAGGATCACGTCGACAACAGCGTCCGCGATGCCGCGCCCGGCCTGAAGCTGGCAGCCGAATAAGCCTGTCCGATTCACAGCCTGAAATTGGGAACCCGGCCTTTTCAGCCGGGTTTTTTCGTTTCCAAGATTGGGCCATTGTGGAATAGATCGCTGCGAAGGAAGGCAGCCATGGCAAGTGATCCACTCTACATTAACGACCGCATCGTTATTGCCGGCTGGGAGCTGACGGAGAGTTTCGTGCTGGCGGGCGGCCCGGGTGGGCAGAACGTCAACAAGGTCTCCACGGCCGTCCAGCTCCGTTTCGATATCGCCCATACACCCTCATTGCCGGACCGTGTCCGTGACAACGCTATCAAGCTGGCGGGCCGCAAGGTTTCGAAGGACGGTGTCCTGATGATCGAGGCCAACCGCTTCCGCAGCCAGGACCGCAACCGCGAGGATGCACGAGATCGGCTGAAGGCGCTTATTCTTGAGGCCGCAGCGCCCCCGCCGCCACCCCGGCGAAAAACGAAGCCGACCAAAGGATCGATTGAGCGGCGGCTGAAAAGCAAATCCGGCCGGTCTGATATCAAGAAGATGCGAACGCGGCCGGACAACGAGTGAACGGGATCTTTCAGCCGAACTGAACCGATGGTGCTTGTAATTGTTAGCGCGGTGCACTTTCTTAAGGCTGGTATACGGGAAAAGGAGATACCCATGGGTCTGTTCAATTTTATCAAGAATGCCGGCAAGAAGCTCGGTATAGGAGATGACGATGCTCCGGACGTGGAAGCCGTTAAAAAGGAACTGGCATCTCACGATCTCGGGACGGACGACGTCAAAGTCGAAGTTGTCGACGACAAGGTCGTTCTGACCGGCGTGGTCAAGGATCAGTCGATCTTCGAAAAGGCCGTCGTGGCCGTTGGCAACACGCTCGGCATCTCCAAGGTTGAAGCCGCCGAGTTGAAGATCGCCGAAACGCCGGCAGAAACTGCGGTCGCCGCCAAGGCACCAGTGTTCTACACGGTCAAGAAGGGCGACAACCTCTGGAAGATCGCAGAAGCCCAGTACGGCAAGGGCAAGGGCGCCAAAAACCCTGTTATCTTCGAGGCCAACAAGCCGATGCTCACCCATCCGGACAAGATCTATCCCGGCCAGGTTCTGCGTATTCCAGACCTCGGCGCCTGATCATGAAGGCGTGCGCTCTCTCTTGTGAAATGCTCTGGACCAGTCTTGCGTCCGTGCAGGATTCTCATGAGTCGGCAGAGGTATCTCCAGAGCGCACGCTCATTCCCCAGACCCTGCGGTCGGCTTTCAGCAGCACACACAGTCATGGCTGATCTGCCTGCTGGTTTCAAATTCCTTCCCGGTTTCCTGAGCAGAACCGCGCAGGAGGATCTTGTCGGTCTCATCCGCGAGATCGTCACGGCCGCCCCCTTGTTCGTGCCCGCCATGCCCCGCACCGGAAAACCGATGTCGGTTCGCATGACCAATTGCGGATCGCTGGGCTGGGTGACGGACAAGGAGCGCGGCTATCGTTACCAGCCAACGCATCCGGTGACCGGGGCACCCTGGCCGGCCATTCCGGCTAGCCTACTGGAGGTTTGGGAGAAGGTCAGCGGCAGCACGATGATACCTGAGGCCTGCCTGATCAATTTCTACGATGCCGGGGCGAAGATGGGGTTGCATCAGGACAGGGACGAAACCGATCTGCAAACGCCGGTCGTTTCTCTCTCGCTCGGCGACACATGCCTTTTCCGCATCGGCAGCCGTGCGCGAACGGACAAGACTGGGTCCTTCAAGCTTTCCAGCGGCGATGTCGTGGTTCTGGGCGGTGAAAGCCGGCTTTCTTTTCATGGTGTCGACCGGATCTATCCGGCCACATCGACGCTTCTGAAGAATGGCGGGCGCATCAACCTCACGCTCAGGCGCGTCACACTCTGAGCCTCAGAGTTTCCTCAGCGCAACCGTTTCAACCAGATGATCGTGGCCCTTCTGCAGAATCAGGTCGGCGCGTGGCCGGGTCGGCAGGATGTTCTGTTTGAGGTTTTTCAGGTTGATATTGGTCCAGAGACCTTCGGCAATAGCGAGTGCTGCGTCCTCGCTGATGCTGGCATAGCGGTTGAAGAACGAATCCGGGTTCTTGAATGCGGTCTGCCGCAGATGCATGAAGCGATTGACGTACCAGGCGTGGATCAGGGTTTCCTCGGCATCGATATAGATCGAGAAGTCGAAGAAATCCGACACCATCGGCACGATCTTGCCATCGGCGGGCAGGCTGCGTGATTGCAGAACGTTGATCCCCTCGAAGATCAGGATATCGGGACGGTCGATGACGGAAAATTCGTTTGGCAGCACGTCGTAGGTCAGGTGCGAATAGCTCGGTGCCTTGACGTTCGGCTGCCCGGCCTTGATGGCCGAGAGGAAACGCAGCAACTGGCCGATGTCATAGCTTTCCGGAAAACCCTTCCGGTCCATCATGTTTTCACGCTGCAGCACGGCGTTCGGGTAAAGGAAACCGTCGGTGGTGACGAGGTCTACCTTCGGGCTCGACGGCCAGCGCGCCAGGAGCTGCGCCAGAATACGCGCCGTGGTCGATTTGCCCACGGCAACGGACCCGGCGATGCCGATGACGAAAGGCGTCTTGGCTTCACCGGTGGTGCTCAGAAAGCGGCGCCGCTGTTCGAACAGCAGCTGCGAGGATTCCACATGGGCCGACAGCAGGCGCGACAGCGACAGGTAGATCTTGCGCACTTCTGTAAGGTCGATCGGGTCGTTCAGCGATCGCAGACGCTGCACGTCCTCGGCCGTCAGCGTCAGCGGCGTATCGGCGCGAAACTGCGACCATTCCTCCGCCGAAAAAAAGCGGTAAGGCGAATAATCTGTGTTCTCGAAATTGTCCGGAATATCGGCCGGCGCTTTTTCCTGGCTAGCTCTAATCATCAACTCTGCCGGTTTGCCTTTTCTGTCAGGCCCGATTGTCCGGTTCTCTTTGCAAGTTCCGTCATGACATCATGCAATGGAATGCCGGCAATCTTCAATACAACGATAAGATGATAAAGAAGGTCGGCGGATTCCGCGACCAGATTGCCCCGATCGTTGCTGATGGCAGCGATGACAGTTTCGACTGCCTCTTCACCGAGCTTTTTGGCTGCCCTTGTCTGGCCGCCGGCGACCAGCTTCGCCGTCCAGGATTCGTCCGGTGAGGCCTCCGCCCGCTCAGCGACGATTGCTTCAAGATCATCCAGGGTAAATCCGCTCACGGTCATCTCACTTCTCAATCGAGTCTGACGGCAATGCCATGATCGGCCATATAACGTTTTGCCTCGCCGATCGTATAGGTTCCGAAATGAAAAATGGAGGCTGCCAGCACCGCCGTCGCATGGCCATCGCGGATACCTTCGACCATGTGATCGAGATTGCCGACGCCACCAGATGCGATGACAGGCACGGAAACCAGATCGGCAATCGTTCGGGTCAGCGCAATATCATAGCCACCCTTTTGCCCGTCGCGATCCATTGAGGTCAAAAGCAGCTCCCCAGCGCCCCGCTCGACCATCGTCTGTGCAAAGGCGACGGCGTCGATGCCGGTCGCCTGCCGCCCGCCATGGGTAAAAATCTCCCAGCGATCCGCCTCGCCATCCTTTGACACCTTTTTCGAATCGATCGAGACGACGATGCATTGGTTGCCGAACTTGTCGGCCGCCTCGGCGACAAAATCCGGATCCTTCACTGCAGCGGAGTTGATCGACACCTTGTCGGCGCCCGCCAGCAGTAGCTTGCGGATATCGGCCACCGTTCGCACGCCGCCGCCGACCGTCAAAGGCATGAAACAATGGTCGGCCGTCCGGGCAACAACGTCGAAGATCGTGTCGCGATTGTCGGCCGAAGCGGTGATGTCGAGGAAACACAGTTCGTCGGCACCGGCGGCGTCGTAGGCCTTCGCCGATTCCACTGGGTCGCCGGCATCAACAAGGTTGACGAAGCTGACGCCCTTGACCACACGTCCGTCCTTGACGTCCAGGCAGGGAATAATGCGGGCTTTCAGCGTCATGCGGAGTGTCCCTGCGGCGCAGCGGCGCGAATGAGCTCAAGTGCCGCCTTCGGATCGATGCGGCCATCATAAAGCGCCCGGCCGGAAATGGCACCCTCAAGCTTTGCCGCATCCGGGCGAACCATGCGGCGGATATCGGCCATCGAGGCAAGGCCTCCCGACGCGATGATCGGAATGGAGACGGCGTCCGCCAGCTCCAGCGTCGCTTCCCAGTTGATCCCGGCCAGAATGCCGTCGCGGTCGATATCGGTGTAAATGATCGCCGAAACGCCCGCGCCCTCGAACTTCTTGGCAAGCTCGATGACGCCGAGTTCGGAGGCTTCCGCCCAGCCTTCCACGGCCACCTTGCCGCCCTTGGCGTCGATGCCGACGGCGACCTTGCCGGGAAACTGTTTGCAGGCCTCGATCACCAGTGCCGGATTGCGCACGGCAACGGTTCCGAGGATGACGCGGGCCAATCCGCGCGACAGCCAGTTCTCGATATGGGCGAGCGTGCGGATGCCGCCGCCGAGCTGCACCGGGTTTTTTGTTGCCTTGAGGATTGCGTCGACAGCACCGCCATTGACCGTCTCACCGGCAAAGGCGCCGTTGAGGTCGACCGCATGCAGCCATTCAAACCCCTGATCCTCGAACGCCTTTGCCTGGGCACCCGGATCGGCATTGTAAACGGTAGCCTGCTCCATATCGCCGAGCTTGAGACGCACGCACTGGCCGTCCTTCAGGTCGATGGCGGGAAATAGGATCATCGGTCTTCTTTCGGTTGGTATCTCAGGGCTTCCAGCGCAGAAAATTGGAGATCAGCGCCAGACCCAGCGTCTGGCTCTTTTCCGGGTGGAACTGCGCCCCGACCTTGTTGCCCTTGGCAACAAAGGCCGTGACGGATCCGCCGTAGTCGGTGGTGGCGATCACATCGTCAGGATGTTCGGCCGCAAGATGATAGGAATGCACGAAATAGGCATGCAAGCCGTCACTGCCGGTCTTGATACCGTCGAAAAGCGGATGCGCACCGTTCAACTGCAGGGTGTTCCAGCCGATCTGTGGGATTTTCAGGCCCGGGTCCGAGGGTTGCATCTCAATGACATCGCCGTTGATCCAGTCAAATCCGTGCGTGGTAGCCTTTTCCAGCCCGCGCGACGACATCAGCTGCATGCCGACGCAGATGCCCATGAAAGGCCGCGCTCTAGTCTCCACCGTTTCCACGAGTGCCTCGACCATGCCATCGACCGCATTGAGCCCGCGCCGGCAATCGGCATAGGCGCCGACGCCCGGCAGAACAATGCGGTCGGCAGAGGCAACCCGTTCGGGATTGTCCGTGAGGTCGATTTCTGCGTCGATGCCTGCCTCCCGGGCAGCGCGCTCGAACGCTTTGGTGGCGGAGCGCAGGTTGCCGGAGCCGTAGTCGATGATTGCAACGCGCATGGTCAGCGCTCCCCGCCAAAGCCAAAAAGTTCAAGGCCGGGCGATGAAGAATTTCGCTCGCCCCTGCCTGTGGGCCAATCTGCCGTCTGTGGCGCAGCATCGTCGCTAACATCTGTCGAAAAATAGAGGTCTTCCGCAGTGTCAAGCAAGTCCACCGGCACGATGTCACGCAAGATCCATCCCCTCCGCGCCAGATGCCGGGCGAGGAAAACTGGGCCCTCAAGCGCCACCAGCAAGCCAAGAGCAAGCGACAGGGTGAGGCCTGCAAAAACAAAGCCGGGTTGCCCGATCAGGCCAAGAGACACAATCTGCAGCACTCCAACCACGATGCCGGCCAGCCACAGGTGGTGGCCGATCAGCCAAAGGGCTGGAAAGAACAGCGCCCAGCTTGAAAAACGGTCGGCAACGAACAGCGCCCTGTCGTCGTTCCAGCGGCCGCCCGGTGGTGTAAGGATGAGATAGCTGACCATGACCAGACTTTCAGTCGGTTGCCGTCAAACGAGCATGCCTTTGGTGGAGGGAACACGGCCTGCCTGTCGCGGATCGATTTCGGTTGCCGTGCGCAGCACGCGCGCCACGGCCTTGAAGCAGGTTTCGGCGATATGATGGTTGTTGGCGCCGTAGATGTTCTGGACATGCAGCGTGATGCCGGCATGCTGGGCCAGCGCCTGAAAAAATTCCCGCACAAGTTCCGTGTCGAACGTGCCGATTTTCGGCGAGGTGAAGGCAACGTTCCAGACAAGGAACGGCCTGCCGGACAGATCGACGGCCGCCTTGGTCATGGTTTCGTCCATGGCGAGATCAAGCGAGGCGTAGCGGGTAATGCCGCGCCGGTCGCCCAGCGCCTTCGACAGCGCCTGGCCGATCGCGATGCCAGTGTCTTCCACCGTGTGGTGATCGTCCACATGCAGGTCGCCATCCGCCTTGATGTCCATGTCGATCAGCGAGTGCCGCGAGAGCTGGTCGAGCATGTGGTCGAAAAAGCCGACGCCGGTCGAAATCGTCGATGCGCCCGTACCGTCGACATTCAGCGAAACGGCGACCGAGGTTTCGTTCGTCTTGCGCGAAACGCTGGCCGAGCGCAGCGGTGCAGTGTCAGCCATCTTGCTGGTCTCCCGTTCGATATCCTGGGCTCCATATCAGGCGAGGATCGAAATATCCAGAACATGCGCACATGAAAAACTACCGCATGGCATGCCCCTCAGTGGGATTCGTCAAAGCCGCCGTACCACGGCATTTGCAAACCGGCCAGGCACACTTACATAGATCGCAAGGAACCGGCCCAGAAGGCCGCGATGGAAGCCTCACCACGCAGGCAAGACAGGTGTTTTATGAGTGAAAACAACCCCTATGGGACCATGCATGCAACAACGATCATCACTGTCCGCAAGGATGGCAAGGTGGTCATGGCCGGCGACGGCCAAGTCAGCCTCGGTCAGACCGTGATGAAGGGCAACGCCCGCAAGGTGCGCCGCCTTGCCAAGGGCGATGTCATCGCCGGGTTTGCCGGCGCCACGGCCGATGCCTTCACGCTTCTGGAGCGGCTGGAAGCCAAGCTTGAGCAGTATCCTGATCAGCTGATGCGCGCTGCCGTCGAACTCGCCAAGGACTGGCGCACCGATCGCTATTTGCGTCGCCTTGAGGCGATGATGCTCGTGGCCGACAAGTCTATCACGCTGGCGTTGACCGGTAATGGCGATGTGCTGGAGCCGGAACACGGCACCATGGCCATCGGCTCTGGCGGCAACTATGCCTATGCCGCCGCGCGCGCCTTGATGGACAGCGACAAGTCGGCCGAAGAGGTCGCCCGCCGCGCCATGCAGATCGCCAGCGACATCTGCGTCTACACCAATTCGAATTTCGTCATCGAGACGCTCGACGAATCCTGAGTGTCCGGCGATACCGCACAAGAACAACGTCACGGGTGTAGCTCCCGCTGAGCGCATCTGAAAATGCCCTGAGAGGTTTTCATGACCACATTTTCACCCCGGGAAATCGTCTCGGAACTCGATCGCTTCATCATCGGCCAGAACGACGCCAAGCGTGCCGTGGCCATCGCCCTGCGCAACCGCTGGCGCCGCCAGCAGCTGGACGATGATCTGCGCGATGAGGTGATGCCGAAGAACATCCTGATGATCGGACCGACCGGTGTCGGTAAGACCGAGATCTCGCGCCGTCTGGCAAAACTTGCCGGCGCCCCCTTCATCAAGGTCGAGGCGACCAAATTCACCGAAGTCGGCTATGTCGGCCGCGATGTCGAACAGATCATCCGCGATCTGGTCGAGGTCGGCATCGTTCTGTTGCGTGAGAAAAAGCGCGCCGAGGTCAAGGCCAAGGCGCATGCCAATGCCGAGGAGCGCGTGCTTGATGCGCTGGTGGGTGCCACCGCCTCGCCGGCCACGCGCGATTCCTTCCGCAAGAAGCTGCGAGCCAATGAGCTTGACGACAAGGAAATCGACGTCGAGATCGCCGACAATGCCGCCGGCGGCATGCCCGGCTTTGAGCTTCCCGGCATGCCCGGCGCCAATATCGGGGTGCTCAATCTGTCGGAAATGTTCGGCAAGGCCATGGGCGGCCGCACCAAAAAGGTCCGCACGACAGTCAAGGAATCCTACGCCGTCCTGATTGATGACGAGTCCGACAAGCTGCTCGACAACGAACAGGTCCAGCGCGAAGCGGTCCGTTCCGTCGAAAACGACGGCATCGTCTTTCTCGACGAAATCGACAAGATCGCCGCCAAGGACGGTGGCGTCGGTGCCGGCGTTTCGCGCGAAGGCGTCCAGCGCGACCTGCTGCCGCTGGTCGAAGGCACGACGGTGGCGACGAAATACGGGCCTGTCAAAACCGACCATATCCTGTTCATCGCGTCGGGCGCCTTCCACGTCGCCAAGCCGTCAGATCTTCTGCCGGAGTTGCAGGGCCGCCTGCCGATCCGCGTCGAGCTCAAGGCGCTGACCAAGGACGACCTGCGCCGCATCCTGACGGAAACCGAGGTCGGCCTGATCCGCCAGTACATCGCGCTTCTGGACACGGAAGGCCTGAAGCTCGATTTTACCGACGATGCGATCGATGCGCTCGCGGACGTTGCCGTTCATCTCAATGCCAGCGTCGAGAACATCGGCGCTCGCCGTCTGCAGACGGTCATGGAGCGGGTGCTGGATGAAATCTCCTTCAATGCGCCCGACCGGTCCGGCCAGTCGACGACGATCGATGCGGATTATGTTCGCCAGCATGTCGGCGACATGTCGAAGAACACCGACCTGTCGCGCTACATCCTGTGACATTTGTGGCACCGGCGGGCGGGAACCTCTGCCGGTGCTACGAAAGTGAAGCCCTTGCATCTCGACAGCCGCGCCCAATCTTTCTAGGGAACGTCCACATCGGCAGCGAAGCCCGTTTCCGGTGGGATCATCGTCGATCCCGCTGATTGTATCGCGCCCTCAGTGCTTTTCGGTTTCCAAGAGGACAAAGATCGTGCGCTTCGTCGCTTTCCTGCTGATCATCGCCCAAATGTTCTTCGCTCAGGGCCAAGCCCTCGCGGCCGGCCTGCATGTCGTGCCGGAAGGCAACCGCTTTCAGGAGCAGCCGAAGATTCCGGGCGCCTCTGTCCGCCGCACGAAAGCTGGCAAGACATCCTTCGATCAGAAATTCGAGAAGGTCCGCGATCTCCTGGCCTCGGACACGGCGCTGATGTCGAAGATCAAGTCGACCGCGCGGGCCTATGGCATCAACCCGATCCACATGATTGGCGCCATCGTCGGCGAGCATACCTACAATGTCGATGCCTATGACCGGCTGCAATCCTACTACGTGAAGGCCGCCTCCTACGCCGGCAACAGCTTCCGCTTCGGATACGATGGCGAATCGATCAGCGATTTCCTGGCGCGGCCGGAATTTGCCGCCTGTGAAGGCAAGAAGTCGTCTTATTCGACCTGGTCCTGCCGCGAGAATGTCTGGGATCGGAGTTTTAAGGGCAAGGGCTCGTTTCCGAACAACAGGTTCGCCGCCGTGTTTTTTCAGCCGTTTTTTGCAGGCCAGACCTTTGGCCTTGGCCAGATCAGCCCGCTGACGGCATTGATGTTGACCGACATGGTCTCGCGCACGTCAGGCTATGAAAAGCTTGATGAGAATGACGCCGGTGCCGTCTACAAGGCGATCATGGATCCGGACATCTCGCTCGCCTATATGGCCGCCTCCATCCGCCATTCGATCGACGCCTACAAGTCGATTGCCGATATGGATATTTCGAAAAACCCCGGCATCACCGCGACGCTCTACAATGTCGGCAACCCGGACCAGCGGGCCGCAGCCCTTGCCGCCCGCAATCGCGGTGCCGGTGACGCCGTGCAGTGGCCGGAAGAGAATTATTACGGCTGGCTGGTAAACGACAAGATCGAGGAACTGCGCCGCCTGCTTTGAAATTCCTGAAATCCGCCTTACCTATCCGTCATTGCTTGTGCTGAAGGCACAGGCGAAAGGACAGGCTGATTATGGACATGCGACCGGAACCCTTCGAGCCACCGGCGCCCATTCCCCGGACCGTGCCGCCGTCGCGGCTGGAAATCATCCGCACCGTCCTGCGCAACCCGCTCGAGCTCTGGGGCGAGCCGTCCTATACGCTGCCCTGGCTGGATGTGAAATTCTTCAACCAGCGCACGTTGATCGTCAACGATCCTGGCTTGATCCGCTATATCCTCGTCGAAAACTCCGCCAACTACGAGATGCCGGAAATCCGGCGGCTGATCCTGCGCCCTATTTTGCGCGACGGGCTGCTGACGGCGGAGGGTGAGGTCTGGAAGCGTTCGCGCAAGGCCATGGCCCCGGTCTTCACCCCGCGCCACGCCAAGGGTTTTGCCGGGCAGATGCTGAAGAAGTCGCAGGACTATCTCAAGCATTATGAAAAAGCGAAAACCGCTCCCTTCGTCTCCAATGTCGCCACGGATATGACGGAGTTGGCCTATGACATCCTCTCAGAAACGCTGTTCTCCGGCGAGATCGCCACGGGTCCGGGCGGTTTTGCCGTCAGCGTCGACAATCTCCTGCATCGCATGGGCCGCATCGATCCGATGGACCTGCTGCTGGCGCCCTCCTGGGTGCCGAGGCTTACGCGCATCGGCGGCAAGAAGGTCATGGCCGCCTTTCGCGATATCGTTTCGCGCACCATGGACACCCGCCGCCAGCGCATCGCCGCCGAGGGTAGCGCCGTGCCACAGGATTTCCTCACCCTGCTGTTGCAGCTGGAGGGCCCCGATGGCCTGACGACGGAGGAGATCGAGGACAATATCCTTACCTTCATCGGCGCCGGCCACGAGACGACGGCGCGCGCCCTCGCCTGGACGCTCTATTGCGTCGCCAATTCGCCCCACATCCGCGACCGCATGGAGGCCGAGATCGATGCGGTTCTGGCAACCGGGGCCGAGCCGGTGGAGTGGCTGGACCTCATGCCGAATGTCCGAGCCTCGTTCGAAGAGGCATTGCGGCTCTATCCGCCGGCACCGTCCATCAACCGGGCGGCAATCAAGGATGATCATTGGATCTCAGCTTCGGGCGAACGCGTCGAAGTCCCGGCGGGCATCACCATCCTGATTATGCCCTGGACCCTGCATCGCCATTCGCTCTATTGGGAAAAGCCGCGCGCCTTCATGCCCGAGCGCTTCCTGCCGGAAAACCGCGACACGATAAACCGCTTCCAGTTCCTGCCATTCGGCGCCGGCCCGCGCATCTGCATCGGCGCCACCTTCGCGCTCCAGGAGGCTGTCATTGCGCTCGCCGTGCTGATGAAGAATTTTCGTTTCGATATGACGCCGGAAACCACTGCCTGGCCGGTGCAGCGGCTGACTACTCAGCCGAAGGGCGGCCTGCATCTGAAGGTGTCGGCTCGATCATAGGCTTGCCTTCCGGCTCGCTCTGCACCGATTTGACCGGCGAATCGGACGGCACCGGCTGCGTCAGCTTCTTCGGCTTCTTGATCGTCTTGATGGCGGCGCAGGTCGCATCGCCGACGTCCTCGCAGGGCTTGTAGACGATGATCTCGCTGCCTGCGCCGTCGTCCCAGGCAACCTGAATGGTGATCGTCTTTGCCTCGTCCTTACCGAGCGACAGGTAGACATATTCGTTCTTGGGATCGTCAGGCAGATTGAACGGCAGGCGTTCGTTGCAGGCGGCCAGCGGCCAGCGCTTGTCGAGCGCATCGGAGTTTATCGAGTAGCGAATTTCCGAGAGACGGCAATGCATGGTCTGCAGCGCCGTGAAATAGATCAGCTGCCGGTCGTCGTAGTTGCGGAATTGGATCCACCCGGTGGTTTTGTTCGCGTCCAGCATCGCCTTATAGATCGCAACATCGGGCAGGACGGGCTTGTATTCTTCTTCGTCGCTGTCCTGCGCCAGTACCGGCGTCACCAGCAAGGCGGCCGCAAGAACGAGAGGCAGGCGCCTCGTCGCGATCGTCCACACTGTCTCGGCCATCTGCATCTCCTGTCGCCGGCGGGTCGAAGCGTGTCTATCCCGCGATGGCATTCCGGTCAAAGATCGCATATCACCATCGCCGTGTTCAATGAAGCTCTCCCGCGCAGGACCAAACCTCTTGTCTCATCTGTTACTGGGTATTGATACCGGCGGCACCTATACGGATGCCGTTCTTTTCAGCGAGGCCGATGGTGTCATCGCCAAGGCCAAGTCCCTGACAACCCGCCATGACTTGGCCGTCGGCATATCCGGTGCCGTCGAGGCGGTGCTGGAAAAAGCCGCCGTCCCCGCCTCCGCGATCGGTCTTGTCTCCCTGTCGACGACGCTCGCCACCAATGCCCTTGTCGAGGGGCAGGGGGGGCGCGCCGGTCTGGTCATGATCGGTTTCGGTCCTGATGATCTGAAGCGCGATGGCCTGGCGGATGCGCTGGGCACCGACCCCGTGCTCTATCTGCCGGGCGGCCACAACGTCCACGGCCACGAAGCGCCACTCGACATGACCCTGCTCGACGAAGCCCTGCCGAAACTGGCGCTCGACGTCTCCTCCTTTGCCGTCGCAGGCTATTTCGCCGTGCGCAATCCGGCCCATGAAAAAGCGGTGCGTGACCGCATCCGCGCCGTTTCGCATCTGCCGGTCACCTGCAGCCACGAACTGTCCTCGAAACTCGGCGGCCCGCGCCGGGCGTTGACGACCCTGCTCAATGCCCGTCTGGTCTCGATGATCGATCGGCTCATCGGCGCCTGCGAGGGTTTTCTGGCCACACGCGGCATCGATGTGCCGATGATGGTGGTGCGTGGCGATGGCGCGTTGATTTCTGCAGCGGAAGCCCGGTTGCGGCCGATCGAAACCATTCTTTCCGGCCCGGCCGCAAGCCTCGTCGGTGCCCGTCATCTCACCGGCCTCGACAATGCCGTCGTGTCCGATATCGGCGGCACCACCACCGATGTCGCCGTTCTCGATCAGGGCCGGCCGCGTCTCGACGCCGATGGTGCCGTCGTCGGTGGCTATCGCACCATGGTCGAGGCCGTGGCCATGCGCACCTTCGGGCTTGGTGGTGATTCCGAGGTCCGCATCAACGATCGCAGCCTCAGGGCCTCGATCGATCTCGGCCCGCGCCGCTTCCTGCCCATCAGCCTTGCCTCGACGCTTCATCCTGAAGCCATCCTGCCGGTTCTGGAGCGCCAGCTTCGCGCAGCGCATATTGGTCGCAACGACGGCCGCTTTGCCGTTCGCACTGGCGTGCCCGAGCATCTGGCTAGTGGCCTGCAGCCGCAAGAGCAAACCCTTTACGAGCGCATCAGCGCCGTTCCGGAAGCGCTGGACGCATTGCTGGCGAGCACCTTGCAGAAGGCCACGCTCGACAAGCTGGTGTCGCGCGGACTTGTCCATATCTGTGGCCTGACGCCGTCAGACGCCATGCACGTGCTCGGCCGTCAGGCACAATGGGATGGTGCCGCTGCCCGCCTCGCCATTGAATTGGCGATCCGGGGCAAGGATGGCTCCGGCCGCCCGATTGCGGCTTCAGTGGAAGATCTGGCCACTATGATCGTCGACCGGCTGACCCGCCAGTCGGCCGATGTCATCCTGTCGGCCTGTCTGGCCGAGGACGATGTCACGGCCGTTGATCCATCGGCATCAATCCCGGTCGATCGCTCGCTCAACCGCATACCGGGCATTGTCCGGTTCGCCATTACGCTCGACCGGCCGCTGGTCGGCCTTGGAGCGTCGGCGCCGGTCTATTATCCGGCCATCGCGGCAATGCTCGGTGCGGAATCGTCCATCCCATCCGATGCTGATGTCGCCAATGCGGTCGGTGCAGTCGTCGGGCAGGTTCGCTCGACCGTCACCGTCTTCGTCACCATGCCGGAAGAAGAGATCTTCATCGTCAGCGGCGCGGGTGACAGCCAGCGTGTGTTCGGCGAGGATGCGGCCTTTGCCCTGGCACGCGACCGGGCGACGGTGGCAGCGTTGAAATCTGCACGCGACAATGGCGCCGAAGATCCGGTCTGCAACACCATCGAAGAGGTCGATGCACCGCAGATCGAAGGCCGCCGCAAGCTGGTCGAAGCCCGCTTCATTGCCACGGCCAGCGGCAGGCCGCGCATGGCCCATCATTGATCTGTTCCATTTAGGCATAGATCATTTGTACTTTCGCCTGATTGACTATGAATGAAAGCTCTGGAAACTGGCACCATGATCGGAACGCGGGTTCCAAAGGCAATTTCAAGGAGTTGAGCATGGGTCGGATTGAAAAGCACGGGTTGGCGATCGATGCGTCCCTGCATGATTTTCTGGTAAACGAGGCTCTCACCGGCACCGGTATCGAACCGGAGGCCTTCTTCACGGCGTTCTCTCAGATCGTTCACGATCTTTCGCCGGCGAACCGTACGCTGCTGGCCCGGCGCGACGAGCTGCAGGAAAAGCTCGATGCTTGGTATCGCCAGAACGGCGCACCGGTCGATATGGCCGTTTATCAGGACTTTCTACGCAAAATCGGCTACCTACTGCCGGAAGGCCCGGATTTTTCCGTCTCGACGGCTCATGTCGATCCCGAAATCGCCACCATCGCCGGCCCGCAGCTGGTCGTGCCGGTCATGAACGCGCGCTATGCGCTGAATGCCGCCAATGCACGCTGGGGTTCGCTCTATGATGCGCTCTATGGAACCGATGCGATTTCTGATGCTGATGGGGCGGAAAAGGGCAGGGGCTACAACCCCGTTCGCGGCGCCAAGGTCATCGCCTGGGCGCGCGATTTTCTCGACGCCAGCGCACCGCTCGAAAGCGGCAGCTGGACGGAGGCAAAATCCTTCGTCGTGTCCTCTGGCGCCCTGGCGGTCACGATGCTCGGCGGCCAGACGGCGGGCCTGAAGAATCCGGCGCAGTTTGCCGGATATCTCGGACAAGCAGCAACCCCGGACCACATCCTCCTCGTCACCAACGGCATTCACACCGAAATCCGCATCGATGCCACCACGGCGATCGGCAAGGACGATCCTGCCCACATTTCGGATGTCTGGTTGGAATCAGCCCTGACGACGATCATGGATTGCGAGGACTCGGTCGCTGCCGTCGATGCCGAAGACAAGGTCACCGTCTACCGCAACTGGCTCGGGTTGATGAAGGGAGACCTTCAGGAAGAGGTCGCCAAGGGCGGCAGGACGATCGTGCGCAAGCTCAACCCGGATATCGACTATACGGCGCCTGACGGTTCGACTGTCCGGGTCACCGGCCGCTCGCTGATGCTGATCCGCAATGTCGGGCATCTCATGACCAATCCGGCGATCCTCGACCGGGATGGACGGGAGGTCCCTGAAGGCATCGTGGATGCCATGATCACCGCGCTGATTGCGCTCTACGATATCGGCCCCAACGGCCGCCGCATGAATTCCCGCGCCGGCTCGATGTATGTCGTCAAGCCGAAGATGCACGGGCCCGAAGAAGTTGCCTTCGCCTGCGAAATCTTCGCCCGCGTCGAGGCCGCACTCGGCATGGCCGCCAACACGATCAAGATGGGCATCATGGACGAGGAGCGCCGCACCACCGTCAACCTCAAGGAATGCATCCGCGCCGCGCGCGAGCGCGTGGTCTTCATCAACACCGGTTTCCTCGACCGCACCGGCGATGAGATGCACACGTCCATGGAAGCCGGGCCGATGATCCGCAAGGCGGATATGAAACAGGCCGCATGGATTTCCGCCTACGAGAACTGGAATGTCGATGTCGGCCTGCTTTGCGGCCTGTCGGGCCATGCCCAAATCGGCAAGGGCATGTGGGCCATGCCCGACCTGATGGCAGCCATGCTGGAGCAGAAGATCGGCCACCCGAAGGCCGGCGCCAACACCGCCTGGGTTCCTTCGCCGACGGCCGCGACCCTGCATGCGACGCATTATCACCTTGTCAACGTGGCCGATGTCCAGGCAAAGCTGAAAAGCCGCCCGCGCGCCAGGCTCGACGATATTCTGTCGGTTCCGGTCGCCGTGCGACCGAACTGGACGCCGGAGGAAATCCAACGCGAGCTCGACAACAACGCGCAGGGTATTCTCGGCTACGTCGTTCGCTGGGTCGATCAGGGCATCGGCTGCTCGAAAGTGCCCGACATCAACAACATCGCCCTGATGGAAGACCGTGCCACGCTGCGCATCTCGGCCCAGCACATGGCCAACTGGCTGCATCATGGCGTTGTCGGTGAGACGCAGATCGTCGAGACGATGAAGCGCATGGCAGCTGTGGTCGATGGCCAGAATGCCGGTGATCCGCTCTACACGCCGATGGCTGGGAATCTGGACGGCTCGATCGCGTTCCAGGCGGCGCTCGAACTGGTTCTCAAGGGCCGCGAGCAGCCGAACGGCTATACCGAGCCGGTCCTCCATCGCCGCCGTCTGGAGCTCAAGGCCTCAGCCTGAGGCCGCGAAGAAAACCAAAAAGCCGCCGGAGCGATCCGGCGGCTTTTCAATTGATGCAGCGGTTTCTACTGCTGAACGACGACGCGGGTGTTCTTGCCCGGACGAACGCGCGAATAGAGATCGATAATGTCCTGATTGATCAGGCGAATGCAGCCCGACGATGCGGCCGTGCCGATCGAGGCCCATTCCGGTGTGCCGTGCAGACGGAACAGCGTGTCCTTGCCCTCAGGATTGAACAGATACATGGCGCGGGCGCCAAGCGGGTTCATCAGGCCACCCTTCATGCCCTCTTCGCCGTACTGGCGCAGATCCGGGCGGCGTGCGACCATTTCCTTCGGCGGCGTCCACTTCGGCCATTCCTGCTTCCAGGCCACATAGGCTTCGCCTTCCCAGGCAAAACCCGACTTGCCGACGCCGATACCGTAGCGAACAGCCTTGCCGCCGGGCAGCACGAAATAGAGGAAGCGATTCGGCGTGTTCACGACAATCGTGCCGGGGCGTTCCTTCGTCGTGTAATCGACGATCTGACGGTGGAAGCGCTTGTCGACCCTGTTGATCGGAATGGCCGGAAGCGCAAAACCGGAATCCTCAACTGGGCCATAATCATCGCTAAAAATCTGGTTTGTCGCGACTCTTTCACCTGTCACCGAGACGGGCATGGTAGAGCAACCAGCCAGGGCGACCATGGCCGCGAGGCTGCTCAGAAGGAAGGCATTGCGGAGGCGCATGGGAATCTCTTAAATATGGGAGGCAGGGAATCGGATCGCGACGACCAACGATCCATGCTGGTTATTTTCGATTGATGCGGTGATTGCAAAGAGAATGCGCCGTTGATTTTGCACCGCACGCTGTAAAATTATCGCACAGTGTTTTTTTGCAACAAACCGCCCCTGGACAAGGGTTTCAGACATGACGATCGTCTCGTTGCACAACGACAATCCGCTGATCGATGGCCGCCAGTCCGATCGCGCCATGATGGTTCGCCGCGGCGTCCAGCGGCTTCTCTATGAGACGAAACATTCGGCCCTGCCGGAACTGTCGCTCGCAAGCGGCCGCCGCGCCGATCTGATCAGCATTTCCGACAAGGGTGAAATCTGGATCGTCGAGATCAAGACCTCGATCGAAGACTTCAGGGTTGACCGGAAATGGCCGGATTACCGGCTCCATTGCGACAGGCTCTATTTCGCCACGCACAAGGGCGTGCCGCTGGATATTTTCCCTGAAGACTGCGGCCTGATCCTCTCAGACGGCTATGAAGGACACATTCTGCGCGATGCGCCGGAGCACAAGCTGGTCCCTGCGACGCGAAAGGCCGTGGTGGCGTCTTTCGCGCGTGTTGCGGCACAAAGGCTGATGATGGCTGAATGGGCCATCGATCGGTCGGGAGGCGCAGACATGTTGGCGTCCATCATGTCCGGCTCGAAGGATCGGGATGCTTGAAGCAGCTTATTTTGGCGCGCGTTTCGCCAGGATCCGCTGCAGCGTCCGCCGGTGCATGTTGAGCCGCCGGGCAGTCTCCGAAACATTGCGCTCGCACATTTCATAGACCCGCTGAATATGCTCCCAGCGCACCCGGTCGGCCGACATCGGGTTTTCCGGAAGCTCGGCCCGTTCGCCGGCCTTTTGCACCAGAGCTGAGAAAATATCATCCGCATCGGCGGGCTTCGCCAGATAATCGACAGCACCCAGCTTCACCGCGTTGACCGCCGTTGCGATATTACCATAGCCGGTGAGCATGATGATGCGCGTGTCGTCGCGCCGGCTGCGGATGGCCTCGATGACGTCGAGCCCGCTGCCATCGCCGAGGCGCAGATCGATGACGGCATATTTCGGCGGCGATGCCTTGGTCTTGGCGATGCCTTCCGCGACGGATTCGGCGATTTCCACAACGAAGCCACGTGTCTCCATGGCCCGGGCCAGGCGCCGCAAGAATGGCGCATCGTCATCAACAATCAGCAGGGAGGCGTCCGGCCCGATCGAGGTCTGCGCCGGCTTGATGGGGCTGTTTGCGTCGGTAACGGGGGTCTTTTCGGTCATATCCTGCGGGCCTCGACGGATTTTTTCCGTATGTCTTATGTAAGCGTGCTTACCATGCGATCAAGCGAGCGCGTAGCTCATTTCACCACCCGTGTATCCATCAGCGCGCGCGGCCATTCGACACGGACATGAGCGCCGGGCTGATCCGGTCCGCCATTTTCGAAATTCAGCTTGGCACCTGAACGCTCCAGCAGCGTCTTGGCGATGAAAAGTCCGAGCCCAAGCCCGCCGGCACTGTCGTCCCGCTGGCGCTTGGTGACGTAAGGCTCGCCGATGCGCATCAGGATGTCTGGTGCATAGCCGTCGCCATCGTCCTGGATGGTGACCGCGACGATCTCGGGCGTATGCTCGACGGTGACCGTCACCTGTTCCTTGGCATAATCAACGGCATTTTCCAGCAGATTGCCGAGGCCGTACAGAATGCCGGCATTGCGGTTCCCCACCGGTTCGCGCGCCCGGTCGCCCTTTTCGACCAGATTGATGCGAATGCCGAATTCCCGGTGCGGCGCCATCACCTCCTCGATCAGCGACGACAGCGGCAGAACCCGCATATGCGCCTCGTTCTCCGAAGACAGCGTCGTCAAACGCCGCAGGATATCGCGGCAGCGTTCGCTCTGGCTGCGCAAGAGGTGCACGTCCTCACCAAAGCGCGGGTCGTCGCCCAGTTCCCGCTCCATCTCCTTGGCAACGACGCTGATTGTTGCAAGCGGCGTCCCGAGCTCATGCGCCGCCGCCGCCGCCAGGCCGTCAAGCTGGGACAGGTGCTTTTCCCGCTGCAGCACAAGTTCTGTCGCGGTCAGAGCATCCGAAAGTTCCCGCGCTTCCAGCGACACGCGGTAGGCGTAGAACGCCGCAAAGCCCGTGGTCGAGACGATGGCGAACCAGAAGCCGGCCGTCAGAACGTTCGGCACCAGCAGCAGCGTGCCCGGGTACCATGGCAGTTGGAACGGTGAAAACGCCAGCGCCGTCACACCGATGACGGCCAGGAAGCCGAGTGCCATGCTGTAGCGGATCGGCTGGGCCGAGGACGAGATGATGACGGGCACGCAGACCAGCGGTGAAAACGGATTGGCAAGGCCGCCGGTAATGAAAAGAAGCGCCGTTAGCTGTGTGAGATCCAGCGCCAGCAGCGCGAAGGCCGATGTCGGCATCAGCCGGTGCGTCGGCGGGTAGCGGATCGTCAGGTAGAAATTGACCCAGGCGAGAAAGGCGATCAGCGAGCAGCAGGCGATCAGCGGCAGCGGAAACCGGAACCAGAAGGCGATGATGATCACTGTCAACGACTGGCCGCCGACGGCCAGCCAGCGCAACCGCACCAGGGTTTGTAGCCGCAGCCGCCGGCTGGACTGGTGATCGTCCTGATCGATCTGATCTGCCATCGTCATGGTTCTGCGTGCCCTGAGATCTTTCCTGCCTGCTCATGTACCACGGGGCTTCACCCGTGTCGTCGGCGCTGCGTTGGCCGGGTCTTCCGGCCAGGGGTGCCGGGGATAGCGGCCGCGCATGTCGGAGCGCACGTCTTTCCAGGAGCCCGCCCAGAAACCCGGCAGGTCGCGCGTCGTCTGAATCAGCCGCTGTGCCGGCGACACAAGTTCGAGAAGCAGCGGCAACCGCCCGCCCGCCACGGAAGGGTGGTTTTTCAGGCCATAAAGCTCCTGGACACGGATGGACAGCACCGGCTCGTCGCCATCGTATCGTATGGGATGTTTCTGCCCGGTCGGCGCTTCGAAATGCGTCGGAACCAGCTTGCCGAGATTACGCTGCAGGTCGGGGGGCACCAGCGACAGCAGCCCTTCGGACAGGCTGGAGCTGCTGATATCGTCGATGCCGCGTGTGTTTTCCTGCCAGGGCTCGAACCATTCGTCCAGCCGCGCCAGCAGGCCCGCATCGGTCGTGTCCGGCCACGGCGCGCCGATGCTTCGGTGAAGAAAGCCCAGCCGGTCGCGCAATTGTTGCGATTCACGTGCAAACGGCAGAACCGCTGTCCCGAGCAAACGCACGCCCTCGGCCAGCGCCTTGGCGGCTTTGGGCCCCGTCGGACGCGGCAGCGGCGCTTCCTCGAAGATCAGCGCGCCAAGCCGCGTCACCCGCCGGGCCCGCACCTGCCGGCTCGGCCGGTCGAAAAAGCTCTGGTCCTCGCGCACGATCTGGCCGGCCATTTCCTCTTCCACCGTCACCCGGTCGATCTCGGCAGCTGCCAGGACGCGCTGTTTGCCGGCGCGGCCGGTCAGATCGGCGATGACAAGCATCTCGCAGGCCGCAAGCCGCTCTGTCTCCGGCAGTTCCGCGCCGCGCCCGTTGGCCATGACGAACCGCCCGCGACCCCCGCGCTGCAGCGCGATCCGGTCGGGAAAGGCGCGCATCAGGAGATGGCCGGGATGCACTCGACCATGGGACGTCCCACCGGTTTTGCCGCCCAAGTCCTTCGCCATGCGCCGCGCCAGCCCGCGCGAGGCGTCCGCCCGGTCGCTGCGGTCGGTCTTGAAGCGGCGAAACCGCTCCTCGATATCGACACCGGTTCCGCCCAGCCCCTGTTCGGTGAGCATGACAGCAAGCAGGCAGGCCTCGGTCCCATCGCCCTCGGCCGCTGCTGAGACCGCCATGGCCGCCAGCCGCGGCGGCAGGGCAAGTGCGCGGATGCGTTTGCCCTCCTCCGTCAGGACGCCTTGGGCATCGAGCGCACGCAGAAGCCGCAAAAGCGTGCGCGCCTCCTCCAGCGTGGTTTCCGGCGGTTGGTCGACGAAGGCCAGCATCTTCGGGTCGGTGACGCCCCAATGCGCCATGTCGAGAACGAGCCCGGACAGATCGCTGGCCAGAATCTGCGCCGGGGTAAAGGCGGGAAGCGCTGCCGTCTGCCCCGCATGCCACAGCCGGATCGCCATTCCGGGCTCCGTCCGTCCCGCACGGCCGGCACGCTGGTCTGCCGAGGCGCGCGACACCCGCACCGTCTCCAGCCGGGTAATTCCGGTCGAAGGCTCGAACACCGGCAGCCGCTGCAGCCCGCTGTCGATGACGATCCGGACTCCATCGATGGTGATCGAAGTCTCGGCGATCGAGGTAGCCAGCACGATCTTGCGGCTGCCGGGCGCTGCCGGCCGGATGGCAGCGTCCTGCTCTTTCTGCGAAAGGTTGCCGTAGAGCGGCACGATCAACGTCTCGCCGGACAAGCGCCCTTCCAACCGCTCGATCGTGCGGCCGATTTCCGCCTGTCCGGGCAGAAAGGCGAGGATCGAGCCGGTCTCGGTCCGGTGCGCGGCGATTATGGCGCGCGCCATCGCATCTTCCACGCGTTCTCCGGCCGGGCGCTCCTCGTAGCGGATATCGATCGGAAAACTGCGCCCCTGGCTTTCAATCACGGGCGCATCGCCGAGAACCGCGCTCACCCGCCCGGCATCGAGCGTTGCCGACATGACGATGAGGCGCAGATCGTCGCGCAATGCCCCCTGCACATCGAGCGCCAGCGCAAGGCCGAAGTCGCCATCGAGCGAGCGCTCGTGGAACTCATCGAACAGCACGGCCGAAACGCCGTCCAGTTCCGGATCGTCGAGCACCATCCGGGCGAACACGCCTTCGGTCACCACCTCGATGCGAGTCCGGGCAGAAATCTTGTTGTCAAGCCGCATGCGGTAACCGACGGTTTCGCCCACCTGTTCACCGATCAGGCTCGCCATGCGCGATGCCGCTGCCCGCGCCGCCAGCCGCCGCGGTTCGAGAAGGATGATCTTGCCATCCTTCCGCCAGGCCTGATCAAGCAGATAGAGCGGAATGAGCGTCGTCTTGCCGGCACCCGGCGGCGCGCAGACGACGGCGGTGACTGACGCGGCAAGGGCCGCACCCAGCGTGTCCAGGACCTCCGAGACCGGCAGGAGGGGCAGACGTGACTGATAGGATCCGGCCATCATCACACCATACTCTCAAGATGCACGACAGTCCCGCCTGCATCCTCAGCATCGGCGTGATCATGCGTCACTAGCACAACCGGGATGCGCTCCGCCTGGGCCCGGTCGAACACCAGTCGGCGCGTTTGCTGGCGCAGACTGGTATCGAGCTTGGAAAAGGGCTCGTCCAGCAACAGAACCTCCGGCGCAGAAATCATCACCCGCTGCAGCGCCACCCGTGCCTTCTGGCCACCCGAAAGCGTATCGGGATCGCGGTCGAAAAACCCGTCTAGCCCCACCTGTGAAAGCGCCTTTTCGGCGATCTGCCGCCGTTCCCGGCGTCCGCTGAGCGCCGGCGGAATGGCAAACAGCAGGTTCTCGCCGGTGGACAGATGCGGAAACAGCAGCGGGTCCTGAAACAGCACGCCCACCCGCCGTTGTTCGGTCGGCAGTTCCGTTATCTCGCGCGCGCCGATGAACACATGGCCGCTGGCGGCAAATGCGGGATCGAGAAAACCGCCGATCAAGGCGATCAGGCTCGATTTTCCGGAGCCCGAAGCCCCCATGATCGTCAGCGTTTCACCGGGCTCGACTTGGGCCGACAGCGCCAGCAGCCGTGTCCCCCCGAGGCGGATCGCGACGCCTTCAAGCCTCAGGCCCAGATGTTCAGCATTATCAGGCATTCAGATCCTCATCGCGCGCCGATTGCGGAATAGCAAGTGCGGGATGAGCGATGCAATCACAAACGCCACGAAGGGCAAAAGGATCTGGAGAAGGGCATAGACACCGATGACCCGCCGGTCGCCGCCCGACGACAACGCCACCGTCTCGGTCGCCAGCGTTACCAGCCGCCCGGCGCCGATCAGCAGGGTCGGCAGATACAGCCCGGCGGAGACGGCAAAGCCGATGGCAAAGGCCGTCAGGCAGGCGCGCAGCAGCATCGGCAGCCGGATTTGGAACAGCACGGCGGTGGCAGATTTCCCCAGGCTGTGAGCCACCAGCTCGTAGCGCCGGTCAAGTGCGCGCCAGGGATCAGACAGCGACAGGACCACATAGGGCAGGACAAAAACCAGATGTACGGCGACAAGAATGAGGAAGGATGGCTCCAGTCCGAGGCTGAGGACGAGGACCTGCAAGCCGAAGACGAAGGCGAGTTGCGGCACGATCAGCGGCAGATAAAGGATCGGCATCCGGGTTTTGGAAGCCGATGCTCCATTCCGCGTCTCGCTCCACAGAAGACCGATTGCCAGAACGGTGGCGATGGCGGCTGCAACAACACCGGCGAGAACGGTGGTGGTAAGCGGCCCAAAAATCTGCGGCAGAACTTTCGCCCATGTTTTTAGCGATATCTCATCCGGCAGCACCTGCGGAAAGGCCCAGAGCCCCGCGATGGACCAGAGCGCCAGAATGGCGATGCCGCCGAAAATGCTGAGAGCCGAGAGCATCACGCCTGCCAGCGCGGCGATGCGAACAGGCCGGTCCCCGGTCAGTCGCCAGCCTGAGAGGCTGAGTGCCCTCAGTGCGGCACCGGCCAGTCTTTCGAGCCCCCACCAGAGAACCATGGCAAGCCCCGTGATGCCGAGCTGCAGCAGCGCGCCGGCCGAGGCCAGAAAGCGCGCCTGCAGATCGGGATCGGCCATCCACGCCGTTAGCCGCACGGAAAGCGGCGCCGGCAGACCCGGCCCGAGGATGACAGCCACATCGACGACCGAGGTCGAATAGGCGAGCACGACGAAGACCGGCAGGCGGATCTGCCGGTAGAGACCCGGTGCCAGCGCCACCAGAAAGCCAGAGATCCGGCCAAAGCCGAGGCTCGCCATCGTCTGCCGCGCCTGCCGCACGGGAAGCTGCGGCAGCGCCGCCAGCACCATCAGAAACAGGAAGGGCACCTCCTTGGCGACGAGCCCCAGAACCATCGACAGGCCCATCGGGTCGTTGACGACAAGCCAGTCCGGGGGGCGGGTAAAGCCTGTCAGCTCTGGAGAGATCAGACGCAGGATCATGCCCGAGGGCGCGATCAAAAAGGCGATGCCGAAGGCCGCTGCCGCATGCGGAATGGCAAGCAACGGCGACACCAGATGCTGGATGCGCGAAAACACTGTCGTTCCGGCAAAGGCGGCTGTAAACAGCAGAACCATGATGAAGGTAATGCCGGTCGCCAGCAGGCCTGTCGTCAGGCTGAGAAGACTGGATTGTAAAAGG
This sequence comes from Pararhizobium sp., assembly GCA_030655075.1. Taxonomy (GTDB): domain Bacteria; phylum Pseudomonadota; class Alphaproteobacteria; order Rhizobiales; family Rhizobiaceae; genus JAURWE01. The sequence continues at coordinate 409,027 of JAURWE010000058.1, forward strand.
CCTGGTTCAGCCGCCAGCTGGCGGAAATGATTGAGCGTGAGAGCATGGCCGCCGATCGCCGGCAGATAACCGAAGGCCGGAAGCAGGGTTCCGGCAAAGCCCGCCACCACGGGCGCAGCCAACACGAAGAGGAAAAGGCCCGGAAGGATGCGCGATGCAATGATCATCCGGGCCATGAAGTATCAGTTCGCCGCGCCGTAGCGCTTGATCCATTCCGCCTCAATCCGGGTCATCCAGTCCGGATGCGGCTCGTCGAGCGCCGGGCCGAGATCGGCCGGACCAAGCGTCGCCACGCCGAGATCTAGCCCGTCGAATCCGGCTTTTTCCTCAGGCGTCAGCTTGGCGAGATCAAGCACGGTGGGGTCGCCCCAGATCTTTGGGTCCTGCTTGCGCTGCTGTGCTTCCGGCGAGATCAGGAAATTAGCGAGAACCAGCGCACCCGCCTTGGCCTTGGCATTGTAGGGAATGGCAACAAAATGCGTGTTGCCCAGCGTCCCGCCGGAAAAGACAAAGGAGCGAACGGTATCCGGCAGTTCACCCGCCGCAATAGCGGCGGACGCTTCCGAAGGGTTGAAGGCGAAGATGATGTCGAGCTCGCCATCGGCCAGCTTTTGCTTCATGTCGGGATAGTTCTGCGGATAGGCCTTGCCCTGCCGCCACAGCAGTGGATGCAGCTGGTCGAGATAGGCAAACAGCGGCGCCACATCCGCCGCGAACGTGACCTCATCCACCGGCTTCAGCAGCTTGGCCTTGTCGGGCGCAAGCTCTGTCAAAACCTGCTTCAGAAAGGACGAACCGATGAAATCCGGTGGTTGCGGATAGGAAAAGCGGCCTGGATTGGCCTTTGCCCAGTCCAGCAGCCCGGCCGCAGAATCCGGCAAAACATCTTTTTTGGTGCGCGCCTCGTCATAGAAGAAAACAAGTTTTGCCCCGCCCCAGGGGCTTTCCAGCCCGTCGGTCGGAATGGTGAAGTCGGTCAGGATCGTCGGCTTGTTCTTGACATCGACATAGGTCCAGTTCGGCAGCTTCGTCGCCCAGTCCGGGCCATAAAGCAGGCCCTGTTTCTTCATTGAGGCAAAATTCTCGCCGTTGATCCAGATCAGATCGACAGAGCCGCCCTCGTTTTTCCCGGCAGCCTTTTCCGCCACCACGGTTGCCACCGCCTTGGCGGTGTCATCGAGTTTCACGTGAACCAGCGTCACGCCGTAGCGGCTTTTCAGCTCGGTGCCGACCCATTGCAGATAGGCATTGATGTTTTCAGCGCCGCCCCAGGCATTCCAGTAGACGGTCTCGCCCTTGGCCTCTTCCACGACGCCCGGCCAGTTCGCCGGATCGGCGGCGCCGGCCGTGCCGGAAAGCAGGCTGCCGAACAGGGCGGCCGTTGTGAAGAAGCGTTTTGCCAAGCCGAACACGGGTCTGATCCTTTCGAGGTCATTGCCGCCGCGACTGTAGAGACCGCGTCCGTGCGGTCAATGAGGACGGCATGCTTCCAGCTTCACGTTGCAGTGAAGGTTGACGGCGCCGGTGGTGGATCGCGGAGAGTTTTTTATATCTCCGGATTCAGCGTCCACAGCCTAACCTTTTGCTTTGATTCCAGAAGTTTACGTTGAGATCGCTGCAGCGCGATTCAGCGGCATCGGCAAAAAACAGGAATATTTGACTCGCCAAAGAGAACAAAATAGGAACATACTCCTTTTTTGAGCACGAAAACGACTGAGGCAGCAGATGAACATCGCATCGTTGAGAGAGAGGATCCGCCATCTGGAAGGTGTTCAGGCGCGGCTTTCACCCGAAGGTGAAAGCCGCCGGAAAGGTGATTGGCATCTGGGGGTTACCAGCATTGACGCACACCTTCCGGACAACGTCCTGCCGATGCGTACGCTGCACGATTTCACGCCGGACAGGTCCGTCAACATACCCGCAGTTTCCGCCTTCGTGCTGATGTTGCTGCAGAGGCTGCCCCGGCGCGGGCCTGTTCTCTGGTGCCAGACGGTGGAAAGCCGCCATGAATTCGGCAGGCCTTATGGCCCGGGCCTGGCCGGCGGCGATCCCGGCCCGGAGCGGCTTGTCTTCGTCTCATTGGAAAAGCCGCGCCTCATGGTCTTCGCGCTGGAGGAGGCTCTGCGCCTGCCGCATCTGGCCGCAGTGCTCGGCGAAGGCCCACCGCTCAGCTTCACCGAGACACGCCGCCTGTCGCTGATCGCCCAGAAGACCGGCGTGCCGTGTCTTTTCATCAACACACAGGAAACAGGCGAATCCTCTGCCGCCGTCACTCGCTGGAAGGTCGGGCCATCGGCCGGACCTCAGAATCGTCACGACGAAAGAGCGCCCGGTGCCTTTGCCTGGTCGCTCGAACTCACCCGTTCACGAGGCGGAAAACCAGGGTCCTGGGAGGTTTTCTGGAATGACGACACGCATTCTTTCGATACGCTTTCCGTATCTGGCCATGGAACGGTTCATGCTCACCGCTTGCCGCCGCCGCACATTGCTGGCCGCGCTTCCGCCTGAAGAGCCGATCGTTCTTGTCGAGCAGACGGCAAAGGGCGTGCGCATCACCGCCGCCAACCGGGCAGCGGTGGAGGCCGGGGCCGCAGCCGGGCTGGCGCTCAACGACGCCCGGGCAGCCTGTCCCGTCTTGCGGGTCGAACAGGCCGATCGGGACGGCGACGCCCTTCTTCTGGCCCGTCTGGCAAAGGCCATGATGCGCTATTCGCCCACCGTCGCCATTGATGGCGCAGACGGGCTGTTTCTCGATGTCGATGGCTGCAGCCACCTGTTTGGCGGCGAGGCGGCGCTAATCGCCGATGGTCTGGCCCGGCTGAAGACGGCAGGCTTTACCGCGCGTGCCAGCCTTGCGCCGACCCCTGGGGCTGCCCGGGCCTTCGCATCCTTTTCCTCAAAGCCGGAAATAGTGCAGGAGGCGGATCTGCGGGTGCGGATCGACGCTTTGCCGATCGCGGCTCTGCGTCTGGATGAGGATCGCCTGGTGCTTTTGACCCGGCTCGGCCTGAAACGGGTGGGCGATCTCAGGGCCATGCCGCGCCCGGTGCTGGAGCGCCGGTTCCGCTCGCGCGAGGCCGCGCATTCCGTGCTGCTGCGTCTGGATCAGATGACCGGCGATATCCGCGAACCGATCGTGCCGATCGCGCCGCCCGAACCCTGCCGCGAATATCTTCCCTGTCCGGAACCGGCCATTCATACCGATGCCATTGCGGCGGCCCTTGGTCTGTTGCTTGCTCGCCTGCAGCAAAGGCTGGAGCGGGAAGGCAAGGGCGCCCGGCATTTCCGCCTTAGCGCCTTCAACACCGATGGCGGCAGCAGCGAGATTTCGGTCCGCCTGTCCCGCCCGAGCCGCGACATCGGGCGCATCTCGCGGCTTTTCACGCCGAAACTCGATGGTATCGATTGCGGTTTCGGCATCGATGCCTTCCTGCTGGCGGCGGCGGGTGTGGAAACAATTGCGCCGGGCCAGGTGTCTCTGGTCGAGGATGGTGACCAGCAGAATGCGGCCGATGACCCGGCCGGTTTTGCCGACGTCATCGCGCCCTTGATCGATACGCTGGGCAACCGCCTCGGCCCGGCCGCAGTATACCAGCTGGCGCCGGTCGAAAGCCATATTCCCGAACAGGCAGACAGGCGCACAATTCCCGGCAACACGCTGGGCTGGGCCGGCTGGCAAGCCGCAAAAATTACTTTGCCGAAACGTCCGCACCGGCTGTTCGATCGTCCGCAGGCCGTCGAGGTCATGGCCGGTCTGCCGGATGGGCCGCCCAAACATTTCACCTGGCGCCGGGTCAAGCGCGTCGTCGTGCGCGCCAGCGGCCCGGAACGCATCGGCCCGGAATGGTGGCTGCCCGGCGCCGATAAGGCCTTGGAGCGCGACTATTACGTCGTCGAGGATGCGGAGGGCCGTCAATACTGGCTCTACCGGCATGGGCTCTACAGCGAGACAAACGAAACCGTTCCCATCTGGTACCTGCACGGGCTGTTTACATGAGCAGACCGCCCGAAAACCCGCCGATCCCGTTCAAGATCCCGGCGGCCGTCAAGCCGAAAAACCCGCCGCAGCCCGCCCCACCCTATGTCGAGCTGCAATGCACGAGCAATTTTTCCTTCCTGCGCGGTGCCTCTCATCCGGGAGAACTGGTGCTGCAGGCAAGGGCGCTCGGGCATCCCGGCATCGGCATTGCCGATCGCAACACGCTGGCCGGTGTTGTGCGTGCCCATCGTGGCGTGCGGGAAATGTTCGAAAAAGAAGAACGGGAACGGCAGAAAGCCCGGGAAGCACGAAAGAAGCAGGCCGGAGAACAGGGTCTGCCAACGGACGATGCCGAAGAACCCCTCCCGCTTTTCCAGCTTCTGGTCGGTGCCCGTCTGGAGACCATGGATGGTTTTTCCTGCCTCTGTTATCCGCGCGACAGGGCCGCCTATGGCAGGCTTTGCCGGCTTTTGACCCGAGGCAAAATCGCCGCAGACAAGGGCGAGTGCCATATCGGTTTCGACGATATTCTGGAGCATGCCGAAGGTCAGCTGTTCATCGCCCTGCCGCCGGATACCATCGCAGGCGATGCATTGCAGGCATTCGAAGAAAAAGTTCTGCGTTTGCGCGCCGTGACGGGGAAGGATCTCTGGCTGGCCATCAAACATCTGTATCAGGGCGATGACCGGGCACGTTGTTTTCAGCTGGCGGCGCTGGCCCGGCGCCTTTCCATTGCTCTGATCGCCACCAACGATGTTCATTATCATCACCCGGACCGCCGCCCTCTGCAGGACGTAGTCACCTGCATCCGCGAGAAATGTACGATTCCAGAGGCAGGCTTCCGGCTGGCGGCCAATGCCGAGCGGCATCTGAAACCGGCCTGGGAAATGGCGCGGCTGTTTGCCGATTTTCCGGACGCCATCGCCAATGTCGCCAGGTTCAGGGCGCGCTGCAGCTTCAATCTCCTTGAACTCGCCTACAATTATCCGAACGAACCGGTGCCCCCGGGCAAGACCGCGCAGGAGCATCTGGAATATCTCGCCTGGAGCAAGGGCGACGCCTTCTACAAAGGCCGCATGCCGGACAAAATCCGCGCTTCGCTGGTGCGTGAACTGGCGATCATCAAGCAGCTCAACTATGCCCAGTATTTCCTCACCGTCCACGACATCGTCGCCTTTGCCAAGGGTGAAGGGATTCTTTGTCAGGGCCGCGGCTCGGCTGCCAATTCCACCGTCTGCTTCTGCCTCGGCGTCACCGCCGTCGATCCGATGGACAGTCAGCTCCTGTTCGAGCGCTTCCTGTCGGCAGACCGCAAGGAGCCGCCGGATATCGACATCGATTTCGAGCATGAGCGCCGCGAAGAGGTGATCCAGCACATTTACAAACGGTATGGCCGCAAACGCGCCGCTCTGGCGGCGACCGTGATCAGCTACCGTCCGCGCAGCGCCGTGCGCGAGGTCGGTAAGGTCATGGGTCTGAGCGAAGACGTGACATCGGCCTTGGCAAACACCGTCTGGGGCTCCTGGGGCGATGAAATCCCCGAATCGCAGGTCAAACAGATCGGGCTCGATCTTGAAGACCCGCATCTGAAACGAACGCTGGACCTGACCAAGGAACTGCTCGGCTTCCCCCGCCATCTCTCCCAGCATGTCGGCGGCTTCGTGCTGACGCAGGACCTTTTGGAAGAGCTGGTGCCGATCGGCAATGCTGCCATGGAGGAGCGCACCTTTATCGAATGGGACAAGGACGATATCGACGAGTTGAAGATCATGAAGGTCGATATTCTGGCGCTCGGCATGCTTACCTGCATCGCCAAATGTTTTGTGATGATCAAACAGCATTACGGGCTCGAATGGGATCTGGCGACCATAAAGGCCGGTGACGAGGCAACCTACGACATGCTCTGCCGGGCCGATGCCATCGGCGTCTTTCAGGTCGAAAGCCGGGCCCAGATGAACATGCTGCCGCGCTTGAAGCCGAGAGAATATTATGATCTCGTGATCGAGGTTGCGATCGTCCGGCCGGGCCCGATCCAGGGGGACATGGTGCATCCCTATCTTCGGCGGCGGGATAAACTCGAACAGGTCTTCTATCCCTCACCGGCAAAAGAGCATGGAGAACCGGACGAGCTTAAAAACATATTGAAACGCACCCTCGGCGTTCCCCTCTTCCAGGAACAGGCCATGCAGATTGCCATCGATGCGGCAAAGTTCGATGGCAAGCAGGCCAACCAGCTGCGCCGCGCCATGGCGACCTTTCGCAATGTCGGAACCATCGGGACGCTGGAAGACGAGATGGTCAGCCGCATGATCGCACGCGGCTACGATCCGGACTTTTCCAAGCGCTGTTTCGACCAGATCAAGGGTTTCGGCGAATATGGCTTCCCCGAAAGCCATGCGGCAAGCTTCGCCATCCTTGTCTATGCCTCGGCCTGGATCAAATGCCACTTCCCCGATGTCTTCTGCGCTGCCCTTTTGAACTCCCAGCCGATGGGTTTCTATGCACCCGCCCAGATCGTCCGCGATGCCCGCGAACATGATATCGAGGTCCGCCCGGCGGACGTGAATTTCAGCTTCTGGGACAACACGCTGGAGGAAAACCACGACGGCTCCCATGCGGTCCGGCTTGGCCTGCGCCAGATCGACGGCCTGTCGAAAGCCGATTTCACCCGCAAAGACGACAAGGAGCCGAAACGCTTCCTCGAGCTCCGGGCGGATCACGGCGGTTTTTGCACGCTGGAAGAGTTGCGCCGCTGCACGAAACTGCCGCTGTCCGTTCTGGAGCGCCTGGCCTCGGCCGATGCGCTGCGTTCGCTCGGGCTCGATCGCCGCCAGGGGCTTTGGGCCGTGCGCGGCCTGATGAGCGATCACCAGATGCCGTTGTTCGATCTGGCCGGGGCGGACCCATCTGGCCCGGATGCGGATGTGGTGCTGCCTGCCATGCGCCTGTCTGAACATGTGGTTGCCGACTACCAGACCCATCGGATGTCGCTGAAAGCGCACCCGGTCTCTTTCCTGCGCGAGCGCTACCGGCAGATGCGGATATTGTCCTCGAAAGAGCTGTTTTCCATGCGGCACAATCAACAGGCCAGTGTCGCCGGCGTCGTGCTTGTCCGCCAGAGGCCGGGCACCGCCAAGGGCGTCGTCTTCATGACGCTGGAAGACGAGACCGGCATCGTCAATATCGTTGTCTGGAAGAAAGTCCTGCAGCAGTTTCGCAAGGTGGTGATGCGCTCCCGGCTGGTGCAGGTGAAGGGCGTCGTCCAGCGTAAGGACGACATCATCCATATTGTCGCCCGCGAACTGATCGATCTCACCGGCGATCTCGATCTTCTATCAGACGACACCTTGCCCGAATCCCTCGCTAGAGGCGATGAGATTGCGCGTCCGGCGCCGGAAAATGCCCATCTGCGTCCGAGGGGCAAGGGGCAAGCCAGTGCCGTGCAAAACCCGGCCGATCCTCCGGCCCTGCGCCATCGCCATCCCCGCGATGTCCGCATCATTCCCAAGAGCCGCGATTTTCACTGAGACAACATGCAAGAAAACGGCTTCCAGGGCAGCCATTCCTGCAAGAAATCTCTCATGACAACAGTACAATTTACCCGGATCAGCGCTCTCCATGAGGCAATGCTATAAAATCGCCGGTGCGTCTTAGCAAAACTTGCAGCCCTTCCCTCCGCTCTGTAACGCCAAGCCGCCGGTCATTCCGGACATTTCGATCTGCCCGGGAGGTGCGCCATGCCGATACAGTCTTTCACTCTCATCCTGTCCTGCGATGACAAGCCGGGCATCGTCGCGGCCGTCACCACGGAACTCGCTGCCATCGGCGCCAACATCGCCGAAAGCAACCAGTTCTGGGACCAGCAGACAAACCGCTTCTTCATGCGCATCGCCTTCCGCCTGCCCGAGGGCAAGAGCCGTGATGACATCGAGCGCGCCATCAAGCCTGCCGCCGATCGTTTCGAGATGAAGACGGCGATTGCAGACGGTGCGCGCAAGCCGCGCATGGTCGTGCTCGTGTCGAAGTTCGACCACGCCCTGCTGCATCTGCTCTACCAGATCCGCGTCGGCTGGCTCGATGCCGAGGTTGTTGCCATCGTTTCCAACCACGAAGACAGCCACCGCACGGCCGATCTCGAAAACATTCCCTATCACTGCTGGAAAGTCGACAAGACCAACAAAGCCGAACAGGAGGAAAAGCTGCTGCGGCTGGTCGAGGAAACCGGTGCCGATCTCGTCGTTCTCGCCCGCTACATGCAGGTGTTTTCCGACACGCTATCGCGCCGTCTCTATGGCAAGGCGATCAACATCCATCACTCGTTCCTGCCGAGCTTCAAGGGCGCCAAGCCCTATCACCAGGCTTTCGATCGCGGCGTCAAGCTGATCGGCGCGACGGCCCATTATGTCACGGCGGATCTGGATGAGGGCCCGATCATAGAGCAGGAAACCGACCGGGTCACCCATGCGCTGAGCGCCGACGATTTCGTCGCCACCGGCCGCGATATCGAAAGCCGGGTGCTTGCCCGCGCCGTCAAGCTGCATATGGAAAATCGGGTCATGCTGAACGGTCACAAGACCGTGGTCTTCCGCTAGGAAAAACGGGGCATTTTCAGGCGCGAAAACCGTCAAAAAGCCGGGCGAGGCCGGTCTCGCCCTCGCTCACCAGGTCGAACCGCATGCCGAACAGCAGCCAGTTCGTGCAGAGCCCCTTGACCATCCAGAAGAAACACCGCGCCGCCGTCTGCGGCGTCCAGCTGGCGCGCAGCTGTCCCTTGTCGCGGGCAAGGCCAAAGGCATCGGTCAATTCCTGCATGTGCATGGCTTCGGTTTCCAGCTGCTTGTCGAGAACGACAGCAAGATCGCCGCGATAGTCGCAGCGCAGGATGATCGTGAAAATCCTCTGCCGTCTTTCGTCAGCCGCAAAGGCACGCAGCCAGTTGGTCGCCGTCTGCTCGATGAGCTTCAGCGTATCGGCGTTACGATCGGCCAGACCATCACCGATCAGGTCGTCCTGCGGCATCGGTGCCGAATTGTAGAGTTCGAGAAAAAGATCGGTCTTGTTGGCGAAATGCCAGTAGATCGCGCCGCGGGTCACACCGGCGGCATTGGCGACATCTTCGAGTGTCGTGTTGGGCACGCCCTTCAGCGAAAAAACCTCCTCGGCAGCGTAAAGGATGCGCTGGCGTGTCTCTTCCGCTTCGGCTTTGGTTCGTCGCATGGGCACCTCCCGTCGCAAATCCGGCCGGTGGTGACCGGCCGGTTTGCTTCGCATTTTATTCCGCAGGCGTTGCGGCTGGTTCTTGCGTGTCCTTTACAGGCTCTTCCCGTCTGCGGCCAAACAGCTTGGCGATGAAGACGAAGAACACCGGAACGAAGAAGATCGCCAGGATCGTTGCCGAAATCATCCCGCCCATGACGCCGGTGCCGATGGCGCGCTGGCTGCCGGAGCTGGCACCGGTGGCAATCGCCAGCGGCAGCACACCCAGCGTGAAGGCGAGCGACGTCATCAGGATCGGCCGGAAGCGAAGGTGCGAGGCCTCGATCGTGGCTTCGAGCAGCGACTTGCCGCTCTCCCTCAGCTCCTTGGCGAACTCGATGATCAGGATGGCATTCTTCGCCGAAAGCCCGATGATCGCAATCAGTCCGACCTTGAAGTACACGTCGTTCGGCATGTCGCGCAGCATCACGGCCAGAACCGAGCCGATGACGCCGAGCGGCACCACCATCATGACCGAGACCGGAATGGTCCAGCTTTCATAGAGCGCCGCCAGGCAGAGGAAGATCAGCAGGCAGGAGATCGCCACAAGCAGCGGCGCCTGCGTGCCAGAGGCGATTTCTTCGCGTGACTGGCCCGTCCACTCGTAGCCGAAGCCCGGAGGCAGCTGTCCGGCAAGCCGTTCCATTTCGGCAATCGCCTCGCCCGACGAGAAGCCGGGATTGCTCTGGCCGCTGATGCGGATCGACGGATAGCCATTGTAGCCGATCGTCTGCGTCGGGCCACTCTCCCATTCGATACGGGAGAAGGCCGACATCGGCACCATGCCGCCATTGCTGTTGCGCACATTGAGCTTCAACAGGTCGGCGGTCTGCATCCGCTTGTCTTCGTCGGCCTGAACGGTTACCCGCTGAAGCCGTCCGGCATTCGGGAAGTCGTTGACGTAGGACGAACCGAGATTGGTCGAGATCGTGCTGTTGATATCGGTAAAGGCAACACCGAACGTGTTGGCCTTCTCGCGGTCGATGATCAGGCTCACCTGCGCCGCGTCGGGAAGGCCATCGACGCGAACGCCCGAGACGATCTTGCTTTGTGACGCGAGACCGAGCAGCTGGTCACGCGCTGCTGCGAGCGCCGCCTGCCCCTGTCCGCCGCGATCCTGCAGGCGGAAGGCGAAGCCGTTGGTGGTACCGAGGCCCTGGATCGGAGGCGGCGAAAGCGCAAAGCTGATCGCATCCCTGATCTGGCTCATCGCCATGCTTGCGCGCCCTGCAATCGACGCCGCCGAATTGTTGGCGTCGCGTTCGCTCCAGTCCTTCAGCGTCACGAAGGCAAGACCGGCATTCTGGCCCGTTCCCGAGAAGCTGAAACCGCTGATGGCAATGATGCGATCGACAGCACTTTCCGTGGCAAAGATGCTTTCCGCCTGTTCGATGACCTCGGTCGTGCGGTTGCCCGTCGCTTCCGAGGGTAGCTGCATGCTGACGATGACGAAACCCTGATCTTCGTCCGGCAGGAACGATGATGGCAGCTGCATGAAAAGGTAGACGAGGCCGCCGACGATGACGACATAGACCAGCATGAACCGGCCCGTGCGCTTGATCAGCCCGCCCACCACGCCGCTATAGCCATGCGAAGCCCGGTCGAAGCCGCGGTTGAACCAGCCGAAGAAACCGCGTTTGGTCTGATGGTGACCCTTGGGCACCTGTTTCAGGAAGCTGGCGCAGAGTGCCGGCGTCAGCGACAGCGCCAGAAGCGCCGAGAACAGGATCGAGACCACCATGGTCAGACTGAACTGGCGGTAGATGACGCCAACGGCGCCGGGGAAGAACGCCATCGGAATGAACACGGCCGACAGCACCAGCGTGATGCCGATGACGGCGCCGGTGATCTGTTTCATTGCCTTCTTGGTCGCTTCCTTCGGCGTCAATCCTTCTTCCGACATGATGCGTTCGACGTTTTCGACGACGATGATCGCATCGTCGACGAGAATGCCGATCGCCAGAACCATGCCGAACATGGTCAGAACATTGATCGAGAACCCCATCGCCAGCATTGCCGCGCAGGTTCCCAGCAACGCCACCGGCACGACAAGCGTCGGAATGATCGTGTAGCGGATGTTCTGCAGGAACAGGAACATCACCAGGAACACCAGCGCCACGGCCTCGAGCAGTGTGTGCAGAACCTTCTCGATCGAAATCGCCACGAAAGGCGATGTATCGTACGGGATCGCATATTCCACGCCTGCCGGAAAGAAGCGGGCAAGCTCTTCCATGCGGGCCTGAATGGCCTTGGATGTGTTGAGCGCATTGCCTGAAGGCGTCAACTGCACGCCGATGGCGGCGGACGGCTTGCCGTTGAGGCGTGTCGAGAAGCTGTAGTCCTGGCCGCCGATTTCGATGCGCGCAACGTCGCGCAGGCGCACGGCAGAACCGTCCTTGTTGGCGCGCAGAACGATCGAGCCGAATTCTTCGGCCGAGGTCAGCTGGCCTTTGACCAGAACCGGGGCGCTGATCTGCTGGCTGATCGGGTTGGGCTGTGCGCCGATGCTGCCGGATGCGATCTGGGCGTTCTGTGCCTGGATGGCGGCAGTCACGTCACCGGTCGTCAGGTTGAGGCCGAGCAGCTTGTCCGGATCGAGCCATATGCGCATCGACCGTTCCGTGGCAAACAGCTGCGCGCGGCCGACACCCTCGACACGCTGGATTTCGGCCAGCACGTTGCGGCTGAGATAGTCGCCGAGGCTAACGGCGTCCATTGTGCCGTCGGTCGAAGTCAGGGCGATGATCATCAGGAAGCCCGAACCGGCCTCTTCGACCTGAATGCCCTGCTGTTTGACCGAATCGGGAAGGCGCGGCTCGACGCGGCGCACACGGTTCTGCACGTCGACGGCGGCATTGCCGGAATCGGTGCCCGGCGCAAAAATAACATCGATCCCGACGGATCCGGCAGCGCTCGAGGTCGACTCGAAATACTGCATGCCTTCGATGCCGTTGAGTTCGTTTTCAATCAGGCGCGTGACGCTCTGATAGGTCTCTTGCGACGAGGCGCCCGGATAGGCCGTGTTGATGGTGATCTGCGGCGGAGCGACATTCGGATACTGTGAAATCGGCAGAAGCGGGATCGAGATGATCCCCCCGATCATGATGAAGATGGCGACGACCCAGGCGAAGATCGGCCGGTCGATAAAGAAACTAGGCATCGATCAGACCCTCACTTCGCAGTTTCGGCGGGCTTCGCCTCAGCGCCGGCAGGTGCTTGTTCGCCCGGCTTCTTCCAGTCCGACGGAACGACCTTGGCGCCGGGTCCAATCTTCTGGAAGCCTTCGACGATGACCTTTTCGCCGGCCTTCAGGCCGTCCGAGATGATCCAGCGATCGCCGACCACCTGGGCCGCCTTGACCGGGCGCAGTTCGGTCGTATCGTCAGCCTTGACGACATAGACCTGCGCCTGGCCGGCCGTATCGCGCTGAACCGCCTGTGTCGGTACCGCGATGGCGTTCTTCTCGACACCCTGTTCGACCCGGACGCGCACATACATGCCCGGCAGCAGGTCGCCGTCCGGATTGGGGAACTCGCCGCGCAGCGTCACTTGGCCGGTGCTCTCGTCAACGGCAGCTTCGGAAAACAGCAGGCGCCCGCTGTGTTTGTATTCAGTGCCGTCATCCATCACGAGATAGACCTTGGCTTCAGCCTTGGTGTCATCGGCCAGCGCACCGTCGGCCAGCGCCTTGCGCAGACGGATGAGGTCGGTGGCCGATTGCGTGAAGTCGGCATAGACAGGGTCGAGCTGCTGGATAGTCGCAAGATTTTCCGACCCGTTCGCGCTGACCAGAGCGCCTTCGGTGATCAGCGCCCGGCCGATCCGGCCGCTGATCGGTGCCGTCACGCTGGCATACTGAAGATTGAGCTGGGCTGTCGCCACGCCTGCTTCGGCAATGGAGACGTCGGCATCCGCCTGCGCCAGAAGTGCCACGGCATCGTCCAGCTGCTGTCCCGTCGAGACATTTGCCTTGCGCAGCTGTCCCTGGCGGTCTGCCGTCTGCTTGGCCTGCATCTGTACGGCCTTGGCGCGGCGCAGCGTGCCCTCGGCACTGGCGACCTGAACCTGGAAGGAGGCCGGATCGATCCGGTAGAGCACGTCGCCTTCCTTGACCATCGATCCCTGTTCGAAAACACGCTGGACGACGATGCCGGTCACCCGTGGCCGGACCTCGGCAACGCGGGTTGCCGCAATACGGCCGGGAAGCTCGTTGGTGATCGCCAGCGATTCCGTCGCCGTCGTGATGACGGAAACTTGGGACGGCGGAAAGGCGGGTGCTGCCTGCTGGCCCTCACCTTCCTGGCAGCCGGCAAGCGCCAGAAGCGAGGATAGCGCGATGATCGTGATCGGTCTTTTCAGGGTCATGGGTCTTTTCCACAAACTACGGATGAGTGGCGGGTCCGGTATGGATCGGCCGCGCCAGCTGGCAATTTCGATGAGGTTCTGTTTCTGGCCTGTGGGAAGCGGGTAACCCGGTGGCCGGAATTTATACAGACATGCGTGTATGTTAATATCCGCCCGCCGGTTTGGCAATCGCCGGGCTTGAAATATTTGCTGCGCCGCAAACGACTACTTTAGTCGCCCCGCATGCGGCGAGTATGACACTGCCGCGAAGCCTTTATCAACCCGCTCGCGCCACGAGGTGCCTTGAACGTGATCCACCCTCAGTGCGCCTCGTCCCAGTTGCTGGCGGCGCGCGCATCCACCTTCAGCGGCACAGCCATGTCGAGCGCCGGCAGGGCGGCGTTTTCCATCGTCGAAATGACGATCGGAATGGTCTTTTCAACCTCCGACTCCTCGACTTCGAAAATCAGTTCGTCATGCACTTGCAGCAGCATGCGAGCCGAGAGTTTCGCGTCCGCGATCACCGGCTCCATGCGGATCATCGCCCGGCGGATGATATCGGCGGCAGAGCCCTGGATCGGCGCGTTGATGGCAGCGCGTTCGTTGAAAGCACGCACGGACGGGTTGGACGAGCGGATTTCTGGATAATGCACCCGCCGCCCGAAAATCGTCTCGACATAACCCTTGTCGCGGGCATAGGCCTTGGTGCCGTCCATATAGTCGCGGATGCCGGGGAAACGCTCGAAATACTTCTTGATATAGTCGCCCGCCTCCGAGCGCTCGATCGACAGCTGGTTGGCAAGGCCGAAGGCGGAGATGCCGTAGATGATGCCGAAGTTGATTGCCTTCGCCCGCCGGCGGATGTCGCCCGGCATGCCCTCGACCGGCACGCCGAACATTTCCGACGCCGTCATGGCATGAATGTCGATGCCGTCGGCAAAGGCCTGTTTCAGCTGCGGAATATTGGCGACATGCGCCAGCACGCGCAGCTCGATCTGGCTGTAGTCGGCCGAAAGCAGCTTGTTGCCGGGCGTGGCGATGAACGCCGTGCGGATCTTGCGGCCCTCGGCATTGCGCACTGGAATGTTCTGCAGGTTCGGATCGGACGAGGACAGCCGTCCGGTCGTCGTCGCTGCCAGCGCGTAGGATGTGTGGACGCGCTTGGTCTCCGGATGCACGAAGGTCGGCAACGCGTCCGTGTAGGTTGATTTCAGCTTGGTCAACTGGCGCCAGTCGACGATCTTGCGCGGCAGCGGAATGCCCTGTGCGGCAAGGTCTTCCAGAACCTGCGCCGAGGTCGCCCACTGACCGGACTTGGTCTTCGTGCCGCCGGCCAGCCCCATCTTGCCGAACAGGATATCGCCCAGCTGCTTGGGCGAGCCGACATTGAAGCGCTCGCCGGCCAGCTCATAGATTTCGTGCTCCAGCCCGGCCGCTCCTTGCGCCAGTTCGCCGGAAAGCCGCGACAGGATCTGCCGGTCGATGGTGATGCCGCGCTCTTCCATCCGGGCAAGCACCGGCAGCAGCGGCCGTTCCAGGCGCTCATAGACGCTGACAAGGTTCTTTGCCGCCAGCCTGGGCTTCAGCACGAACCAGAGCCGCAGCGTCACATCGGCGTCTTCCGCCGCATAGGGTGTTGCTTTGTCGATCTCGACATAGTCGAAGGTCTGGCTCGTCTTGCCACTGCCGGCCACATCCTTGTAGGCGATCGGCGTGTGGCCGAGCCAGCGTTCGGAGAGCGAATCCATGCCATGGGAACTCGTGCCGGTTCCGGCATCGAGCACATAGGACATCAGCATCGTGTCGTCGAAACCCTGGATGGTGATGCCGTGGCGGCGCATGACCAGATAGTCGTATTTGAGATTCTGCGCAACTTTCAGAACCGTCGGATCCTCCAGCAGCGCTTTCAGGCGCGGCAGCGCTTCGGCCATCGGAATCTGGCCCTCCACCAGCTTCACCCCGTCGCTGAAAAGATCGAGGCTGCCGGACTTGTGCCCGAGCGGAA
This sequence comes from Pararhizobium sp., assembly GCA_030655075.1. Taxonomy (GTDB): domain Bacteria; phylum Pseudomonadota; class Alphaproteobacteria; order Rhizobiales; family Rhizobiaceae; genus JAURWE01. The sequence continues at coordinate 424,611 of JAURWE010000058.1, forward strand.
TGTAGGCAGCCTTGATGGCCAGTCCCGAAGGACCTTGGCTGTCGTCGGCAATCGCCATCGAAAACCCGGCCAGTTCCGCCTGCATCGCGTCGAGCGAGGTCGTTTCCGTGTCGAAGGCAACAAGACCGGTTTCGCGCGCCTTGGCGATCCAGGCATCCAGCGTCGCCAGATCACGGATCGCCACGTAGGATGAGGTATCGATCTTGGCGGTCGCAAAAGCTTCGGCCCGGGCCAGCGCCAGATCCATGGGCGTGCGCGCCGAACCGCCAAGCTCTGTTATTTTGCCCGAAGCATCGGCCACGGTGGTTCCGGCCTCTTGTCCGCCGTCACCCGGGTCGAGATCCGGCCCATGCGCCGCTTCGCCCATCTGCACGGGAACGGCAGCGGCCTCGATCGCCCCGAGATCGGTGCCGGTCGCTTCCGCCACGCGGCGGGTCAGCGAGTTGAATTCCATCGCCTTCAAAAAGGCGATCAGCTTCGGTCCGTCCTGCTTTTCCAGAACAAGACCATCCAGCGGAATCTCGATCGGGCAATCCACCTTCAGCGTCACCAGCTGGCGCGACAGCAGCGCCAGTTCGGTGTTGGCGATGATGTTCTCGCGGCGCTTCTGCTGCTTGATTTCGCCGGCGCGGGCCAGAAGCGTGTCGAGGTCGCCATATTCCTCCAGAAGCTGCGCCGCCGTCTTCGGTCCGATGCCGGGGATCCCGGGCACATTGTCGGTCGAATCGCCGGTCATTGCCTGCAGGTCGATCATCTTTTCCGGCGGCACACCCCATTTCTCGATCACCTCGGGAATGGAGATCTGTTTGTCCTTCATGCTGTCATACATGGAGACATTGGCGGTCACGAGCTGCATCAGGTCCTTGTCAGACGAAACGATGGTGACATCGGCGCCAACGGCCTCGGCCATCCGTGCATAGGTGGCGATCAGGTCGTCGGCCTCGAAACCTTCCGTTTCGATGCACGGCAGGTTGAAGGCCCGGGTTGCCTCGCGGATCAGGCCGAACTGCGGAATGAGATCTTCCGGCGGGGCCGAGCGGTTGGCCTTGTACTGGTCGTAGAGCGCGTTGCGGAATGTCTTCGACGAATAGTCGAAGATGACGGCGAAGTGGGTCGGCGTCACGCCGACGGATGTGTCGCGCGCATCGGTCAAAAGCTTCCACAGCATGTTGCAGAAACCAGACACGGCATTGACCGGTAGGCCGTCCGATTTCCGGTTCAGCGGCGGTATGGCGTGGAAGGCCCGGAAAATGAAGCCAGAGCCGTCGACGAGGAAGAGATGATCACCTTTTTTCATGGGAAAAAGGGATAGCGCGCGCCGGTTTCGGCGTCCATATCTATTGCAGCCTGCCGCACTTTTCCAAAGGTTGGATACAGCGCGAGACCCTCACGGCAACGTTACCAATTTGTAACCCGGCGATCGGCGCCGCACCCTTGAAAAGCCACATTCCGCCCCTCATTTCTTAGTGCAACGGCATCTGATCCTGCCGTCGTCTGGTGTCCGGCTTGTCCCCCGCCTTTGCCAGACGAGGACAAAGGCCTATCCCCCTCTCCGGGCCTTTGTCCCAGTTTCCCTAAGACCGCTGTGGCCGCGCCTCCCCGCCACAGCGGTTTTTCTTTGCCCGGACCAATTGCGTTTGGGTTGCAGTGCCTGCACTGCATATTGTCTTTCGGTGCAGTTGCGCTACGCTTCGGCCATGGTCTTCAACCGGATGGATTCAGCGACCTATCTTGCCAATCTTCTGGCAAAGAGCTTCTCCCGCGCTTTGCAGGAGAGGGGCCAGAAGCTCGGCTTTGCGCCCGGCCAGTTTCCCGTCCTTCTGGAACTCTGGATCGAGGAAGGCCTGACGCAGAAGCAGCTTCTCGACCGGATGGACATCGAGCAGGCGACCATGGCCAACACACTCGGCCGAATGGAGCGCGACGGCCTGATCACGCGCCGCAAGCACCCGGAAGACAAGCGCGCCCAGCAGATCTTCCTCACCGACAAGGCAAGGATGATGCAGGAGGCGGCGACCCAGGCGGCGCTGGAAGCCGACCAGTCGCATTTTCAGGGCTTTCGCCGTTTCGAGAAGGAGCTCCTGCTCGAATATATCCGCATGGCCCTGACAAATGGCCGCAAGCCCGAGTGACGGCGGCTGATCGCTGCATCAAAAACTTTTGCTTTAAACCCGCCCCTATTCGGTTCTAGTGTCCGACAAAATCCATCGAAGGAATCGGACATGACCGACACGAACAGCGTCCTTGCGCGCGCCGACAGCAATCTTTCCGCCAGCCTCGACCGCCTCTTCGATCTGGTCCGTATCAAGTCGATTTCCACCGATCCGGCCTATGCGGCCGAATGCCGGAAGGCGGCCGAATGGCTGGTGAAAGATCTTGGCACGCTCGGATTTAACGCTTCGGTGCGTGATACGGCCGGCCATCCGATGGTGGTCGCCCATCACGACGGCGCCGGTGCCCATGCGCCGCATGTCCTGTTCTACGGCCATTATGACGTCCAGCCGGTCGATCCGCTCAACCTCTGGGACAGCCAGCCGTTCGAACCGCAGGTCAAGGAGCTGACGCCCGGCCGCAAGGTCATCACCGGCCGCGGGACCGCCGACGACAAGGGCCAGCTGATGACCTTCGTCGAGGCCTGCCGCGCCTTCAAGGAGATCGACGGGGCGCTGCCCTGCCGGGTCACCATCCTGTTCGAGGGTGAGGAGGAATCCGGTTCCCCATCGCTGAAGCCGTTTCTGGAAGCCAATGCCGCCGAGCTCAAAGCCGATTATGCGCTGGTCTGCGACACCAGCATGTGGGACGCAGAAACCCCGGCGATCTCGGCCGGCCTGCGTGGTCTCGTCGGCGAGGAAATCCGCATCAAGGCCGCCGATCGCGACCTGCATTCGGGATATTTCGGTGGCGCAGCCGCCAACCCGATCCACATTCTCAGCAGCATTCTGGCCGGCCTGCATGATGCCGATGGCCGCGTCACGCTCGAGGGCTTCTACGAGGGCGTCGAGGAAACGCCGAGCCAAATCAAGGCCGCCTGGGAAACGCTCGGCCAGACCTCGGAAAAATTCCTCGGTGAAATCGGCCTTTCGATCCCGTCGGGCGAAAAGAACCGCACGGTGCTCGAACTCACCTGGGCCCGCCCGACCGCCGAGGTTAACGGCATCTGGGGCGGCTATACCGGCGAAGGCTTCAAGACGGTGATTGCCGCTGAAGCCTCGGCAAAGGTCTCTTTCCGTCTGGTCGGCCAGCAAAATCCGGACAAAATCCGCAAGGCCTTCCGCGCCTATGTCGAATCGAAACTGCCAGGCGATTGCTCGGTCGAGTTTCACGCCCACGGCGGCTCGCCGGCCATCCAATTGCCCTACGATTCGACGCTGCTCAATACCGCTAAGATGGCCCTGTCGGACGAATGGCCAAAACCTGCCGTCGTCATCGGCATGGGCGGCTCGATCCCGATCGTCGGCGATTTCCAGAAAATGCTGGGCATGGAATCGCTGCTGGTCGGCTTCGGCCTGTCGGACGACCGCATTCATTCGCCCAATGAAAAATACGAGCTGAACTCGTTTCACAAGGGCATCCGCTCGTGGATCCGTATCCTCACCGCCCTCGCGGCAGCAAAATAGCGCCCACAAAAAAGCCTGCCGGGGTTCACGGCAGGCTCTTCGCTTGGAACGAGGCGCGTCTCAGTTCTCTTCGATCGCGACGCCATTTTTGCCGACGGTGATTTCGACACCGTCCGGCTTGCTCTCTTCTTGGTAGACATAGACGCCAAGGCCGAGAACGGCGACGACGAGCGCGCCGATGACGAAATACAGACTGCTATTGCGGTTCAAAACTCTCTCCTGGATTCCGGTGCGGTCCTGATCCGGCGCACCTTTGCTGGCGGGCAGCTTGTCATCTGCTTACGCCGGTCAACAAACGCGGCCCGAGAACTTTTGTTCCATCGCTCTCAGCCCAAATTGCCGGGAACGATCCGAACCCATGCCCGTTTCATTCTCGAACCCGCACAATCAAGAGAAGGAAAGGAACAATCATGCCTTCGATTAAGTCTGCCCGCATTCTCATCTTGGCCACCGATGGCTACGAGCGCTCGGAGCTGCGCGTGCCGCTCGATGAGCTGAAACGGCGCGGCGCAACGGTGAAAATCGCCTCGCTGGAGATGGGTCCGATCAAGAGCTGGGACAAGAAGGACTGGGGCGACACGGTCGATGTCGATCTGCTGCTGGATGAAGTGCGGCTTGAAGACTTCGACGCGCTCGTCCTGCCGGGCGGGCAGATCAATCCCGATCTCCTGCGCAAGAAAGAAACGGCGGTCGCTCTCGTCCGCGACTTCGTCAATTCCGGCAAGATCGTCGCCGCCATATGCCATGCGCCTTGGCTCCTCATCGAGGCCGGTGCCTTGAAAGGCAGGAAGGCCACGTCCTATGCTTCGATCAAGACGGACGTGCGCAATGCCGGCGCCGCCTGGACGGACGAAGCCGTCGTCACCGATAAGGGCATCATCACCTCCCGTTCGCCTGACGATCTCGAACCCTTCGTTGCCAAGATCATCGAGGAAGTCGAAGAAGGCCGCCACGAACGCCACGCTGCCTGATCGTCTTCAACGCAGAAAGGCCACCCGGTTTCACGGGTGGCCGTTCTTTTTCGTCGAAAGCGGGTTTAAGATTCAGGCGTCAAGGTCACCGATGTACCGGTGGCTGCGAGGTTCAAGCCCAGCTGGCCGGTGACGCTCAGCGTCTGCAGCTGAATCGAACCGGACGTGCCGCCGACCAGAATGTTGGCGCCGACACCGCCACCCAGCGTCGCTTCTGCGGTAATGCCCTCGTAGAGCCCCGCCAGAGAACCGCTGTGAAGACCAGCCGTCGGAGCAAAGACCGACCAGACCAGACGCCCGCGTGTCGTGAAGCCGATATCGACACCCATTTTCCGGATCGCGCCCGAATAGGTTTCCACCGAGCCGCGATCGCCGATCGGCGTGAAGGTGCAGCCGAGCGTCTTGGCAGAGCCAAAGACGTAGCCAACGCCACCACCGACGTCGCAGGCGAGCGTTCCGATCTTGACGCCGCCTTCAATATCGTAGCTCGGGGCGGGTTCGCGCGAGACCATGTCGGCAGCAAGGGCGCCGGTTGCGCCGAGCATGCAGAATGCCGAGGCGGCTGTGATCAATGTTGTCGTATTCATGGTGAACTCCAGTTTCAATGTAAAGGTCGAAGACGCCGTCAGCCCGGCGGTCCGGTTTTCCACTGCCGATGCGCCAAAACGATGGCGATTCGGCGGTCGGATTATGGGGATGGTGGATCGTCGGCCGGGTCCGGATCATGCACATGTTCAACGAGCACATCGGTGAGCACGGCAGTGACCGCCTTAACCGCAACCGGCGTGTCCCATCCTGCCAGCGCCGTGTCGTCGATCAGCTGACGAATGCGTGGTTCCAAGGCCCGCTCCAGATCATCCTGGTGGATCGAGGCGTCGGCCGGGGAGGGCAGCTCGGCGGCATGGGATGTCTGCAGATGCGAATGCTCCGCATCTCCGGTGATCTCTGCAGCGATGGAATGGGTGAACTCTTTCAAGGTGGTCATGGCGGGCTCCTTTGCCGCCACAACGGTCAAGCGCCACATATGTTCCGTTTCAACCGGCGTGGCTCACCGCAGCCATCATCTTTAACGCCCCCTTAAATCGCCGCAATTAGGATGCAACGCACAAGAAACGCGAAGGGCATAGACGTTCCCGCATGGCAGGCAACCGCAAATCATCCGGCAGGATCGAGCCCTCGTTCGAGGGTGGCCGCAGCCGTGACGACAGCGATCTGCGCATGAGCGCCGGCGAGCGCGTTGCCGGTGGTGGCGGGCGCAAATCCGGCCGCGGTTCGAAAATGCCCAAGGCAGCCCGCAACAAGCGTTCCCGCGGCAGACGCGGCGGCTCCGGCGGCGGATTGGTCGGCCTCTTGCGGCGCCTCGTCTATTGGTGTGTCGTGCTCGGCATCTGGAGCGCCATCGGCATTGGCGGCCTGGTGCTCTATTACGGCGCCCGCATGCCCGCTGCCACCTCCTGGGCTATTCCTGACCGGCCGCCGAATGTGAAGATCCTGGCTGTCGATGGCCAGACCATCGCCAATCGCGGCACCACCGGCGGCGAGGCGCTGTCGCTCGAAAACATGTCGCCCTACATCCCGCAGGCTGTCATTGCCATCGAGGATCGCCGCTTCTATTCGCACTTGGGTTTTGATCCGCTCGGCTTCGGCCGCGCCATGCTCGCCAACATCAGCAGCGGCCGCATGGTGCAGGGCGGCTCGACGCTGACCCAGCAGCTTGCCAAGAACCTCTTCCTGTCGCCGGACCGCACGCTTGAGCGCAAGGTTCAGGAAGTGCTGCTCGCCATCTGGCTGGAGCACAAGTACAACAAGGACCAAATCCTTGCCATGTATCTCAACCGCGTCTTCTTCGGCTCCAATGCCTATGGCGTCGAGGCGGCCTCGCGGCGCTATTTCAACAAGTCAGCCCGCGACGTCAACCTGGGCGAGGCGGCTCTGCTTGCCGGCTTGCTGAAAGCCCCGTCGCGCCTGTCGCCGGCCCGTGATCCCGATGCCGCCGAGGCCCGCGCGCAGGTCGTTCTCGGCGCCATGCGCGAGGAGGGCTTCGTCACCGACAATGAAATCAAGACCGCCATGTCGCAGACCCCGACCAAGGCGAAGAGCTATTGGTCCGGTGCCGAGCACTATGCCGCCGATATGGTCATGGATCAGCTGCCGGGCCTGATCGGTGATGTGAAGGCCGACCTTGTCATCGACACCACCATCGATCTCGGCCTGGAGAAAAAGGCCGAAAAGACCTTGGAAGACACCCTGGCGGCCAGTGGTGACAAATTCAACGTCTCGCAGGCGGCTCTGGTCTCGATCGACGGCACCGGCGCCATTCGGGCGCTGGTCGGTGGCCGAGACTATGCCGCCAGCCAGTTCGACCGCGCCTCCAAGGCCAAGCGCCAGCCCGGCTCGGCCTTCAAGCCTTTCGTTTATGCGGCGGCGCTCGAAATCGGCCGCACGCCGCAGTCGGTGCGCAACGATGCCCCGGTGCGCATCGGCAAGTGGACCCCGGAAAACTACGACCAGAAATACCGTGGCGACGTGACGCTGGAAAACGCGCTGGCCAATTCGCTGAATACGATTGCCGCCCAGCTTGTGATGGAGGTCGGCCCTGACAATGTCGCCAAGCTCGCCCATCGCCTCGGCATCGAATCGGAGCTGCAGGCCAATGCCTCGATCGCGCTCGGCACGTCGGAAGTCAGCCTCGTCGAGCTGACCTCGGCCTATGCACCGTTCATGAACGGTGGCTACAAGGCAACCCCACATGTCATCCGCCGCATCTCCACCGCCGATGGCACGGTGCTCTATGAAAACACCTACGACAATCCGCCGCGCGTGCTCGAGCCGCTTGTTGTCAGCGACATGAACAAGATGATGATGCGGGTGATCACCAGCGGCACCGGCAAGAAGGCAAAGCTGCCCGGCTGGCAGGCGGCCGGCAAGACCGGCACCACACAATCCTTCCGTGATGCATTGTTCGTCGGCTACACCAGCAACCTGACAACGGGTATCTGGTTCGGCAATGACGACGGCAAGTCGATGAAGAAGGTGACAGGCGGGGGCCTGCCCGCGCAGGCCTGGAGCACTTATATGATCGCCGCGCACGAGGGCCTGCCGCCCTCGCCGCTGTTCGGCACGACCGGCGTCGATCCGGTCTTCGACCCGCAGACCGCAACGCCCGAATCGATCGGTGATATCATTTCGGACGCCTTCGGCAGCGGTGACAAGGAAGCCTTCCCCGAGCCGCCGCTGCGCACGGGCGAGGCCGTGGTGCTCGAAGGTCAGGATCAGGCCTCGACCGATCCGAATGACGATCTCATTCCTCCGGCAGATGTCGGCACGACGACCGGTGCCACCAAGCGCACGACGCTGCTCGATTTCCTGACCGGACAATAGGCAAATCTGTCAAAAATCACTTGCCCGGCGCAAGCTGACGCGTGCAGAATCACGCGCCGAATGCTGCCGGAATGCGGCGTTTGCATCGCAAGGAACCGTTGCGCATTTGCATATGCCGCGCGACATCCTATCTGGGTGGAAGGCTGGGCGTGTATTTGCCTGTTTTCGCTGGAATACATGCCTTGCAGTCCTCGTGGCCCGTCCTTATATACGGCCAATCGCGCGGCATCGGCCGCATCTATAAACAGACCATCCCGTTAGGGACTGTCAAACGAATGCCTGACCGGGTTCCGACAGTCTGCTTCAAGGAGAGAATGACATGGCAAAAGTAATTGGTATCGACCTTGGAACGACCAACTCCTGCGTCGCCGTCATGGACGGCAAGGACGCAAAGGTCATCGAGAATGCGGAAGGCGCACGCACGACGCCTTCGATCGTTGCCTTCAACGATGATGGCGAGCGCCTGATCGGCCAGCCGGCAAAGCGCCAGGCTGTGACCAACCCTGAAAACACCCTGTTTGCGATCAAGCGCCTCATCGGTCGCACGTTCCAGGATCCGACCACCCAAAAAGACAAGGCCATGGTGCCTTACAAGATCATCAACGCCGACAATGGCGACGCCTGGGTCGAGGCACATGGTGACAAATATTCCCCCTCTCAGATCTCCGCGATGATCCTTCAGAAGATGAAGGAAACCGCTGAATCCTATCTCGGCGAAAAGGTCACCCAGGCCGTCATCACCGTTCCGGCCTATTTCAACGACGCCCAACGTCAGGCCACCAAGGATGCCGGCAAGATCGCCGGCCTCGAAGTGCTGCGCATCATCAACGAGCCGACGGCGGCAGCGCTGGCCTATGGCCTCGACAAGAAGGACGGCAAGACAATCGCCGTCTACGACCTTGGCGGCGGTACCTTTGATATCTCGGTTCTGGAGATCGGCGACGGTGTCTTCGAAGTGAAGTCGACGAACGGCGACACGTTCCTCGGTGGTGAAGACTTCGACATGCGTCTGGTCGAATACCTCGCAGCCGAGTTCAAGAAGGAACAGGGCATCGACCTGAAGAACGACAAGCTCGCTCTGCAGCGCCTCAAGGAAGCTGCCGAAAAGGCCAAGATCGAACTCTCGTCCTCACAGCAGACCGAAATCAACCTGCCGTTCATCACGGCGGATGCCTCCGGTCCGAAGCACCTGACGATGAAACTGTCGCGCGCCAAGTTCGAAAGCCTGGTCGACGATCTCGTCCAGCGCACGGTAGCGCCGTGCAAAGCTGCCCTGAAGGATGCCGGCGTCACGGCTGCCGAGATCGACGAAGTCGTTCTCGTCGGCGGCATGAGCCGCATGCCGAAGGTACAGGAAGTCGTCAAGCAGCTGTTCGGCAAGGAGCCGCACAAGGGCGTCAACCCGGATGAAGTCGTCGCACTCGGCGCCGCCATCCAGGCAGGCGTTCTGCAGGGAGACGTCAAGGACGTTCTGCTCCTCGACGTCACGCCGCTGTCGCTCGGCATCGAAACGCTCGGTGGCGTCTTTACGCGCCTGATCGAACGCAACACGACGATCCCGACGAAGAAGTCGCAGACCTTCTCGACCGCCGAAGACAGCCAGAATGCCGTCACCATCCGCGTCAGCCAGGGCGAGCGCGAAATGGCGCAGGACAACAAGCTGCTCGGCCAGTTCGACCTGGTCGGCATTCCGCCGGCACCGCGTGGCGTTCCGCAGATCGAAGTCACCTTCGATATCGACGCCAACGGCATCGTGCAGGTCTCGGCCAAGGACAAGGGCACCGGCAAGGAGCACCAGATCCGCATCCAGGCGTCTGGCGGTCTGTCCGACGCCGAAATCGAGAAAATGGTCAAGGATGCCGAAGCCAACGCCGAAACCGACAAGGCCCGCCGTGATGGCGTCGAGGCGAAGAACCAGGCAGAAAGCCTGATCCATTCGTCCGAGAAGTCGCTGAAGGAATATGGCGACAAGGTCACCGAGGTCGACCGCACGGCGATTGCCGATGCGATTGCCGCCCTGAAGGCCGCCGTCGAAGCCGGCGAGCCGGATGCCGACGACATCAAGGCAAAGACCCAGACCCTCATGGAAGCCTCTATGAAGCTCGGTCAGGCCATGTACGAATCGCAGCAGTCCGATGCGGCCAATGCCGACGCCGAAGCCGATGCGGCCCGTGACGGCGATGTCGTCGATGCCGACTATGAAGAAATCAACGACGAAGACGATCGCAAGAAGTCTGCATAAGTCGATGTTTCAAGCGAATCCGGCTGCCCAGCGCAGCCGGATTCCGTTTATCTGGGCCCGGTAGCACATGGCGAAATCTGATTTTTACGAAACACTTGGCGTCGCCAAAGGCGCGGATGAAAAGGCGCTGAAAGCGGCCTTCCGCAAGCTCGCAATGCAATATCATCCGGACAAGAATCCGGGTGACGCCGAGTCGGAACGCAAGTTCAAGGAAATCAACGAAGCCTATGAAACGCTGAAGGACCCGCAGAAGCGGGCCGCCTACGACCGCTATGGCCACGCCGCCTTTGAACAGGGTGGCATGGGCAATGCCGGCGGCGGCTTCGGATCTGCCGGTGCCGGTGGCTTCTCCGATATCTTTGAAGACATTTTTGGCGAAATGATGGGTGGGGGGCGTCAGCGCCGCTCCGCCGGCGGCCGCGAACGCGGTGCCGATCTTCGCTACAACATGGAAATCACACTGGAGGAATCCTTCTCCGGCAAGACGGCGCAAATCCGCGTTCCGACCTCGATCACCTGCGATCTCTGCTCCGGTTCGGGCGCCAAGCCGGGCACCAAGCCACAAACCTGCGCCACCTGCCAGGGCTCCGGCCGCGTGCGCGCCGCCCAGGGTTTCTTCTCTGTCGAGCGCACATGTCCGACCTGTCAGGGCCGCGGCCAGACGATCGCCGATCCGTGCACCAAGTGCCACGGCCATGGCCGCGTCACCGAAGAGCGCTCGTTGTCGGTCAATATTCCCGCCGGCATCGAAGACGGCACCCGCATCCGCCTGTCGGGCGAGGGAGAGGCCGGTGCGCGTGGCGGTCCGGCCGGCGATCTCTACATCTTCCTGTCGGTCAAGCCGCACGAGTTCTATCAACGCGATGGCGCAGATCTCTATTGCAGCGTGCCGATCTCGATGACAACGGCAGCTCTGGGCGGCAAGTTCGACGTGGCGACGCTCGACGGCACGAAGTCCCGCGTGACGGTGCCGGAAGGCACGCAGGCCGGCAAACAGTTCCGCCTCAAAGGCAAAGGCATGCCGGTCTTGCGCTCGGCCCAGACCGGCGATCTCTACATCCAGATCCAGATCGAAACGCCGCAGAAGCTCTCCAAGCGCCAGCGCGAGCTGCTGCAGGAGTTCGAACAGCTGTCGTCCAAGGACAACAATCCCGAATCAACCGGGTTCTTCACCCGTATGAAGGAATTCTTCGAGGGTTGATCTTTAAGAGACCGTTTGAAATCAAAAGGCCGGAACAGCGATGTTCCGGCCTTTTGTTGTCAGTCCCGGTCGGGTGCGCCCGGCGGAAAGAAATGCCTGTAGGGCCGCGCCTCCTCCACGACGCGGGCAATCGAGGGCCGTGCCAGCAGCCGCGCCCGGAAATCCTTGAGCACTGAGAGCGACGGGTCGATCGGGTGCACCCAGTCGGAAAAGAACAGCGACAGCGCGGCCGAGCAGTCGGCCAGGCTGAAGGTTTCTCCGGCGGCCCAGGTCCGCGACGCCAGCGTGCCGTTCAGCCAGCTATAGGCCCTCTCCAGCATCTCGTGCGCCTCGTTGGCGCCGAAGGCGTCCCGATCTTTTTCCTCGCGAATGTGGTTGAAGACGATCTTCTGCATCGGTGTCATCACATATTCGTCGAAAAACCGGTCCATGAACCGCGTCTCCAGCGCCGCCTTGGCATCAGCGGGCAGAAACCGCGTGGCGCCCGGATGGAAAAGGTCGAGATGCTCGATGATGATGGTGCTTTCGGCGATCATGCGGCCATCGTCGATCAGGATCGGAAAGCGCTTCATCGGCCACAGCGAGGCCAGCTCGGCGCCGCTTTCCGCATCGTTCAGGGTGCGATAGGCGAATGGCGTGTCGTTTTCATAGAGCGCGGTCAGGACCTTGCCGCAATAGGACGAGAATGGATGAGCATAGAGTTTCAGCGTCGTCATGGTGCCTCCCGCAACCGTCAGTCTCATTGCAATAGGTCCCATAACTGATTTCGATATGCAAGCAGTATGGCGTTATGGGAAAGTCCATAGAGCATTTATCTTGCCAATGCCGCCTCATCGGCATAGCTCTCAGCGGTCATCGAAACCCGGACGCCTATGCCGCACAAAGTCTTTCTCACCCGTCTGAAGCTCACCGACTTCCGCAATTATGCATCGCTTGCGCTGGAGATCGATGAGCGTCACGTCGTACTGACGGGCGAGAACGGGGCTGGCAAGACCAACCTGATGGAAGCTGTCTCCTTCCTCACCCCTGGGCGTGGTCTGCGCCGCGCCGCCTACATCGACATTCCCAAGGTCGGTGCTGAGGCAGGATTCTCGGTCTTTGTCGAACTGGAAGGTATGGACGGCACCGTTGAGATCGGCACCGGCACCGGTGCCGCCGACGAGGCCCAGACCCGCCGCCTGCGCCTCAACGGCACGCCCGTCCGCACACTTGACGAGTTGCTTGATCACCTGCGCGTCGTCTGGCTGACCCCGGCCATGGACGGCCTGTTTACTGGCGGTTCCGGCGACCGCCGCCGGTTTCTCGATCGTCTGGTCCTGTCGCTCGATCCCGAGCACGGCCGCCGCGCCACCGACTACGAACGTGCCATGCGCAGCCGCAACAAGCTTCTCGGCGAACCGCGTCCCGATCCGGTCTGGCTGACCGGCCTTGAGCGCCAGATGGCCGAGCTCGGCATCGCCATGGCGCTGGCCCGCCAGGAAATGCTCGGCCTGCTCGCTGCTTTGATCGAAAAGAGCCGCGGCACCAGCGCCTTCCCATCCGCAACCCTCGCCCTCTCCGGCTTTCTCGACGGCGAGTGGCACCGGCCGGCCTATGATCTTGAAGAGCATTTCATGGCGCTGATGCGCGATGGCCGTTACCGCGACGCCGCTGCCGGCCGCTCGCTCGATGGTCCCCACCGCAGCGATCTGCTCGTCCGCCATGCGGAAAAGGACATGGATGCCGGCCGCTGCTCGACCGGCGAGCAAAAGGCGCTGCTGGTCGGGCTCGTTCTCGCCCACGCTCGTCTCGTCGCCGATATGACCGGCCATGCGCCAATCCTGCTGCTCGACGAGATCGCCGCCCATCTCGATCCCGGCCGCCGTGCCGCCTTGTTCGATCTGGTCGATGATCTCGGTGGCCAGGCCTTCATGACCGGCACGGACCGCTCGATGTTCGATGCACTCGGTGACCGTGCCCAGTTTCTGACAGTTGCCAACGGCACCGTTGCGGGAGGATGATCCGCGCATGAGCGAAAACCACTTCAGTCCCGATGAAATCCAGCGCTATGCCCGCCAGATCATGCTGCCGGAAATCGGCGGCCCCGGCCAGAAGAGGTTGAAGGCCGCCCGTGTGCTGGTCGTCGGCGCCGGCGGTCTCGGCGCGCCGGTTCTACAGTACCTCGCTGCTGCCGGGATCGGAACGCTCGGCATCGCCGATGACGACACCGTCTCGCTGTCGAACCTACAGCGGCAGGTCATTCACGGCACGGAAAGCATCGGTCGCGCCAAGGTGGAGAGCGCCACTGACGCCATTGCCCGGCTCAATCCGCATGTCACAATTGTTTCGCACCGGATTCGTCTGGACGACGATACCATCATGGATGTTCTCTCGGGCTACGACATCGCGGTCGACGGCTCCGACAATTTCGCCACGCGCTACACGCTGGCCGATGCGGCCGAGCGGGCCGAAGTCACGCTGGTCACTGGCGCCGTCGGCCGTTTCGACGGCTCGCTGACCGTGCTACAGCCATGGAAAACCGGCGCGGACGGCCAGAAGAATCCGCGCTACCGCGATCTCTTCCCCGAGCCACCGCCCGAAGGGCTTGTTCCCTCCTGCGCGGAAGCAGGCATCGTCGGCGCACTGACGGGCGTTATCGGCACCTTGCAGGCCATGGAGGTCATCAAGCTGGTGACGGGCGCCGGCGAGCCGCTAATCGGAAGGTTGCTGATGTATGACGGCCTTGCCGCCAGCTTCAGCACCATCCGCTATCGCCGCAAATAGGTTTCAGGTGCGGTTCGGCAGAACCCGGTCCGGCGGCCGGTGGCCGTCGAAGAAGGTGCGGATGTTGATCACCACCTTCTCGCCCATGTCGATCCGGCCTTCGAGCGTCGCCGAACTCATGTGCGGCAACAGCACGACCTTGCCCTCGGTGGCGAGCTTCACCAGCTTCGAATTGACCGCTGGTTCGTTTTCGAACACGTCGAGACCCGCACCGGCAATCTTGCCCTCGCGCAGGCATTTTACCAGCGCCGCCTCGTCGATGATGCCGCCGCGTGCCGTGTTGACGATATAGCTGGTCGGCTGCATCAGCTCGAGCCGCCGTGCCGACAGCAGATGGTAGGTCGCAGGGGTCGATGGGCAGTTGACCGAGATGATATCGACCCGCGCCAGCATCTGGTCGAGGCTGTCCCAATAGGTCGCCTCCAGCGCCTCTTCCGTGGCAACATTGACCCGATTGCGGTTGTGATAGTGGATCGACAGGCCGAAGGCCTTGGCCCGCCTCGCAACGGCGGTACCAATCCGGCCCATGCCGACGATGCCGATGCGTTTGCCGGAAATCCGCCGTCCGAGCATCCAGGTCGGCGACCAGCCCGCCCATTCGCCGCGCCGGTCGGTGAGAATATTGGCGCCCTCGGCCAGCCTGCGCGGCACGGCAAGGATCAGCGCCATGGCCATGTCGGCCGTGTCCTCGGTCAGCACGTTCGGTGTGTTGGTGACAGTAATACCCTTCTTGGCGGCGGCATCGACATCGATATGATCAAACCCGTTGGAAAAGCTGGCGATCAGCTTCAGTTGCGGCCCGGCCTGCTCGATCAGCGCCGCATCGATCCGGTCGGTGACGGTTGGCACCAGCACGTCGGCGGTTTTCACCGCCGCCACCAGTTCCGGCTGGGTGCGCGGCGTGTCGTCGATATTCAGCTGCGCATCGAACAGTTCCCGCATGCGGGTCTCGACGGCATCAGGCAATTTCCGCGTGATATAGACGTTCGGCTTTTTTTTGTTTGTCATCGCTGCTCGGCGCCTTGTTGACGGGTCCTTAACCAAGATGCGCGATCTTGTCCCTAGAGCGCAATTTCTATCAGACCCGGTGGGGAAGACAAACAAAACTCGCAGAGGCCGGTGTGCGTTTGCGAACCGTCCGGCCGGGGCCCGTGCTGATTGCGCATTGCCCATGTAACGTCGGGAAACGGATCTGTCATGCGTAAGTCTCTCTCAAAATTGACCATGATCGTTGCAGCCTGCGGGATCGCGCTGACGGGTGCCACATCGGCCGCCAACGCCCAGGCCGCCAAGGGCGCCAGCGGCCTGCCCTTGCCGCGCTTCGTCAGCCTGAAATCGAAGAGCGTCAATCTGAGGGTCGGCCCGAGCCTCGATTATGCCGTGGCCTGGCGCTACATGAAGTCCGGCCTGCCGGTGGAAATCATCCAGGAATATGACAACTGGCGCCGCATCCGCGATGCCGAGGGCACGGAAGGCTGGGTCAACCAGGCGCTGCTGTCGGGCGATCGCACTGCCGTCGCTGCCCCGTGGATGCGTGGCAAGGGCGAGGGTGTCTTCGTCAACATGCGCCGCGACGCCAAGGAAGGCAGCACCATCATTGCCCGCGTCGAGCCGGGTGCTGTCGTCCACGTCGGCGAGTGCACCGGCCAATGGTGCCATGTCGACGCCAAGGGCGTAGACGGCTGGATGTCGCAAGACGAGATTTGGGGCGCCTATCCGGGCGAAGCCTTCAAGTAAGGCCCAGCCGGAACGCGGATTAGACCAGACCGGCGTCTTTGGCGGCCTTGGCAAGAGATGCCATTGGGCGCGGACCGATCTGCGAAATGACGATCCCGGCGGCAAGGCTGCCGAGATTGCCGCAATCGGCAAGCGACCGCCCCTGCGTATAGCCGTAGAGGAAACCGGCTGCGTAAAGATCGCCAGCCCCGGTCGTATCGACCACCTGATGCACAGGCGTTGCCTCGACCTTGACGCGTTCCTCGCCACGAATGACGATCGAGCCGTCCTCGCTCATGGTTACGGCCGCAAGTTTACAATCCTTGGCCAGCATCGACAGCGCATGTTCGAAATCTTGCGTCTCGTAGAGCGCTAAGGCCTCGGCACGGTTGGCAAAAACGATGTCGACGGTGCCCGAGCGCATCAAATCGAGGAATTCGCTGCGGTAGCGATCGACGCAAAAGCTGTCGGAGAGCGTCATCGACACCTCGCGGCCATGGGCATGGGCAATCTTGGCGCAGGCGCGGATGGCATCTTTGGCCAGCGGCGGGTCCCAGAGATAGCCCTCGAAATAGGTGACTTTGGCATTGGCGACCACATCGGCCTCGACATCCTCAGGGCCCAGTTCGACGCAGGCGCCGAGATAGGTGTTCATCGAACGCTCGCCATCCTCGGTAACGAAGATCATCGAGCGGGCGGTTGGGGGAAACGTGTCGAGCGGCTTGGTTTGGAAGTGCACGCCCTGCGCCTGGATATCATGGGCAAAGATCTCGCCCAGCTGGTCATTGGCGACCTTGCCGAAATAGGCGGTCTTGCCGCCGAAATTGGCCACGCCCGCCGCCGTGTTGCCGGCACTGCCGCCGGACGCCTCAAGCGCTGGCCCCATGCGCGAATAGAGCAGCTCCGCCCGCTCCGCATCGATCAGGTTCATCGCACCCTTGCGAATCTCGTTGCTTGAGAGAAAGTCATCGTCGCAGCGCGCAATGATATCAACGATCGCGTTTCCGATGGTCAGCACGTCAAATGTGGTCATGAAGAAAAATGTCCGGTTGTCGTTGAGAGCCGGTTTCTGGTCATAGCGGTTTTTTCGTTTCGAGCAAGCGTTGCGGGCATCTCCATCTTTTCCTCCCCCTTGTGGGGAGGGTGCCCGCAGGGCCGGGAGGGGTTCTTTTTCGTGTCCGTGTCCGTGGCCTTCCCCTCCCCAACCCTCCCCACAAGGGGAAGGGAGCGACCTCTGCTGATCTCGCCCCATGGAAAAAAGAACACCGTGCTGACGCAAAAACCCCAGCCGCAGGGAACGGCCGGGGTTTCGTGACTGGAGGTCAATTCAACCTGTTGGTCAGGCCGAAAAATCAATGGCAGACCTTGATCTTCTTCCAGACCGGGTTGCCGTAGCTGTCCCAGCGCTTGACCTTCTTGAAGAAGCATTCCTGCTGGTAATAATCGTTCTGCTGGTAATGCTTCTTGTAGTGTTTCTTGTGGCCGTAGCCGTGGCCGTAATCATTGTCGTAGCCGCCGACGGTGACATAGCCGTTGCCATTGCCGAAGCCGAAGGAATAACCGCCGGCCTGGGACGGGGCGGCGAAGGTGACAGTGGCGACGGTGGCGACGATGGCCGAAAGGATGAACTTGCGCATGATGGTCTCTCCTGATCTCTTGGAAGCCGTGATTGGCTCCGATGACCAGACAATCGCACGAGCAGGACCGGCGCGCTGTTCCCGGCGGAACAGGGGCTGAATTATCTTGGGCGACCGCCAGCAAAATCGGGGCCGCAACCCAAAAACGCTTGGCTTCGTCCGCGCGCTTTTGTATGGCTGCTGACGAGCGGTCCCATAGCTCAGCAGGATAGAGCGCAGGATTCCTAATCCTGAGGCCATTGGTTCGAATCCAATTGGGATCACCACCCCGCCTGCCCGACGCATGTCCCCATCACATCAGGTCATCGCAGCCGGAAATCGAGCGACTGCCTTGTTGCGCGGCGGATTCGGCTGTAGAGGCTGGAGTGAACAGGCAAATCGGGATCACGCATGGCAACCGGCGCAGGCGGCAAAAGCCGCATCACGATACTGGGCTCGACGGGCTCGATCGGCACCAGCACGCTGGACGTGATTTCGCACTTTGGCGGCCGCGACCGGTTCGAGATTGCGGCGCTCACCGGCAGCGGCAATATTGCGCTTCTGGCCGCACAGGCACTGGCAACCGGGGCAAAACTTGCCGTCACCGCCGACGAGGATCAATACGCCAATCTGAAGGACGCGCTCAACGGCAGCGGCATCGCCGTGGCAGCCGGGCGCAGCGGCCTGATCGAGGCGGCCGAGATGGAGGCCGGCTGGGTGATGGCGGCGATCGTCGGCAATGCCGGCCTTGCCCCGACGCTGGCGGCCGCCCGGCGCGGCGCCGATATCGCGCTTGCCAACAAGGAATGCCTGGTCTCGGCCGGCCCGCTCTTCATCGATGCGGTGCGCAAAGGCGGCGGCCGGCTTCTGCCTGTCGACAGCGAACACAATGCGATTTTCCAGGTGCTGGAGGAGCACCAGCGCCACGCGGTCGAGCGCATCATCCTGACGGCGTCAGGCGGGCCGTTCCGGCGCTCGACACTGGACGAGATGGCCCAGGTGACGGCGGCGACCGCCCGCGCCCACCCCAACTGGTCGATGGGCCTGAAAATCTCCATCGACAGCGCCTCGATGTTCAACAAGGCCTTGGAGATGATCGAGGCCCGGCATCTGTTTTCACTGGAGCCGGAGCAGATTGAGGTCATCGTGCATCCGCAGTCGGTGATCCACTCGATGGTCGCCTATACGGACGGCTCGGTTCTGGCCCAGCTCGGCATGCCCGACATGCGCACCGCCATCGGCTATGCCCTATCGCATCCGCGCCGCGCCAGCCTGCCGGTCGAGCGGCTGGATTTTGCAAAACTCTCACGGCTGGATTTCGAGGCGCCGGACGAGACGCGCTTTCCCGCCCTCAGGCTGGCGCGGCTGGCCATGCAGCGCGGCGGCGTTCAGGGTGCGGTGCTGAACGGCGCCAAGGAAGTGGCGCTGGAAGCCTTCATCGACGGCCGCACCGGTTTTCTGACCATGGCCGAAATCGTCGAGGATGTAATGGAGCAGTTGGCCGGACTGCCGGCGGCCGCGACGATGGACGATGTGTTCGCCGCCGACGAAAAAGCCCGGCAACTGGCGGTCGGGCTTCTCTGACACCGGAAAACGTGGATCGTCTCAGGCAACGGCGCGCGACAGCGCGCAGCGCGACCAGAGCTGGTGCAGCGACGAGACCAGATGATCGATATCCGCATCCGAATGGAACGGCGTCGGCGTGATGCGCAGGCGCTCCGTCTTCTTCGGAACCGTCGGGTAGTTGATCGGCTGCACGTAGATGCCGCAATTGTCGAGCAACAGATCGGAAATCCACTTGCACTTGGCGGCATCGCCGACGATGACCGGCACGATATGGCTCGGGTTGGCCAGATGCGGAATGCCGTTCTTG
>JAURWE010000059.1 GCA_030655075.1 Pararhizobium sp.
CCACAGAAGCGGACTTGCCGGACCCTGCGTTCGGCAAGTCCGCTTTGTTTTTGAGAGACACATGAACCCCGACGCCCAGACCCTCTGGAAAGCCCCGCGATGGGCGCTGGCCATCCTGCTTGCCGTGCTCGGCATGCTCGGCCCCTTTTCCATCGACACCTACATTCCGGCGTTCTCCGGCATCGCGAAGTCGATCGGCGCGACGCCGGTGGAAATGCAGCAGACGCTGTCGGCCTACCTCTTCGGCTTCGCGTTCATGAACCTGTTCCACGGTGCGCTGTCGGACAGCTTCGGGCGCCGGCCTGTCGTGCTGTGGGGCCTGGCGGTGTTCACACTGGCGTCGCTGGGCTGCGCGCTGTCGCAGACCATCGGGCAGCTGGTGCTGTTCCGGGCGCTGCAAGGACTGTCGACGGGCGCGGGCATCGTGGTGTCGCGCGCGGTCATCCGCGACATGTTTCCGCCGGCAGAAGCGCAGAAGGTGATGAGCCAGGTGACGATCTACTTCGGCGTGGCGCCCGCCATTGCACCGATCGTCGGCGGCTTCCTGTTCGTGCATGCCGGCTGGCACAGCATTTTCTGGTTCCTGGTGGCCGTGGGCGTGATCCTGTTCACGGCCAACTACAAGCTGCTGCCCGAGACCTTGCACGTCGACCAGCGCCAGCCCTTCGAGGTGCGTCATTTGATGCGTGGCTATTCGGCGCTGTGCTCGGACCCCCGCTTCCTGCTGCTGGCCTTTGCCAGCGGCGTGCCCTTCAACGGCATGTTCCTCTACGTGCTGGCGGCACCCGCCTTCCTCGGCGACCATCTGGCGCTGGCGCCCACGCAATTCTTCTGGTTCTTCCTGCTGACCATCGGCGGCATCATGGCCGGCGCCTGGGCCAGCGGACGCATGGCCGGCAAGGTGGCGCCCAAGCGGCAAATCCGCGACGGCTTCGTCATCATGCTGCTGACCTCGGTGGTGAACGTGGTGGCCAACGCGCTCTTCACACCGCACGCCATCTGGGCACTCTGGCCGATCGCCTTCTTCGCCTTCGGCTGGGCACTGATGGTGCCGGTCATCACCCTGCTCGTGCTGGACCTGCATCCCGAGCGGCGCGGCATGGCGTCGTCCCTCCAGGCGGTCATCGGGTCGACCGCCAATGGCGTGGTGGCCGGCGTGATCGCGCCACTGGTCATGCACTCGACACTGGGCCTGGCCGTCACGTCGATCCTGATGTTGGGCATCGGCCTGGTCGCATGGGTCTGGCTGCACCGCCAGTGGCCCGAGATCGGTCGGCGGGTCGCGCAGTAGCGGCTTCAATGAAAAGAGAAAGGCGCCGTGCGGCGCCTTTCTTCAGGGGGCGGCGACCAGCGCCTGTCTTTTCTCGTCGTGGTAGCGGCCCGTGCCGCGCGGCGAAACCAGCCGGTCGGTGGCAAGCACGTCGCCCGGCTCGAAGTCGGCCTGCCCGTCGATGCGCGCGTACAGCGGGCCGAAGTCGATGCGCGCCAGGTCGAGCAGTTCGTCCAGGCTGTCGATGACGAAGTAGCTTTCCTGGAAATCGTCGATGCGGTAGCGCGTGCGCATCACGCGCTCCAGGTCGAAGCCGATCCGGTTGGGCGACGCGTCTTCGAGCGAGAAGACGCTTTCGGTGCGCGACGAGGCGATGCCCGCGCCGTAGATGCGCAGGCCATCCTTTTGCTGGATCAGCCCGAATTCCACGGTGTACCAGTAGACCCGCGCCAGCTTGTCGAGCACACCCAGTTCCCTGGCGCGCAAGCCGCCCTGGCCATAGGCCTGGATGTAGTCGGCGATCGCCGGGTTCATGAGCATCGGCACGTGGCCGAAGACGTCGTGGAACACGTCGGGCTCTTCCAGGTAGTCGAGCTCGTGCGGCTTGCGGATGAAGTGACCGGCCGGGAAGCGCCGATGGGCCAGGTGCTCGAAGAAGACCTCGTCGGGCACGAGTCCCGGCACCGCCACGATTTCCCAGCCGGTGCGCTTCATCAGCACCTCGCTCAGGCGCCGGAAGTCGGGGATCTGCTCGGGGCCGATGGGCAGGTCGCGCATGCCTTGCACGAACTCGTCGCAGGCGCGGCCGGGCAGGAGCCTGGTCTGCCGCTCGAACAGCGTCTTCCAGACGCCGTGCTCCTCGGCCGTGTAGCGGTCCCAGCCCTGGTCGATGGTCCAGTCGGGGCGATCGGGCCTCGCCGCATCGCCGGCAGCAAGGCCATGCTTTGCGGATTCCTTGCTTCTGTCAGCCACCGTGGAAGTCATGGGCTGTCCTTGCGTGTCAGGCCGCTTCCAGCACGCCGCGGCGGATCTGGTCGCGCTCGAGCGACTCGAAGAGCGCCTTGAAGTTGCCTTCGCCAAAACCTTCGCTGTAGTTGCCCTGGCGCTGGATGAACTCGAAGAACACCGGACCCAGCGAAGGCTGCGAGAAGATCTGCAGCAGCAGGCGCGGCTCGCCGCCTTCGGTGGTGCCGTCCAGCAGGATGCCGCGCGTCTGCAGTTCGGCAATGTTGTGGCCATGGCCTGGCAGGCGCGTGTCGAGCATCTCGTAGTAGATGTCGTTGGGCGCCGTGGCAAGCGGCACGCCGGCCAGGGCGAGCTTGTCGACGGTTTCCTGCAGGTTGTCGCAGATCAGGGCGATGTGCTGGATGCCTTCGCCGTTGAACTGCATCAGGAATTCCTCGATCTGGCCGCCGCCGGATTTCGATTCCTCGTTGAGCGGGATGCGGATCATGCCGTCGGGCGCGGTCATGGCCTTGGAAGTGAGGCCCGTGTACTCGCCCTGGATGTCGAAGTAGCGGATCTCGCGGAAGTTGAACAGCTTCGAATAAAAGTCCGCCCAGAAGGTCATGCGGCCGCGGTAGACGTTGTGGGTCAGGTGGTCGATCAGCTTCAGGCCGTGGCCGACCGGGTGGCGATCGACACCCTCGATGAATTCGAAGTCGATGTCGTAGATCGACTTGCCTTCCTCGAAACGGTCGATCAAATACAGCGGCGCGCCGCCGATGCCCTTGATGGCCGGCAGGCGAAGTTCCATCGGGCCGGTGGCAATCTCCACGGGCTGGGCCCCCAGTTCCAGCGCGCGCTCGTAGGCCTTGTGCGAATCCTTCACCCGAAAGGCCAGGCCACAGGCCGAGGGGCCATGCTCGGATGCAAAGTAGCCCGCCTGGCTCTTGGCCTCGCGGTTGACGATGAAGTTGATGCCGCCCTGGCGGTACAGCACGACGTCCTTGGACCGATGCTTGGCGACCAGCGTGAAGCCGAGCGTCTCGAACACCGGTTCGAGCAGGCCAGGTTCAGGCGAGGCGAATTCCACGAACTCGAAGCCCATCAGGCCCATGGGATTGTCGAAAAGGTCGGCCATCGTGCGTCTCCAGAATGAGGTTGTGGGTTTGTGGGTTCGATCCTAGGCAATCTGCGCACAGAATTCCTGCAACTTGCGCGGCCTGGATGGTCAGCGGCGCAGGATTCCTGCAAGATTGGGGGAATGAACGCCTCAGCTGAACTCGATGCCATTGATCTGCGCGTGCTTCGCGCGCTGCAGGCCAATGGCCGCGCCACTTACGACGAGCTCGCCGCCGCCGTGAGCCTGTCGTCCTCGGCCACGCTTCGGCGCGTCAAGCGGCTGGAAGAAACGGGCGTGATCGCCGGCTACGTCGCCCTGCTGCGGCCCGAGCGGGTCGGACTGGCCCTGACGGCCTACATCAACGTGCGGCTGGAAAAACACACCGAGAGCCACAAGCGCAGCCCGATGGATGCCTTCCGAGCCTCGGTGCAGGGCTGGCCCGAGGTGGTCGAGTGCGCATCGCTCACCGGCGACATGGACTACCTGCTGCGCGTGGTCGTCGCCGACATGGCCGACTACTCGCGCTTCGTCATGGACACGCTGCTCAAGCATCCGAGCGTGCAGGACTGCAAGACCAGTTTCGTGCTGGACCGCGTCAAGACGACGACCGCGTTGCCGATCTGAGCGCTAGGCGTACCCAGGGCACGACCCTAGAATTCTGCATGCCCGATCGCCCCGACAAGACGCCACCCAGCCTGACGGCGCAATTGACGGTGGTGTTCGGCACGCTGGTGGTGCTGGCTTCCATCGCCACCACGTGGCTGCTGAGCGACATGCTGGGTGGCCGCGTGCGGGCCGACGCCGGACGCTCACTCGTCTTCGCCGCCGCGACCGCGTCCCGCACGCTGGCCAACGGGCTGCACGCGAACGCCGCGGTGGTCGGCATGATCGCCAGCCGCGAAGCGCTGTGGGTCGACGGGCTGGCATCGCCCGAGGCCCGACGCGCACTGGAACTGATCGAACTCACGCAGCCGGCCAATCTCTGGGTCGGCGTGGCGGATCTGCGCGGTCGCGTGGCGGCCTCCACCCGCGACATCCTGCACGACGAGAGCGTGGCCGAGCGCCCCTGGTTCAAGAACGGCAGCAGCCAGCTCTACGTCGGCGACGTGCACCCGGCCAAGCTGCTGGCCACGCTGCTGCCACCCGACAAGAACAACGAGCCGTTGCGCTTTCTCGACTATTCGGCACCCGTGATGCGGCACGGCAGTGCCATCGGCGTGATCGGCGTGCACGCCAGCTGGGACTGGGCCGGCGATGTCCTGGACACCGTGCTGCCCGCCGAGGCACGCGAGGCCGGCATCGAGGTCTTCATCTTCGATCGCCAGGGCGACGTCATCTTTGCACCTCGCGGTCAGAGCCGACAGTTGGCCGAAGCCGGGTTGCGCGTGCCGAAGACGGGTGAAAAGCCGGGCGTTGCCACCGTCTTGGCCTGGCATGACGGCGCCGACTACCTGACCGCAGCCATCCCGCTGGCCGCACACGACCCGGTCAGCGACCTGGGCTGGACGATCGTGGCACGCGAGCCTGCGGCCCGGGCCTTTGCCGCGGTGGCAGACACCACGCGCAGCGCACTCCTCATCGGCCTCCTGACGGCCCTGGTGGGGTCGGTGCTCGCTGGCGTGGCCGCGCGCCGCTTCGGTGCGGATGTCATGCGCATGGCCCGTGCCGCGCGCGACGTGGAGTCCGGCACACCCGGTGCGCGGATTCCGTCGGCGGCCAGCAGCGCTGAAATGCGGACGCTGGCCGATGCGCTGGGCAGCATGACGCGCCGCCTGGTCGATGCGCGCGAAGACCTCGAACGGCAGGTGCGCGAGCGCACGCTCGAACTCGAGGCAGCCAATGCCGAACTCGATCGCCAGGCGCACACCGACGCGCTCACCGGCCTGCCCAACCGCCGCATGTTCGACCCGCGGCTGGCCCGGGCGCTGGCCGACGCCCGCCGCCACCAACAGCCGCTCAGCGTGCTCATGATCGACGCCGACCACTTCAAGCGCATCAACGACGTGCATGGCCACGCAGCGGGCGACGAGGTGCTGCGCCGCCTCACCGCGCTCCTCAGCGCGAACCTCCGGGCGAGCGACTTCGTCGCGCGCATGGGCGGGGAGGAATTTGCAGCACTGCTGCCCGACACCGACGGTGGGGACGCCCTGGAGGTCGCCCGGCAGCTGATCGCGGTGATCGCCAGCCAGACCCGCGGCCTGTACGGCGGTGTGACGGTCAGCATCGGCGTGGCGAGCAGCAGCGACGGACTGGTGCCGACCGGAGAGCTCCTGCAACGTGCCGACGAGGCGCTTTACCAGGCCAAGGCCGAGGGGCGCAACACGGCGCGCCTGCACCGTGGCGCCGCCTGAAGAAATCTTCCGGGACGCCTGCGGATTGCGGCGATGATGGAACCATCTCCGTCCCTGCTGGCGACCACCCGATGCACTCCCTTTTCCTGCTGTCCACGACCGGCGCCGCGGCCCCGTGTCACGTGAGAGCGCCTCTGTGACCCTGCCCCGGATCGACCTGCGGCGCAAGCTGGCGCCCCTCGCACTGTGGTTCGTGAGCGCAGGTGTCGTCGGCGCTTGCGTGCTGGTCTCGATGCACCTGGCCGAGGGGCGCGGCAGCAAACTCAGCGGCGAGGGCGCGATGCGCATCGTCGACGAAGTGTTGCGCAAGGCAGAAGCAAGCAGCGCCGACGTCGACGCCATCATCAACATGGTTTCCCGCGCGCCGCCGGGGTCCGACGTCTGCGGCGAAGCGGGCATGCTGCGGCTGCGCCAGGCCGACGCGGGCTCAATGGCCACGAATGCAGTCGGTCGCGTGAAGGACGGCAAGCTCCTGTGCTCGTCGCTTGCGGCCTACGGAGACGGACTCCAACTCGATGAAGTCACCGCCATCGGGCCCACCGGCATCCGTGTCAGGACCGGCCTCAGGCTGCCAGGCCTCGAAGGCCACACGTACCTCGCGGCCGAACGCGACGGCGTCATCGTCTTCATCGACGAGGCCGTGACGCGAGACATCTTCCGCACGGCGCCCGATGTGGCGTTGGGCATATTCCTGCGCTCGACCGGCAAGCGCGTGATCGGCCGTGGCGATTTCGAACCCGCCTGGAGTTCGGCCATCGCGCAGCAGGCCTTCACCACCTTCGCCGACGGCAACCACGTCGTCGCCATGCGCGCCATGCCCGAGCAGGACGTGGTGGCCTACGTGGCATACCCCCAGCCTCGCGTTCAGGTGCGCATCGACGAAGCGCGCCGGTTCTTCGTTCCCATCGGCATCCTCGTCGGCGTGCTGCTTTCGGCAGGCCTGTGGCTGCTGGCACGGCTCTACGTGAAGAAGGCCGCGGGCTTTCGCTATGCGCTGCAGTCGTCCCAGGTGTTCATGCAGTACCAGCCGATCGTCGACCTGCGCACGGGGCGCTGCATCGGCGCCGAGGCGCTGATGCGCTGGCAGCGCGGCGCGCGCCTGGTGCCGCCCGACCGGTTCATCGCCGCGGCCGAGAAGGCGGGCTTCATCGAACGGGTGACCGAGCGCGTGGTGCAACTGGTCGCCCGCGATGCCACGGCGTTCCTGCACGAGCACCCCGACTTTCACATCAGCATCAACCTGTCGGCCGCCGACCTGAACTCGACGCGAACCGTGAGCATGCTGGTCGACATGCTCGAGCGCACCGGCCTGCCGCCGCAGAGTTTCTGGGTGGAGGCCACCGAACGCGGGTTCCTGGAGAGCCCGACCGTGATGCAGGTGATCGACGACATTCGTACCGTCGGCATGCGGGTGGCGATCGACGACTTCGGCACCGGCTACTCGAGCCTGGCCTTCCTGAGCAGCTTTCGCCTGGACCTGCTGAAGATCGACAAGCGTTTTGTCGACACGATCGGCGTGGCGGGTGTGGGCGCAGGCGACCAAGTGGTGACGATGGTCATCGACCTGGCGAAAACGCTGGGCCTGGAAGTGGTGGCCGAGGGCGTCGAGACCGAGGCGCAGGCGCACTTCCTGCGCGAACGCGGCGTGCAGTATGCGCAGGGCTGGCTCTTCGGGCGGCCGCAGTCGGTCGATGCGTTGCGCAAGCTCGTCGCCGCCGGGCTTCAGGTGCCGATGCCGGTACAGGCGTTGCCGGTCGCCACCGAGGACCCACGGGTGGCTGCGCCGGTCTGACTTGGCTCGGGCCGCGCTGCGCCGGCACCGCCGACACCGCCCGCACCGCCCTCAGCGTGCGACGCCCAGCAGCCGTTCGAGCACCGCGGGCTGCGTGCGCAACGCCGCCGCCGTGTCCGCATGCACCACCGTGCCGTGGTCCAGCACCACGGCGTGATCTGAGATAGCGAGGATCGCCTGCGGATGCTGCTCGACGATGATGGCCGCCAGCCCCTCTTCCCGCGTGATGCGCCGGATGGCGCGCAGCAGTTCTTCGACAATGATCGGTGCCAGGCCTTCGAGCGGCTCGTCCAACAGCAGCAGGCGCGGATTGACCACCAGCGCGCGGCCCACCGCGAGCATCTGCTGCTCGCCGCCCGAGAGCTGCGTGCCGAGATTGGTCTTGCGTTCGGCCAGGCGCGGGAACATTTCGTAGACGCGCTGCGCGTTCCATGGCCCTGCCCGCTCCACCGCAGTGAGGTTCTCGTTCACCGTGAGCGACTTGAAGATGTTGCGCTCCTGCGTCACCCAGCCGATGCCGGCAGCCGCGCGCTGGTGCGGCGACAGCTTGTGCAGCGCGACGCCGCCCAGCGTGATGCTGCCGCCATGCTGGCGCGTGGCGCCGGCCAGCGTGTTGATCAGCGTGGTCTTGCCGGTGCCGTTGCGCCCCAGCAGCGCGAGCGTCTGGCCTTCGCCGAGCGCCAGCGCCACATCGTGCAGCACCACGGCTTCGCCGTAGCCGGCGCTGAGGTTCTCGATGCGCAGCAACTCAGACATG
>JAURWE010000067.1 GCA_030655075.1 Pararhizobium sp.
GCCCGTCCGGAGGTTCGATGCTTCATACGCTGCCCGCGGTGGCGCGATAATTCCAGAAGTATGTCGGCTGGAATAAAGTTGGCGTACTGCACAGTGTTGCCATCATCGGCGTGGCGATCACTGTGCTGTGGCGGATGCTGCACAAGATCAATGTCGACGAGGTCATCGTTGCCATCAAGGCGACGCCGGCGCTGAATATCGTCGCCGCGGCAGCCTTCGTGATCGGCGGCTATTTCACCCTGACATTCTATGACGGGTTCGCGCTGCGCACGATCGGCCGCCGCAGCGTGCCGTACCGCATCGCGGCGCTGGCCGGCTTCACCAGCTACTCGATCGGCCACAATATCGGCGCCACGGTCTTTACCGGCGGCGCGGTGCGCTACCGCATCTATTCGCATTACGGGCTGGACGCGATCGAGGTCGCCAAGATCTGCTTCGTTGCCGGCCTGACCTTCTGGCTCGGCAATGTCACCGTGCTCGGCATCGGCATTACCATCCACCCGACCGCGGCTGGCGCGATCGACCAACTCGGCGAAACCGCCAACCGCCTGATCGGGCTTGGCCTGCTGACCGTCCTCGGCTGCTACCTGGCCTGGGTGTGGAGTGCGCAGCGCGAGGTCGGCAAGGGCGGCTGGACCGTCCGGCTGCCGCGCGGCCCCAATACCCTTTTGCAGATCTGCATCGGCATCATCGACCTGAGCTTCTGCGCGCTCGCCATGTACATGCTGCTGCCGACCGAGCCGCATATCGACTTCATCACGCTGGCAGTCATTTTCGTCACCGCCACCTTGCTCGGCTTTGCCAGCCATTCGCCGGGCGGCCTCGGCGTGTTCGACGCCGCCATGCTGATTGCGCTGTACCAGTTCGAGAAGGAACACCTTCTCGCGGGACTGCTGCTGTTCCGCATGCTGTATTATTTGACGCCGTTCGCCTTCGCGCTGTTGATCCTCGGCGTGCGCGAAATCCTGCTCAACATGCATGGCGAGCGCGAGAAGATCGAACTGGCGCCGGTCACCAAGGTAGCGACGCCGATCCTCGCCGTTGAGCCGGAAAAGCCTGACGCCTCCGGCAAGCTCTAGCCATGGCCGGCGACGATCAGGGTGGTGACAACGGAACGGACCGGCCGGGCCGTGTGATTGGCGCCTGGCGGGTGCTGACCGGCCAGCGCGACGTCAGCCGCGTTCGCAGTCCACGCCCGTCGGCGGGCCGGGGCGGGCCGCATCCACAGGCCTCGCTGATCGAACAGCTGATCGGCGGCATGCCCGGCGCGGTCATCGTGCTCGACCGCGACACCCGCGTCATCGCCTTCAACGCCGCCGCCACCGGCATTGCGCCGGCGCTGCGCAGCGGCGAGCCAGCGCTCATTACCCTGCGCATGCCCGAACTGGTGGATGCGATCCGCCGCGCCGGCAAAACCGGCGAGCAACAGCGCGTCGAGTTTTTCGAGCGTGTGCCGCTGGACCGCTGGTTCGAGGCCTTCGTGACGCCGGTCGAACTCAGCAATGGCGGCAAGGCCTCCGGCATTCTGATCATGACCTTCAACGACCTGACGCCCTTGCGCCGGGTCGAGGAAATGCGCGCCGACTTCATCGCCAATGCCAGCCATGAATTGCGCACGCCGCTAGCCGCCGTGCTCGGCTTCATCGAGACCCTGCAGGGTCCGGCGAAGAATGACGTCGTGGCGCGCGAGAAATTCCTCGGCATCATGCAGCAGCAGGCCTCCCGCATGGCGCGGCTGATCGACGATCTGCTGTCGCTGTCGCGTATCGAGTTGAATGCGCATCTGACGCCGAGCACCTTGGTCGATCTGGCGCCTCTGGTGCGTCAGGTCACCGACGGCCTGCAGACTTTGGCGAGCGACCGTCAGGTCAAGATCGAGGTCGTGTCGCCGGACGAGCCGCTGGTCGTGCTCGGCGACCGCGACGAACTGATCCGCGCGCTGGAGAATCTGGTCGAGAACGCGCTGAAATACGGCGCCGCCGGCAAGCGCGTCGATATTACCCTGTCACGCGCGCAGACGCGGGCCGGTTCGCCGGAAGTGCGCATTGCCGTGCGCGATCATGGACCTGGCATTGCGCCCGAGCATCTGCCGCGCCTGACCGAGCGGTTCTACCGTGTCGATGTCGCCGACAGCCGCTCGCAGGGCGGCACCGGCCTCGGCTTGTCGCTGGTCAAGCATGTGCTGGCCCGCCATGGCGGCCGCGTCTCGATCGAGAGCAAGCGCGGCGACGGCGCGACCTTTACGATGCATTTGCCGCTGAGGGCGGGCGAGGGCGGGTAGCGCTCAAAACTCTATCTTGTTGTTGGGACGGTCTCTGATCCGTCATCCTGAGGTACGAGCGCGGCTGCGCTTTGCTCGCGCCTCAGGATGACGGGTTTGGAAGCGTTGCAAGCGGCGACAAAGTCAGCGACTTGCGCAATCACGCCGGGACGTAGGTCAGCCTGACGACGTCGTCGTCGATGCGGTCGGTGGCGACAAGGCGCAGCCGCGGCCTTGGGCCGGCAAAGAACGGCGAGCCGCGGCCGAGCACGACCGGGTGGAAGTACAGCCGATACTCATCAATGAGCCCAAGCTCGGTGAGGCTCTGGGCCAGAACGGGTCCCGAGACTGACACTTCGCCATCGAGCCGGGCCTTCAGGTCCCGGACAGCGGCCTCCATGTCATCCCGCACCAGCGTCGCGTTGGGTCCAACGGATGTCAGCGAGCGCGATACGACCCATTTCGACAGGCGCCGCCATGCCAGGGCGAATTCGCGGTGCTCTGCAGTCCACTCGGGGCGGTCTTCGGCCCAATAGCGCATGATCTCGTACATGCGGCTGCCGTAGACGCTGCCCGCCAGCGCACTCACCTGTTCGATCCAGTGCCGAAACAGCGCGGGGCCCGGCGCGAACTTCTCATGATCGACGTAGCCGTCAAGCGACACATTCATCCCAAAGACGAGCTTGGCCATGAAACCTCCGGCGCAGGGCATCGGACGAGGCCGCCATTGTTACACAGCGCTGTGGCAATGCACAGATGAAAGCCGCGCACGCAGCGAATTCTCTCACCTTTACAGAAGGTTACGCTGTCATGTCACTGTCACATAAGCTTCATAGAACGGTGACGGACGACGCCTAGGTCACCCGGGCGTAAGGGCTCAGGGGTCGTGGCGAAGGGTCGCCAAGGACCGCCAACGAGCCCACAACATGGAGACTTCCCTTGAAACACTGGACCGTTATTGTTGCCGCCGCCGCCGCCGCCGCCGCCGCAGCTTTCACACCGGCCAACGCTGCCGATATTTCGGGCGCCGGCGCGAGCTTTCCCTATCCCGTTTATACCAAGTGGGCCGACGCCTATAAGAAAGAGACCGGCAATGGCCTGAACTATCAGTCCATCGGTTCGGGCGGCGGCATCAAGCAGATCCAGGCCAAGACCGTCACCTTCGGCGCGACCGACGCGCCGCTGTCGGGCGCCGATCTCGACAAGCACGGCCTGGCCCAGTTCCCGGCCGTC
This sequence comes from Pararhizobium sp., assembly GCA_030655075.1. Taxonomy (GTDB): domain Bacteria; phylum Pseudomonadota; class Alphaproteobacteria; order Rhizobiales; family Rhizobiaceae; genus JAURWE01. The sequence goes on from JAURWE010000067.1 coordinate 3,494, forward strand.
ATGGGCGGCATCGTTGCGGTGGTGAACCTCGACGGCATCAAGCCGGGCGAACTCACGATCGACGGACCGACCTTGGCCAAGATCTTCCTCAACGACATCAAGAAGTGGAATGACCCGGCCATCCAGAAGCTGAATCCGTCGGCCAAGCTGCCGGACCAGGCGATCGCCATCGTTCATCGTTCGGACGGGTCGGGCACCACCTATAACTTCGTCTATTATCTCTCGGACGTTAGCCCGGACTTCAAGTCGAAGGTCGGCGTGAACACTTCCGTGCAGTGGCCGGCCGGTATCGGCGCCA
>JAURWE010000068.1 GCA_030655075.1 Pararhizobium sp.
GCCTGCATCGTGTCGTTGAGCTGCTGGATGCCGGTGACCGTGTTGATCTGCGCGATCTGCGTGGTCATCTGCGCGTTGTCCATCGGATTCATCGGATCCTGGTTGTTCAACTGCGCGACCAGCAGCTTGAGGAAGCGGTCCTGTGCTTCGTCCGAACCGGTCTTCTTGGTGGCGGTGGCATCGGCACTGGACGTGACGGCCAGGGATGAGGTGGCTGCGGTGACGGTCATGGGGTGTTCCTGTGGTTCACTGGCCGAGCTGCAGCGTCTTGAGCAGCAGGCTCTTGGCGGTGTTCATCACTTCGATGTTGTTCTGGTAGGAGCGCGAGGCCGAGATCATGTTGACCATCTCCTCCACCGCGTTCACGTTGGAATGCGTCACGTAACCCTCTGCATCCGCGGCCGGGCTGGCCGGTTCATGCACCCTGCGGCCGGGCGTCTGGTTCTCGGTGACGGCGTCGATGCGCACGCCCGCGTCACTGCCGTTGCCATAGGCCACGGTCTGGAACACCACCTGTCGCGCCTTGTAGGCCTGGCCGTCCGGGCCGGCCACCGCATCGACGTTGGCGAGATTGCTGGCCACCACGTTGAGCCGCTGCGACTGCGCACTGACCGCGCTGCCGGAGATGCCGAAGATCGAGAACATCGACATGGTTTATTGCCCCTGGATGGCCGCGAGCATGGTCTTGCTCTGGCCGTTGATGAAGCGCAGCGTGGCTTCGTAGCGCACTGCGTTGTCGGCGAAGGCGGCGCGCTCGCGGTCGAGGTCCACGCTGTTGCCGTCGAGCGTGGGTTGGGTCTGCACCACGTAGCCTTTTTCGCCGCCCTCCGCGCCGCTGGCACTGCCGGCGCCCAGCGCGATATGCCCGGCGCGGCCCGCGCCCGTGTCGGCGCTGCTGGTGCGCATCGCCAACGCGTTGCCGCTGGCAGAGCCGCCAGCCGTGGCATTGCGCATCGCCTCGGCGAAGTTCATGTCGCGCGCTGCAAAGCCGGGTGTGTCGGCGTTGGCGATGTTGCTGGCGATCAGGCGCTGGCGGTCGGCGCGCAGCACCAGGGCCTTCGTGTGGAAGTCCAGTGAGTTCGTCAGTTTGTCCAGCATGTTCGCCTCGCGATCCCCGCAATGGGAGTGGGCGGCCCACCTCGGGCCGTGCGGAAATTATGGAAACCGGGGCGCTTCGGGAAGCACGGAGTAAAGGGGGGAATCGCGGCCTGTTCGGCGCTTTGTGGCGCCCCGGGTTGCCTAAAGTTCTCATCGCGGCAATGTGGCCGCAGCTTCCTCTTTGGAAAGGCGCGTCATGCCCTCTTTTCACATCCGTGTTTCGCTGGCCGGTGCCGCGCTGCTTGGCGCGCTGCTCGCGCCCGCACTCGCGCAACAGCTCGTGCCGCAGGCCCCGTCGCAAGGGGCCGAGGTCGCGCCCGGATTCGTCACCGCCACCCAGCAATGGCTGGACGACGCGGTGGCCAAAGCGCAGTCGGCATCGGCTTCGGCGTTGCGCATGGAAGTGAGCATTGGCTCGCTCGACAGCCGTCTTCGACTCGCGCCCTGCACGCATGTGGAGCCCTACATCCCGGTCGGCATGCGGCTCTGGGGCCGGACGCGGCTCGGGCTGCGCTGCACCGACGGCGGCGGCCGTTGGAACGTGTTCCTTCCGGTCACGGTCAAGGCCTTCGGGCCGGCCTGGGTGCTGCGCGACAACGTGGTCGCCGGCACCGTGCTCACGGCGGCCGACGCGGTCGAGGCCGAGGCCGACTGGGCCGCGGAAGCGTCGCCGGTGGTGGTCGACCCGGCCCAATGGGTGGGGCAGACCGCATCGCGCTCGCTGGTCGCCGGGCAGCCGCTGCGCCTTTCGATGGTGAAGCCGGCCCAGGTGTTCGCGGCCGGCGCGCAGGTGCGCGTGGTGGCGCAGGGCCCGGGCTTCGAGGTGACGTC
>JAURWE010000081.1 GCA_030655075.1 Pararhizobium sp.
ACCACCACATACAGCGGCCGAACCCCCGATTCCACCGGGAACACCAGAATAAAATCCCGATACTCCGGCGGATAAATCGGGTTCACCAGAATCTGCGCAGCCTTTTCCGTCGGCGGATAAATCCAGATCACCGGCGCCTGCGGCGCAGCCTCCAAGGCTGGAATACCCAGCGTGTCACTTGGATCAACGGCGGGCGTCCAGATCAGCTCCACGCCCTCGTCCAGGTCCGCCACAAACTGATCGCCACGGCTTTGAAACTGCACCACATCAATCATCTGCCAATCGGCATGGTTACCCGTGTAAAACCCATACCCCTTGAGCGTTCCGTCCCCGCGTTGCTCAATATGCAACCGCATCTGCGACCGCGCCCGTTGCATCGAACGCAACTGCTCTTCGCTGTAGAGCGCGCTGTCACCCAGTTCCGACGGCCAGGCCAGCGCCACCAACCCCGTCAACAGGCCACCGGCGACGGACCCGACGGCAGTGGCCGCCGACTCCCAAACCGCCGAGCGTAATGCCAACTGCCCCAAACCTGCGGGCAATGCGCTGCCGCCGATCTTGCGCAGGGCAACCGCGCCCCGCCCGTCTACCTCACGCCCACCCAGCAGGCTTAAGTGGGCGTACTCCTTGATGAGTTCCAACGGGATATACCCGGCTGGCTTGAAGTAATGGGTGATGCCGTCAGGCAGTTGGCAGGGCTTGATGAAAACGCAGCCGCAAGGTTTGTTTAGCGTGGGTGTCGGGGCAGGGGGTGGCTCGAAATAATCAACAAACGGCGAATACGGCACACGCGACGGCTGCGGGGTCAGGATCCGTCGTTTGCGTAAGTCTTCTTCGGTGGGTGGGTAAAAGCGCTCTGACATGACGGGCTCACTTCCTTGTGTGAGGAGTGAGCCTACGAGAGGGGTGTCGGAACCTGATATCGGCTTTATTCGATGGTGATTGTGGGAAAAATCAGCAGGTTATTGCCGAACAGATTGAAGGCGCTGGGACTGGCGTCATCGCTGGCAAGCCAGCGCCTACAAGGGCAGGTGTACATCCGTTGAATCAGCATTGCATGCACCAAGAAAGACCTCGGGACGCCAAGGTCTTTTTTGGCCCGCCGATCAGCCCAGCAGATGCTTGGAAATCAACCGTGAGATTTCCACAATCGACGTCTTCCCCGTGAACTCAAACCTCACCTTGCCCAACGACGAAAAGTAAATCTCCAACTCCGAGTCCAGATCAAACGTCCCGGACGTCTCCACCGAATACGCCACGATGTTTTTATACGGCAGCGACGTGAAGTCCTTCTTGCTGCCGGTAATGCCCTGAACGTTCACCGCAATAATCCGCTTGGTGGTAAACACCACGCCGTCACGCATGGCCTTGTAGGCGTCGACCACTTCCTCACCGTCGAGCAGCAGGGCCGAGACGCGTTCGGCGTATTCGTTGTTTTGCTTGAGCTTGAAGAAGCCTTTGTTATTGAAGTCGATCATGGGCCTGCCCTTGGGTGGGTGGTGCGGTGGGTGTATGACGTTTTGCTCGCGGATCTGTATCTAACGCGCGCATTTTGAACGCCCTACCATGGCATCCAAGCCTACAACGTTGGCCAAATGTTTCACGTCGACAGAAAAACGACCAAGGAGCCGAACAATGCCTGAAGTGTCCAGCTGGCTGGCCTATGCGCTGATCTCACTCGGCATGGTGCTCACGCCCGGGCCGAACATGATTTACCTCATCTCGCGGTCGATTTGCCAGGGGCGCACGGCTGGGCTGATTTCCCTGGGCGGCGTGGCGTTGGGTTTTTTGGTTTACATGGTGTGCGCGGCCTTGGGGATCACGGCCTTGGTCATGGCGGTGCCGTTTGCCTATGACGCGCTGCGCTTCGGCGGTGCGTTGTACCTGGCCTACATGGCTTGGCAGGCCATTCGGCCGGGCGGGCGCTCGCCGTTCCAGGTGCGGGACTTGCCCAAGGACAGCCCGCGCAAGCTGTTCACCATGGGCCTGGTGACCAACCTGCTCAACCCCAAGGTGGCGGTGATGTATTTGTCGCTGCTGCCGCAGTTCATCGATCCGAACGGCCATGGCAGTGTGCTGGCGCAATCCCTGGTGCTGGGCTTTACGCAGATTTTTATCAGCGTGAGTGTCAACGCGATGATTGCCACGATGGCGGGTTCGATCGCGGTATTTTTCGTCACCCGGCCGGGTTGGCAGGTGGTGCAGCGCTGGCTGATGGGGTCGGTGCTGATGGGGCTGGCGGTGCGGATGGCGGTGGAAGGGCGGCGGTAGGGCGCCTTACAGGATGGCTTTCAGGTAGTCCCTGAGTGCGTTGAGCGGGGCATCGAGTGCTTCAAGTGTCGAGGCTTGGCGCACGTCCACCGCGAGCCGCTGTAACTCGCGACCCAGTACGGTATCGGCGCCGCCCAAGGATTCGAGTGCAAGCATCACACATTCGTCAAGCTTCTGCTGAATCCCGGCCAGATCGCCTTTGCGTATCAACAGCCCAAACACTTCACGGTCATACCCCTCCATCAGTGGGTCATCGCGCAGAATCGGGCTCACGCCTTCGGTTTCATGCACCAGCTTGAGAGCAAAAAGCGCAACAGCTTCCAGCGTCAACTCCATGGTCCCGGCTCCTCAGTTTCTGCGTTCGCCTGTGGCTACTCACTTTTTGACAGACGAAAAAAAAGACCTTGAATTTCAAGGTCTTTTTTTAAGATGGTGCCCCGAGGGAGACTCGAACTCCCACTCCTTTCGAAAACGGATTTTGAATCCGCCGCGTCTACCAATTCCGCCATCAGGGCTCAATGGCGGCGAAGT
>JAURWE010000062.1 GCA_030655075.1 Pararhizobium sp.
GCTTGGAGGCTCCATGATTCGGCAAAGCGTGATCTTCGACGTCGGCCGCGTGCTGTTCGATTGGGACCTGCGCTACCTCTTCGCCAAGCTGATCGCCGACAAGGGCGAGCTGGAATGGTTCGTCACCCATGTCGTGACGCCCGAATGGCATTTTCAGCATGACGCCGGACGCGCGCTGGCCGACATGCTGCCTGAGCTGAAGGCCAAATTCCCCGATCATGCGCCGCTGATCGACGCCTATGCCACGCGTTTCAACGAAACGATCCCGGCGCCGATGCCCGGTAGCCTCGAACTCGTCGAGCGCCTCGATGCAGCGGGCGTGCCCCTGTTTGCGATCACCAATTTCGGCCATGAATTCTGGGAGGGTTTCCGCCCCACGCAGCCAATATTCGACCGGTTTCGCGACATTGTGGTGTCAGGAACCGAAAAATTGATGAAGCCCGATCCGGCGATTTACCGGCTCGCGATCGAACGATTCGGTATCGATCCCGCAGGCGCGATCTTCATCGACGATGTCGCGAAGAATATCGATGGCGCCGAATCGGTCGGCATTGCGGGGCATTTGTTCAAGGATGCCGCAACGCTCGAAGCGGGTCTGACGGCGCGCGGATATTTGCCAGCCCGATGAGCAGGGCCGACCGCCTAGAACGTCTCGATATGCGCCGCCTCGAGCTGGAAGCCGAATATGAGGCAGTGCTGTTGGAGGCGCTGCACAAGACCGCCGGTGGAAGCTGGGGCCTGTTTGGCCATACGCAGGATCGCGCCGCGCGCGCAAAATGGCAGCCCGTCATCACCGACCTGTGCGACCGCGGCGAAGAAATCGACGCGATGCGCGATCAGCTGGGGCTGGAGCCCTTCGCGCTGCACGAAGATTTTGAAGCATCGCGCGGACCCGTCGCATCGACCGCACCGGGCGAGCCCAAGCAGGCGAAAGCCTGGCTGGCGCGGCTGGGCAAGGACGCCTGACCCAGCCGCCTATCGCGGTGCGTCTCTTATTTCTCTACGCCAAGTTGCGTCAGCACGAAGGCGAACTCCTCGGCATCCTCGCGCAACGCGCCCCAGCGGCCCGATTTGCCAGCATGGCCCGCGCCCATATTGGTGCGGAGCAGCAGCTGAGCGTTGTTGGTGCGCGTCGCGCGGAGCTTTGCCACCCATTTGGCGGGTTCCCAATAGGTCACGCGCGGATCGTTGAGGCCCGCTGACACCAGCATCGGCGGGTAGGCCTTTGCGGTGACGTTATCGTAGGGGCTGTACGAGAGCATATAGTCGAACGCCGCCTTGTCGGTGATCGGGTTGCCCCATTCGGGCCACTCGCCCGGCGTCAGCGGCAGCGTTTCGTCGACCATCGTGTTGATGACATCGACGAAGGGAACGCCAGCAAGCACAGCGCCCCACAGTTCGGGAGCTTCATTATAGACGACGCCCATCACCTGTCCGCCGGCCGAGCGGCCCTCGATCGAAATCTTGCCCGCGCTTGTATATTTGGCAGCGATCAGGCCTTTCGCGACGTCGATAAAATCGTTGAACGTGTTTTTGCGCTCGGTCGTTTTTCCCGCGAGATACCAGGCGCGGCCGAGGTCGTCGCCGCCGCGGACATGCGCGATCGCGTAGATCATGCCGCGATCGACGAGGCTGAGCCGCGTCGTCGAGAAGCCCGGCGGAACACGGTAGCCGTAGCTGCCATAAACATAGAGGTGCATCGGCGCGCTGCCGTCGCGCGGGGTACCCTTCTTGTAGACGAGCGACACCGGAACCGGAGTGCCATCGCGCGATGGCATGTTCACCAATTCGGTTACATAATCGTCGTGATTATAACCCGACGGAATCTCCTGAACCTTGAGCGTTTCCAGCTTGCCGCTTGCGAGGTCATAATCGAACACCGTGTCGGGGGTGACCATCGACTCATAGTCGAGCCGCAGCTTATCCTGATGATATTCAGGATTGTCGCCGAGGCCCGCGACATAGGTCGCCTCGGGGAATTTGATCCGGCCGCTGGTCAGCGGCGCGCCATATTTCCGGACATCGATCTGGTCGACACCCTTTTCGCGCGTTTCGAGCACAAAATAGTCGCGGAAGATC
>JAURWE010000121.1 GCA_030655075.1 Pararhizobium sp.
ATATTCTTGTATGAAAACTGTATGTATTGGGTGGCATACATTCCGAGAGCTTTTGCAAAATGTAGCTTTTACCGATACCCGATTTTGCAAGGCACAAAACAGAAAACGGATTGTTGAACTTGTAAGAAGCCAACGCCAAAAAGAGAATAACAGCGTTTTCATCTTCGCCTAAAATCCCTGTTATGTTCAGGTTCTTAATCAGTTCGGGAAGTAAGTTTTTGTTTTTTAAAAACGCTGTTGCTCTTTTTGTGTCGTCTTGGCTCGGCTCAAATGGTTGTGTCCGTTGCTTTCCTGTAAATCTTAACTCTTGCAATCGGTAATCCTCTAACTGCATTGTCAATGCGTGTAATGTTCGGCTTACCTCAATCAATTTCAGTTCCCACTTGTCGCAAAGCGTTCTTTGCAGTTTATCGGTTTGGTTGTCGTTGTATAAATCCAAAGTCGTGCGGAACGGCGGATAATTTTGGTAAGAAATGCGGAGCGTGCAAACCATTCTTTCCACTTGCGACAAATCCACACCGCCCAAAATATCAACGGTTAAAAAATCGTCTTGGTAAGTGATAAAACGGGCGTTGTTAATCTGTAAATTTTGCATATCAAAAAAGGTTTTTTTGAGAACAAAAAACAGAAAAAAACAAAGGCAAAGAAAATTGAATTATTAACAATGAAGAAATGAGGAAACGCCCTATCCGCTTGCATTTGGGCTGTTTTTCAGAGGGCTTTTTTTGTGTTTTTGGGTGGTGGTTTTCTTCGGGATTTTTTGAGGTGGTTTTTTGGTGGATTTTGACATTTTTCGCCCTTATTTTTTCCTTTTTTTCGGGGCTTTTTTTTCGGACTGTTTCAGTCCGATATTTTTAATTTTCTCGTGCCTTTGGCACTCCTTTTTCGGGGCTTTTTTCTTTTCTTTTTTTATTCCTGCTCCGCAGGAAATCGGGACTTTTTTGGGCGGAAAATCCGCCAATATTTTTTTAAAATTATGCTCTTAAAAGTCGCTTTTTCGGTTTTC
>JAURWE010000135.1 GCA_030655075.1 Pararhizobium sp.
GTATGGGGACGGAACGACCTGCGACACCACCACGCCCGCGCCATCCTTGCCGAGATCGTCGGCCAGCGCCTGCGTGCCGACGAACGACACGTTGTAGAACGTGCCGCCGTAACCGGCCTTGCGCGCTTCGCGGATGAACGCGGCACAGGCCTTGTAGGCGCCGATCTGCACCACTGCGTCGGGCCGCGTCGCGATGATCGACTTCACCGCGCCGGCCACTTCGACCGAATTGCGCTCCACCGTGGCCTGCGCCAGCGGCTTCAGGTCCTGCTGCGCGAGCGCCAGCGTCACGCCGTCGAGGCCGGCCTTGCCGTACGCGTCGTTCTGATAGAACACCGCGATCTTCTTGAGGCCGAGGTGGGTGAGCTGCTTCACAATCAGCGCGGTTTCGTCGTTGTACGAGGCGCGCAGGTGGAACACGTTCTTGTGGAACGGCTCGCGCAGCGCCATCGCGCCGGTGAAGGGCGCGATGAAGGGCACCTTGTCCTTCACCGCCAGCGGCAGCGCGGCCAGGCTGGTCGGCGTGCCGATGTAGCCGAACAGGGCGAAGGCGTCGTCGTCGATCAGCTTCTTCGTGTTGACCACGGTGCGCTCGGGCTCGTAGCCGTCGTCCAGGAAACGCAGCTCCACATCGCGGTGGCCCGGCTGCGCGTTGTAGATGTCGAGGTACAGCTTGGCGCCCTGGTAGAACTGGATGCCGAGCTGCGCGGCCGGTCCCGAGAAAGGCGCGGACTGGCCCAGGACGATCGGCGCCTCGCTCTGGGCGCGCGCGATCTGGAAGTTGCCGAGCGCCGCGGCGCCCGCGGCGGCCATGGAAAACTGTCTGCGATTGATCATTGAGCGAACCTCCGTCGTGCGCGCGGCGCGTGCACAAACTAGACTCGGCCGATGGTCATGGCCACGGCTTCCTTCATACCTCCCCAAACCACGGTGCTCGGCGCCTGCCCGCACGATTGCCCCGACACCTGCGCGCTCGTCACGACCGTGCAGGCGGGTGTGGCCGTCAAGTTACAGGGCAACCCGAACCATCCCCACACCGGCGGTGTGCTGTGCACGAAGGTCTCGCGCTACATCGAGCGCAACGACCATGCCGAGCGGCTCACCACGCCGCTGCGGCGGATCGGGCCCAAAGGCGCCGGCCGGTTCGAAGCGGTGTCGTGGGACATGGCCCTCGATGAGATCGCTGCGCGCTTGAAGGCGCAGAAACATTCAGAAACGATTCTGCCCTACAGTTACGCCGGCACGATGGGTTTGGTGCAGGGCGAATCGATGGATCGTCGTTTTTTTCACAAGCTCGGCGCGTCACTGTTGGACCGCACCATCTGCTCGACCGCGGGTGGTGAAGCCTTAAGTTTTACTTTGGGCGGCAAGGTCGGTATGCGGGTCGAATTCTTCGCCGAGTCGAAGCTGATCCTCATCTGGGGCAGCAACTCGATCGGCAGCAACCTGCATTTCTGGCGCCACGCGCAGGCGGCCAAACGTGCCGGCGCCAGACTGGTGTGCATCGACCCGCGCAAGACCGAAACTGCCGACAAGTGCGACGAGCACATCGCGCTGCTGCCCGGGACCGATGCCGCGCTGGCGCTCGCGCTGATGCACGAGCT
>JAURWE010000064.1 GCA_030655075.1 Pararhizobium sp.
AGCAGGCGCCTTCTCTTCAGGAGTCGCCTCGGCCTCGATCTTCGCTTCTACCTCGGCCGGCTCCTCAGGCGTGTGCTCAGGCACAGCATCGGTGGTCGGCTCGGTGGCGGCGACTGCCGCGTCGGCGTCGTTCTCGGTCGCGGTGCCGGTGGCGGTGGTGTCGTCGAGGTCGATGTCGACCGTGCCCGACCAGTCGACCGCGTTCTCGCTGACGAGGCCGACGTTTTGCGCTTCTTCCGCCGAGAAGCGGCGCGCCATCGCGTCGGCGTCGATCTCGGGCACGGCATCGGCAGGAGAGAGCGTCTCGCTGCCCGGCACCGGCATCGCGAAGATGGTCTCGAGCTGCTTGACCATCATGTTGTGGTCGAGCTCGGTCTGCGGCGCGAGCTTCAGCGATTCGGCGTGCGCCGGCAGCAGCCGCGCGAAGAACTCGCGCTGCGCAGGCTCGGGCCAGCCGACGAGGGCGAGCCCTTCGTTCAGGTCCTTCATCAGCGGCGGCAGCTGCATCAGGAACTTCTTGCGCATCGGCGGCGAGCCTTTCGGCTGCACGCTCATCACCAGGTCGCGGCCGACGCGGCGGTAGCGCTGCGCGCGGTCCGAGGTGGCGCCGTCGCGGCTCGCCGCGAGCACCAGCGCCTGGCTCCAGACCTGCGCGAGGAAGTTGCGCAGGTAGTCGGGCAACTGCAGCGGGTTCAACGCGCCCTGCAGCTGCAGCATGTAGCGCTGCTGCAGGCGCAGCTCCGCTTCCTTGCTGCCGAGCGTGCTGATCGCGCCTTTCTCCTGCACCTGCTCGTGGGTCTGGTCGGCGATGAAGACTTCCAGCGCCGCGAGCTTGGCGGCGTAGATGTCGATCTGGTCGAAGTCGCCGTCGACGATCTCCTGCACCAGCTCGCGCACGCGGTCGAGGAAGTGCTTGCCGGGGCCGTCGTCGAAGTCGTCGAACGCGCAGGCGAGCGAGGCGATGCGGTTGACGAAGCGCCGCACCGGATGCCGGCGCGAC